>CANRJY010000020.1 GCA_947631085.1 uncultured Clostridia bacterium | reverse complement strand
AGGGATGAAATATTCTATCAAAATATTGTTGAGAAGATAGTGGTATATGACAGGAGGCATATGGATATTTATTTACGGCTGCTCCCGCACAAATGGAAAGTGGTGTTAAATTCAGCGTTAGATGCTGATGACTTGTGCGGGAGCATTAAGGAACCGATGTCGGTACCGAGGAGCTGGGTCATCTTGAGATGGTAGGTACGCTTGTATCGCAGCTATCGAAAAAAGCTCCGCCGAAGGAATGGCTTGAGATGAAGTCGTGGGAGTATTATGCGGATAACGGAGCTTCCGTGTTCCCGCAGAGCTCGCAGGGCTCTCCGTTTACCGCTGCGTCGATAGCGGTAACGGGCGATCCGCTGGCGAATTTATACGAGGATTTGGCGGCGGAACAAAAAGCGCGGGCTGTGTATGACAACATTTTAAGATTATCTGACGATCCGGACGTCAACGATGTAATCAAATTCCTCAGACAAAGGGAAGTTGTGCATTTCCAGCGGTTCGGAGAAGCGCTCAACAAACTGCAATCAGATCTAAAGCACAAGAAAATTACCGGCACGGGAATGAAAAAGGATTGTAAAAAGTAAATATATACAACGAAACAGTCTCAGACGGATTTTTAACCGTTTGGGACTGTTTTATTCTTCGCAAATTTTCAGGTAATTGGTCTGTCAAATATTTATCGTTCCATTGGTAAAATTATACAGTCATTCATGGTCTGATTTGTAACAATATACAAAAAATGATATTATTTCTTGCCTTTTCCGGTAATTGAGTATATAATATAAGCAAAATTTATATTGATAAGCAAAGTTTATATTGAGCGGAGGGAATACTATGAGAAGAAGGATTACATCATTGATACTTTCATTGGCGATTATGTGTACTGCATCTGCGGGCTGCATATCAGCTTCGGCAGACAAAGACTTGTCTGCACCGGCTGATACGGCAGCACTCATGCTGGCAGGGGAAGCTACGCCGACTCTTGAGCAGTCAGATGGAGTCACGCCGCTTTCGGGTATAACGGAAGCTGCACAAACATCCGACGAGTCACCTGATTTCACGCCGGATGTTGAATCGACACAGATACCTGTTGCGGAGCCAACGGAAACACCCGAAGCAGAGCCGACGGAAACACCTATGCCGACATCCGAACCGCTTTATGGCTCGGGACCGTGGTCCGGAGAGTGCGGTGATGAGGGCGATAATGTTACATGGGTGCTTGACGGCACAACGCTTACGATAAGCGGCGAAGGCGCTATGGCTAATTACAGCGGCATGGACTATGTGCCGTGGAGAAGCCGCAGAAGGGAAATAACAAATGTCATTATAGAAGACGGCGTTACAACAATAGGCGATTGCGCGTTCTGGTATTTTACACGCATGTACGATATTGAAATACCGTCAAGCGTGACAAGCATAGGCTCGCACGCCTTTTATGCATCTACCGGTATGACGAATATAAATATACCGGACAGCGTTACATATTTTGGATATTACGCTTTTGCGTATACCGGAACCTTTGATGAGTTTAAAATTTCAAAATATGTGGAAAACATGGGCAACTTTGTATTTGTGGGAGCGGCGATAAAAAACTTTAATGTAGACCCCGAAAACCCGTCATATAAATCTGTTGACGGAGTGGTGATAGATAAAAGGTACGACGAGCTGCTTTATTATCCGATCGCGAATGAAGCCGCCGAGTACAGAGTACCGGACGAAGTAAAGACTATAGGCAGAGACGCTTTTTACCGTGCCGGAAATCTGACATCGATAGATATAAACAGTGTTGAGAGAATACGGGACTATGCGTTTATAGATTGCTCCGGACTTACCGAATTTATCGTTCCGGCATGCGTTAAGTATATAGATTTAGGCGCGTTCGGCAGAAATAACAACATTTCAAAGATTACGATTTTAAATAAAACTCTTGTGTACAGAGACAGAAATGTATTTATATTCGGCGGCTGCGCGCCGGATCTTACGATGTACGGATACTCCGGCTCTACTACGGAGGAATACGCCGCGGAGCATGTAATTCCGTTTGTTCCTCTTGATGAGAACGTTGTGGCTGTTACCGGCAAGGTATCAAACGAGAACGGCAAAGCGATCGCGGGCGCTGCCGTATCCTTGACGAACGAGAACGGCGTGGTGATCGCGGCAACAACAACCGATTATCACGGCTTTTACAGCTTCCCGAAGATTGCAAGCGGCACATACATTATACGCGCGGCTGACAGCAAAGGAGGCGCTGCGACGGACGAGCTTGTTGTATTGCCCGCAAACGGTGATATTACCGCTGATCTCACGATACGTCAGGGCGCGTCGCTGAACGGTTGTGTTGTATACGAGGATAACGCGCTCGCAGCTTCGGCGGAGATTATCATAACCAATGACGCGGGTGACAGAATCGCGGTATTGTATACGGACGAGTACGGCTCTTACGCGTTTTCAGGCATACCGCTTGGCAGCTATAACATAACTGCGTCCGCTGAGAGCGACGGCAAAAAATATACCGGCGCGGCGGCTGTTACCGTTGCGGACGCGGCGGATATTGCGGTTGAGGATATTGTATTGAAAGCGGAAAACGCTGGAGTCGGCACTGCTAAAATCAGCGGCAAGGTGACGGCTCATGGATCTCCGCAGCCTTGTGTGGTTGTTCTCAAGGATGTATTCATGAACGAAATCGCCACATATACGACGAGTAAAAACGGAAAATACATCTTCGTGAATATTCCGGACGGCGCTTACACTATAATCGCCACAACCGAATCCGATGGCGCGGGATATACAACGATTACGATTCAAGACGGAAAGATTATCGCCGGCAAAACTGACATTACGGTATATAAATCCGGCACGGTTGAAGATATTGAAACAAGAATAGACCTTCTGCCCGACCCTGACAGCGCGGCGGATATGATCACAGAGGCGCTGTCTGATATTGAGAATGTAAAAAATATGTATGACAGCTTATCGGATAAGGATAAGCGTCAGGTGAATAAGGATAGCTTAGATAAGCTTAACAAACTTATCACGGCGGCAGCGAACCCGACCATTAATATAAGTACGGAAAAGGCGGCGGGATTCACCGCAACGGCGCAGGGCATTGAAACGGTTGTGTCCGGAAATGAGATCCTGGAACAGAAGGCTTCCGATATATCGCTTGATATCGCTGTTTATACGCCGCCTGAGGAAGGGGAAAACGATCCCGAAGCGCTGTATGATGTTGAGCAGATAAATAAAAAGGTGACGGACGAGGATAAGACCTTAATCGGATGCTTCGACATTTCGCTTACAAAAACAACGGACGGCGAGGAAAAGAAAATAAGCGACATAAAAAAGGATTCGACGGGTACGGGCAAGGTAAAAATAACGTTAGGTCTTCCGGAGGAGTATAAATACCATAAAAATTACTATATGCTCCATGTCCATAACGGACGTCTATCGACGCTTGCGGATATAGATGACAATCCGGATACTGTCACGTTTGAAACGGATAAGTTTTCTAAATTCGCGATGATTTATGACGATATAAAGAAAACGGAATCAATAGCAGACGCTGTTATTATATACAATCTTCCGGAAAATGATTATGCGCGAGTAACCGTAGACGGCGCTAATGTGAAAGCGGGCGATGTTATAACCTTCTATTGTGATGAGGATATGCTGAAAAAAGCAAGCGAGGAAACGGAAATCACGGCTGAGGCCGGCACCGTTGTAATACCGCTTAACGCAGACGCGCTTGCCAAGGAATCCGGAACGCTTTATGTGAATGCACAGGATTCGGAGGCTGCAACGCCGATAGAATATAGTGTTGAACTCGGATTTACACTTGATCCTGAAAACGTTAATATCGAATCGGGTCAATCAGCTTCAGTAAATTTGATAAATTCGGATGAATCTTACAAATTTACGGTAAAATGGAGTATTTTGGATGAAAATATCGCATCAGTCACGGCAGACGGAACAAGCGCGAATGTAACGGGAAATGCATCAGGTACGACAAAGCTGAATGCGACGGCGGATTTTGAAAATCCAGATCCGCTTGTGTTGGAGCATATTATTGTGGAGAAATCAGCGAATGTTACCGTAATACAGCCGGCAACGCCCACTCCGGAGCCAACTCCAACCCCGGCCCCGACAGAAACACCCACTCCGGAGCCAACGGCGACGCCGACCCCAATCCCGACAGAAACACCCACTCCGGAGCCAACGGCAACGCCGACCCCGACCCCGACAGAAACACCCGCTCCGGAGCCGACGGCAACGCCAACCCCGACAGAAACACCCACTCCGGAGCCAACGGCGACGCCTGATCCTGAGCCGACAGCGATTCCTGGCTATAAATATACAATTAACAATATTCTGATATCCGATGGAAGCGTAAGTGTTGAGATAATTAAATCAACCGATATTAAAGCAAAATTAATTGCCGCTTCCTACACAGCCGACGGACAGCTTGTAGGAGTGAATTTTGTGGATGTGGACGACAGCGGAACGGTTAAAGTTAATTTAAATACAGAAGGAGCCGCGTACGTTTCGGCATTCATATGGAACGACCTTTCAGATGTGGCGCCGGCAAGCAATAAAATAAATAAAGCTCTATGACAGAACAATGAAAACGCAGTCATAAAGCCTATACTTCTTTTTGCACGAATCGCTGAAGCGCTCAACAAGCTGCAATCGGACCTAAAGCACAAGAAAATTACCGGCACGGGAATGAAAAAGGATTGTAAAAAGTAAATATTTGTAAATTTAAGAGCTGTCTCGGGAGATTTCCCGAGGCAGTTTTTATTAATGCCGGCAAATTACGCTTTGGCGTAAAACGCGCTGTTTTTGACGTAAACAGAGGGTAAAGCATCTTGACTTAATTTCCTTAAAGATGTATAATAATAAATAAGGGTGTGTATTATGTACTTTCACAGCCAAAAAAATATTTCAAATTGGAAGGGGAATGTAAAATGGACAGAGTACAGATGAAGCTTGCGGCAAAAGAGGATTTAAGAGTCACTAAGGGATATCTTACCGTTTCGGTAATATATTTTATTATCGCCGTAGTTGCAAGCGTAATTTTAGGGGTAGCTGAAGCGAGGGCAAACATGAGTCAGATGGTCGAGCTTTCGACGGCGGGATATGCGCTGACGTGGGTATTAACGGCTGTTTCGCTGGTTGTAACATTTGCGTTCATGCTTTTGGCGTATGGATTTCTTGTATATTTTCTTAAAGTCTCGCGCAGACAGATGCCGGAAAGCAAAGAGCTGTTTGTTGGATTTTCGTCTAATTGGATGAAGGTTTTGGCGGTTAACATCATGGTCGGAGTATTCACGTTTTTATGGAGCCTGCTGCTTATTGTCCCGGGCATTATAAAAGCGTGCGGCTACAGCATGTCAAATTACATACTTGCGGATAATCCGGATATGCAGTACATGGAAGTTATTAAAAAGAGCAGCCAAATGATGAACGGACATAAAAAGGATTATTTTGTGCTTGGATTAAGCTTTATACCGTGGATCCTTTTGACGGCTGTAACACTGGGTATAGCGTCAATATGGGTAGCGCCGTATATTCAGACAACGACCGCTCATTTTTATGAAAATATAAAAAACAGTACAGCCGAATAATTATATTTAGGAAAAAAGATTAAATCCCGAGGGATTTAATCTTTTTTTTACCCAAAATCCATAATTGTAAAATAATGGGAGCAAAAAAAGACAAAACCGACAAAAAAATTAAAAAAAACACTGATTTTTAATCAAAATTACACAGGAAATGTGAAATATATGATTGACTTTTTCTGCAAAGTGGGTGTATAATTATATATAATACCATATTTCCGCGACGAACGGCAAAACGCGGAAAAAATTTTATTTCAGAAAGGGAGAAATGCAGCGATGAGAAGAAAATTGATTGCAAAAATGAAAGCGAGGCGGGCGGCGGCAGGGCTGCTTAGCCTGGTTACCATGCTTTCTATGATAAATGTGGTATTGCCGGCAACGGCTTCGGCGGCGGAAGAGCCGGACGGAATGCACGTTATCGTAAGACGCTGGCACACCGAAGAGGCGGAATCAGGTAAGAATACCTACACGGGAGTAACGTATAACACTGATAACAGCGTTGAGATCAACGGCTATATTACCTCAGACGCTACACATAAATTTGTTAACGCAGAAGGTGAAGACATTAGTACTGCAAGCGGCGCCTACACATTTGAGGAGGCAATCGGCAAGCTCACCATAGAGGCAGACCCGTATTCCGACGAGGAATTTGAGGGCTTCTCCGTTTCTGCCGGACACGATACGGCGAATGTCAGTACGGATGCTAATCAAAAGCTTGAAATAACATACGCCGATGACGTCAGCGTTGTAAAGGCTCACGCGTTTTTCAGAAACAAAGGCGTACAGGTTGCCGGAATTACAGAGGATGCCGTTATCGGCGGTGATTTTGCAGAAAGCGCCCAAAAGGACACGGCGCTTGTTTACGCGTACCCCGAAGGTCTTACATATAGTAGCGGTGACATTAAAGCGGGTGATCCTATAAAGATCGATGAAGAAAAATATTTGCTCGCGACCGGAACTGATGCTGAAACAAATAAAGCAACGGCTAAATCGAAAATAGAAGAAGCAGCTACGGATGCCGGAGATGCGGAGCCGGCGACGGTAAAGTTATACAAGACAAGTGAAGGTCTGCACACGGATAAAACCGTGGAGGTTTCAGATTATGACAAACGTGAATATAAGCTTAATTTGGAGTCATGGTTCGTTGGCGATAACTTAGCTGACGTAGGACTTGTTCTTGACGCGTCCGGAAGTATGGCGTTCACATCGGAGGGCGTAGAAGAAACAAGCCCCGCCAGATTAACCGCGTCGGGAACATCGGGAATGACGCAAATAAAAGTTGACAGCACTGTTTTCAGTGATGATAATTGGATTAACGCAAGCAGTGCGGGACAGGGAGCGGAATTTCCGACGGACAAGTTCATAGACGACGAAACACTTGACAAAATATTAAATCCGAAAAAAACCGATAATTCTCCCCTCGGTTACAGCGGATATTCATATTTCATATTTGATTCCCGTCCTACAACCAATGAATACGTTCCTATCGGTTACTGGGACGGAGAAGCTGGAAACAAGAACAAAAGAGAACTTACTGATTATCAAGAAAAAACAGTATTTCCTCTTGAAGATGCACTTATCGCATATTATGATTTTCAGAATACAACGAAATTTGATGGAACGACGTTTACAAAAGATGATCCTGATGGAGAAAAGAGTACGAGTGAACCTACAAAAGGACTCAGAACATGGGGAATAAACCGCAGAGGCAAAGACGACACGGCAGTCGCGACAATAGTGAATCAAGCCGACGCTGCCGCTGAAGGCGGTATTTCCTTTACCGAAACCAACAAACAGATAGACTACGCTCCGAATGAAATAAATTTTAACACAAAGAATGGAATGAATGTCACTAAACCTGCTGATGGAAATGACATAAAAGCATTTCTCACTTGTGAAACAGTTAATGCGGGTGATAAACGTGAACCGTTTACAATATCGTTCAGCCTGACGACTGCCAATTCAAGTGGTACAAAAGAAAATTTGGATGAAATATTATATATCGGTGCTCTTGAACAGGGAACCGACAAAAATTATTTCCGGATATACAGACCGGCAGGTGACGATAATATAATAGCTGCAGACGGATATGGTACGAAAGCTTATGACGGAAACGGGGATGTTGGTAAAATTGAAGGAAAAAGGGCTTACTATACGCTGGTATTCGTTCCGGTAGGCTCGGAAAAAGACGGAAAATTTAATGTAAAAGTATATAAAGCCGAACCTACAAAAGATATAAAACTCGTCGGAGACGCAGCGGGCGTTAATGTGAAAATCAATAAGAACAGCCGTATAGTGCTTAACGGTCTGAAAGATAGTGCACAAAGTGATGAGCCGATTTTTTTAGATGATTTATATATATTTAATTACGCGCTGAATGTCAGCGAGGTAGAATCGCTCCATGCGATTCAAAGTCAGATTAAATACGAGGATGACTCAAATGGTCAAAATGAGATTACGCCGTGGAATGATACTGTGAAAGGCACATCTGAGACCAAAACATACTATGCTTTGACGAAAGATACAAAAATACTGGCAGAGCTTCCGGAAGCTTCAGAAAATAAGGGTTGGTATTATGTAAACTCATCATCTAACTGGTATGATGCGATAGATACATTAAAGACAGCGAAAACGCTTAAAGGATTAAAACAACCGTCAGATATATATGATACCAAAAACGAAACAGGTCAAGATGCTTCTACATATTGTTACGGCGGACCGGTTGAAAGCGGTCACGGAGAAACTGTCGTTGAATATTACACAAAAGATGGAAAGGCAATAGAAACTCCGAAGCAAGAAAACTATTACAAATATACAGCGACCGATGGTTCGCCCATAAAATTCTTTGTTGATAAAGACGGCAATCTTTGCTGCTTCTACGCTTGCGGTACCAGTAAAAAAGAACAAAACGGCTGGTCGTATGTGTACAAAAAAGACGATACTTCACGAATAAAGGTTGAAACGCTCCAGCACGCTATCGGAATGTTCACCGCAAACCTCGACCAGGCTTCACCGGGCAGTCATATTTCGGCGGTTCGTTTCAGCACGGATAAAATCCGTCCGGAAGATTTTGACAAGCTTGTAATGCTTGACTGGACAAAAGAGCCGGATAAAATTATCCCGATGATGAGCCTTGAACGCGGTTCAGACGATACCAGCGGTACAACCGATGGAAATGATGCTTCTTCGGGTGCTGTAAATCAATATAATTATTTCCTTACCGGCGGAACAACTACCGGTTCCGGTATGCGGGCGTTCTATGATAAATTGAAGGATTCCGCTCCGGAGGCAAACAAAAAATATTTGATTGTATTTACAGATGGTAAAGATACCGAATTGGATGACTTGCTTAAGAATGTTGATACAAACGATCCTGACAACGCCGATGCGGTACAGGCTGCGATCGATACCACCAACGCGGTGTATTACGCAGAAAAACTTCGTGATGAAGATTATACAATAATTTCCGTAATGCTCGCCGGCGGCAGCGTTGAAGAAGGCAACGACGATTATAATTTAGCGCTGCAGTTCCTCGCAACGCTTGCGGATGAGGAATATACAGCGGATAAACTACCGGCTAACAGGAAACCGGATGCCGATGCAATAAGCTTATCCGATGCGAATCAATACTATGAGCATGTGTATGTAGGACATTCGTCCGATGAACTGGTAGACATCTTCTCGCAGGATATCGTTGGAAATATTTCCGATAACCTCGATGATTACAATGTTAAGGACTATATCGACCCGCGCTTCGACCTCGTTGATTACACAGATTCGGCAGAGGGTACATTATGGAAACTCGGCGCGGGCGGAAAGGTGACAATAGGCACAGCGACAGAAACGCTTGGTGCGTCAGGAAAAACAATTACGCTTGAACGGTCGGACGACCTGGACGGCGGCAAAACCGCGAAACTCTATTATGACAGCGCCAAGGATATGTATTATCTCTTATGGGACGGCGAGAGGATCCCGGGCTGCTCGGTGGGTATTGAACGTCTAAGCGTTTGGGACGCGTCCGTAACCATCCGCGCAAAGGAGGATTTCGTAGGCGGCAACGTCGTTCTCACAAACGGTAACATCGCGGGAGAGAACTATGTATATCCTCCCGATATAGACACAATAAATGAAACCCGACCGGGCGATACAGACAGCACTCCAAGCAACTCCGGCACAACCGATGCAGAACGTGCACTTAGTATTGACGGCGAAAATGTTACAAACTACCCCTCAAAGGGCTTCCCGCGCACCACTGTCAACGTGAAAGTGCAGGATTTGAACGCAAGCAATGATCAGCAGGTTATCTTCATGGGCGAACAGCTGACCCCCGAGATAGCCGCGAAGAATCTTGTGACAAAGCTTGCCGCTGAATATAATTCCAATACGGGCGATCCGAAATTATGGCCTTGGGAATATCTGACAAGACTGGCAAGCGCTGACGGCACAGACAAGACGATCGACCAAATAATGACGGAAATTGTCGGCGCGAGCGGCGGAAAATATAATTATATGTACCTGCCTAACGTGGCGAAATCAAATCAGACCGGCGATGCAAATACGCATGAAAAGGACGCGCTCGGAGAGCTGACATTCACATGGACGGCAAAAACCGGCTCAGGCGCGGACTATCCCGCAGGCGGAACCACCAAGGATTTATCAACAAGAACATCATCCTTGCAGGTAGCTTATACGCCGAAAGCGGTTGCCGCAAGACAAACAGACGCCTATGGCACAGAAGCGACCCTAATAGGTGATAGCAATTACAAATGGGACAGCGCCTATAAGCCTACGGAAGCCTCACCGCAGCCGGAAACAGGCGAAGGCGCGCCGACGCTTACCGCGACAAGCACCTACACAACCCAGATAGTAAGCGGCGAGATCGTGCTCAGAATGGATTTGTCGGATGCAAAAGTTCAGTCTTACCTCGAGAAAAACCGCGGCAAGACCCTGCATTACACCGCTAACCTGATGAGAAGCGACACGGGCGTCTCAAAGGAGAAAGTGGGCACATTCACTGTAGATTATAAGATTCCCGAGTCCGGCGATATAGCAAAGACGCTTACCGGCGGCTCCGGCGGCGGAATCACGCTGACATATGATAGCGCAAATTACGATTATTGCAATACATACGGCCTGCCGAGAGGCAGCTATACCCTTGAAGGCGGATCCGCTGAGGGCGACGAAACGGGACTCATATTCGGCGGAGTGACTGTTCCCAACATTGAAAACGCCGACAGCAGCCTGTTCAGCAAATATGACAGTGCAACGACCAAAAAAGCGGCGGATATGTTAACAGATACCGCTTCAACTGCAAGCTTTACGGATTTTGTCGCGAAAACCACAGGCGGAAACGAGCCTATCGTGATTGGTATAGAGCCTGCGTCTGACGTAAATAGAAACAAGCTCGACGCAAGATTCGGCATCATGGAGCTGAAACCGACCGCTCCGGAGCAGGTAGAGCCGGCTGATACGCCGGAACCGACCGCAACGCCGACGCCTGAACCGACCGAAACGCCAACGCCGGAACCGACCGAAACGCCGACGCCCGTACCGACCGATACACCCGTACCGACCGAGGCACCGACGCCTGAACCGACCGATACACCCGTACCGACCGAGGCTCCGACGCCTGAACCGACAGCTACGCCTGAACCGACCGCAACTCCGATTCCGACAAGGAATCCGAGCGGCCCGGGACCTGTGACGACGCCAAGCCCGACGAACACACCGGCTCCGACGAACACGCCGTCGCCGACCGCAACTCCGGTACCGACGAATACACCGGTACCGACGAATACGCCGTCGCCGACCGCAACACCGGCGCCGACGAACACACCGTCGCCGACGAATACACCTGAACCGACCGCAACACCGGTTCCGACAAATACACCGTCGCCGACGATAACTCCAACGATAACCCCGACGAACACGCCGACCCCGACGAGTACGCCGAGACCTGCAAACACGCCGACCCCGACAAGGAGACCTTCGAGCGGCGGAGGCGGAGGCGGATTCAAACCGGCGTCCACGCCGACACCGATACCGACCGTAACCCCGTCACCGAGCGAAACACCCGCTCCGAGCGGCTCGCCGACCCCGACACCGATCGCAACGACGACCCCCGGCGGCACCACGACCCCGGGCGGCGGCACAACGACCCCCGGCGGCGGCACGACAACCCCGGGCGGAGATACGCCGACCCCCGGCGGAGACACAACGACCCCAGGCGGCGAAGTAACAACACCGCTTACGCCGCAGCAGCCCGAGATCACGCCTCCGGACAACGTTGAGCCGAACGAGCCTCAGCCGAATAATCCACCGCCCGAGAATCCGAGATGGGAGTATGGCGGTGACGGAGCGAATCAGACTCCCAAGACGGGCGATAATAACATGCTCGGCATGTGGATCGCGCTTTCGGTATTATTTGCCGCTGGAGCGCTGATGTCAATATACAAGCTGTTTAGAAAACGTGATTAATATTCATAGGAGGGAAGAAACATGAAAAAGAAAATAATTTTCGGAACAACTGCTGTTCTATGTTTATTGGCTTGCGTTTTAACCGCTGCTCAGGCGTTGAAAATCAACTATGAGTATAAGCAGAGCGAGAAGGAATACAGCGAATTGGCGGATATCATGGTATCGCCGGCTGACAGCTATATGTATGTATCGCAGGGCGGCTCCGGCGCGCCGATAGACGTGAATTTCGGGGCGCTCAATGCCATGAACGCAAATGTGGTCGGATGGCTTTACTGCGAAGGCACGCCGATAAATTATCCGGTAGTGCAGAGTACGGATAACTCGTATTATCTGAACCGTCTCTATGATAATCAGAGCAATTCTGCGGGCGCAATATTCATGGACGCTCAGAACGCACCTGATTTATCGGACGTAAACACGATCATATACGGACATAACATGAAAAACGGCTCAATGTTCGCATCGCTGCAGAATTACGACGAGCAGTGGTACTACGGCGAGCATCCGGTGATGTATTACCTGACCAAGGATCATGATTATCAAATTGATGTATTCGCGAGCTACGAAACAACGGGCAATTCCGACGCGTTCACAATCAATTTTGACAGCGAGCAGACATATCTTAACTATCTGCAAAGCAGATGGGGACAATCGAGAATAAACACATCATGGCTGCCGATGTCAACAGCGGATAATATAATAACGCTGTCAACATGCGCGTATGATTTCGATAACGCGAGATATGTTGTTCAGGGTAAGGTAACTCAGCTCAACTAAAGGCTTAATAAACAGGGTTATCGGGACACAAGTCCCGATAACCTTTTTTATTTCTCCGCGGCGGCGCGGGTATTGCAAATCGGCTGTGAGTTTGATATAATTATTTATATAAACGATTTTTTGTGGAGGGGCTGATTGTTTGAAAGACAAAATTTTGAAAATACTGCGGGACTCGGACGACTACGTTTCCGGCGAGAAGATCAGTGATCAGCTCGGCATTTCGCGCGCGGCGGTGTGGAAGCATATCCGCAGTCTGCGCGCGGATGGCTGTGAGATAATCTCCGCGACGAACCGCGGCTACTTGCTCAAACACGCGGACTTGATAACGACGGAAGCAATTTCGGACGGACTGAATACCGAATTTATCGGCAGAAATATTTTCTATTTTGCGGAGACCGACTCCACCAACAACCGTGCCAAAGCCGAGCATGACGCGCCCGACGGCAGTCTTTTTATCGCGGAAACTCAAAACGGCGGTAAAGGCAGACGCGGACGCGCGTGGACGTCGCCGAAGGGGACGGGAATATTTATGTCGCTCCTTTTAAAGCCCGATATCCCGCCGGAGGAAATTTCGCGTATCACTCTTATCGCCGGACTTGCCGTGTGCCGCGCGGTCGGAAACGGAGCGATGATAAAATGGCCCAACGACGTTGTTATAGGCTCGAAAAAGATATGCGGCATACTTACAGAGCTTGCCGCCGAGGACGATATGATAAGCTACGTCGTATGCGGAATAGGCGTGAACGTCAACACGGAAAAATTTGACGATGAGCTTGCCGAGCGCGCCACGTCGCTTTTGATCGAAACGGGAAGAAAGCAGAAAAGAGCCGAAATCGTTCGGAAAATACTGGAAGAATTTGAAGTGTTATACAAGGAATTTCTTCAAAACAGGCTCGATAACATTTTGCCGGAATACGAAAAAAGATGCGTTACAGTCGGACGCGAGGTAAGCGTAGTTTACAGGAACAAGTCCGTCAGCGGCAAAGCGATAGGAGTAACAGCGGACGGAGCGCTCATAGTAGACACGCCCGACGACAAAATTACGGTAAATTCGGGCGAGGTTTCAGTAAGGGGAATTTACGGATATATTTAAAATTATGAATAAATTGTAAATTGTTAGCACTTGACGGCGTCGAGTGCTAATTTTATATTGACATTTGGGAGATTTGGTATTATTATATTGTGTGGGATGTAAATTATGATTTAGCGCATTATCGGAATGCGGCGCACAAACCCCTCCGACGCCTACGGCGCCACCTCCCCTAGTAGGGGAGGCTTACACATTTGGCTCCCCTACTAGGGGAGCTGTCAGCGAAGCTGACTGAGGGGTTTATTGCGTTAAATCATAATTTACGAAATAAACACAAGAAAGGGCATGATTCAAATGGCAAAGGGCAGTATTTCCGTGGATTCGGAAAATCTATTCCCGATTATAAAAAAATGGCTTTATTCGGATAAGGATATTTTCCTGCGCGAGCTTGTTTCAAACGGCTGCGACGCGGTCACGAAGCTTCAGAAGCTCGCGGGGATAGGCGACGCGAAAATCGAGGACGAGCCGCGTTTTAAAATTACCGTTTCCATTTTCAAAAACGCGAAAAAGCTCGTTGTAAGCGATAACGGTATCGGCATGACGGCGGAGGAAATTGACAAGTACATTAACCAAATCGCGTTTTCCGGCGCGAGCGACTTTTTGGAAAAGTATAAGGACAGCGAGGACAAGGGCGCGCAGATCATCGGTCATTTCGGACTCGGCTTTTACAGCGCGTTCATGGTCGCGGATAGTGTGGAAATTGATTCGCTCTCGTATCAGGAGGGCGCGAAGGCGGCTAAGTGGGTATGCGACGGCAGTATGGAGTTTGAGCTTACCGACGGCGAGCGTACCGAGCGCGGCACTACCATAACGCTCAATATCGCGGAGGATTCGGAGGAATTTCTCGAGGAATTTAAGATACGCGAGATACTCAACAAATATTGCTCGTTCCTACCTGTCGAGATTTATCTCGAAACCGATAAGCCCGACGAGCATGAGCATCACCATGACGACGACTGCGACTGCGGTCACGACCATGAGCATGAGGAAGAACACGAGCCGAAGCCGATAAACAACACGCATCCGCTTTGGATGAAGAAGCCGTCGGAATGTACCGACGAGGAATACAAGGAATTTTACAGAAACGTGTTCCTCGACTTCAACGAGCCGCTTTTCTGGATACATTTAAACGTCGATTATCCGTTCAATTTAAAGGGTATACTCTATTTCCCGAAAATAAATCACGAGTTTTCGGGTATCGAGGGACAGATAAAGCTGTACAACAATCAGGTGTTCGTCGCGGACAACGTAAAGGAAGTGATCCCCGAATTTCTGATGCTGTTAAAGGGCGTTATTGACTGTCCCGACCTGCCGCTCAATGTTTCGAGGAGCTTTTTGCAGAACGACGGCTATGTGAAAAAGATTTCCGCGCATATCACGCGCAAGGTAGCCGACAAGCTGTCGGGAATGTTCAAAAACGAGCGGGAAAGCTATGAGAAATACTGGGACGATATAAATATCTTTATCAAGTACGGCTGTCTGCAGGACGAAAAATTCTACGAGAAAATAAAGGACAGCATCATTTACAAGGATATAGACGATAAATATATTACGCTTAATGACTATCTCGAGGGCAAGGAGAAAAAGGACGTTTACTACGTTTCCGACGCCTTACAGCAGGCGCAGTATGTGAATTTGTTTAGGGAGCAGGGCTTAAACGCGCTCGTGCTGCCGTCGATGATGGACACGCATTTCATCTCGTTTATCGAAATGAAGCAGCCCGAAATAAAATTCAAGCGCATAGACTCCGCCGCGAACGACATTTCCGACGAAGCCGAAAAGTCGGATGAGAGCAAGGAAAAGGACGACGCGCTTATCGAGAGGTTCAAGAACGAGCTTAACGACGACACACTGAAAATCGAGGTACAGGCGCTGAAGAACGCGGATGTTCCCGCAATCATGCTTTTGGGCGAGCAGTCGCGCAGAATGAGGGAGATGTACCGCGCGTACGGTCAGCAGGCGGCGGCTATGGCGGATATGTTCAAGGACGAGTTCACGCTTGTTTTAAACTCCAATAACGCTATTATCCAAAAAATCGAAACGCTTTCCGACGAGGACGCAAATCTCGTGATCGACCACGTTTACGATTTGGCGAAAATCAGCCACAGTCCGCTCTCGGGCGAGCAGATGACGAAGTTTATCAAACGCTCGAATGAGCTTTTGGGAAGATTGTTCTAAGCTCTTAGGGACACTAAAATTAAAATGTTTATTATGGGGACACTAAAATATTTTAGTGTCCCCTTTGCATCGCTTCAATAAAAATTTCCCGTTTGCCTCATTAAAAATCCCGCACTTGATTTTTTCCACGAAATATGGTATAATGACTGTAATTATAATAATTTTGACGGAGCGCATATGGCAGTAAAATATCTGGACTTGATAAACAGTCCCGCAGATGTGAAAAAACTTAATATTGACGAGCTTAACCGTCTGTGCGGCGAGATAAGGGAAGAACTTGTTGACGTCGTATCTCAAACGGGCGGTCATCTCGCGTCAAATCTCGGCGTTGTCGAGCTTACCGTAGCTATGCACGCCGTTTTTGACTTGCCCAAGGATAAAATCATTTTTGACGTGGGTCATCAGTCATATGTTCACAAAATGCTTACCGGACGGCGTGAAAAATTTAAGACTCTGAGAAAATTCGGCGGAATATCAGGCTTTCCGAAGCGAAGCGAAAGCGAATATGACGCGTTCAATACAGGACATAGTTCAACGTCAATTTCCGCCGCGCTCGGAATGGCGCGCGCGCGTGATTTGGCGAAGGAGGACTGCCATGTAATAGCGCTGTTCGGTGACGGCGCGCTTACGGGCGGTATGATGTACGAGGCGATGAACGATGCGGGACATTCCAAAACCCCGCTTATTCTTGTGCTCAACGACAACGCCATGTCTATTTCAAAAAACGTGGGCGCGGTCGCGAAGCATTTGAGAAGTCTGCGCATGTCCCCGATCTATGTCAAATCAAAACACGCCGTTGAGGATTTTCTCGCAAGGGTACCTGTGGGCGGCAATACGGCTTCGAGGTTCATAAAATCAGTAAAACGCAGCGTGCGCAGAGTGGTCTTACCCACGACGCTTTTTGACGATCTCGGTTTTAATTACATAGGACCCGTTGACGGACATAATCTGCAGGAATTGATCACGGTATTTGAGCGTGCAAAAGAAGAGCGCAAGCCGGTTATAATTCATGCGCTTACAAAAAAAGGCAAGGGATACGCCCCTGCCGAAAGCAATCCGTCGAAATTCCACGGTATTTCGGCATTTGACAAAAAAACGGGCGAAACAACGGACAGCGGCGAAACGTATAGCGACCGTTTCGGCAAAACGCTTGTCAAGCTGGCGGAGGAAAACGATAAAATAGTAGCCATAACGGGCGCTATGCCGATAGGTACGGGCTTGAGCGAATTTGCGGTGAAATTCAAACGCAGATTTTTCGATATAGGTATTGCCGAGCAGCACGGAGTAACGCTCAGCGCGGGTTTCGCGTCAGCCGGATATATACCGGTAATACCGCTGTATTCATCTTTCCTGCAGCGCGCGTATGACCAAACCTTGCATGATGTTTGCCTGCAAAATCTTCATGTGGTGTTCCCGATTGACAGAGCGGGCGTAGTCGGAGCGGACGGCGAGACGCATCAGGGACTTTATGATATATCATATCTTTCTCATATGCCGAATATGACGATTTTGTCTCCGTCGACGTTCACCGAGCTTGAAGAAATGCTCGACTATGCGATAAACCGCCATACCGGACCTGTCGCGATAAGATATCCGCGCGGCTCGGCTCAGGCGGAGAGCGTATCCGCGCACTTCGAGCCGGAAAGATCCGTTCAGGTCGCGGAGGGCAGAGACGTGAGCATAATAACCTCGGGACGAATGGTCAAGCGGGCAGAGGAGGTACGCGGACTGCTTGAAAAAGACGGCGTGAGCTGTGAAATAATCGCTATGCCGACAATAAAACCGCTTGATAAAGCGGCGGCTGTCAAGGCGGCGATGAAAACGGGGCGCGTGGCTGTTATAGAGGATAATGTAAAAATCGGCGGACTCGGACAAATGATTGCCGAGCTGCTTATGGAGAAGGATTTAAACTGCAAATTCAAGCATTTTGCGTTTCCCGACGCGCCTGTGCCGCACGGAAGCACGGATGAGCTGGACAAGCTGTGCGGTCTTGACGCCGAGAGTATTTGCGCAGAGGTAATTAAATGGCTAAAATAAGACTTGATATTTTTCTTGTAAACAAAGGCTTGGCGCAGAGCCGCGAGCGCGCCAGATCGCTCATCATGGAAGGACATGTTTTTATAGATAACCAAAAATGCGATAAGGCGGGCATGATGGTCGATGAGGAAAAAACGGAGGCGGAAGTCCGCGGGGGAGAGCTGCGATATGTAAGCCGCGGCGGACTTAAGCTTGAAAAAGCGATGAGAGAGTTTCCAATCACGCTCGAAGGCAAAACGGCTATGGACATAGGCGCGTCCACCGGCGGATTTACCGATTGTATGCTCCAAAACGGAGCCAAGAAGGTATATTCGGTAGACGTCGGCTACGGACAGCTCGCGTGGAAGCTCAGGACGGACGAGCGCGTCGTAAACATGGAACGCACGAATATCCGTTACGTCACGCCGGAGCAGATAGGCGAAAAAATAGATTTCGCCTCGATTGATGTTTCGTTTATATCGCTTAAACTCGTGCTCCCCGTCGCGAAATCGCTTCTTGCGGACGACGGAGAAATCGTTGCGCTGATTAAGCCCCAGTTTGAGGCGGGACGCGGTCAGGTCGGCAAAAAAGGCGTGGTCAGGGATATAAAAATACACTATGAGGTAGTGAAAAACGTTCTTGAATTTGCGCGTGAAACAGGGCTGCGCGCGGAGGGACTGTCGTATTCGCCGATAAAGGGTCCCGAGGGAAACATAGAATATCTCGCGTATTTCAAAATAGGCGATGACAACGGCGAAATAACCGATGAAATCATTCGCGCGGTCATTGACGGCTCGCATGACGCGCTTTAAGGAGAATATAATGTTATCTGATGAAATTGTAATAAACGGCGGACGCGCGATGGCGCGCTCATACGCGAAAATCAATCTGACGCTCGATGTGCTCGGCAGACGCGGCGACGGATATCATACCGTAAAAATGCTGATGCAGACGGTATCCTTGTTTGATTTGGTATTGGTTGACAAAATTTCGCATGGAATAGCGCTTTCGTCCAATCTGAAATATCTGCCGACAAACGAAAAAAATCTCGCCTACAAGGCGGCGGAGCTGTTTTTTAAACGCACCGGCGTCAGCGGTGGCGCGCGGATTATGATACACAAAAACATTCCTGTCGCGGCGGGGCTTGCTGGAGGCAGCGGAAACTGCGCGGCGGTGCTGTGCGCACTGAATATGCTGTATAACACCGATTTGTCTGCCGAAGAGCTTTGTAAGCTCGGCGCTGAGCTTGGCGCGGACGTGCCGTACTGCATTATGGGCGGGACGTATCTCGCGGAGGGAATAGGCGAAAAACTCACTCGGCTGCCGCAGATGCCTCGGAGCACAGTGCTTATCGTCAAGCCTCCGATCAATATATCAACGGCTTCGATATACGAGCAGATAGATTCCGCCGAAATATCGGAGCATCCCGATACCGACGCGGTCATAGCGGCTATAGGAAATGGGAACATTAAAGGAATCGCGGACGGCTTGTGTAATGTAATGGAGGCTGTCACGCGGGTTAAAAACCCTATAATCGGCGGCATTAAGAAAAAAATGATTGGCAACGGCGCGCTGGGCGCTGTCATGAGCGGCTCAGGGCCGTCTGTGTTCGGTATTTTTGACAGCTACAAAAAAGCGAAGCTGTCGGCTGACAGCTTTGCGTATCAATATAAGGACGTATTTCTCGTAAAGACGAAAAATTAAACGGGAGAATGCATAATGACGACCCATGAAAAATTTATGAAAGAAGCGCTCAAGCAGGCGAAAAAAGCGGCTAAAGCGGGCGAAATGCCCGTAGGGGCCGTAATTGTGCGAGGAGACGACATTATATCGCGCGGCTATAACAGACGCGAGACAAAGAAAAACGCGCTCCTGCACGCCGAAATCACGGCGATAGAGCGCGCGTGCAAAAAGCTTGGCGGCTGGAGGCTGCCGGAGTGCAGCATGTACGTCACGCTGGAGCCTTGCCCGATGTGCGCCGGCGCGCTTCTGAACGCTCGGATCGAGAATTTATATTTCGGAGCATTCGACGCGAAATCGGGCTGCGCGGGCTCGGCGGTCAACCTGCTCGACAAAGGGTACCTGAACCACAGCGTAAACGCGGAGGGCGGCATACTCGAAGAGGAATGTGCGGCGCTTTTAAAGGAGTTTTTCCGTTCACTCCGACATGGCAAATAGCATATGTATTTATGAAATTTGTATTATAATATAATAAAATTTAAAAAAAAATATAATAAATTGACAAAAACACTTGACAGAAGTATGCAGAATAAGGTATAATAACAATGTTGCATAAACTGGTTTGGACTGGCTTGTGCGTATTTCCATCAAGCGGGTTTTATGAGCCGGCTTGCCGGAGGGAGGGGAAATAAGTGTCGGAAGTAAGAGTTAAGGATAATGAATCTCTTGACAGTGCTCTTCGCAGATTTAAGCGTCAGTGTGCAAAATCGGGCGTAATGTCGGAAATCAGAAAACGTGAGCATTACGAAAAGCCCAGCGTAAAGCGCAAGAAGAAGTCGGAAGCAGCAAGAAAGAGAAAGTATTAATTCATTATCTTATTGAATATATAGCTTTAAAAAATTAAGAGAGAGCAGCCATGCCCTCTCTTAGTATATGCTGGTATAGCTCAGTTGGTAGAGCAGCGCATTCGTAATGCGCAGGTCGCGGGTTCGAGTCCCATTACCAGCTCCATAAAAAACCGCATAGGTAAGCCGTTTATGCGCCTATACGGTTTTTTGTTTTTATATAAAATCCTCATTTTTGTCCTTTATTTGTCCTTTATTGCTCTGAAAACAGGCGTTTTTGCATTACTTTTACGCGCTGAATTTCTTTGACGGATTTAGCATGGTAGACATATACCGCTGATGATTGCTATTCGCGGCGGAACGCTGACGCAGGAAAGTAAAAATAAGCTCAAGGCGTACCTCAATGGAGCGAGAGGCGAGTCTGCACAGCACGGTTTCCTCATAATTGAAGCCGAGTCCAACGGCAACAGGACGGCGTTCGATGAAGACAAGCCGGATATACAGGTTGTGCCTCTGTTGTCTATATTGCAGCAGGACGCACTATTTCAGAAGTATCAGGACGACGCAAGAAAAAAGGCGCAGTCTGCTTTTAGGCTGCCGGCTTTGTATGTAGGATATACTAAAGACTATGACCGCGCTACATCATATGCGGCTATGGAAGTTACAGAAAAACAGGTATTTCAGCCGGAACGCGTTTCTATGGCATGGCAGCTCAACAACAAGCTCCTGAAAAGCTATAACTTCAAGTATTGCGAGGTATATCTGAAAGAACCGGAAATCTCCAATCCCGACGATATAGCAAAGCTGATCACTGTAACAAATGCTGCCGGAGGCGTTACTCCTAATCTTGCAAGAGAGATAGCTTGTAAGGCAGTAGGCAGGGTGTCAGAAGATTATAAAGGAGATTGGGGCAACATTCCTCTTGTATACATCAAAAATACCGTTTCACAGGCAAATACAGCCGTAAATGCGGCTATATCGAAAGCGCGGCGGGATAATTCGGAAGATATAATTCCAATACTCAAGGGGATAAAGGACGCTATAAACGAGATAATAATGCATACAGGCGGCGGAGAATAAACCGCCGCCCCGCCTTGAATTTTATCCATAAAATGCTTTTTGCAGTCTTTCATACTTATCGGCAAAAGTGCTATTTGTAATATTTAATAAATCTCTGTAGTCCTCTATACTGTCAATATCCGCCGCTGAAATTACCGATAACAAGGTGATAACCTCTTTCAAAGCAATAATTGAATTTTCTAAATCTACAGTTTGCATTATTCTCACTCCTATCTTGAATTATTTATTTGTTCGTGAACCCATGTATATAAATCCTTGTATGTATTAAACAATGGAATTTCAAGCGTTATGTAAAAATCTTGTAACAATCGCTTAAAATATCTGTAGTCGCTTTCCTTTGGTGTTTGCTTCCATTGTCTTTCTTGTATCTGTGTTGATACTGCTTTGCTTCTCATTCCCATTTTATAAAATCCTCCGAATAAATCTTGACTTAAGGCGGCGGATATGATACAATGATGTTGCTATAAATCAATGCAGGAGCCGCCGCTTGTCGGTGGGTGTACCGCCTTGTATAAGTTTGCGGCTTATACAAGGCATTTTCTTTTTACGCAAGCTTTAACGTGATTACCGCTCCGTAATTCATATACGGCGCGTAATGCCCGCGTACCGCTTTGAACGAGGCGGCAGGGTTCAGTCCCTTATCCATAAGAGCCGCCGCGACATACGCGAGATTTCGCGGTATATAGCCCATGTGGTAATCCTCCGAGCCGTTCACCGATACAAGCACCTTGACGGCGTTGTTATCGTGCAGATTCGCGCGGTCACGCTGTAGCTTCACGCTCACCTGTTCGGGGCGATATGCGGTCAATATGCGGTGCAGCGCCCGCTGACGATTGCCCTTTGTAACTCCGGCAACCTTCGTATCGATCGCTTTGCCCTTGATAAGCCGCCATGCACGCTTGAACGCCGCCGATAAAGTCAATCCCATTTTCTTTAAACGGTTCGCCATAGTCGCAACTCTACGGCGGATTTCTGTAATGTTTGTCATTTTGTTCAACTCCTTTCGTTCGAGGTCGTTTCCCTTACCTCTTGATTGTATTATACTACATGTACATGTATAAATCAATATGCACAATATACAAACATGTACATGTATTTTTATATATTTTGTACATGTACATGTTATGAAATATATGTTATAATATAATTGCAGTTAAGGAATTAACTGTAGGTGACAGAGAAATCTGTGTGACCTTGATAACAGGAGCGGCGGCGGCTGTTCCGACTCTCTTGCAAAGGGGGTCTGCTTATGGATATGAATATCATTCTGCAGATAATTGAACTTGCAATTATCTTAGAAATAATAAAAAACATAAGAAAATAAGCCGCCCCGTATCGCCATAGGGACGGCTTATGTTAGTTTAACTAACAAAACGTTTACTTAGCGGAACGGCTAAAATCGCTCCTTTGTTATCTAAACTATATCACATATCAACAGATTTGTCAAGTGAAAGTTTAGGTGATAATATGGCAAAAACTAAAGCAGAAATTAAAAACGCATATGCAAAGAAAACATATGATGATTTGAGAATACAGGTAAAAAAGGGCGGAAAAGCCATTATAAAAGAATATGCCGCCTCGAAAGGTAAATCTACCAACGGTCTTGTAAACGAGCTGTTAGAGGCGGAAATACCCGCGCTGAAGGATATTAAGCGCGGCAAGGCGGAATAAAGGGGTTGTATGCATGGAAAAAGCAGTATTGCACAGCCTGATTGATTTACTCAACGAGGCTGACACCGACACAATATACAAAGTATTAATAAAATTCGTTCCCAAAGCAGAACCATACTACGATACAATGCCATTACGTTTAAAAAAAGGCGCGAAATCGCTTATAGAAGCCGCCGCGAAAGCCGATAATGAAAGTATTAACGGATATGTGAAAAAGGCTGTCAAGGCGAAATATGAGGCTGATACGGGGAATGAGATTGATTTATAGTAAAAGTGAGCGAATAACTAACGGAAAGGATTTACAAAATGGAAATCAAAAAGTATTACGGCTCCGATGAAGAACAGCATGAATTTATAAACCACGACAGTGAGCCGCTTATCGCCGTAATCGCGCATGACGGCTCGCACGCAGTAGTGTCTCTGCTCGACGAGGGCTGCGAACATCATATACTTCTTGCGAAGGCTCTGAACAAATACAACATCGACGAGTATTTCCAGATCATATTCGATAACGAGGGCGCAGACTGGACTTTCGTATGTCCGCCGGATTACAAAGGTATAAAGAACAAGGAACGGCGTATCGCTCAGTTTTTCGGTGATGGAGTAGACACGATAACGAAGTTTTTAAAGTCTGTCGGCTATGACGTTCCGATAAACATTCCCCGCCGCTATCGCCGCCATATGGACTATATGAAGAACGAGGATTATTAAACCTGTTTGCGGCGGTTCATGTATGCCGCATACTAATTCAGGCAAAACGAGTGTTTTGTGATACAATAAGCAAGCCGCCGTTGTGAGGGATTTTATCTTTTGCGGCGGCGGTTTGTTATATTCATTTTGCCATGGCGGTTTACTGCTTCAAATTTTTGTCCTTTATTTGTCCTTTATTGTGATAAAATGAGGCTTAATATTATCAAACGAAATAAAATGAAATATCAGATAAATGGCTCTGTTATGCGGTTTTATGGGATGAGATAAAACGACATAAAAAAAGAAATTACTCATTCGTAATGCGCAGGTCGCGGGTTCGAGTCCCATTACCAGCTCCACGAAAAGGCGCATAAACGTGAGTTTATGCGCCTTTATTTTTATTCCGCGTCAGATTTGATAAAAACAATGTGAGAGTATATCATTGTTTAAGCCTCAATATCCGCTGATTTCGCGAACCTCGGAAGGCGAGTGAAATATCCTTTTGAGCCTCTATAAATTCCCCGTCCACGAGCACGTCTATCATGGACAGCATCTCGTCGGTACATTCGCAGCGCGCGCGGCTGTCGCCGAGCAGGTCGGTTTCGTAGGTGTAGCCGGTGTAGCACCAGATGTTTTTGTTCGGGAAACGCGCTCTTACGCGCTTTAAAAACGGGGTAAGACGACGCTGGTTGGACGGCTCGAACGGTTCTCCGCCGAGCAAGGTCAAACCGTTTATGTACGGCTTATTGAGCATATCCAAAAGCATTTCCTCGGTTTCCTCGGTAAAAGGCTCGCCCGCGCCGAAGTCCCAGGCTATCTCGTTAAAGCAGCCCTTGCAGCGGTGGGTGCAGCCCGACACAAACAGGGAGACGCGAACGCCCTCCCCGTTTGCTATGTCATAGTTTTTGATTTCACAGTAATTCATTACAGATGAAGTACCCTTTCCTTGATTTCCTGAGTGCGTCCCTGGTTCCAGAACTGCGTTCCGATATATCCGCAGGTGCGGCGCGCGACGTTCATCTTATCCTGGTCGTGGTTATGGCAGTTGGGACATTCCCATATGAGCTTGTCGTCCTCATTGACGATCTGTATCTCGCCGTCGTAGCCGCATACCTGGCAGTAATCGCTCTTGGTGTTGAGCTCCGCGTACATGATGTGGTCGTAGAGGAACTTAATGACCTCGAGAACAGCCGGA
Source organism: uncultured Clostridia bacterium (assembly GCA_947631085.1). Lineage (GTDB taxonomy): Bacteria > Bacillota > Clostridia > UBA1381 > UBA1381 > CANQXJ01. Next base: position 11,638 of record CANRJY010000020.1, on the reverse strand, counting down.
ATGTTGTTCTGCATATTCGGCACCTCGATATAGCTTATCGCTCCGCCCGGAGAAAGCTCCTGGAAACGGGCTTCCTTTTCGAGCTTCGAGAACGCGTCTATCGGCTCGGTAACGTGGATATGATATGAATTTGTTATATAGTTCTTATCCGTTACGCCCTCGATTATGCCGAAGCGCTTCTGAAGGCTTTTCGCAAACTTATATGTTGTGGACTCAAGCGGCGTTCCGTAGAGAGAATAGTCGATATTTTCAGCTTCCCTCCACTTTTTGCAGGCGGCGTTGAGAGCGCGCATGACCTCAAGACCGAATTTTTCGCCCTCCGGCTCGGTGAGCTTTTTGCCCGTGACCTCGTAAACACATTCCCAAAGTCCCGCATATCCCAAAGAAATCGTGGAATATCCGCCGTAGAGGAGCTTCGTGATAGGCTCGCCCTTTTCAAGTCTCGCAAGCGCTCCGTGCTGCCATAAAATCGGAGCGACGTCGGAAAGCGTTCCGACAAGACGCTCGTGACGGCAGCGCAGCGCGCGGTGGCACAGCTCCAAACGCTCGTCGAGAGTTTCCCAAAACTTCTTCTCGTCGCCGCCGTTTTCGATAGCCGTGCAGGCAACGTCCACAAGGTTTATCGTGACAACGCCCTGATTGAAGCGTCCGTAATATTTCGGCTTTCCGTTTTCGTCAACGTACGGAGTTAAGAAGCTGCGGCAGCCCATGCAGGTATAGCAGTTGCCGTCGCCGTTTTTATCAATCTTAAGACGAAGCATCATTTTTTCCGATATGTAGTCGGGAACCATGCGCTTCGCGGTGCATTTTGCGGCAAGCTCGGTAAGGTACCAATACGGCGCGTCCTCGCGGATATTGTCCTCCTCGAGCACATAGATGAGCTTCGGGAACGCCGGAGTTATCCATACGCCCGCCTCGTTCTTTACACCCTCGATACGCTGATTGAGCATTTCCTCGATAACGAGCGCCAAATCAGCCTTTTCTCTCGCACTGCGCGCTTCGCCGAGATACATAAATATCGTGACAAACGGCGCCTGACCGTTCGTTGTCATCAGAGTTACGAGCTGATACTGTATCGTCTGAACGCCGCGGCGTATTTCGAGCTTTAAACGCTTTTCCACGAGCTCGCTGAGGTTTTCCTCGGAGCATTCGGCGCCTATCTGCTCAAACTCGCTCAGAAGCTGTTTTCTTATCGTCTGTCTCGACACGTCGACAAACGGGATAAGATGCGTCAGGCTTATGCTCTGTCCGCCGTACTGGTTACTCGCGACCTGCGCGATAATCTGCGTCGCGATATTGCAGGCGGTTGAGAACGAGTGCGGACGCTCTATCATCGTCTCGCTTATGACGGTGCCGTTTTGGAGCATATCCTCTAAGTTTACGAGATCGCAGTTGTGCATATGCTGAGCGAAATAGTCGGAGTCATGGAAATGGATAATGCCGTTCTTGTGCGCGGCAACCACATCCTCGGGCAGGAGCAGTCTTTCGGTTATATCCTTGCTGACCTCGCCCGCCATGTAGTCGCGCTGAACGCTGTTGACGGTCGGGTTCTTGTTCGAGTTCTCCTGCTTGACCTCCTCGTTGTCGCACTCCAGGAGGCTTAAAATCTGATTGTCCGTCGTGTTTGTCTTTCTGACGAGGTTACGCGTGAAGCGGAAGCGGATATAGCGCTTCGCAATCTCGAACGCGCCGTGGCTCATGATTTGAGTTTCCACCAGCTCCTGGATCTCCTCGACGGACAAAGCGCGGTGCATATGCGCGCAGTATTCCTCGACCGAGCGCGCTATTTCGTCTATGTCCCGCTCGGTAAGCTCGTCCTGATGGTCGCCGGCATATTTTGCCTTGCTTACCGCCGCTCTTATTTTTTCGGCGTCAAATGTTACCTCAGAACCGTTTCTCTTTATAATTTTCATTTCAGTACATCCCCTTTTCGTATCTGCATTCAATAATACCACACTTGATTTTATTTTGCAAGGGGTTTTTTGTTAAAAATACTATATATTGTGTTTACATTTATGTTACAACACAATATATACCGTGTCCTGAAAGGCGATAAACCGCGCTGTCATGCCGTTTAACGCGATTTTTATATCGACCGGGATAAAAAAGGAAACCGCAAAATATACGATTTCCCTATTAAAATTATCCTGTTTGATTTTCATCACGCTTCCGCGTGCGGCTGTAAAATATTGACAGAAAATGCGTTGTTCCGCGCATTACGGTCAAAACTGGTCAAACGCGTCTCTGCCTCATGCTGTTCAGCTCGTCAATGGAGATAGTCCGTGTGTGCTTCGTGTGCGACCATTCCGTCTTGTTGCGGTTGAAAAATCCTTGTATCGCGATAGGCACCCATGTCAGATTATAGTACATATAAGTAAAATAATACCATACCATTTTGAGCGATATTTCCCGCCGCTCGTATAAAATCACAAACGGCATATACAGCATTTGGAATATTACGATCGCCGTCCATAACCACGAGTTCCCGAACAGATACGAGATCTGTATAAATCCGAGGTTGCCTTCGGGATAAAATGTCTGAACATACGCGAAAAACGTAATTATTCCCACCGCGATTATTCTTATCGGCTGAATAAGATACACGGCGCAGTCTATGCAGCTGAATTTGCGCTCCTTGACGCCTTTTTTTATAAGCTTGGTAAAATACCGCGAAGCCACATCGCAGTGTCCCTGCATCCAGCGCTTGCGCTGCCGCCACGACTGAGCGAGGGTGAGCGGCTTTTCGTCGAACACGACCGCGTCGTAGGCAAACGCGACCTTTTCGTCGTTAAAGCACATTTGCATCGTAAATTCCATATCCTCTGTAAGGCAGGTCGCGCGCCAGCCGTAGCGCCGAAGCGTGTCCAGAGATATTATAAAGCCGGTGCCGGACAGCTCGCAGCAAAGCCCCAGCTTGTACCGCGAAAGCTGAAACGTGCGGTTTATCGACCAAAAGCAGTACGAATACGCCGCCGTTATCCACGAATCGTACGGATTTTTGCTGTCGAGAAAGCCCTGCACAACGTTAAAGCCCTGGTTCGCCTTGCGGTTCATCGCCTTGAGATAGCCCGGATCCACGAGATTATCCGCGTCGAAAACGGAAACATAGTCGTATCGCTTTTCCATACGGAACAGCTTTTCAAACATCCACTCGAGCGCGTGACCTTTGCCGCGCTTGTGTGGATCAAAGCGCTCAAACACTATCGCCCCCGCATCTCTTGCCGCCTCGGCGGTGTTGTCGCCGCAGTTATCGGCAATTACGAATATGTCGTAAGCCTCCGACGGATAATCAAGGGCTTTGAGCGACGAGACCATATTCGCGATAACGGCTTCCTCGTCATGCGCAGATATTACAAGCGCAAAGGTGTTGATTTTATCCGACAGTGCAGGTTTTTTATCCTTTATCGGCAAAAATCCGCAAAGCCCCACGATTACATAGTATATGCCTATCGGAAGAGAAATAGCCTGCAGCAATATGCTGAAAACGGTTAGAAATGCGCTGAAAAATGCTCCGCCGTCTGACATCGTATTACCCCCGTACCAAAATTTTCGTATTAATTCTACTCTCTTTATCTGAAAAAATCAATACAGTTTATAAAAAATTAATAAATATTAATAATTATTTATAAATTTCGCCGTACGGGAGACATTAATACGGAATCGAGGAAATTATAAGCACCAAAATACCGCACGCGGTAAAGAGAGAGAGGAAAAAACCGAGAAGCTGCGCCTGAAGCCGCTTTTCGCGTTCGCGGCGGCGAAATGCGGAAAGGGCCATATATTTGTCGTATTTTACAGTTTGTGTTTTCATATTTTTATCTCCTTTGAATATAATTTGGAGCATACGCCCCTCTTATTACTATGTATATGAAGAAAGTTCATATAATATTCCCAAGAATTGGAATTTTTTTATAAATTTTTCACTGCTGTTTATATTTGCTTATTTTTTCATAAACCTATAGTCAATTCGCAAAATTTATGATACAATATAGCGCGAAGGAGTGATAGAATTTGAAAAAAAGCATTTTTTTGGTAATATTCGCGATTTTGACGCTTGCCGCGTCGTGTGCGTACGCGTATTCGGACGTTAACGAGGGAGACTGGTTTTACGAAAACGTCACGGAAATGTCCGAAAACGGATATCTTAAGGGCTATGAGGACGGAACGTTCCGCCCGTCGGGAATTATAACAAAGGCGGAGCTCGTGTCCGTCGTGTGCCGCGCCGCGGGAATACAGCCGTCGGCGGCGGTGAACGCGCACTGGGCGGACGGAACGGTTCAGGCGGCGCTCAAAGCGGGGCTTTTCGACTGGGACGAGATCCCGCCGACAGGGGAAACGTACGACGAACCGATAACGCGTCAGATAGCCGTAAAAATAGTTATGAACGCGTTTCTGAAGGACAGGCGCGGGGACTATAACGAGGTCAGCTCGTCCGTTAAGGATTTTTCCGAGCTTGACGGCAGGTATTACGACAGCGTTATCGCGGCGTATTCCTCGGGCGTGGTGTTCGGCGACGAAAACGGCAGGCTCAACCCGAAATCAAGCCTGACGCGCGCGGAGGCGTGCGCAATAATCATGCGCGCGGCTAAAATAAAGGGCGGACTTACGCCGTTTGTTCCGACAGCGACCGCCACGCCCGCGTCTCCCGAGGTAAAGCGCGGAGGCGGTGTGAGCGAAAACGGGAAGCTCCGCGTGGACGGGACACGGCTTGTGAACGAACGCGGAGAAGCGGTGCAGCTTAGGGGAATGTCGAGCCACGGCTTACAGTGGTTCCCGCAATTTGCGTCGGAGGCGGCGATAAAGGCGACGGCTGATTACGGCGCGAATTTGTTCCGCTGCGCTATGTACACGTCGGAGGGCGGATATACGGAAAACCGCGCCGTGAAGGATACGCTCGTGTCGGCGGTAGACGCGGCGATACGTCAGGATATGTATGTTATAATCGACTGGCATATCCTCTCGGACGGCGACCCGCTCGCTCACGCGGACGAGGCGGCTGAGTTTTTCGCGGAAATGGCGGAGCGCTACGGCGATAATCCGGCGGTGCTCTACGAAATCTGCAACGAGCCGAACGGAAACGTGACATGGAGCGGGAACGTAAAGCCGTACGCGGAAAGGATAATTCCCGTAATACGCGCAAAAAGCGACGGCATAATACTCGTCGGAAGCCCGACGTGGAGCCAGGATCTGCACGAGGCGGCAAAAGATCCGCTTTCGGGCGAAAATATAATGTACACCTGCCATTTCTACGCGGGAACTCATACCGATTGGCTCAGACAGCGTATCGCGGACTGCGCTCTGCCTGTGTTCGTCACCGAATGGGGAACGAGCTCGGCTGACGGCGGCGGAGGAGTTTTCCTCGACGAGGCGCGGAAATGGGTGGATTTCATGAACGAACGCGGTATAAGCTGGGCAAACTGGTCGCTTTGCGATAAAAACGAAACAAGCGCCGCGCTCCGCACGGGAGCCGACGTAAGCGACGGAATAAGCCCCGACGAGCTTTCCGAAAGCGGCGCGTTCGTATTCGGTCAATTCGCAAAATGAGCTTCTGTCGTTATTGACACGGGCGTATATTTGTGATAGAATAACCTAAAATCTTTACAGGATTTTCATTTATTTGTCATATTATCCGCGGATAACGAGGAATAATAGTGAAGCAGACCGCTTGCGCGGTTTAAACATAGAAAGGATTTTCGATAATGGAGTTATGTTCAAGATGCGGTAAAAACCCGGCTGTGGTATACGTTACCAAAATAGAGGGCGACAAAAGCACGAGCGAGGGCTTGTGTCTTTCGTGCGCGAAGGAGCTGGGATTGTCGCCGCTCAACAAAATGATAAGCAGTCTCGGCGTGCCTGAGGAGGAGCTTGACGCGCTTAATCAGCAGATGTCCGAGTTTATGGAGCAGATAGGCGACCTCTCGCAGGAGGGCGGCGATATCGGCGAGCTGTTAAGCGAAATGAGCGGCGGAGTAGACGACGAGGGCGGCGCGGCAACGGCGCCGCTGAGCGAAATGCTCGGCGAGCTTTTGGGCGCTATGCCGCAGGGGTTTATGAACGGAGAAATGAACGATCCTTCCGAGGGTGTAAGCAGCAAAAAGGATAGGAAAAAAGCAAGAAAGCAGAACAAGAAAAAGAGTATGCTCGAAACCTACGGCACAAATCTTACGGAAAGAGCGGCGCTTGGTCAGGTTGACCGCGTGGTGAGCCGCGATAAGGAAATTGACAGAGTTGTGCAGATTTTAAACAGGCGCTCGAAAAACAATCCCGTACTTCTCGGCGAGCCTGGCGTAGGTAAAACGGCGGTCGCGGAGGGCTTGGCGTGCAGGATCTTCGAGCATAACGTGCCGCCGAAGCTGTTCGGATATCAGCTGTATCTGCTCGATTTTGCGGCACTCGTGGCGGGAACGCAGTTCAGAGGTCAGTTTGAGGCGAGACTTAAAAGCCTTTTAAACGAGGCGAGCGACGCGGGCAACGTCATTCTTGTAATCGACGAAATACACAATATCGTAGCCGCCGGCGACGCGGAGGGCGCGATGAGCGCGGCTAACATCTTAAAGCCCGCCCTAGCGCGCGGCGAAATACAGATCATCGGCGCGACGACGCTCACGGAATACCGCAAGCATATCGAAAAGGACTCCGCGCTCGAACGGCGTTTTCAGCCGGTTCTTATCGACGAGCCTTCGATTGAGGAAAGCATAGAGATTTTAAAGGGAATTAAAGACTATTACGAAAATTACCATCATGTTAAGATAAGCGATAAGGTCATTGAGGATGCGGTGCGTCTTTCGGAGAGGTATATCACGGACAGATTTCTGCCCGACAAGGCGATCGACGTTATAGACGAAGCGGGCTCGGGTGCAAATCTCAGGAACCGCGCACTCTACGACGCGACGCAGATGGGCGAAAGGCTCGAGGAAATTTCCGCCGAAATAGAGGACTTATCGGACCCGTCCGAGCACGAGCACAGAGATTACGAAAAAATCGCGAAGCTAAATATGGAAAAAACCGATTTGGAGCAGAAGCTCGTTTTGGCACGCGCCGAAGCGGATAAATCGGAAATCACGTTTGACGACGTGGCGGCGGTTATCGAGAGCTGGACGAAAATTCCCGTTCACCGTCTTACCGAGGACGAGGCGGAAAAGCTTCTTAATCTCGAAACGCGTATTCACGAGCGCGTGGTCGGTCAGGACGACGCGGTAAACCTTGTCGCGAAGGCAATTCGCAGAGGACGGGCGGACATTACGACGAAAAAACGCCCCGTATCGTTCATATTCGCGGGTCCTACAGGAGTGGGTAAAACGGAGCTTGTAAAGACGCTCGCGGAGATCATGTTCGGCAACGAGGAAGCGCTTATACGAATTGATATGTCGGAGTACATGGAGAAGCATTCGGTGTCGAAGCTGATAGGCTCGCCCCCGGGCTACGTCGGCTACGACGACGCGGGACAGCTTACCGAAAAGGTGCGCCGCAAGCCGTATTCCGTTATACTGCTCGACGAAATTGAAAAGGCGCATCCCGAGGTGTTCAATCTGTTCCTGCAAATTCTCGACGACGGACGAATCGCGGACAGCCACGGCAAAATCGTGAACTTTGAAAATACGATTATAATAATGACGACAAACGCGGGCTCGGAGTTCAGCTCAAAGGCGACGGGATTTCTCGCGGACGACGAGGTAACTCTTTCGGATAACGTGGATAAGAGCCTCAAAAATATCTTCAGACCGGAATTTCTGAACAGAATTGACGGCATAGTGACGTTTAAGCCGCTCACGAAGCCCGAATTAAAGCAGATCATAGATTTGCTTCTGAAAAATATCACGGATAAGCTGGCGGAAAAGAACGTCTCAATGACGGTCAGCGACGCGGCGAAGGATTTGATACTCGAAAAGGGCTATGACCGCAAGTACGGCGCGAGACCGCTCAAGCGCGCGATACAGGATCTGCTTGAGGATAAGCTGGCGCGGCTGTCGCTCACGGGCAAGATCCCCGAGGGCGCGTCAATTTCGGCTGACAGAAGCGGAGACGAAATTTCGCTCATGGTGCTCGGGTGAGGGGAGAATAAATATGGATTTAACGTCTCCGAAAACAATACGAGAAATACAGAGCCGCTTTGGCTTTACGTTTAAAAAGGGACTGGGACAGAATTTCCTCACCTCGCGCGATGTGCTCGTTAAAATCGCGGACGCGGCGGAGATTGACGGCGGCGTTATCGAGATCGGCCCGGGTTTCGGCGTGCTCACGCGCGAGCTTTGCGAAAGAGCGGAAAAGGTCGTCGCCGTGGAGCTTGACGAAAGGCTTATCGAGGTGCTCGGCTTTACTCTCGCGGACTGCCCGAATGTGAAAATCATACGCGCAGACGCGATGAAAATTGATTTTAAAGCGCTTATCGCGGAGGAATTTGCCGGAATGAACGTGAGCGTGGCGGCAAATCTTCCTTATTATATCACAACGCCGATTATAACGCGGCTTATCGAGGACAGGCTCGATGTGAAAAATATTGTGGTCATGGTTCAGAAGGAGGTTGCCGACCGGCTTTGCGCGAAAGCGGGGACTAAGGATTATGGGGCGATCTCGGTGCTTTGCCAATATTTCACAAAGCCTGAGATCGCGGCGATCGTGCCGTCGGATTTATTTGTGCCGAGGCCGAAGGTGGACAGCGCGGTTGTTAAAATGCGCGTGCTTGAAGACGCGAGCGTTAAAACAAAGGATGAAAAGCTGTTTTTCAGAATTGTAAAGGCAGCTTTTTCGCAGAGAAGAAAAACATTGTTAAACTGCCTGTCCTCAGCGTTCCCGATTGAAAAGGATGAGCTTGCGCGGCTCATGGAGAACGCGGGCATATCTCCGCGGCGGCGCGGTGAAACGCTGAATTTGAACGAGTTTGCGCTGTTGTCCGATACGATTTTAAAACGCTTGGGGAGGGAATAGGTTATGTATTTGACGATCGGCGAAAAAATTATGATATACCGCCACAGAAAAAACATGTCCATAGCTCAGCTTGCAAAGCTTGTGGGCGTGTCCGAAGCTACGATATCCAATTATGAGCACGACAAAGTATCAATAGGCATGGATAAGATTATGAAAATATGCGCCGCGCTGGATGTGCCGATAGATATGGTAATAGACAAAAAGGCCGAGGAAGAAGAAAGCTTCTTCCCCGAGGACTAAGCTGAATACGGGAATGTCAGATATTGAAATCTTCAGGTGAATAATTTGTTTTGAGCCTGCGGCGGCGCGTCGGTTTTTTGAGTATATCATACTTAAACTTTTTGCATGAGCCGCCAAGCTCGGTATCCTCATGCTTTAACGAGCATCTCATGTGCGTGTCATCGCCCGCTATTTTTACGGCATTGACGCAAACAGCGCAGATTTTGTTAATATCGTCTGAATAAATCATAAAATTACCCCCTCTTTATATGGAGTATATCACAAAAACGGAAAAAGGTAAAGAAGTTTTAATTCTTTGCCATTTTTTTGTTGCATTTTCCCGACATTTATAATATAATTGATAGGTAAGCTTATAAGGCTCAAACGAAAGGATTGATTTTTATGGAAAAAAGAGAAATGCTCTACGAGGGCAAAGCAAAGAAGGTATATAAAACGGATGACCCCGAGCTGTATATCGTTGATTACAAGGACGACGCGACCGCCTTTAACGGTCTTAAAAAGGGACAGATCGCGGGAAAGGGCGTTGTAAACAACAAAATGTCGAATTTCCTTATGCAGATTATGGAAAAGAAGGGTATTCCCACGCATTTTGTCGAGGAATTATCGGACAGAGAAACGCTTGTTAAAAAGGTCAGCATTGTGCCGCTCGAGGTTATAATAAGAAATATCGCGGCGGGCTCGTTCTCGAAGCGCTTCGGCGTAGAGGAGGGCAAAAAGCTCAACTGCACGACGCTTGAATACTGCCTAAAGGACGACGACCTCGGCGATCCTATGATAAACGACTATCAAATCATCGCGATAGGCGCGGCGACAAAAGAGGATCTCGACACTATCGCGGATCTGACATTCAAGGTAAACGACGTATTGAAGGCGTATTTTGAGGGAATAAATATCGAGCTTGTCGATTTCAAGATCGAGTTCGGCAAGACCTCGGACGGCAAGATCATCCTCGCTGACGAAATCTCCCCCGACACCTGCCGCCTGTGGGACGCGACCACGCACGAAAAGCTCGACAAAGACCGCTTCCGCCGCGATTTAGGCAACGTGGAAGAGGCGTATGAGGAAGTATTTAAGAGACTGGGATTGTGATGGCGTGCGCGTCCGCACGCCGTCTGAAAGCTTCGCTTTCAGCCAATACAGTATTGAGAAGATAAAAAAGTTCCCAAAGGAAACTTTTTTATCGTTGATGTTATCCGACGTACACGCCGCCGGATAACAAAACGGAACGCCGAACCGCCGTTCCGTTGCCGTAGGGGCGACCCTCGCGGTTGCCCGCATTTCGCCGTTAAATCATAATTTACAAGGAGAAAATCATGGCTACAAACACATACGAAAGCCCGCTAAATTCCCGCTACGCGTCAAAGGAAATGCAGTACATTTTCTCGCCTGACAAGAAATTTTCCACCTGGCGGAAGCTATGGATAGCGCTCGCGGAGAGCGAGAAGGAGCTGGGGCTTGACATAACCGACAAGCAGATCGCTCAAATGAAGGAGCATATCTACGATATAAACTACGACGTCGCGAAGGCGCGCGAAAAGGAAGTGCGCCACGACGTTATGTCGCACGTTTACGCGTACGGCGTGCAGTGCCCCGACGCGAAGCCGATAATACATCTCGGCGCGACAAGCTGCTACGTCGGCGACAACACCGATATTATAATCATGACCGAGGCTATGCGGCTCGTTAAGAAAAAGCTCGTGTGCCTTATCGGTGAGCTTGCAAAATTCGCGGAAGCCAATAAGGACTTGCCGACGCTCGCGTTCACGCATTTTCAGCCCGCCCAGCCGACCACCGTCGGAAAACGTGCCACACTGTGGCTCGAGGATTTGATGATGGACTTGGAGGACGTGGACTATCAGCTCTCAAAGGCTAAACTCTTGGGCTGCAAAGGTACGACCGGTACGCAGGCGAGCTTTATGGAGCTTTTCGAGGGCGACCACGAGAAGTGCAAGGAGCTTGACAGAAAAGTCGCCGCGAAAATGGGCTATTCGGACACATTCCCCGTGAGCGGTCAGACGTACCCGCGAAAGCTCGACACGCAGATGCTCAACACCCTGAGCCTTATCGCGCAGAGCGCATACAAATTCTCAAACGATATCCGCCTTTTGCAGCACCTAAAGCAGATAGAGGAGCCGTTCGAGAAGTCGCAGATAGGCTCGTCGGCGATGGCGTATAAGCGCAACCCGATGAGAAGCGAAAGAATAGGCTCGCTCGCGAGATACGTCATAGTTGACGCGTTAAACCCCGCCATCACCGCCGCGACGCAGTGGTTCGAGAGAACGCTCGACGACAGCGCCAACAAGCGCATATCCGTTCCCGAAGCGTTTCTTGCGGTTGACGCCATACTCAATTTGTACATCAACGTTGTTGACGGCTTAGTCGTTTACGACAAGGTTATATATCAGCAGTTCATGCGCGAAATACCGTTCATGGCTACCGAAAACATCATGATGGACGCCGTCAAAAAAGGCGG
>CANRJY010000019.1 GCA_947631085.1 uncultured Clostridia bacterium | reverse complement strand
TAAAATTCTACAAAGTATCAGCGTTTTCGCTTCCGCTTTTCAAGGCGTTCCCGCTCCAAACGATTGTATAACTTTTTCCCGTCCATATCGGTCAAAACACAAAACCATTCGGACAATAAAAAGTTTTTAATGGTTTCTCTAATTTGCGGAGTGCCGGCTCTCCGATAGTCCTTTGCGGCTTGTACAATAACCGCATCGGCAAGAAGCACATAGTTTTCCTCAAACATACATCTACCTCCTAAAACTTGATATTAAAAAAGCGTGTCCACATAGCTCATACTGAGCAAGTAAACACGCTTAATAACTTTTCTTTATTAAATTTTTCAAAAAATCTCAGCCGCACAAAGCTGAAAAACAGCATAAAATCGTGGGTTTCACGCTATTAGTCCATAAATATCAGCAGCATAGGCGATAGTGCGTTTCGCAACTGCAGCACTTTAACGGAAATAAATATTCCTGCCAGCGTTACGAACATTGGGGATTATGCGTTTTGTTCATGTGGAGTTTTAAATATAAATGTAAGCGAGGAAAATGAAAATTATTGTGATATAAATGGAGTTTTATTTAATAAAAATAAAGATAGTCTGATAGTTTACGCAAAGGGAAAAAATCAGTCTGATGATACTGTTTATATTATTCCTGACAGTGTGACAAGCATTAGTGATTATGCGTTTGAGGGTTGTACCGGTTTAACAAAAGTCATACTACCCGCGGGGGTGGCAAGTATTGGAGTTGGTGTGTTTAGAGAATGCGGATGTTTAAATATAAATGTCAGTGAGGAAAATGAAAATTATTGTGATATAAATGGAGTTCTATTTAATAAGAGTAAAGATATTCTCTTAGCTTACGCGAAGGATAAAATTCAGCCAACTTATAGTATTCCCAATGGAGTGACGCGCATTAATAATTATGCGTTTTACGGCTGTAGAGATTTAACGGAAATAACAATACCAATTTGCGTAACCGAGATTGCTAATACAGCATTTATAAACTGCAGCGGCTTAACAAATATAAAAATCCCTGCCGGTATAAAATTGATTAGCGCGCAGATGTTTGCCGGTTGCTACAACTTAACAGAAATAACAATTCCCGATAGTGTAGAGCTCATTCGATCCCAAGCGTTCCAAAACTGTATCAAGCTAACAGACGTATATTACGGCGGAAGTGAAGAACAATGGAATTTGATTGGAATTAGTGAGGGCAACGAACCTCTCATTAACGCTACAATTCACTACAACAGTCCCATGCCTACGCAAATGCCGAGCGAAGCGCCTACGGCGGCGCCGGATGTTACTCCGTCGCCAACACCGACCGAAACTCCCGTACCAACGTCCGAGCCGACGGCTACGCCGGAGCCTATTAAACCGCTGGAGGTTAAGCCCGTTGAACCGGTGGTTAATGCGGAGGAAAATAGAATTGAGATTCCTGTTACTGTGGTTGATCCGGAGCGTGCGGGGGAATTGAATGAGGTGGAATTGTATGTTGCGGAGTATGATTCGGATGGGAGGTTTGTCGGGTTGACTCTTGGGACGAAAGGTGAGATCGAAGGGGATACTGTTGTTATTACAGCGGATATTCCGGAGGCGGAGAAGTATAAGTTTATGCTTTGGGATGGGAATAATGTGCCGTTGATGGATGCGGTGGAGGATGTTTTGGAGTAAATAATTTATATTCATATAAAAATTGGAAACGGGCGGTCGGGGACCGTCCGTTTTTGATGTGTGCGGGTTAATTATGATTTAGCGCGCATCGGCAATGCGGCGCACAAACCCCTCCGACGCCTTCGGCGTCACCTCCCCTAGCAGGGGAGGCTTTCAAAATGCGGCACTTTCCGAGAGGCTTCCCTACTGGGGGAGCTGTCAGCGAAGCTGACTGAGGGGTTTATTGCGCTGAATCATAATTTATTTTTTAACAATAATTATCCTTATACGCCGCGATACAATTGCGGATCACTTCTTTCGCTTCCTCCGCGCCGAGGGTTTCGTTTACTACCGTTTCCTTGCCCTCGAGCGATTTGTATACTCGGAAGAAATGCGAGATCTCGCTGAAGGTGTGCTGGGGTAATTGTGAGATGTCGGTGAAATCTGTGTATGTCGGGTCGCCGAAGGGGATGGCTATTATTTTTTCGTCGACTTGGTCGTTGTCTATCATCTTCATTACGCCTATCGGGTAACACTCGACGAGCGTCATTGGGACTATTGACTCCTGACAGAGCACAAGAACGTCCAAGGGGTCGTTGTCGGCGGCGTATGTACGGGGGATGAAGCCGTAGTTCGCGGGGTAGTGCGTTGAGGTGAACAGGACGCGGTCGAGGCGGAGGAGTCCCGTTTCTTTGTCCATTTCGTACTTGTTTTTAACGCCCTTCGGTATCTCTATCACAGCCATGAACCGCTCGGGTGAGATCCGTTTCGGGCTTATATCGTGCCATATGTTTGACATATTATCTCTCCTTTTCCGTTTTTATTTAAGTATACCACCTTTTGCGCGGTTTGTCCACTGTTGACAGCGAAATTTTGGTGTGATAATATTGTAATATGAAATTATTTCGGGAGGGAATTGAAATGAAGAAAATAATGTGCTTCGGCGACTCCAATACTTGGGGACATGATCCGGTCGATTTTTCAAAACTCGAAAGACCGTGGCCCGTGGTGCTCGGCGGGCTTTTGCAGGACTGCGAAATTATATCCGAGGGCGTGTGCGGACGCACTACGCATATGGATCTGCCCGACGAGGAGGGCAAGAACGGCTGGGACTATTTTAGGAAAAGGCTTGACGCGGGCGGATTTGCCGACGGGGTGGACTTGCTTATAATTATGCTCGGGACGAACGACGTGCTTAAATATTTTGACTGCTCCGCGGAGGAAAGCGCGGAGGCGATAGCTGAGTATATACGCGCTTGGCGCTCTCACGGAGGGAAGGACGTGCTTGTTGTGTCGCCTATTTACATAACCGAAAGGGCGCTTGAGCATCCGACGTTTAAGGAATTATATACCGCAAAGTCGCCGGAGAAGTCGCGTATGTTCGCGGGGGCGTATAAGGATATGGCGGAGCGCGAGGGAGTGTATTTTACAGACGCGGCGCGGTTCGCGAAGGCTTCGGATATTGACGGGATCCATATGACGCCGGAGGAGCATGAGAAGCTGGCGGGAGCTGTTGCGGTGAAAGTGAAAGAGATTTTTGGTTAAATACACAAAAATCGCATCAAAATTTTGTGCAACATGGCAAATCGGAAAATAAATCGTTATTTTTGTGCAAAATGTTTGTAAAAATACTTGCCAAACACGCTGTTTTTGTGATAAAATAATACTGCCGTATAATGTATTTTTAAAGAGACACCCTTAAATTTAAAATATATATTAGATTTAGAAAAATTTACTCTTTACAACGGCGGTAAAAAGAGGTATAATAAAAACAAAACAAAAACAAACCAAATAAAACAAAAGGAAAGAGGTAAAAACAATGTTCAAATCTGATTATGAAATCAAAAAAGAGCTTTGCGAAGTCGGTAAGAAAATCTACAACGACGGCTTTGTTGCCGCTAACGACGGTAACTTTTCCGTTCAGATAGATGAGAATACATATTTCGTAACTCCGACCGGCGTGTCGAAGGGTTTCATGACTCCGGACATGATTTGTAAGGTTGACGGTCAGGGCAACCTGAAGGAATCGAATGGCCCGTGGAAGCCCTCGTCGGAATTTAAGATGCACCTGAAGGTTTATCAGAAGAGACCCGACGTTAAGGCTGTTGTTCACGCTCATCCTCCGATCGCGACATCGTTCGCTATCGCGGGTATTCCGCTGGACAAGCTCATCATGCCGGAGGCTATTATATTCCTCGGCGCTGTTCCTATCGCTCAGTACGGAACGCCTTCGACTATGGAAATTCCGGAATCTCTTGAGCCGTATCTCCAGGATTATGACGCTATTTTGCTCGCTAACCACGGCGCGCTGTCGTTCGGCTGCGATTTGAATACGGCGTTCTTCAGAATGGAATCGACGGAGTTCTATGCGAAGCTGCTGTTCTACGCGAGAATGCTCGGCGGCGAGAAGGAAATTCCGTGCGGCGAGGTCAAGAAGCTCGTTGAGCTTAGAAAGCAGTTCGGCGTACCTGGCAAGCACCCGATGGAAAAGCTCTGCCCCGGCTGCTACGCGGGCGACGATACATGCGCTATGTCTCCGACAGAGGCGAATGAGAAGTACGGCATGGAAACATCGGCGGCTTATCACGGCTTCCAGCCGCTTCCGTCACAGGTTTGCCCCGCTCCGCAGAATAAGGATCTCGAAAGCCTTGTTGCGGAGGTAACGAAGAAGGTATTGGAGCAGTACAATAAGTAATTTTTTGGAACAAGAAAAAAGGGCGAAGGGGTGAGCGCGTGAAAACTATAGACGAATTGCTTGAAGAAGTGGCGAAAAACGTCGCTCACGCGCCTGTTCAAAATACTTCGGTCAATGCTCCGAAGGCGGTTATGCAAAGGGCGGTCGCGCAGACGCCGGTTATGCAAAAACAAATTGTGCAAAAACCGGTTACGCAAAAGACGGCGGAACCGAAGCCTATCGCGATACCGTTTTACGACAGGCTGACGCTCTCGCTTGCGAAGGAGATAGCGTACGCTGTCGAAAAGGCGGCGGAAAGCATGGGCTTAAGCGTCGTGATCGCGATAGACGACGAGGGGGCTAATCTGACGTTGCTCCACTCGATGGACGGCGCGTACATAGCGAGCTCGAAAATCGCGCGGGACAAGGCGTACACGGCTGTGTCGCTTAAAATGACGACCGCGGAGGCTCTGAGAGAGGCGCGCGGGGGCGCGCTTGACGGACTTACGAGCGGAAACGGCATAATTCTTTTGGGCGGCGGCGAACCTTTGAGAGCCGGAGGGAAAATCTTCGGCGGCATAGGCGTTAGCGGCGGCACGAAGGAGCAGGATATGATGCTCGCGCATTTGGGCGCGGTGTATTTTGAACACAGAATTAAATTATAAAGGAGGCTGAGGGTTCACATGGTAGATGAAAAAACCGTAAGCGATATCGTCAAAAACGTGCTTTCCGGCATGGATTTATCGCAGTATGATTTACAGCCGAAAAGGAAGCAGCTTGGCGTTTTCGATACTATGGAGGAGGCGATAGAAGCCTGCAACAAGGCGTACGCAACCTTCAGATACTACAACAAGGAACAGAGAGAAAATATCATAAAGGAAATCAGACGCTTAACGCATGAGGAAGCCGAAATAATGGCGAAGCTCGCAGTTGAGGACACCGGAATGGGCAATGTATACCACAAGATTTTAAAGCATCATCTTGTGGCTGACAAAACTCTCGGCACGAGCGACCTCGAAACGAGAGCGCTTGCCGGAGACGGCGGTCTTACGTTGATAGAGATGGCTCCGTTCGGAATTATCGGCGCGATCACGCCGTCGACAAATCCGAGCTGCACAATTCTTTGCAACAGTATTTGTATGCTCGCGGGCGGCAACGGCGTGCTGTTTAATCCGCATCCGCACGCAAAGAGAATTTCGGCTTACGCGGTTGACCTCGTAAACAGAGCGGTTTTGGCGGCGGGCGGCCCGGAAAATATCGTCGCGACCGTTAAAAATCCGACTATCGAATCTTCGAACACGATGGTAAATCATCCGTCGGTCAGAATGCTCGTTGCGACGGGCGGTCCGGGCGTTGTTAAGATGCTTTTGTCAAGCGGAAAGAAGGCTATCGGCGCGGGCGCGGGCAATCCTCCGGTCGTAGTTGACGATACGGCGGATATTCCGAAGGCGGCTAAGGATATTATCGACGGCTGCACGTTCGACAACAACCTGCCGTGTATCGCGGAAAAGGAGGTTTTCGTTCTGAAAAACGTTGCCGACGAGCTGATACATAACATGATAAAAAACGGCGCGTATCTGATAAACGACGCGCAGGTAAAGCAGCTTGAGGACGTTGTTCTGCAGTGGTCAAAGCCCAAGAAGGAGGGCGACAAGCCGAAGCGCGTTATAAACAAGGACTATGTCGGCAGACCGGCGAAGCTTATCTTGTCGAAGATAGGCATAAACGTGGGCGACGACATTCGCTGCATAATCTGTGAAACGGAATTTTCGCAGGCGTTCGTTCAGACGGAGCTTATGATGCCGATTTTGCCTATCGTAAGAGTTGATAATTTCGATCAGGCTGTTGAAATGGCTGTAAAGGCGGAGCACGGAAACCGCCACAGCGCGCATCTGCACTCGAAGAACGTGGATCATATGACGCAGTACGCGAAGGCTATCTGCACGACTATTTTCGTAAAGAACGCTCCGAGCTACGCGGGTATCGGCTTTAACGCCGAGGGCTGGACTACGTTCACGATCGCGGGTCCCACGGGCGAGGGTATAACCTCTCCGAGAAGCTTCACGCGTATAAGACGCTGCGTGCTTTCGGACGCGCTTAACATTATATAACATACAAAATTAAATAAGAAAAGGAGTGATTACCGTGGCAATAAATGAAAACGAGATCGCCGCTCTGGTGAAGCAGGTATTGAGCGAAATGACAGGCTCATCGCCCGTTTCCTCCGCTCCGGCATATGCCGCTCCGAGCGCGCCGGGCGCGATCCCGAAAACGGCGAAGGTCGCGATGATGACTAAGCTGAAGCACTTCGAAATTCAGGAATATCCCATTCCCGAGGTCGGCGACGACGATATACTCGTAAAGGTCGAGGGCTGCGGAGTATGCGGCACGGACGCGCACGAGTACAAGAACGACCCGTTCTCGCTTATCCCTGTTGTTCTCGGTCACGAGGGTACGGGAGAGATAGTGAAGATGGGCAAAAACGTCAAGGCTGACAGCGCGGGCAAGCCGCTGAAGGTCGGAGACAAGGTCGTTACTTGTATGATATTCAAGGACAATCCCGATATCACAATGTTCGACCTCAACAAGCAGAACGTCGGCGGCGCGGACGTTTACGGACTTCTTCCCGACGACAATGTTCATCTGAACGGTTGGTACAGCGACTACATATTTATCAGAGGCGGTTCAACGGTGTTTAACGTAAGCGACCTCGATCTCGATTCGAGAATACTTATCGAGCCGTGCGCGGTTCTTGTACACGCGGTCGAGAGGGCGAAGCTGACGAATATTCTCCGCTTCAATTCGAGAGTTGTGGTGCAGGGCTGCGGACCTATCGGTCTTATCTGTATCGCGGTTCTCAGGACTATGGGTATTGAAAACATAGTCGCGGTTGACGGAAACGAGCAGAGACTTGCGTTCGCCAAGAGAATGGGCGCGGACAACACCGTCAACTTTATGAACCACAAGGGCATCGAGGCTCTGAGCGAGGCTGTTAAGGCGGCGTTCGGAGGATATTACGCGGACTTCGCGTTCCAGTGTACCGGCTCGCCGGTGGCGCACTCGAATATATACCACTTCATCAGAAACGGCGGCGGTCTGTGCGAGCTCGGATTTTTCATCAACGGCGGCGACGCTACGATAAATCCGCATTTCGACCTTTGCTCGAAGGAGATAACGCTCGTCGGCTCGTGGGTGTATACGCTCAGAGACTACGCGACAACCTTCGATTTCTTAAAGCGCGCGAACGCGATAGGGCTTCCGATAAAGGAGCTTATCACGCACCGCTTCAAGCTGGAGGATATGAACGAGGCGCTTGAAACGAACCTTGCGCAGAAGGGTTTAAAGATAGCCTATATAGCTCCGTGACGCGAAAAATAAGCGGCGCATCTCACCCTTTTTCGGAGCTTGAAGTATCAGCATACGTCTGCGCTCCTCAAAAGGGCAATCTGCTTGCTTCTTTTTCACGTAATGAGCGGCTCAAATAAGAGCTTTAACTGGAGGATTATTATGTATGAGGCAATAGGAATTATCGAAATGTTCGGCTTTGTGTCGGCGATAACGGCGGCGGACGCGGCTGCGAAGGCGGCGGACGTTAAGGTTATCGCGATAGACTCAAACAAGCCGGCTAACGCGGAAACGGTTGAAGTGCCGCTTATCATGGCGGTGAAGATACAGGGAAGCGTAAGCGCTGTCGAGGCGGGTGTCGCGGCGGCGGCGAAGGCGGCGGAGAGCGTTTCGGGACTAATAAACACATATATCATACCGAGACCGAACGAGTACAGCCAAAAAATGGCTGAGCGCGTAAGCGTGGGACGAGATAAGGTCGGTCACATACCGAATAACGGATAAGGAGGGGTTTTTATGCAGGCGCTGGGATTTATTGAAACGAGAAGCCTGACGGGCGCTATCGAAGCTTCCGACGCGATGACGAAAGCCGCTGACGTTGTTCTGGTGGGAACCGAAAAAATCGGCTCGGGACTTGTAAACGTAGTTATAACGGGAGAGGTCGACGCGGTGCGCGCGGCTGTTGAAGCCGGCGAAGCCGTGGCAAAGACGCTTGGCGAGGTATACGCCGTTCACGTCATTCCAAGACCGGCGGAGGGTATCGAAAAGATACTTCCTACTATATAAAGGAGGACGCGCATGAATTTTTCATTGGGATTGGTTGAGGTTTCGGCGCTCGGCAACGCTATCATAATGCTTGACGATATGCTCAAGGTCGCGGACGTGGAGTTCGTGGCGACCGAGAGAAAGCTCGGCGGAAGGCTTGTTACGATAGTTGTTAAGGGAGAGCTTACCGCGGTGCAGGCGTCGGTCGACGCGGGAGTAGCGAGAGCGAAGATGTGCGGCGACAAGATATTGAAGGCGTATCAGGTCATAGCGAGACCTCACACCGAAATTTTAAAATTCCTTCACCTTGACGAGGAACACGAAAAGCCCGCGAGGTCGGAAAGCGCGGGAACTCACGTCGGATCGGTTCCGTCGGAGCAGTTCAAGGGAACGCAGAGGGGCAAGCAGGGAGTTCAGTCGGAAAAAGCTGAAAAAACCGCGCAGACTAAGACTTCTGCAAGCGCCGCCGCAAAGACCGGCGAAACAAAAACAGCCGCAAAGCCGAGGGCGGCGGCCGCTAAAAAAACAGAAAAAACGGAGACAGCTCCGAAGCGGCGGACGAGAACAACGAAATCGGCAAAATAAATCAGTTCTATGACGCGGATGCGTTTTAGATAAATAAAAAGTCTGTTAAACGCGCGAGGCGTTTCAGATAAAATAAGTAAAAAAAGGCGAAAAAGCCAAATAAGAAATAGGAGGAAAAGAAAATGGCTGTAGAAGCATTAGGCATGGTTGAAACAAGAGGTTTGGTAGCCGCTATAGAGGCTGCCGACGCAATGGTTAAGGCTGCGAATGTCAGCTTAATCGGCACAGAGAGAATCGGTTCGGGTCTTGTTACCGTTATGGTAAGAGGCGACGTTGGCGCGGTTCAGGCTGCGACAGACGCAGGCGCCGCGGCAGGTTCGAGACTGGGCGAGCTTATCTCGGTACACGTAATTCCGCGTCCGCATAACGACGTTGAGAAGATTTTACCGGAGGCTAAATAATTTTCTAAACGGTCTAAAAGATATTACCGCGGGGTTTCCCGCGGTAATATCCGATAAACCTCATCATTCGGAAGGGGTATTCTAACATGGATAATAATTTACAGGATATAATTACTAAAGCGGTCGTTGAAATCCTAAAGGAAAAGGAAGCGAGCGAAGGCATTAAGGTGGGCGTATCGGCGAGACACGTGCATCTTTCTCAGCATGACCTCGACGTGCTTTTCGGCAAGGGCTATCAGCTTACGAAAAAGAAGATGCTCATGGGCGACCAGTTCGCAGCCGAGGAATGCGTAACGCTCGTAAGTCCGTCGCTTCGCTCGATAGAGGGCGTGCGCGTATTGGGACCCGTCCGCAAGGACTCGCAGATAGAGATTTCGAGAACTGATACATTTAAACTGAAGGTAAGCCCGCCGGTAAGACCGTCGGGAGATATAAAGGGCTCGGCGCCTATGGCGTTAGTTGGACCGAAGGGCAGCGTATTTCTTAACGAGGGTTGCATTATTGCGAACAGACACATACATATGACGCCGGCTGACGCGGCGAAGTATAACATTAAGGATAACGATATAGTTGACGTGGAGATACAAAACTCCAAGCCAACGCGTTTTTACAACGTGCAGGTGCGCGTAAGAGAGGATTTCGATACGGAAATGCACATTGATACCGACGACGCGAATGCGTGCGCTATCAAGAACGGTGATTATGTAAAAATTATAAACAAGTAAACAACACCGAAAAAGGGTGAAAAGATATGATTTTAGGCAGAGTACAGGGAAGCGTTGTATCAACGCACAAGCTTGAGTCGCTTGTCGGCTACAAGCTGATGGTTGTGCAGTGCATAGAAAACAGAAAGCTCATGGATAAATTCCTGATTGCCGTTGACGGCGTGGGCGCGGGCATAGGCGAGGATGTAATTGTCACGCAAGGCTCGAGCGCGCGCATGGCGTTAAAGCCCGACGCGCCGGTTGACGCGGTTATCGTGGGAATTTTGGACGAGAAACAGGTGTAATGGTCGCGCCTTAAGGCGCATACACGCATAATTTGCGGATTTATCGTAAAAGAGGATATGGTATGACTTTACAAGATCTTCAAAAAATTGTATATGACGCGGGGATCGTCGGCGCGGGAGGCGCGGGCTTTCCTACGCATAGGAAATTTTCGGACAGCGTTAAGCAGATCGTAGTGAACGCCGCCGAGTGCGAGCCGCTTATGATGGTTGACCATCATATTTTGGAAAAGCACTTGCAGGCGCTTGTTGACACGCTCAATGTTCTGCTCGATACTATGGGCGCGGACGAGGCGATCATCGGGATAAAGGGCAAGAATATGCACCTTTTGGACAGTAAGATCGTCGCGTCGCTCGCGGGAACGAGAGTGAGCATACATGAAATTCCCGATATATATCCGGCGGGGGACGAGGTCGTTCTGACCTATGAAACCACCGGAAAAATTATTCCCGAGGGCGCTATTCCGGTTATGGTCGGCGTTATGGTTATAAATGTGGAAACGGTTTATAACATATCGAAGGCGCTTCGAAACGGCGAGGGAGTTACGGAGAAGTACATAACTATCGGCGGAGACACGAAAGAGGATATTACCGTTAAAGCTCCGGTAGGAATTAAAATCCGCGAGCTGCTCGAAACGGCGGGCTTCGGCGATCTGGACGGTAAGGCTGTGGTAAACGGCGGTCCTATGATGGGGAAGCTGGTCGATCTCGAAAACGACGTTGTGACGAAAACTACGAAGGGACTTCTGATTTTCCCCGAAACACATTCTATCATACAGAGAAAGCGTATGCCCATGAGTATGACGTTAAAGCGCGCGTCCGCCGCGTGCTGCAACTGCACGATGTGCTCGGATATGTGTCCGAGACAGCTTTTGGGCTATGATCTGCACGTTCATAAGACGCTTCGCGCGGCTTCGCACAGCGAGGTTACGAATACGGAGAGCTTTTTGCAGTCGGCGCTTTGCTGCGGCTGCGGAGTATGCACGGTTATAGCGTGTCAGCAGATGCTTGATCCGCAGGCGATCTCGATGGAGATAAAAGGCTCGCTCGCAAAGCACGGTTTGAAGCGTACGAATAACAAAGCTCCCGAGCATGTAAGCCCGTACAGAACGTCAAGGCTCGTTTCCTCGTCCGTTCTTATCGACAAGCTGGGCATAAGGAAATATGTGAAGGATCATGTTGAGCGCAGAGATGTTGCGTTTGATCCGTCGAGAGTGTATATCGAGCTTAAGCAGCACGTCGGGAAACCGGCGAGCGCTGTTGTCAAGGTCGGCGATGCGGTCAAGGTGGGACAGATCGTCGCGGCGACGGCGTATGAAGATCTGGGTACGACGATGCATGCGAGCATAAGCGGAAAAGTAGCCGAGGTCAACGACAGATTTGTGGTTATAGAACGGTAAGCCGGAAGCGCAGGAGGACAAGATGATGAATTCAATAGGATTGGTTGAAGTTAAAAATATATCGAAGGGCGTTGTCGTAACGGACGAGATGCTCAAAAGCGCGGGAGTTACGCTTATAAGCTCGGGCGCGGTGTGTCCGGGCAAGTTCGTGACCATAGTCGGCGGCGAGCTGTCGGCGATACACGCGGCTGTTGATAAGGCTGTTATCGTCGCGGAGGATTCGCTGATCGACAAATTCGTTATAGGCAATCTCGGACACCATGTATTCGAGGCGATATGCGGCACGGCTGAGGTGACGGAACGCAGGGCGCTCGGAATCATAGAAACCTTCACGGCGGCGAGCGCGATCGAGGCGGCGGACGCGGCTGTAAAGTCGGGCGATATCGAACTTATCGAGGTTCGCGTCGCGCGCGGCATGGGCGGAAAATGCTTCGTGTCGATGACCGGCGACGTTGCGGACGTAAAAGCCGGAGTTGAAGCCGGCGCGAGAATAGCGGCTCAGTCGGGCGTGCTGATAAACACCGAGGTAATAGCGAACCCGCACCCGGAATTGTGGGAGGCTGTGTTATAATGATGAAAAAGGGCTGCCTGAAGGCAGCCTTTTAAAATTTTCCGAAGAAATCAAACCATGCGGTGATTATCCTCGCCCTGTTCTGAGCGATGTAGCGGGCTATTTTTCTCAAATCGTTTTGGGGAATTTTGCTGTTGTTGTGAACCAACTCTATGCCGTCGGGTTTTATCCAAAATTTAGTGGCGTTTTCAGTTTGTTTGCCCTTGCACACATGGACATGCGGAGGCTCATTGTTTTCGTTCGCCCAGAAGAAGAAAGAATATCCCAAAAAGTCAAGCAGTATTTTAGGCAACCATACCGCCCCCGTTTCGAGCAAATTCCCAAATTAAGGAGTCGTTGTCTCTGACATATTCCTTCAAATCCATAATATCGTCCTCGGAGAAGCCGAAGGACTTGTATATCACTTTTCCCGGAATTTCCATATCGAGAAAATCAAAGCCATTTCCGTTGGGACGCTCAAAATGAACACGGATAAATTCAAAACCGTCCTTTTCTAAAATCTCGCTGTGATTCATGGTTATTCCGTTTACGGTTGAATAGTAATAACTCATAATATCATCTCCTTAATTTTATTTTATCAAAATGCGGATGTGTTGTCAATGAGATTCATGCTTTTCGTCAGCCTTGTATATCATTTTCTTCCCTCAGTATGTTCAAAGAATCCTCCGCTGTTAATGTTTTATTTTCTTTAATAGACTGCTCGCCCTGCGCGATTTTGCTGTAAATTTCATTCATATACGACATTTTTTCGTATGTTTCCATGCTCATAATGACCATATCGCCATAGCCGTTTTTTGTCACGAAAACCGGCTCGTTCGAGCGGCGGCACAGTTCGGAAATTTCGGCTGTGTTTTTTAAGTCGCGTATGGGTATGATCTGCGGCATAATATCATCTCCTTTGTGGGATAATTATAATATAATTACGGAACGATGTCAAATATTTTTTGAAAAAAATATATTGCAAAATCCGGCTAATGTTGTAAAATTAATCCCGTACCTATTCTTTAACCGTATTTTCTGCTCTGGATTTAACGAAAGCATTCATATTTAATTCATTTCCGCTATCAGTTTCAAATTCTCTTATATTTGGTATAACGAAGACGGACGCTTTACATTTCCTCCATCAAACACAGCGTCAGCCGCGCGTTTTCGTCATAGACTTCGTCAAGCATCTTCAGCGGCAGCGGATTTGTTCCGTGACCTATCTCCACGGTAAAACCCTCTTTTCCAAATTCCTGTATAAACCAGTCCTTGCAGCCGCCGAATGACGCGGTGCCGGTCGGACGGCGGACTTTATAGCCGCTCGCTTTTGCCATTTTCCTCGCAAGCTCCAGAGAGCGTGGGGCGGTCTGACGGTTGAAATCATAATAGATTTCGCCGCCCTGACTGTGAAAGGCTATCATTGAATCAAAATTTTCACGGCGGCAGAGGTTTATTATTGCTTGCGTCTCCGGCTCGGATTCGGGGTACGGACCGCCATGCTTGGAAGGTGACGGATGCTCCCTGATACGCTTCCAACGCGCGTTAAAGTTGTGATTTATATCCACGCCTCGCGCATTAGCTTGCCACACTTCGCAAAAACCGCACATTCCCACGTCGCGGATAAGCTCTCTGTGGAGATCGCACGCGGGATCTATTCCGTTTATTGCAATATCCACTCCGTCCGGATTTACCATCGGCACAATGTAAAGCGTTATTTTTTCAAGGAGCCTGTTTACATTGTGTCCGTAATATTCTTTGTCGGTTTGACAGTGATTTAAAAGCTCTTCCAAAAATTTCATCAAAAATGCCGAAGTCAAACTTTCAAGCCCGTGATAAGCTCCGCTCAAAAACAGCTTTTTTTTGCCGCCGCCTGTTTTAAGGCAGAAAATCTCTCGTCCCATAACGCTCCTGCCCGCAGAAAAACGGGAAAGAGAGTGTTTTTTTTCTTCCGCCGCAGTGATGTCCGCGCATAGTCGGGAATAGTCGTAATACATATTATAATACCCCCTTAGATGATTTGTATATTAATATGCGTCGGACGAAATCTCATATTACAGCGGACGATTGCAAAAATCAGAGTATAATATAAATGATATATAAAGATACCAATCATATGTTAATGGTGTGCACAAAAAAACCGAAGATTTGTAACATAACATCTTCGGGGAATATATTTTTGTGTCATATATCATCTTCAAAATCAAGAAGCTTATAGGGTGGAATGTTAAGTTCTTTTGCAATTCTGAAAAGTGTGTCAAGAGAGATCGGCTTATATATATTCGGTGCCTCTATCTGTCCTATAAACGAAGTGTCACAGCCGAGACGCTCCGCAAACTGCTCCTGTGTCATTGAGCGCAGTTTTCTGTAATACGATACTTTCAAGCCGATTTTTACATAATTATCTCTAAATTCCTCTTTCATAAACTATACACCTCATAAATTATTATAAAGTATTGACAAAATTAATGTTATATTATATAATTACAATAAATATTATTTATATAGTAATAATTATTAATAACAGGAGGTATTGTAAATGAACAGGGAAAAACAGATTCAAGCGATCCGCGCTGACTTGGACAAATTTATAGAAGTGAACGGAGAAAATTTAAGCGATCCCGAGGTAATAAAGAAATCGCTTGAAACAGAGCGGGCAATTGAAGAAATTAAAAATACTCTGTAAATAAAACAAAGCTATTGACATTTTGCAAAAATCAGAGTATAATATAGATGACATATAAAGATACCAAAATATGTTCATGGTTCACACCAAAAACAAACCCCGAAGAGCCGCAATCTCTTCGGGGTTTTTCTTGTCGGCTTATCTGTCAAGCCATTTGCAAATATAATGCGATATTATGCCTGCTACGACAGATGTTAATAAAGATACCAACATATTCATATTTCACACCTCCTTCCTATCGGAAGAAGCCGACAAACCTATTATACAAAAATTGTCGCATTGTGTCAATGCGGGTAATTGTTTTGTATTTTTATTGAAATATTCCCCCACAATTTCCCGAAAAACTCTTGCATTTCGCAAAAACATATGTTATAATACCAACAAATCAAATATCAAAGGCAATGATGGAACAAAGTAGCGCGCGTTTCGCCATAGAGAGAGCGTGGATTGGTGAGCTGGGAGTCTGCGCGGTAAGAGCGCGGCGTGAAATTTCATTCCGGAGCTGCGCGGATGAAGCGGTTTTCGTGGGTAGTCCGTGACGTATGAGCGGCGTCAACGCTTTAAAGAGTGCCGGTTTTTATCGGAAGTCGGGTGGTACCGCGGAGTTTACACACTTCGTCCCTATACGGACGAAGTGTTTTTTATGTTGGCATTTGCATAAATCGGCCAATCCATCGTTATCCGCCGCTTGCGGTATAAAAATACAGCGGCGCGGCGGCTGCCTTGACTTGACGAATTTCTGCAAATGCGTGAAAAATCATCGGAAGGAGAAATATGATGAAACAAAAACTTGAAGAAATCAGAGCGTCGGCTAAGGAAGCGCTTTCGGACGCGCTTAATATTGACGCGCTGGAGCAGCTGAGAATAAAGTATCTCGGCAAAAAGGGCGAGCTTACCGCCGTTTTGAAGGGTATGGGCAAGCTGTCGCCCGATGAGCGTCCCGTAATCGGTGCGCTCGCGAATGATATCCGCTCGAAAATTGAGGGCGAGATAGAAAGCAAAAAGGCGGAGATTTCCGCGAAGCTCGAGGAGGAAAAGCTGAAGCTCGAAACGCTCGACGTTACAATGCCCGGCAAAAGACAGGCTACGGGCGAGCTTCACCCGCTTACGAAGGTACTCGAAAATATCAAAAGCACGTTTATCGGAATGGGCTTTCAGATCGCGGACGGTCCCGAGGTTGAGTACGATTACTATAACTTCGAGGCGCTCAATATCCCGAAGAACCACCCCGCGCGCGACGAGCAGGACACGTTCTACATTTCCGACAACATAGTTTTGAGAACGCAGACGTCGGGTATTCAGGTGCGCGTAATGGAAAAGACGAAGCCGCCGATCAGAATTATCGCTCCGGGCAAGGTTTACAGAAGCGACGCGGTCGACGCTACGCATTCGCCCGTGTTCCACCAGATAGAGGGACTCGTCGTTGACAAGGGCGTTACTATGGCGGATTTGAAGGGTACGCTTGAAATGTTTATTCACGCGCTCTACGGCGAAAGCACGAAGGTGCGCTTCAGACCGCACCATTTCCCGTTCACCGAGCCGTCCGCCGAGGTCGATATTTCGTGCTTCTCATGCGGCGGTAAGGGCTGTCCGGTCTGCAAGGGCGAGGGCTGGATAGAGATACTCGGCTGCGGCATGGTCCACCCGAAGGTGCTCGCGAACTGCGGCATAGATCCCGAGGTTTATTCGGGCTTCGCGTTCGGTATCGGACTTGAGCGAATCGCGATGGGCAAATACGGAATCAACGATTTAAGACTGTTCTTTGAAAACGACCTGCGATTTCTTAGTCAATTCTAAATCATGGATAAAATCATGATATTCGGCTTTTCCGGCTGCGGCAAATCGACGCTCGCAAGACGCTTGGGCGCGGCGCTCGGCATTGAGCCGCTCCATTTTGACGCGATCCACTGGCTGCCCAACTGGACGGAGAGCGGCGACGAATACAAAATCGAGCGCGTGCGAAAGGAGCTTGACAAAGAACGCTGGATAATCGAGGGAAGCTACAGGCGTATACTCTGGAAGGAGCGCATCGACACGGCGGATACGGTTATATTCCTCGATTTCAACAGATTTCTGTGTCTTTACCGAGTGATAAAGCGCAGGATAATGTACGCGGGAAAAACGCGTCCCGATATGGGCGCGGGCTGCGAGGAAAAAATTGATTTCGAGTTCCTGCGCTGGGTATTTTGGGACGGACGGAAGAAGCGGAAAAGCAATTTGGAATTGATGGAGCGTTTAAAAGATATTGAAGGCAAAAACGCGTATACATTCAAAAATCCGAAGGAATTGGAGAAATTCGTTCGGGGTATAGAAAGGAAATGATACTATGAAACTACCGTTAAGTTGGCTTAACGACTATACAAACATAGACGGCGTTTCCCCTAAGGAGTACGCCGATAAAATGACTATGACGGGCTCTAAGGTCGAGGGCGTGGAAGATCTCGGCGCGGAGCTTGACGGCGTTGTTACGGGTAAGGTGCTCACCTGCGAGCCGCATCCCGACAGCGATCACTTATCCGTATGCACCGTTGACGCGGGTACGGGCGAAATACTGCAAATCGTGTGCGGCGCGCCCAATGTAAAGGCGGGCATTATCGTGCCGACCGCTTTAAACGGCGCGAAGCTGCCCGGCGGAATTAAAATCAAAAAGACAAAAATGCGAGGCGTTGAATCGAACGGTATGCTCTGCTCGCATGAGGAGCTTGGAATAAGCGAGGACACGCTCGGCTATGAGCCTGAGTATGGCATACTGATTTTGCCCGACGATACGCCCGTCGGCAAGGATATAAAGGATCTATACGGCTTGAACGAAAACGTTGTCGAGTTTGAGATAACGTCAAACAGACCGGATTGCTTCTCGATAATCGGTCTTGCGCGCGAGTCGGCTGCCTCATTCGGAAAGCCGTTCTCGATCCCCGAGAACAAATTCACCGAAAACGGCGAAAATATTGCGGACACGCTTTCGGTCGAGGTGCTCGACAAGGACAAGTGTCTGCGTTACTGCGCGAGAATGGTCAAAAACGTAAAAATAGGTCCGTCTCCGGCGTGGATGAGAGAGAGACTGCAGGCGAGCGGCGTGAGAGCAATCAACAATATAGTTGACATAACCAACTATGTAATGCTTGAATACGGTCAGCCGATGCACGCGTTCGATCTGCGCGATTTGGCTAAGCAGCAGATAATAGTGCGCCGCGCGGCAGACGGCGAGGTTATAAAAACACTCGACGAGCAGGACAGAAAGCTCACGTCGGACGACCTTGTGATAGCGGACGGCGAGAGAGCCGTAGCCGTTGCCGGAGTTATGGGCGGCTTCAATTCCGAGGTCAAGGACGACACGACCACTGTCGTGTTTGAGTCCGCGACGTTCGACGCCGCTTCGGTAAGACTGACGGCGCAGAGAATAGGACTGAGAACCGAGTCCTCGTCGAGATACGAAAAGGGACTTGACTACCACAACACTGTTCCGGCTGTCGAGCGCGCGTGCGCTCTCGTGGAGCAGCTCGGCTGCGGCGAGGTTTGCTCGGGTATGATCGACGTGCTCGGCAACGTAAAGGATATGTCTCCGATTACGTTCAGACCGGAAAAAATCAACGCGTTCCTCGGCACGGATATTCCGACGGACGATATGATAAAATACCTGACGGCGCTCGATATAGCGGTCGATACCGAAAAAATGACGGTAACGCCTCCCAGCTTCCGTCCCGACCTCGAGGGCGAGGCTGATATAGCGGAGGAGATCGCGCGCTTCTACGGCTACGAAAAGATCCCGACCACGCTCCTTCGCGGCGAAACCACGCGCGGCGGCAAAAACGACCGCCAGCAGGCAACCGACGCGATAAGCGCGGCGCTCACGGCGCAGGGCATGAGCGAGATTTACACATACACGTTCGTCAGCCCGTCGATTTTCGATAAGCTAAACATTCCCGCCGACAGCAATTTGAGAAAAACAGTCAAAATCAAGAACCCGCTCGGCGAGGACACGTCCGTTATGCGTACGACCACAATCGCGAGCATGATGGAAATTCTGGCGAGAAACTACAACTACAGAAATCCGTCCGCGAAGCTGTTCGAAAACGGCAAGGTGTTTATCCCCAACGGCGGCGGGGAGCTTCCCGACGAGCCCGCGGTCGTTACTCTCGGTATGTACGGCGGCGTTGATTTCTTCGACTTAAAGGGCGCGTGCGAGGCGCTGTTTGAGGTGCTCAATGTAAACGGCGTGACATATGAAGCCGTTACCAACAACCCCACGTTCCACCCGGGACGCTGCGCCGCTGTAAAGGCGGGCGGCAAGAAGCTCGGCATAATCGGCGAAATTCATCCGTCGGTTTGCAGAAAGTTCGGTATTGAAACAAAGTGCTATGTCGGCGAGCTGAGCTTTGAAAATATCTTCCTCAACATAGCGAAGGAGATCAAGTTCAAGGAGCTGCCGAAATTCCCAGCCGTAACGCGCGATATCGCGATGCTGGTTGACAAAGGCGTTCTGGTAGGCAGCATTGAGACTGTTATCAGAAAGAACGCGGGCAAGCATCTTGAAGCCGTAAAGCTATTTGATGTTTACGAGGGTGAGCAGATACCCGAAGGCAAAAAGAGCGTGGCATACTCAGCAGTGTTCCGCGCCGCTGACAGAAGCCTGACGGGCGAGGAAGTACAGAATATTTTCGATAAAATTCTGAAAAAACTTGAGAAGGAATTAAACGCAATTTTAAGATAAACCGAAAATCCCGAAACCATAGCTGTTTCGGGATTTTTCTTGACAAAATACGACATTTTATGTATACTTATTTTGTCGGCACTTCCGATAGGAAGGAGGGTGAAAAGATGGAAATTTTTGTCTCGCTGATTACGTCTGTCGCAGCAGGTATAATATCGCACTATATCTGCAAGTGGCTTGACAGACGTGCCGACAAGTAAGCACAAAGAAATCCCGAAGATATCGCACATCTTCGGGATTTCGTTTTCAGTGAAAACAATGGAAATTTATAATATCTCGCTAATCCATCATATTTATTATACTATCCAACAATCAATTTGTCAATACATTTCATAAAATTCATCAATACACCACAACAGGCGTGCCGGACGGGAAGTTTTCGTAAATCGTCTGCGCCGCACTGTACGGAAGGTTGACGCAGCCGTGCGAGCCGTTGCCTTTGTATATGCTGCCGCCGTACGCGCCTCTGTTGAGGTCGTGCAAGCCCTGTCCTCCGTTAAACGGCATCCAAAAGCTTACAGGCGTTGAATAGTCCTCGCCCTTGAGCGTTGCGTTGCGCTCTTTGTATTTTATGTAATAAACTCCGGTGTCGGTTGAGCGGTTCTTGGTTGGGTCGCCGGTAACGCAGTCGGTAGAAACTATGAGATTTCCGTTTTTATACGCCCACACATGCTGACCGCCTATGCTCACTTCGACATAAGTTGAGGGTAAATCGTTGTTAGGTCCGTACTCCGCGCCGCGCTGACGAAATTCCGGCTCGCGCTCGACCTGTTCACCGTTTTTAATCAGCTCAATGAGCTTGTTTTCCTCCGCGCCGCTGTCAATCCGCCAGCCGTAGTCACCGCCGCCGACGGTTATTGAACTGCCGCCGGAAGTCGTGAACGTGCGGCTTTTTCCGACTGTATTGAACTTATTGGCAAGCGTGGAAACATATTCGTTGACCGCTCCCTCGTTGAGCGTAACCGCATAATCCGAACCGAGAGATACCCATGAGTTTATGGTGTCTCCGTCAAGGACTATGTTTTCACTGCCTTTTTTATAGGTGATTTTTGCCGCTGCGTATTTATTCATCGTTTCAAGCGCCGTCTTCATTCTGTCCTCGTTTTCCGCGCCGACATAGCAGCCCTCGTCCTCGAGAGATATGCTGTCAGATAATTGGTTTATGCCGCTTTTGATTTTTTCGTAAAGCAGACTGCGGCTTAAAATATTATCCGCATTCGAGCCGTTAACATGAAATGCGCCTTCCGAATAGCTCACTTTTTCGGTCATCCCGTTCATGCTTTCGTTTGACGATGTAACACATTTTAGAGCGTCAACAATTTTGTTAAGCGACTCCTCGTTCACGGAAACCTCTCTTTCGGCGTCCATGCTGCGCGTTTCCTCTTCGACAATGAACCATTTAAAAGGATTCTGCTTCTCTTTAAGCGTATTTATTCCCTCTAACGCGACATATTCGAGCGAAATATCGTTTCCGACGATTTCTTCTGTCGTGCCGCCCTTTTCTATGAGAGCAAGCTTATAATCCTTTATATCCGCGCGCACCTTTTCGTTTGCCTCATCAACTGTCATGTTTGAACAATCTGAGCCGCTTATTGTGGTATTAAAGAAAAAGTGGCTGCTGTAATACCAAGCGCCGGCGCCGTAAGCTATTGCCGCCGCTGCAAATACGGATGCGAGCGAAATAAGTACCGGCTTTAGAGGAAATTTCCTTTTCGGCTTTTCCTCTTCCGGAGTTTGTTCCGTAATATCCGGTTGCGGTGCTTCCGGTTCGGGATTTGTTTCTATTACGGTAAAATCATCTATTTCATCTTCGGAATCTTCCTTGTATTCCTGCGCCTGAATATTTTCTTCGGCGGTATCCTGCGCGGCAGCTGTTTCATCCGACGATTCCTGCGCTGCCGGAGCCTCTTCCATTACCGCCGTACCGTCGGATGATTTTATATTTTGGCTTTCCTCTATATTTTCCATAAAAAATTTTCATCTCCTATAAGCAATTCATATGCTTCATTTTTTATTATACTCCCGACAAATTGATACGTCAATATTATTTTGCAGAATTTTGTTATTTTTTGTCAAAAAAATAAAATGGCGCACAAACGGTTGATTTGATAATCAGGTTATGGTATAATAACCTCACGGCGTTACCAAAATCAAAGATTTTGACGCCTGAGAGAACATTGTATCATAACGCTGCGGCGACACTGCCGCCTTGCAGTTATGGTATAATAATATTACTGAAGGTCGATGCCTTTAACGTCTGAGAAAATATTAAATCATAACGCCGCATCGGCGAAGGAATAAATAAAACAGATTGGTAAATTATTATGAAACGACTTGTTATAGGAATTTTAGCGCATGTAGACTCCGGAAAAATCACGTTGTCCGAGGGACTTCTCTATACTGCCGGAGAGATACATAAGCTCGGACGCGTAGATCACCGCGATGCTTTTCTTGATACCAATGAAATAGAACGCGACAGAGGAATAACCATTTTTTCAAAACAGGCTTTGCTGCGCTTTGGCGATACGGAAATTACTCTTTTGGATACTCCCGGGCATGTGGATTTTTCACCGGAGGCGGAGCGCACTCTCGGCGTGATTGACTATGCTATACTTGTTATAAGCGGTACTGACGGCGTGCAAAATCACACTGAAACACTATGGCGGTTGTTGGCGCGCTATGGCGTTCCCGTTTTTTTGTTCGTAAACAAGATGGATATAAGCGCAATTTCAAGAGAGGATCTTATGCAAAACCTCAAATCGCGCCTTGATGACGGCTGTGTTGATTTTAGCGGCGGCTCGTCGGAGGAGTTTATGGAAAATCTTGCGGTTTGCGGCGAAGATATGATGAATGAGTTTCTCGAAACCGGAAAAATTCGTCAGGGAAGCGTTAATAAAGCTATTTTGTCGCGTAAGGTTTTTCCGTGCTTTTTCGGCTCTGCGCTGAAACTGGACGGTGTCAAGGAATTTTTGAGCGAGCTTAACCGTTATACGGTTATGCCGGTTGTCGGACTTGATTTCGGCGCGCGCGTTTTTAAAATTGCCGGGGATTATCAGGAAAAACGGCTTACCTATATGAAAATCACGGGCGGAGCACTGAAAGTGAGAGATATTCTCACGGGCGGAACGGATGACGGCAGATGGGCTGAAAAGGTAAATCAAATACGGATTTACTCAGGCGAAAAGTTTACCGCCGTTGACGAGGCTCTGCCGGGTATGATATGCGCCGTTACGGGACTTTCCCACACCTACCCGGGAGAGGGACTTGGCTCGGAGCCTGATTCGGACGCGCCGGTTTTGTCGCCGGTGCTGGAATATAAAGTAGATCTGCCGGACGGACTTGACGCGCACAGCGCTTTGGCGATGATGAAACAGCTTGAAGATGAGGATCCGCAGCTACACATAGTTTGGAATGAGGCGCTGCAGGAGATCCATGCTCAGCTTATGGGCGAGGTTCAGCTTGAGGTGCTTGAGCGGATCATTTCGGAACGGTTTAATGTTAAAATAACTTTCGGGCAGGGGAGTATAGCGTACCGCGAAACTATAGCCGCGCCCGTCGAGGGAGTAGGGCATTATGAGCCGCTGCGCCATTACGCGGAGGTTCATCTGCTTTTGGAGCCGCTTGAACGCGGAAGCGGGCTGGTTTTCCGCACAGACTGCAGCGAGGATTCCCTCGACCGTAACTGGCAGCGTTTGATACTTACTCATCTCGCGGAAAAAACGCATATTGGTGTGCTGACCGGTTCGCCGATAACGGACATGAGGATAACGCTTATAGCCGGCAGGGCTCATATAAAGCATACGGAAGGCGGAGATTTCCGTCAGGCAACATACCGCGCGGTGCGACATGGTCTGCGCAATACCGAAAGCGTTCTCTTGGAGCCGTGGTACGATTTTGAAATGGAAGTCCCTTCCGAAACGGTCGGGAGAGCCATGACTGACATACAGAGGATGAACGGAACGGTTTTGCCTCCCGAAACGCGCGGCGAAACAACAGTTCTCAAGGGCAGCGCGCCGGTGTCGAGCATGCGCGGTTATCACACGGAGCTTACGTCATACACTCGGGGCAGAGGACGGCTGTTCTGTTCGGTAAAGGGGTATGAGGAATGTCATAATGCCGATGAGGTAATAGCCGAAATAGGCTATGACTGTGACGCGGACATTGAAAATACCGCGGATTCGGTATTTTGCTCGCATGGCGCGGGATATGCCGTAAAATGGGACGAGGTATATTCTCATATGCATATTGAAAGCGCCATGAAGCGGAAAGACGAGGAAAAGGAGCCGATAGACAGGCAGACCGTAAGCGATTATATCGGAAGGGTCGCGGACGATGACGAGCTTCTCCGTATATTCGAGCGAACCTACGGCAAGGTTCAGCGCAAGAACTTTAACGTCCTTCGCACGGAGAAAACACATCAGCAGAAAAAATATCCGAAAGCCCGCCCGCTGCCGGAAGGGCCTGAATATCTTCTTGTTGACGGCTACAATATAATATTTGCGTGGGAGGAGCTTTCGGAAATAGCGGAGCACGATTTGGGCTCCGCGCGCGACAGACTGATTGATATTCTGTGCAATTATCGTGGTTTCCGTCAATGTGAGATCATTCTCGTATTTGATGCGTACAAGGTCAAGGGAAATCAACGGGAGATAGAGCGTATTCACAATATCAGCGTGGTATACACAAAAGAGGCTGAGACAGCCGATATGTATATAGAAAAAGTGACGCATGAGCTGAGCAGGAAACACCGCGTAAGGGTAGCCACTTCGGATAATCTTGAGCAAATAATAATTTTGGGCGGCGGCGCGCTGCGAATGTCGGCGGACGAGCTTTTGAACGACATAAAAGCGGTGGAAGCCGCAGTGCGCGAGTTTTTGAAATAAAAAAGACAGAACCCGTTTATAGGTTCTGTCTTTGATTTTTTATATCAGAGTTACGGCTGTTTGCCGATGTAAGCCAAGATACCGCCGTCTACATATAAAATGTGACCGTTTACAGCATTCGAAGCGTCGGATGCCAAGAATACTGCGGGACCCGTAAGCTCGTTGGCATCGAGCCATCTACCTGCCGGTGTTCTTCCGCATATGAACTGGTCGAACGGATGTCTTGAACCGTCCGGCTGCTTTTCGCGAAGCGGAGCTGTCTGCGGTGTAGCGATATAACCCGGGCCTATGCCGTTGCACTGGATATTGTACGCGCCGTACTCCGAGCAGATGTTTCTTGTAAGCATTTTTAAGCCGCCCTTTGCAGCCGCGTATGCCGAAACCGTTTCTCTGCCGAGCTCTGACATCATCGAGCAGATGTTTATAATCTTGCCGTGACCCTTCTTTATCATCGCCGGAATAACAGCCTTTGCAACGATAAACGGAGCGTTCAGGTCAACGTCGATAACCGCTCTGAACTCTGCCGCCGTCATGTCGCACATGGGTATTCTCTTGATGATGCCGGCATTGTTAACGAGAATGTCGATAACGCCGACTTCTTTTTCGATTTTCGCTACCATGTCCTGAACCATTTCCTCGTTGGTAACGTCGCAGACATAGCCTTTAGCGTCAATTCCGTCAGCCTGATATGAAGCGAGACCCTTGTCAACAAATTCCTGCTTTATGTCGCAGAAAACTATCTTCGCGCCGGACTTCGCGAAAGCGGAAGCAATCGCGTAGCCGATACCGTAAGAAGCGCCCGTGACGAGGGCAACCTTGCCTTCAAGACTGAAGTTTAAATAATCACTCATAATTGATCTTTCCTCCTTAAATTTGTTTTATTTAATAATAAATATTAACATTTCCAAAGCATTTTCTGAAAATCCACAAGACCAAACCGTCGCGCGGATATATTTTACACTTTATGTGCCGGACAGCTCGGTATCGGCGGATTTATGGGAATGCTTACTGCAGCGGGTCGGGGCGATATATCAGGTGGCTGAAATTGCCCTCGATATCCCTGTACCAATATGTTTTGAGACCCTTAGCGTTCTCCGAAACGTCATGGACTTCCTCAACTCTGTCGTCAGCCTTGAGCTTTGCGACGATTTCATCAAATGCCTTCGGCGAAACGGCAAACGCAAGATGGCGTATTCCCGCCGTTTTCTCAACTTCGTCCTGACGGTCTGCCTGCGCCGTCACAAACTCTATCATGCTGCCGTCCGGAAACTGTAAAAAGTATGTACCCTTGCCGTTGTCGTAAACAACTCTGCCGCCGTACATTTCCATGTACCAGTCTTTCAGCGCCGCTGTGTCGGGCGATACCACTGCCACATGCTCAATTCCGTAAATCATAAATATCAACTCCTTTTTATAAAATCACGTTTGTACTTATTATCATTATAGCATAAGTTAAGCGGGATTTCAATAGCAAATTTAGAAGTATTATCCAAATTATTTACGGTATTCCAAACCGTATTTCGCGTAAAACGCGGCGATCTCATCTTCATTTCGCACCAGCTCCGCATGGCACAGCCTCTTTGAAGCCTCGTCATAAAAGCCTATTGTGGTTTCGCCGGTGCATATGCTCGATTCGGTTCGTATACAGTCGGCGGAAAAGCCCTCGGGTATTTTCAAAACGGATTTATTCGATTTAAACAGTTTCATACTCAAACGACCCTCTTTCTGCAAGCCTTTCCGCGTTTTATGTATTTTCCGGCATACGTCTGTACTCGGCGAGGATTTTATCCTCGATTTCGCGCGCGCGCGATACTACGTCGGGATCAGACATATTCTTGCCGTTATCTAAAATTTCGTCAAATTGCTTGCGTAAATTTTCGATTATATTCTCTTTCATAGACATTTTCCTCCTTTATTTCCCCGTTTTCGTCATATTTTTCTTTGACGGTATTATTTTATAATATTTTATATGATAAGTCAACCAATTTCATATGACACGATTTGACGGCAATCGACAATTATACGCTTATTCGGCATTACGCCTTGATGATTTGATATTTTTTTTCTTTTTCAAACCCAAATATATCAAAACCGACGCCGAAACGATTATACATACTGCCGCGACAAGCTGCGATATGCCGAGCACGTCGGGTATGAGATACAGTATATATTTGCTGTCGCGCATGCCCTCCATGAACAGTCTGCCGACGGAATACCATAAAATATAGAAGCAAAATACCTGTCCGTCGGCTTTTTTCTTGTCGCGGAAGAGCGCGATAATGAGAAAACCGAGAATATTCCAAAGCGATTCATACAAAAACATGGGATGCACAGGCGCCGCGCCGTTTATCGACATACCCCAAGGCAGGGATGTTTCTCCGCCGTATACCTCGGCGTTCATAAAGTTTCCGAACCTTCCTATGGCTTGCCCTATTAAAAGTCCCGGGGCGCACGCGTCAAACACGGCGGCGGTATTGAGCTTTTTCACGCGGCAATAGACGATCGTGGATATCGCCGCGCCGATAATTCCGCCGTAGATTGCCAGACCGCCCTCCCAAATCTTGAAAATATCCAGCCAGCTTGTGAAGCCGTCGTGGTCGAAAACCACATAAAAAATACGCGCGCCCGCAATTCCGGCGATAAGTCCGTAAATGGCGGTATCCCAAACATTATCCTTTTTTACTCCGCGCTTTTCGCAGGTGAAATAGCAAAACGCCAAGCCCGCAAAAAAACCGGCAAGAATAATGAGCGCGTACCAATAGACGGGCTTCGAGCCTATAGAAAACGCCACATTATTAATCGTCATGGTAAGTCCGAGCTTCGGAAATGATATTATATTCATGTTTTACCCTCCTCAATAAAGCAAATATGCGAAATTTATCGCATAACAGCGCGGTTTATGTGATTTTTCATAAAATCGGCCCATTATTTGAAAAAAATTTGTAACATAAATGAAAACTTTTTTCAATAAAACTATTCACAAATTGTAATATTTGTGATACAATAGTAATGTACACAATATATGGTATACAAATATTGCTGTTTATGCCAATATATACTATTGTAAAAAGCGGCGATTTAGATAATTATAACCTATTTTGCCGCATTTTACAAGTATAAATCAGCATTTTCATCATTTTTGAAAAAAATTGGAAAAATACTTGAATTTTTTTTCAAAAAGGTACTTGCGTTTTTTGTAATTATATTGTAAAATGGTATTATCGGGAGCGAATGGGAGCGAATGGGTAGAAAAACCCTAAAAATGATAAAATCTTCCCATAAATTTGCTCGGCGATAATATTACAAATATTACAATCGGCGTAAAGGACGGTGATATGCATGGTTAATTTTGTGGACGAGTATCCGCGTCAGCTTGACGAGCGCGGAAGGATCATTCTGCCCGCGAAAATAAGGGAAGAAATGTCCGAGACGGTGTATATCACACAGTCGCCTTCAGACAGGTGTCTGCACCTTTACCCCGAAGATGAATGGAACAAGGTTTCCCAAACTGTCAAGCAGCTGCCGACGGCGACCGATAAGAACGCCGCCGCCTTTGTGCGTTTGTTTTTCGGCAAAGCCACCTCGGCGCAGGTTGACAAGCAGGGAAGAGTGCCTATCGCAAAAAGGCTGATGGAATATGCGAATTTGAGCCGCGATGTTGTGCTTGTGGGCGCCAATACGCGCCTGGAGCTATGGGACGCGGAGGCTTGGAGCGATTATCAGAACAGCTTGTCCGAGGACTTTATGATTGAAGGAATTTTGAAATACGGACTGAGCATTTAGGAGCTTTGATAATGGAGTTTAAACATATTTCTGTGCTTTTGCAGGAGAGCGTATCGGCGCTGAGGCTTCACGACGG
Organism: uncultured Clostridia bacterium; assembly: GCA_947631085.1. GTDB lineage: Bacteria > Bacillota > Clostridia > UBA1381 > UBA1381 > CANQXJ01. The sequence goes on along the minus strand of CANRJY010000019.1, from coordinate 11,424 downwards.
CGGAATTTACGTTGACGGAACTCTCGGCGGAGGAGGTCATTCGTTTGAGATATTATCTCAAAATGATAAATGCTTTCTGATAGGGATCGACCGTGACGGAGAGGCTATCGCGGCGGCGAAGGAGCGGCTCGCGGAGTTTTCCGGAAGGGTCACGTTCGTAAACGACAATTTTTCGCACATTAAAGAGATATTGAGCGGGATGGGGATAGACAAAATCAGCGGCGCGGTTCTTGACCTCGGAGTCAGTTCCTATCAGCTTGATAATGCTGAACGCGGTTTCAGCTATATGCATGACGCGCCTTTGGACATGCGTATGAACCCCGAAAGCTCATTATCGGCGCATGACGTCATAAACACATACTCGGCTGAAGAGCTTATGCGGGTGTTTTATGAATACGGCGAGGAAAAATGGTCGAAGCGAATTGCCGAGTTTATCGTAAACAGCAGACAGAATAAAGAAATATCAACTACGGGCGAGCTGGTTGAGATAATCAAGGCGGCAATACCGAAGGGGGCGCGCGCGGACGGAGGACACCCCGCGAAGCGCGTATTCCAGGCGGTAAGAATAGAGGTAAATAACGAGCTGGCGCCTCTTGAACAGGCGGTCCGCGATTTCGCGGACATGCTTGAAACGGGCGGAAGGCTGGCGGTTATCACCTTCCATTCTCTCGAGGACAGGATTGTAAAAAATACATTTAAAACGCTTGCTCAGGGCTGCATATGCCCAAAGGAATTTCCGGTTTGCGTATGCGGACGGAAAAAGGAAATAAAAATTATTACAAAAAAACCGATTTTACCGGGCGGCGATGAAATCGGAGCAAATTCCAGATCCAAAAGCGCGAAGCTCAGGGTCGCGGAAAAACTATAGAGGAGAGATAAAGTGGCTTACTCAAATCTGGCGTATGAGCAGGAATATGAAGTTCCGGCTTCGCCCAAAAAGAAAAGACCACAACAGAATAAAGCAGTTAAGAGGAATCATAATCAGATGCTTAACAAGGTTAAAAATATACGCAGGATATGCGCCATTGTTGTACTGGCGTTTGCTGCCGGTTTTATGATTTCTAAATTTGTAACTGTCCATGAAACACAGCAGGAAATAGCTGCGCTTGAAAAGGAGCTGACAGACCTTGAATCGGTTACCAGCCAAAAGGTGTTTGAGCTGGAGCAGAGCGTAGACCTGGCAAAGATAGAAGAAGAAGCTACGACGCGTCTCGGAATGCAGAGACCCGAAAAATATCAGACAATATACGTTGATGTAAAGCAGGATGACGTAACGGAAATGACGGCCGGAGAGGTTGAAGGCGCGTCAAAGAGAATAAGCCGTGCGTTTAAGAATTTCGGCAGTTATATTGTCAAACTGTTCAGCATAGAATAGAGGATAGGACTTTATGAATTTGGGATTTGTACCGGAGTACATAAAAGGAATTGATAATTAATGGCTGCACCATCGTTAAATAATATAAGAAAGCGTACCGTAATCATGTCGGCTGTTATAGTCGCGTGTCTTGCGGCGCTTATTGTACGCATAGCGTACTGGCAGGTTGTCAGAGGCGAGGAGCTGACGCGCAAGGCTGAAAATCAGCAGCAGGGAAACAGTATAGTTACCGCCTCGCGGGGAAAAATATATGACAGAAACGGCAAGGTGCTCGCGGAGAGCGCTTCCGTAAACACGCTCGTATGCAATCCGAAGGACGTTGAGGATCACGGCGACGCGGATTTTATCTCGGAGAGCCTCGCGCCCGTTCTTGATATGAAAATCGAAGAAATAAAGGAGCTGCTCACGAAGGACAGCCGTTATCAGGTTATAAAAAAGCGTATCAATGCCGAGCAAACCGACGCGATAGAAACTCTGCGCGGCAAGATATCGAAGGAAGCCGAAGGTACTGAGACGGCGGAGCAGAAAAAAAGCAGACTTGCAACCGCGAAAAAGATGCAGGGAATATACTTTGAGGAGGACTCAAAGAGATATTATCCGTTCAGCGTAGCTCCGCATGTTATGGGCTTTACCGGTTACGACAACAAGGGTCTGCAGGGCATAGAGCTGACGTTTGACGATGAGCTAATGGGCAGAAACGGAAACGTTTTCTCAAATCAGAACGCGAATGGCACGACTCTTGAGGAGCAGCAGGCGGAATATTTGCAGAGCGCCGAGAAGGGCGACGATGTAACGCTCACGATTGACGAAACAATACAGCATTTCCTTGAAAAGCATCTTGAAGAAGCGGTGGAGGAAAATGAGCTGAAGGAAGGCGCGGCGGGCATAGTTATGAACCCGAAAACCGGTGAAATTTACGCTATGGCGACGAAGCCCGACTTCGATTTGAACAATCCTTATGACGTAAATCAATTCTTGGATTACGCGGTGGATTTTGAATTTCCGTCAGAAAAAGACGACAATGATGATGAAGATGAGGACGAGGACGAGGACAAACCGAGATCCACGCCGAGGCCGACTGCAAACCCCCAAAATCTCAGCGATGAGGACACAGCTGCGGTACGCAATAAGATGTGGAGAAATAAGGCGATTTCCGATTCATACGAGCCGGGTTCGACTTTCAAGATAATGACTGCCGCGGCAGCTTTGGAGGAGCATGTTGTGGACCTTAATTCGCAGTTCTACTGCCCGGGCTTTAAGATAGTCGAGGACAGAAATATAAGCTGCGCGGCGAAGGAAGGTCACGGACCGGAAACCTTTGTGGAGGGCGTGCAAAATTCCTGCAACCCCGTATTTATGGAGCTTGGATTAAGGCTTGGCGAAGAAAAATTTATGGAATATTTCACCGCTTTCGGATTGACTGAACCGACTAATATCGAGCTGGTCGGCGAAAGCGGCAGCATATATTACAAAAATGGCATGAACAACGTCGATATAGCGACGAGCTCGTTCGGTCAGGGCTTCCAGGTAACGCCTATACAGCTTATCACGGCTGTTTCGGCAGTTATCAACGGCGGCGAAAGAATACGACCGCATATTGTAAAGGAAATCAGAAATGAAACCGGAGTGCTCAAAAGCTATGAGCGCGAGGTTGTAAACAGAGTTATATCGGAGGATACATCCGCGAAAATGCGCGAAATACTTGAATCCGTTGTCTCGTCGCCGAACGCTACGGGTAAAAATGCGTATGTGAAGGGCTGCCGCATAGGCGGCAAAACGGGTACGTCTGAGAAGGGTAACCGTGACGAGCACAAGCGTATAGCCTCGTTTATAGGCTTCGCTCCGGCGAACGATCCTGAGGTCGTATGCCTGATCATGCTCGACGAGCCGCAGGTCGATAACTACTACGGCGGCACGATCGCCGCTCCGGTAGCGGGAGAAGTAATCGAGGATACGCTGAATTGTCTCGGAATAGAAAAGCAGTACACGGAGGACGAAGAACCCGACAAAACAATAGAAGTTCCCGACATGCGCGGCTTATCGGAGGACGAGGCGGAGGAAAAACTCGAAGAGCTCGGTTTCACCGTAAGAGTGAGAGGCGAGGGCGACGAGGTTGTAAATCAGCTTCCGGATCCGGGTATAATGCTTGGCGATGAGTCGATGGTGATATTGTACACGGAAGAAGATTGGGACATAGACGATGTCACAGTTCCGGATTTAACCGGACTGACAATGCAGGACGCGCGTGAATCGCTTTTGGCGTATGGTCTGAACTTTGAAGCGGTAGGAGCGGGTCACAGCAATTCATACATGGCTTACGCGGTGAAACAGAGCGTTGAAGCCGGTGAGGAGGTACCGCCGACAACGGTTATCGGAGTGGAATTCAGACAGGCGGCGCAGGATTAATAATCAGAGGGGGAATCAGAAATGCTTGCAAGTGAACTGTTCGGAGATAAATGGAATGCCGGACTTGAGGATATTGATATTACCGGAGTGGCGTATGATTCGAGAGGAGTGTCCGCCGGAAACGTATTTGTATGTATGAAGGGATTTGAAACGGACGGTCATAAATACGCAAAATCCGCCGAGGAAAACGGCGCGGCTCTGATTGTCGCGGAGGATAAGATAGACGTCGGCGTGCCTGTGATATATGTGGAAAATTCCCGTATTGCGGTGGCTGAGTTAGCGTGCAAGTTTTACAATAACCCCTCGGCTAATTTCAGGCTTGTCGGAGTGACGGGTACTAACGGAAAAACTACTATTACTTATCTGATAAAAAGCATACTCGAAACCGCCGGAAAGCGCGTCGGAGTAATAGGAACAAACCAAAACATAATAGGCGATAAGGTCTTGGTAACCCAGAGCACGACCCCAACCACGCCGAACGCGCTTGAGCTTCAAAAGCTTTTCGCGGAAATGGCGGAGAGCGACGCCGAATACGTCGTAATGGAGGTTTCAAGCCACGCGCTTGAGCTTGAGAGAGTACACGGCTGTCAGTTTGACGTGGGAGTATTCACAAATCTCACACAGGATCATCTCGATTTCCATAAGACTATGGAAAACTACAGAAACGCCAAGGCGAAGCTGTTCGATATGTGCGATAAGGGCGTTATAAACTGCGATGACGCGGACGGCAGAATAATAGCGGAAGGCGCGAAATGCGAGGTGCTGAAAATCGGTCTTGAGTCCGACGCGGAGCTGATGGCTAAGGATATTGAAATAACGGCGCGCGGCGTTGACTTTACAATCGTATTTGAAGGCGCGCAGTATAAGGCTCACTTGGCGATACCGGGTAAATTCAGCGTGTACAACGCGCTGTGCGCGGCGGGAGCGGCACTTCAGCTCGGAATGGATATGGACACGGTTATAAAGGGTCTTGCCAACGCGAAGGGCGTTATAGGCAGAGTAGAGGTAGTGCCTACGAATACTGACTACACCGTTCTGATTGACTACGCTCACAGCCCCGACGGATTGGAAAATATCATAAGCACGGTTAAGGAATTTGCGAAGGGCAGAGTAATAACGCTTTTCGGCTGCGGCGGCGACCGTGACAGCACAAAACGCCCGATCATGGGCGAAATCGCCGGAAAACTTTCGGATTACAGCATAATCACGTCGGACAATCCGAGAACCGAGGATCCGAAAGCAATCATAGATATGATCGAGGAAGGAATGAAGCGCACCGACGGTAAGTATACGGTTATAACGGACAGACGAGAGGCGATAGGCTACGCGCTTAAATTCGCAAAGAAGGACGACGTTATAATCCTGGCGGGGAAGGGTCAGGAAACGTATCAGATAATAGGAAAAGAAAAGCGGGATTTTGACGAGAGAGTCGTTGTATGGAGCTTTTTAAATAAGTAATTTGACAGGGGGATGTCTGTTGACACCCCCGTTTTGTCAAGATTTGAAAAAATTCGGGAAAGAGTGGTTATATGCAGGAATTGACAGTGCAAGATATTATTGCGGCTACGGAGGGAACGCTCGTGTGCGGGACTTTGGACGCCGTAATTAAAAATATATCGACGGATTCGCGCGAAATGCAGAGCAGCGGCTTATTTGTGCCGCTCGTGGCGGAGCGTGACGGACATAATTACATATGCTCGGCGTTTGAAAACGGCGCGGACGCTGTTATTGTCCATAAGGACGTGGAGGGAGTGCCCGACGGAAAGACTGTTGTGAGAGTAAAGGACACACTTAAGGCTTTAGGCGATATCGCGCGGTACTATATGGATAAATACAGAGTTCCGGTCATATCTATTACCGGAAGCGTGGGCAAAACCACGACAAAGGATTTAATGCACGCGGCTGTCAGCGCAAAGTACAAAACGCTGAAAACCCAAAATAATTACAATAACGATATAGGAGTTCCGAAAACGGTGTTCGGGCTTGAAAAGGAGCACGAGCGCGCCGTAATAGAAATGGGCATGAATCATTTCGGGGAAATATCGTATCTCGCGGGAATCGTTAAGCCGGACGCGGCGGTAATCACCAACATAGGAATGTCGCATATAGAAAATCTCGGTTCGCGGGAGGGTATTTTCAAGGCTAAAATGGAAATAACCGAAAATTTTACAGAGAAAAACACATTAATCGTAAACGGCGACGACGATTATTTATCAACGGTGAATAAAAACGCGCCGTATAAAGTAGTATATTATGGTATAACAAATCCCGAAAACGACGTTTACGCGAAGGATATAGTTAATAACGGTCTGCACGGCATGGAATTTACGGTCTGCGCGGACGGAGAAGAAACACGCGTTACAGTAACTCAGCCGGGCCCGCACAACGTTTATAATGCTCTTGCAGCGGTGTGCGCCGGACGTTATTTCGGAGTTTCGCTTGAGGACTGCGCAAAAGGCATATCCGAGTGCCGCTATACCGAAAACCGTTTGGCTGTCGAGGAGGCAAACGGAGTGCAGATCATCAAAGATTTTTATAACGCTTCCCCGTCGTCGATGAGAGTGGCGCTCGAGGTGCTCTCATATGCCGAAGGACGCAGAAAAACAGCCGTTCTCGGCGATATGCTCGAGATGGGCAGCTATGCCGAGGACGCGCATTATGCTTTGGGAGAGGCGGTTGTCAAAAACGGAGTTGATGTGTTGATTACCGCAGGTAAAAATGCGGAGCTGATAGCGAAGGGCGCCGCTGACAATGGAATGAAAAATATTTTCTCATTCGCGGATACCGACGCGGCGGCTGAGTTCGTCAGGAACGAGGTAAAGGAAGGCGACGCGGTTCTCATAAAAGCGTCGCATGGGATGAAATTTGAGAAAATTTATCAGATAATCAAGTAATACCGAATATAAATTTACAAAAGGAGCAGTAAAATATGGAGTTGTTAAAGGAGATGCTGATGTCGTCGCTGCTTCCGGCGGCGCTTGCGTTCGCGGTAACGGCTATACTGGGCCCCGTGTTTATACCGTGGCTGCATAAGCTTAAATTCGGACAGGAGATCCGCGAGGAGGGTCCGAAATGGCATCAGAAGAAATCAGGCACGCCTACTATGGGCGGAATTATGTTTATAACGGGAATAGCCGCGGCAGTTGCGGTAACCGCTGTGATTTCAGCCGTAAGAGGAAATTTCTCGGTTGCGCAGGGGCGCGGAATCCTTGTGTTCCTTGTGTCGCTCGGTTTCGGAATAATAGGATTTATCGATGATTATATCAAGGTTGTAAAGAAGCGTAATCTCGGCTTAACAGCGGCGCAGAAATTCCTTATGCAGGTGTTTTTGGCGATAGTATACGTCATGGCGCTGTATATGGCGGGCGAGCTTAAAACCGATATTATCATCCCGTTTGTCGGAATAACATGGACGATGCCTGTTTGGCTTTATATCCCGTTTGTGATATTCCTTGTATGCGCCGTTGTGAATGCGGTAAATCTCACGGACGGACTGGACGGTCTCGCGTCTAGCGTTACTGTGGTCGTCAGCGCTTTTTTTGCAGCATCGGCGTTTATAATTTTCAGCGAGTTCGGAATATCGAGCCTTGCGGCGGCTGTATTCGGTGCGCTTTTGGGTTTTCTTATATACAACAGATACCCCGCGCGCGTATTTATGGGCGATACAGGCTCTCTTTTTCTGGGCGCGGCGGTAGTTCTTATGGCAATAGACACCGGACTGCATTTATTCCTTATCCTTGTGGGCTTTGTATATCTCGCGGAGACGCTTTCGGTAATAATGCAGACGGCATATTTTAAGTACACAAAGAAAAAATACGGAGAAGGCAGACGGATATTCAAGATGAGTCCGCTGCATCATCATTTTGAGATGTGCGGCTGGAGCGAGGTAAAAATCGTGACGGTATTTACAGCGGTGACATTGATTCTGTGTGTAATCGCATATTTGGCGATTTAATCGGGAGGTGGCACAATGGCACAGCAAACAAGAGACAGAGACAAAAGACAAGCGGCTGACAAGAGACAAGCAACAAAGAAAAAGCAGCAGACCGACAAGGCAGCCGCGCGCAGACTGCGCGAGAATGCACGCAGAATGACGGGGGATATAGATTACACGTTCCTCTGTCTTGTTGTGCTGCTTTTGTCGATAGGTCTTGTGATGCTGCTTTCCGCGTCGTCGCCTGCCGGAAGCTCGGACTTCGGCGATCCTTATTATTTCTTTAAAAGACAAATGGTGTTTACGGCTATCGGCGTAGTGGGAATGTGGTTTGTATCGAGAATCAATTTTGACAGATATAAGCCGTTTGTTCCGCTGATGATGCGCGTATGCGTAATACTTCTGATACTTGTCGCAATACCGTTTATCGGAAAAAGCTTTAACGGCGCGCGCAGATGGCTGCCTATTCCGGGTATTCAAATCCAGCCGTCAGAGTTTATGAAGCCTATTATAGCGATGTACTTTGCGCTGTTAATATCGCAGGGCAAATATGACCTGAAAAAACTCGAAGGAAATATCCCGTTTTTTGCGTGGATCGTGCTGATAGTTATATTAATGCTGTTGGAGCCTCACCTGAGCGGAGCGATCATTATAGCCGGAATAGGCGTAACGCTTATGGTCGCGGGGGGAACCCCCATAAAGCCGATAGCAATAGCCGCTCTGCCGGTCGGAGCGATCGGAACGCTGGGAGTTTACTTGCTAAGCCCCGTGCGATGGAACAGAATCATCAGCTTTTTAAAACCGTTCGGCGATGTGCAGAATACAAGCTATCAGGTCGTACAGGGCTTGTACGCGATAGGTTCCGGAGGAATTTTCGGACGCGGTCTCGGACAGAGCATACAGAAATACGGATATTTGCCGGAGCCGTATAACGACTACATATTCGCGATTGTGTGCGAAGAATTGGGGCTTATCGGCGCGGCTGTTGTAATATTGCTGTTTGCGATGCTTATAGTGCGCGCGGTGAGAATTGCCATGAACGCGCCCGATACATACAGCACTCTCGTGGCGGTCGGAATAGCGGCTCAGCTCGCGATACAGACTACCATGAATATAGCCGTTGCAACGTCAAGTATGCCTAACACGGGCGTGTCTCTGCCGTTTTTCAGCTACGGCGGCACGGCGATAATGACGCTTCTTTTGGAAATGGGAGTGCTTTTGAATATATCACGATATTCCGCAAGGAATTATTAGGAGGATAAAATATGAGAGTAATTTTTGCCGGCGGCGGCACGGGCGGTCATATAAACCCCGCCATATCGATCGCCGATTACGCGAAATCGCGGGATGAAAATCTCGAAGCGATTTTTGTCGGCACGAAAAGCGGAATGGAAACAAAGCTTGTCCCGAAAGCCGGATACGATCTCAAATTTATAGATATTGAGGGTTTCAACAGAAAGCATTTATTAAAAAATATTTCGGTTATGAGAAAGCTTATTAAAGCGAACAATGACTGTAAAAAATTGATAAAAAGCTTTAAGCCGGACTGTATAGTGTGTACCGGCGGATATGTAAGCGGTCCGGTCGCGATAGCGGCAAAAAAAGCTCGTATACCCGCGCTTATTCACGAGCAGAACGTGTATCCAGGGCTTACTGTACGCGGCGCGGAAAAGTATGTAAGCTATGTCGCTGTGAGCTTTAAGGAAACCATAAACCATATGACCGCCAAGGATAAGTGCGTTGTCACGGGGAATCCGATACGAGGCGAAATCCTTGCCGCAGATTACGGCGCGGCGCGAAAAAAGCTCGGTATAACAAAGCCGTTCGTGCTTGTTTTCGGAGGCAGTCTCGGCGCTGATAAAATTAACGATACGGTCGTGGGAATGCTCGATAAAATCGTCAGTGACGGAAAAATATCCTTTTTGTTCGGCACAGGCGACAGGAATTATGAGAAGGTTTTAAAGGCGATAAAGGAAAAGGGAATACAGCTTAACGACGATGTTAAGGTAGTGCCGTATATAGACAACATGGCGGATTGTATGGCGGCGGCGGATCTTGTTATAGCGCGCTCGGGAGCGATTACCGTGAGCGAGATTGCCGCGCTTGGGAAGCCGTCCGTTCTGATTCCGTCGCCGAACGTGGTTCGCAATCATCAGGAGCAGAACGCGCGAGAATTTGAGCGGGAGGGCGCGGCTGCCGTAATAACCGAGCCCGACTTGACAAGCGATATTTTGTATGGTAAAATGATGTCCATGATTGACGACAAAAAAACGCTCTCCGAGATGTCGAAAAACCTGAAAAAGCTGGCTGTGACCGACGCGCTGGAGCGTATTTACGATTTGATGCTGAAAATGGCGGATAAAAAACTGAGAGGAATAAAACGGAATGAAAAAAACAACGGTGAAGGGTACGAACGATTATCTTCCCGAGGAAGTGAGACTTCGTGATTATTTACAAAATATAATTTTAAAGACGTATACCGACGCGGGCTTTGAGAGGATAATGACGCCGGCTGTTGAGGATATAGAAAATCTCGATAAAAGCGACGGCGGCGACAATCTGAATCTTATTTTCAAAATTTTAAAACGCGGCGATAAATTGGAAAAAGCGCTTGAAACGGGCGGCGAGCTCTGTGATATGGGACTGCGTTACGATTTGACGCTGCCGCTCTCGCGGTATTATGCAAACAATCGCGAAAAGCTGCTGACTCCGGCAAAGTGTATACAGATAGGCAGCGTATACCGCGCGGAAAGACCGCAGAAGGGCAGACTTCGCGAGTTTGTTCAGTGCGATATTGATATTATCGGCTCAAAATCCATCGGCTGCGAGATAGAGTTGATACATACCACAGCCAAGGCGCTGCTCGCTATCGGCGTGGGTGATTTCACGGTTAAGATAAATGACAGACGCATTTTGAAATCGCTGCTTCTAAGCGTGGGATTTGAGGAAAGCCAACTCGACAGCGTATGCGTTACGTTTGATAAGCTCGATAAAATCGGTGCCGACGGCGTAACGGAGGAGCTCCGCGAAAAGGGATTTGCCGCTTCGGCGGTGGACAAGTTCGCTCAGACTATCGCAAGACCGCTGTCGGTTGAAAACATCAAGGAAATTTGCGGCGCGGAAGCCGTGGAGGATATTGAGAAAATTATTACGGTCTCAGACGAACTGGCGGACGGCTATGATATTAAATTTGACATATCGCTTGTGCGCGGACAGGGTTATTATACAGGTACCGTGTTCGAGGTCGTAAGCAATAAATTCCGCGGCTCAATCGCGGGCGGCGGCAGATATGATAATCTAATCGGAAAGTTTACAGGCGAACAGATACCGGCGGTAGGTTTTTCAATCGGTTTTGAGCGTATTTTCGCGATACTGCGCGACGCCGGTTATAAAATACCCGACGCGAAGAAAAAGTTAGCGCTTTTTTATGACGCGGAAAATATTGCCGAGGCTGTGCGCGAGGCGGAGTCACTTCGAAACGAATATGAGGTTTCGCTGAATGAAAGGCCGAAGAAATTATCGAAGTATCTTGACAGGCTGAAAGAAAACGGCTATTACGGCTTCTGCTTCTGCGGAAGCGCCGATGATATACGCAAATTGGCATAATAAAACCGCTTCCGAACGGTGAACATCCCCAGAAAAAACGGACAATAGACAAAAAACACCTCCTATGGTATAATAAAAGAAAACCATAGGAGGTGATTTTATG
>CANRJY010000018.1 GCA_947631085.1 uncultured Clostridia bacterium | reverse complement strand
GAGTAGCCGACTATTACCGAAAGCGGCGTGCGGATGTCGTGCGAAATACCTGAGATCCAGTTTGACCTTGCGCTGTCTCGGGCGGCGAGAGCGGCGTTTTTGCGCTCGATCGCGTCCGACGCGCGGTTTATGTTCGCGGATATTTCTTTGAAAATTCCGCGCTCCGATAAGCTGATCGGCTTTTCATTGCGCAAATCGGCTATTCCGTCGGTGAGCGCGCGCAGGCGGCGGTAAAGACGGGAGCCGAAAATGCACGCAAGCAGCGCGGCGAAGCACAGATTTATAAGAAGTATCGTCAAAATCCTTTGCGGCAGCGTGTCGAACCAGCTCATCGAATAAATCATTTCGTATTTGGCGACCGCGTTTTTCGGTATACCGAGCACAAGCAGCCCATAGTCCTCCGTGCGGACGTAGACGGGGTAGTCGTTTAAAAACCAGTGCGTCATTCTCGCGACGTCGTTTATGGAATAATGCGAAGGAATATCGTCGGGCTTGTTCTGCGACCATATAATACCGCCGTTTTCGTCAAGCAAAATGCACCAGTAGTTGTCGGGGACCACGTTTTCCGTGAGCTCAAAGCCGCGCTCCGTACGCGTCAGATTTTCGCTTATCAGCGCGAGCGTTTTTCTCGGTCTGCCCTCTTCGCCGGGATCGCTCGCGATATATGCGTATCCGAGAAAATTCACGCACAGCAGAATGACCGCGATCACCGCGGAGCTAAGCGTAAAGCAGATAAAAATTTTCAAACTTGTTTTATTCATTTTCAATCACCAGCTTGTACCCCAATCCCTTGACCGTCAGCAGATGCTTCGGCTTTGACGGCTCGGCTTCGATTTTCTGACGCAGCCGCCGAATATGTACCATCAGCGTGTTTTCGTACCCGTAATATTCCTCGCCCCACGCCGCCATGCAGAGCGCGTCGGACGTGACGATTTTATTCCTGTTTTCCCACAGCTTTTTAAGCAGAATATACTCCTTCGCGGTGAGCGGAATTTCTTTGCCGTTCTTGCTGACGGACGCGGTTTCAAAATTGACCGTGCAGCCCGACAGACCGAACGCCGATTTTGTTTCCGCAATTCCGTAAACGCGCTTTAAAACAGCGTTTATGCGTAAAATCAGCTCGTCCGCCAGAAAGGGCTTTACTATATAATCGTCCGCGCCCAAGCCGAGACCCTTTATCCTGTCGTTCCCCTCGCCGCGCGCGGTTAGAAAAATAGCGGGAACGGACGAGATTTCGCGGAGCTTTTCAAACAGCGAAAATTACGCCGTCTATTTGCCATAGAATGCCTCCTTTCAGATTGGGTTGAGTATTTTGCAATTGTTCAAAAATTTCATTTTTGATTTCGGAGCGGGTACTCGCTCCATGTGCTTGCTAAAATACTCAACCCTATATTTTTCAACAATTCTTTTCAACGTTTCATCTATCTAAATCTCTAAAATATCCCGTTTCTTCCCAGACCTTCCTGTCGGGGCAGTAGTAGCTGTATTCTCTCGAACCGCCCATCTTCATAGCGTATCCGAAGTTCAGCACGCCCTGCTGCAATCCCACGCGGATATACTGCGCGTCTTTGCCGATTGCTTTCGCTATTTCTGCAATCGGGACGTTTCTGCCTGTGAACCTCGGAGCTTCTATGTAGATCTTACGCTCCAAACGAGCACCTCCTTTGCGAAATATTTTTTCATTTATTTCTACAGCTATATCGAATTATGAATTTTAAATTCATAATACTATTATACACTATTTACACAAAAAGTCAAGCACTTTTAATCAAAAATATGTAAAAATATTTTTAAATACGCACTTGAAATGCGCAATAAGATATGCTATAATATATACAAGAGGTGACAGAAATGAAAAATTCTCCTAAAGAAATCGGACAGCGCATTCGAGAAATGCGCAAAATGCGAAAGCTGAGTCAAACGGATCTGGCTAAGCTGCTCGACAAATCCCTGCGAACCGTACAGAAGTACGAAAGCGGGGAAATCGAAGCATCCATTTCGGTAATCAACGAAATCGCCGACAAGCTCGGCACTACGTCAAACTATCTCATAGGCTACGAGCGGGACGGAGTCAATCTGGACAGTATCGCGGACTTCTGCACATTCCTGTTCAAGCTGGAGCGCAAGCTCGGAGTAAAATTCGATATCGACATCAAGAAACCGAAAACGGACGGGCAATGGAAATGCTCTATCAGCTTTGACGGACAGAACAAGGACGCGGATATGAACTCGCAGCTCTGCCTGCTGCTTGAGGAATTTGCCAACATGAGAGAGAATCTTGAACAATATATGCTCTCATTCGCGGCATACGAAGAATGGCAGGACAGGACGACCGCGTATTATGCTCAGTGTCCGCTTAAGGACAGGGAAATCGTGGATTTGCCGGAGGACGAAAGATTGAAAAGGATGACCGAAGCGGTTCAAAAGAACTTTTCGGACGCAAATAATCATACCGATAATGAGCAGTAGCTCTTATCATAAATATTATGACGAAGGGAGGTGCAACAGATGAAGTTACCGAACGGATACGGAAGCGTAACAAAACTTTCCGGCAAGCGCCGCCGACCGTTTATCGTCAGAAAAACAGTCGGATTTGAAATTGATAAAGAAAGCGAAAAGGCGGTTCAAAAATTTGTCACCATAGGATATGCGAAGACAAAAGAAGAGGGATTGCAAATGCTTGCGGATTATAACAAAAATCCATTTGACCTGCGAGCCATGAGCATAACCTTCAAAGAGGTCTATGAAAAGTGGTCCGAAAGCAAATTTCCGAGTATTTCTCGATCCAACGCCAACGGTTACAACGCTTCATTCAAGTTATGTGGAGCCTTGTATGACAGAGTGTTCAAGGAATTGCGGCTTGCGGATTTGCAGGGCATCGTTGACAGCTGCGGAAAGAATTATCCAACGCTCCGTAAACTGAAAGTGTTGTTCAATCAACTATACGCTTATGCTATGAAGAACGATCTGTGCCAAAAGGATTATTCCGAGTATGTTGACATTACACAATACAAAAATAAAAATCCTAACAAGCTGTCAAGAGAAAAGTTCGAGCGATTAGCTATTGAAAGGATGTGGGATTTATCTGACGATAAATATTATCAGATCGTGTTGATGCTGATATACAGCGGAGTGCGAATATCCGAAATGCTTGATTTAAAAAAGGAAAACGTCAATCTTGACGAACAATACTTTGATGTGGTTCTTAGCAAAACCGAGAGTGGAATACGCAAAGTGCCTATTGCGGACAAGGTTCTGCCGTTTTTCAGAGGATGTTATGATTCGGATTGTGAATATCTGCTCCATACCGAGGATGGAAAACATTTTACATACCGCAACTACTACGATAGCTATTTCCGTCCGCTTATGGAAAATCTCGGTTTAAACCAAACGCCGCATTGCTGCCGCCATATCTGTATATCGCTGCTCGCCGAAGCGGGTGTTGACCAAACTACGATAAAAATGATCGTCGGTCACTCGGGCGCGATGACCATGACGGAAAAGGTTTACACTCATATGGATGTCGGAAAATAGGTCGAAGCGATAAATAAGATATAAAAAGAGATGTTTCTCTTGTGAAAAACATCTCTTGAATACCAAATTATTTGTTACATACTCGCTGCATATGTGTTGCATACGAGGAGAATTTGACTGATTTTCTCGACTGCTTCAAACCTTCAAAACCGCATAAATACACGGTTTTTCGGCATATAAAACACCTGAAAATTTATCTCTTGCTGAACTGCGGCGCACGACGAGCTGCTTTCAAGCCGTACTTCTTTCTTTCCTTCATTCTTGAGTCTCTCGTCAAAAATCCCGCCGCCTTCAAATCCGCTCTGTAGGCTTCGCTGTCTACCTCTAAGAGCGCTCTCGATATGCCGTGGCGGATCGCGCCTGCCTGACCTGTGAAGCCGCCGCCCTCAACTTTTGTGATTACGTCGAACTTGTCAACGGTCTTTGTCAGAACCATAGGCTGACGTACTATCAGCTTTAACGTGTCAAGACCGAAATAATCGTCGATTGATCTGCCGTTTATCGTTATTTTTCCGCTGCCCGGTACAAGATATACTCTCGCAACCGAGGACTTTCTTCTGCCTGTGCCGTAGTATTGTTCTTTAGCCATTTATCCGTTCCTCCTTATTTGATTTCGCCTGTCCACTCAATCGGCTTCTGTGCCTCGTGACCGTGCTCCGTGCCTTTGTAAACGCGAAGTCTTGTCAGCGCTTTTCTTCCGATGGTGTTGTTCGGGAGCATTCCCTTTACCGCGTACATCATAGCGTCCTCCGGCTTCTCCGCCATAAGCTTGTTATAGTGGATTTCCTTCAGGCCGCCTATCCAGCCTGTGTGATAGTAACGGATCTTCTGATTTAACTTGTTGCCCGTAAGCACCGCCTTGTCAGCGTTTACTACGATCACATGATCGCCGCAGTCAACATTGGGCGTGTATGTGGGCAGATGCTTACCTCTTAAAATGCTTGCCGCGACTGCCGCAACTCTTCCGAGCGGCTTTCCCGCAGCGTCAATGATATACCACTTTCTTTCAACTTCGAGCGGCTTCTGCATATAACTTGAGTTCATGGTTTTTCCTCCTATATTAGTAAAACATAAAGTCTTTCGACCTGCGTGAACTATTCTACTATTATTTTACTCCGTTGTCAAGAGATATTTTTTAAAAATTTAAATTTTTCATAAAATACTCTTGTAATCTTTATTTTTCTTTAAAATACTCCCAAATTCTCGCGTTTCATTTTAAATAAATTTTTTATTTTCCCTATTGACAAACGCGCATATGCCGTATATACTGTATATAAACGATATATACAGTTAAAAGAGGTACCCTTATGAACATAGTAATATCAAACGCATCCGACACGCCGATCTACGCGCAGATCGTGGAATGTATATGCCGCGAGATCGCGAACGGCGCGCTTCGGGAGGGCGATATGATGCCCTCGATACGCTCGCTCGCGAAGGATCTGTCGGTGAGCGTGATAACGACAAAAAAAGCGTATGAGCAGCTCGAAGCGCGGGGTTATATCGAGACCCGCGCGGGAAAAGGCTCGTTCGTGTCCGCGAGAAGCGGCGCGCTCGCGCTGGAGCATAAAATAAGCGGTATGGAGCAGCATTTGCTCGCGGCTATCGACATATCGCGCGAGCTCGGCATGAACGCCGACGAGCTTAAACAGCGGCTTGACGCGTTATTCGGGGAGGTATGACAATGAACGCGATAACACTGAAAAATGTTACGAAACGGTATGACAAATTCGCGCTTGAAAACATAAGTCTCGAAATTCCGAAGGGATATATTACGGGGCTTATCGGCAGAAACGGCGCTGGAAAGACGACGCTTATCAAAACAATTCTCGCCTTCACGGACCTTGACGGCGGCGAAATCAGCGTGCTCGGCATGAATATGGCGGAAAACGAGAAGGAACTGAAAAACAAAATCGGCATAGTTATCGGCGACGGCGCGTTTTATCAGGGCTACAGGATGAAGCGTATGACTAAGGTTATAAGCGGCTTTTACGATAACTGGGATCAGAACGCCTACAATAAATATATCGCGCGCTTCGGTCTTGACGAGAGCAAGAAGATAAAGGAGCTTTCGACGGGTATGCGCGCGAAGTACAACATAGCGCTCGCGCTGTCGCACAACGCGGAGCTTATCGTAATGGACGAACCATCGTCGGGCTTAGATCCTTTGGCGAGAGAGGAGCTTATGGACATTTTCGCGGAAATGATCGAGGAACGTGAAATAACCGTGCTTATCTCGACGCATATCACGTCGGATCTCGACAGGACGGCGGACTATATCATAATGATAAACGACGGAAAAATATTATTCAACACGCCCAAAGACGAGCTTCTGGAAGCACACCGTATAGTAAAAGGCGGCAAGGACGAGCTGACGGGCGAGGTAAAAGCGGCGCTGGTCGAGTATAAAACAGGCGCGTACGGCTTCGAGGGCTTGACGGCGAACGGATTAAATATGAAGAAAAAATTCCCATCTCTGGTGTATGAAAAACCAACGGCGGAGGACATAATGCGGTATTACGCGCGGGGGTGAATTATGATTTAGCGTGCTCAATAGCCTTCCCCTCTCAGGGGAAGGGGGACCGCGAAGCGGTGGATGAGGTGAAACGCGCTGACATGAAGATTGTGTTAATCTTCAATGCGCCGCAGACAACCTCATCAGTCAGCTACGCTGACAGCTTCCCCTACTAGGGGAAGCCTTTCGCAGATAAATCATAATTTACACCACAAAAAGGAAAAAAAAATGTTGAATTTAATAAAACGCGATTTCGGCGTGATGCGCCTGTCGATTATTTTAATCGCTTTATACGGAATATTATTTTCATTAACACAGCTTTTCGCCGCCGCGCTTGTGGGCGTGCTGGGAACATACGTTGTTGTTTACGGCACATTCGGCGTTGAGGAACGTGATAAAATCGATCTGCTCAATCGGTCGCTTCCTGTGACGGCGAAGGAGGTCGTCGGCTCGAAATATGCCGAAGGGTTTATCGCGTGGGTAATCGTCAGCCTGTTCAGCGTTTTCGGAACGTGGATCGCGTATATCTTAGGATTGCGCGGAGAGATTCAGGCTGATATGCTGCGCGCTCTGCCGAGCGTGCTCATGGCGACGTTTGCGGTGTCAATGCTGCTGATGTCCGTAACAATACCTGTTATTTACAAATTCGGATATATCAAATCAAGAACAATAGTGATAATTTTATGGCTGATTTTAGCCCTTTCCCTTCCGACGATTTTAACAATATTAGGCGGCGCGGACGCATTTTTCGAATACGGCTTGCCGGAGAATATTGCTTTTGCCGCGCTCGTTCTGCTCGCGCTCGCCGCTATGGCGGTATCGTACGCAATTTCGCTGCGGCTCTATAAACTGGCGTAAAAATAGTATATAATGTAAAAAATAACGCGCTTTGTTTTGTGCAAAAAAGAAAATTATTTAAAATTTGCCTAAAAATTAACAATTCCTCTTGTATATTTCGAAATTTTGAGGTAAAATATAGAAAATGGGTATAAATATGCTCAAAAAATAAAATTTAGGAGGATTTTTAAAATGGCAGTAAAAGTTGCGATTAACGGATTCGGACGTATCGGACGTCTCGCATTCAGACAGATGTTCGGCGCGGAGGGTTATGAAATCGTTGCTATCAACGATTTGACAGAACCGACAATGCTTGCTAACCTTTTAAAGTACGACACAGCTCAGGGCGGATATTGCGGAGTAATCGGCGCTGACCTTCACACGGTCGAGGCTGACAACGAGGCTCGCACACTGACGGTTGACGGCAAGGTATTAAAGATTTACGAGGAAAAGAACGCGGCTGATCTCCCTTGGGGCGAGCTCGGCGTTGACGTTGTTCTCGAATGCACGGGCTTCTATACATCAAAGGCTAAGTCGCAGGCTCATATCGACGCGGGCGCTAAGAAGGTAGTTATTTCCGCACCGGCGGGCAACGATCTCCCGACGATCGTTTACTCGGTAAACGAGGGTACGCTCACAAAGGACGACACGATTATTTCGGCTGCATCATGCACGACGAACTGTCTTGCACCGATGGCTAAGGCTCTTAACGACTACGCTCCGATCCAGTCGGGTATCATGTCAACGATCCACGCATACACGGGCGACCAGATGATCCTTGACGGTCCGCACAGAAAGGGCGACATGAGAAGAGCGCGCGCGGGCGCTGCGAACATCGTTCCGAACTCAACGGGCGCCGCGAAGGCGATCGGTCTTGTTATCCCCGAGCTCAACGGCAAGCTCATCGGTTCGGCGCAGAGAGTTCCCGTTCCGACAGGCTCAACGACGATCCTTACGGCTGTTGTAAAGGGCGACAACGTAACTGTTGACGGCATCAACGCGGCTATGAAGGCTGCTTCGTCGGAGTCGTTCGGCTACAACACAGACCCGATCGTTTCATCGGACGTTATCGGCATGAGATACGGTTCACTGTTTGACGCTACTCAGACAATGGTAATCGACCTCGGCAACGGTCTGTATGAGGTACAGGTTGTTTCATGGTACGACAACGAAAATTCGTACACATCACAGATGGTAAGAACAATCAAGTATTTCGCTGAATTAGGCTGATTTTAAAACATAATCGAAAAGGAACAGACGCGCGTCTGTTCTTTTTTTTGTGAATTATCCTCAAAACGCAAAAAATTTTATAATTTATATTCACAATCGAGCGTTTTTATGATACAATGACTTTGAGTATTATCGGCGGTTATAATGACGACCGCTTTCATGGGGAAAATTAAGCTTTTAGCAAAGGAGAGAGGATTATGAAATTAAAGGGCTTGGTATCGGCAATAATCGCGCTGTCAGCGGCGGCGTGCGTAATTACCGCTCCCGTCCGCGCGGACGATCTTTTCAGCGGAACGTATACGGAAAAGGATTTCACCGTCAGTGAAACGGACGGCGTACAGCTTGAAATAGAAGTACCCGACGGCGATTACAGCGTAAACGTAAAAACAGGCGGCGATACGGAAACTAAAGCGAACATATACATAAACGGCGGCGAGCGCGTCAGGGCGTACACGCTCGAGGCGGGCAAAACTCAGGATAACGTCCAGCCCGTTGTGCCGAAGGACGGAAAAATAGATTTTCAAATCATAGGAGAGAACCCCAACGTGACGGAAATAACGGTAGAACAGCTCGAAGCGCGCGAAAAGGCGGACAAGCCTACGATATATATTGCAGGCGACTCGACCGCGCAGACATACAAATACGAAACCGCGTACCCGCAGACGGGCTGGGGACAGGTTTTTGACAGGTTTTTCACCGACGAAGTGAAAATCGACAACCGCTCCATGGCGGGCAGAAGCTCGAAAAGCTACAACAACGACGGTAGGCTCGACGCTATCCTGACCGAGATGCACCCGGGCGATTTTGTTTTTATTCAGTTTGGCATCAACGACGGCGCGGAAAACAAGCCCGAGCGTTACATAAGCGTCGAGGACTACAAGACGCTCATAACAGACAAATATATCGGCGAGGTTGAAAAGCGCGGCGGTATTCCAGTGCTTATGACCGCGTCCGCCGCCGCGTGGTGGGACGAGAAAAAGGGCAATTTCATGGAATCACGCCAAGATTACGCCGACCCGACGAGGGAGCTTGCGAAGGAGCTCGGATGCAGGTTCATTGATATAAACGAGGTTATGACCGACACATGGAACGGCATGGATAAGGACGAGGTTCTTTCGGGCTATTTCATCTGTGAACCGCTCGAGAGCAAGGCGTACCCGACCGGAACGAACGACACGACACATATGAAGGAAAAGGGCGCTTCCGTTGTGGCGGCTCTTATCGCTGACATGATTCCCGAATGCGTGCCGGAGCTTGCGAAATATTTGAAGGGCGAGGAAGTATTTACCGATATATCGGGACATTGGGCTGAGAGTACGATTAAGGCTCTTGCGGAGAAAAATGTTGTTCAAGGCGACGGAACGGGCAAATTTAACCCGAACGACAGCGTAACGCGCGCGGAATTTTTGAAAATGGCGATGGACGCTTGCGGCATAGTCGGTCACGCGTACAGAGAGGACGAATGTCCGGGCGCGAAGCAGGATGATTGGTTCTGCTATTACGTTCAAGGCGCGCTCGATAAGGGACTTATTCCCGCCGCGATGATGGAGGGCGCGGATGTGACGACGGAGGTTATTACAAAGACACTTGCCGAGGCGACGGAGGACAGCGAAGCCGTTACAGCCGAAATCACAAAATATACTCTCACTCCGACAAACGAGCCGCCGTTTGTGCCTGAGGATCAGGCGTTCGGCGGCAATAAGCACATAACGCGCGAGGAAATGGCGGCGATTGTCGTAAACTGCATGAGCTATAAGCTGAAAAACTCAGACAGCGGCGATATGTCGGCAAGCACCTATAATGACGCGTTCACCGACGCGGCCGATACAGATCCGGCTTACGCGAACGCCGTTGACGCGGCTTATGCTAACGGCTATATCAACGGCATGGGCGACGGTACATTCGCGCCAAAGGCGGAGCTTACGCGCGCCGAAGCGGCGGCTGTAACAGAGAGAATTATGAATAAGTAAAAATAAGCAGAAAAAAGAGGTTTTATAAATGAAGGTTGCAATTATAGGCTTGGGACTTATCGGCGGCTCTATCGCGCGCCGTCTGCGCGGTTTTCATAACTGCACGGTCGCCGCGTACAACAGAACGCCCGAAACAATTCTTCTCGCCCTGCACGACGGAGCTATCGACGAAGGCTCATCCGACGCGGGCGAGGTCATGGAGGGCGCGGATCTGATCATACTTTGTCTTTATCCGCAGCTCAATGTTGATTTTGTGAAAAATAATTTATCGCATATAAAGTCCGGCGCGGTAATAACCGACGTTTCGGGCGTAAAGACGTTTATGGTCGAGGAGCTCGCGAAGATCCTCCCCGACGACGTTGATTTCGTAGGCGCGCACCCGATGGCGGGACGCGAGGTCGGCGGCTATCAGAGCGCGACGGACACGCTGTTTAATAACGCCTCGTTCCTTATCACGCCGACGAAGAAGAATAAGCCCGAAAGCATAGCGCTCGTTCGGGAACTTGCCGAGTATATCGGCTGCAAGCACGTCGTAACGACAACTCCCGAGGAGCATGACGCGATTATCGCGTACACGAGCCAGCTTATGCACGTTGTGGCTGTCGCTCTCTGCGATAACCCGATGATCGAGCGCTCGACGTTTTTCAGCGCCGGCAGTCTACGCGACTGCACGAGAGTAGCGGTAATAAACGCGAAGATGTGGAGCGAGCTTTTTGTGGAAAACAAGGACGCGCTCACCGCGCGCATACACGAAATGCGCGACAGCTTAGGCAAAATCGAGGACGCGGTAGCGCGCGGCGACAGGGAAACGCTCGAAGAAATAATGGCTCACGCGACGAAGCAGAAAATGAAGTGGCTGATGGAATAATTTATTTATAATATAAAATCCCTTGACAAATATCGACTACCGGTGTAGAATGATTGTAGACTACATTTGTAGTAATACTAATGTAAAGGGGAGTAAAAATTATGAAAAAATTACTGTTTGCAATAGCGTTAATGCTTGTGACATCAAGTGTATCGGCTTGCGCTGCCGAGACAAACTACGAGATGTATTACGAAAAAATGCCCGAGGGCTTGGAGTGGGGCGACATTTACAAGCTTGCCGCGGTCAATAAGGCGACGGGAAAGGTAATCCCGATAAGCGACTGCACTACGGGCTGCGGTTATGCGTATGTTCCCGAAGGGACGGAAATCTCGTTTGAAAAGCGCGAAGAAATCAAATTTAGCGACATACCCGAATACAGCGAACCGGCGGGACTGGACGAACTTTCGCGGCGCGGCGTGTTCTCGGGCGACGAAAACGGAAATTTTAACGAGAACGAAATTCTCACGCGCGCGCAGATGACGGCGCTTTTGGCGAGAATAATCGGCGCGGACGACGAAGCGGCGGGAGATATGCCGTTTACGGATGTGCCGCAAAACTCGTGGTTCGCATCGCCGGTGTACGCGCTCTACAAGCGCGGAATTGTCGCGGGCGACGAGCTGTTCAATCCCGACAGACCTGTTACGCGCGAGGAGCTTGTCACAATGGAATACAGGATAATAAAGGAGCTTGGCGGAAATATCGAGGAAAGCGCGGAAGCGCCGGAGGATTTCAAGGATTTTGACGCAGTTTCCGACTACGCGAAAAGCGCGTACTCGGCTATGGACGCGTCGGAATATACATTCCCGTCCGATTATGACGCCTTCGAGCCGTATATTGACGAGTACGGAAATTTTTATGAAACTCTTAATAATCCGTGTCTGCTTAATCCGCAAAACACCGTTTCGCGCGGCGATGCGGCGATGTACCTTTATTATTGTCTGATACTCGACTTTATCAGAAACAACGCGCCCGCAATTCCGACAGAGGCCGCCGCAGCGTTCGGACTTGATAAGGAAATGCCGCGCATTACGGGCTCGACTTCGTCATATCCCATCACGGAATCGCTTTACATGGGTTTGTTTGAAAATTACAGAAATCACCCGATGTTCCCGAAAAGCCACGATAAGACGATCGAATCATACAAACTGCTCATAGACGGCAAAACGGACGTTATTCTCGTCCCCGATCCGAACAGCGAGGTTAAGGAGCTGTCGGAGGAAAAGGGCGTGGAGCTTGAATATATACCGATTGCTAACGAAGCGCTCGTGTTCTTTACCGCGTCGGACAATCCCGCGGAAAACCTCACAAGCGCGGATATTGAGCGTATTTACATTGATAATTCGGTTACGAACTGGAATGAGATAGGCGGCTCGGACGCGGGCTTCACGCCGTTTTGCCGCAACAACGACAGCGGCTCTCACGCGCAGATGGAGCAGTTTTTCTTAAAGGGGCGCGAAATAAACGAGAATATCCGCCGCGAGCACATGTCGCTTGCGATGTCGGACATCCTCACCGAGGTGGAAGCGTACAACGCGCACAATCCCGGCAACTACGCGCTCGGGTACAGTATGTATTACTATTTTGAAAACAATAAATGGATTTTGGGAACGGACGAGAGCCTGAAGCTGTTGTCGGTTGACGGAGTTAAGCCGACGGCGGAGGGGCTTGCGGACGGCAGCTATCCGCTCGCTACGCATTACTTCGCGGTAATAAGAAAGAACGAGCCGGAAAACTCGCCCGCAAGAAAGCTCGCCGCGTTCCTCACAAACGAGGCGGGACAGGTCTGCATATCAAACGCGGGCTTCGGCGCAATAATAAAATAACCGCACCGCCCGCATATCAATACAACACAAAGGAGCAAATACCATGCCGAGAACTAAATCGGAAACGGAGGGCTTAACCCTTCTCGGAAACAAAAAAACAGTCTACAATGACACATACGCGCCGGAGGTGCTGGAAACCTTCATAAACAAGCACCCCGAAAACGACTATATGGTGACGTTCAACTGCCCCGAATTTACGTCGCTATGCCCCATAACGGGACAGCCCGATTTCGCGCGTATCATAATAAATTATATCCCGAACGAAAAAATGGTCGAATCGAAATCGCTGAAGCTGTACCTTTTCAGCTTCCGAAATCAAGGCGACTTCCACGAGGACTGCGTTAATATTATAATGAAGGATCTCGTAAAGCTGATGCAGCCGAAATATCTCGAGGTAAAGGGCATATTCACGCCGCGCGGCGGGATCGCGATTTATCCGTTCGCGAACTACGGAAAAAAGGGCACAAAATACGAAAAAATCGCTGAGGAAAGACTTTTCGACAGCTTAAAGGAGGTTTAAACTCATGAAAGAATTAAAGGAAAAAGCAATTCGCCAGATTATAGATTCAAGTATTAAAAATTTCGCACAGGGTTTCGAGTTAAGATATACATCTGAGGCAGATGATGAGGAAGGCATTATTAATTCAAAGAAAAATAATATATTTATCGCGGAATTGGGAGAGGAATTGATGTTCTATTCGGCATTTGTGCGCTCCTTTGACAGTTCATTCGGGAAATTGCTGGAAAATATGGGCAACTCAATAGCAAAGTTATCTTATGAAGTAAAGGGACGAATTTCATCATTCTTACTTCCCCAGCAAACACAGCATATAGATTTTTTAATGACCGCATATGAAAAGCATGATAGTAAACCAACCGTAGACGTATATAAAAATTTTACCTGTCTGAAACCTTCAAATGTTTCAAGCTATTTGTCTTCGCACGAAACGGATAACTATTTTTATGATGCAAAAAATAAACGTCATTATTTAATTGAGCTAAAAGCAGGAGGAGATTTAGATAACAAAAAATCAAAAGCTGAAAAAATAGCATTATTGAATGAATATTTCATATTAAAGAATTCGCTTAATGATGATGAAGATATAACTATATATCTTGCTACAGCTTATAATAAATATGGCGAAGGAAAGCCTTGGAAACAAGAAAGAGTCAGACAGTATTTTGCGGACGAAGAACTATTAATAGGAAAAGATTATTGGAATTTTGTATGTTCTGATGACATGGGATTTGACATTGTGTTGGATCAATATAAAATTAGTGCCAATTATATTAAATCTGCCTTGGAAAGAATTAAAAAGCTATATTTTGGAAGGAGATAAATATAGATGATAAACATAAACAATATAAATCAATTTATTACTGCACAAGGAGATTGTAAGATATTATTAAAGCAGATTCCTGATAACAGTATAGATCTAATTTTATGCGATCCTCCATATAATATTTCTCAGTACTCTACTGGAAATATGAAATTCGACTGGCGAAGTGATATAAATAATGATGTTGCCCAATGGGATCAAATTGAAATGAATCCGTTTGATTTTGTTAATGAATTTAAAAGAGTGTTATCGCCTTGTGGAAATATTTTTGTTTTCACAAGCTACAACTTAATAGGAAAGTGGCATCAGGCGTTTGATCCGGAATTTGATACATTTCAATTTATGGTGTGGCACAAAACTAATCCCGTTCCCAATTTTAGAAAATCATCATTTCTTAATAGCTGTGAAATGATAGTTTGTATGTGGAATAAAGGGCATATATGGAATTTCTCAACACAAGCCGAAATGCACAATTTTATTGAAAATCCAATATGTATGGGCGCGGAAAGAGTAAAGAATCCCAAACATCCCACACAAAAACCGATTGCCGTTTTAAAGCATATAATTGATATTGCAAGTAATCCGGGAAGTATTGTTTTAGATATGTTTATGGGGGTAGGTTCAACCGGTGTTGCCGCGCTTGAGTTGGGAAGAAAATTTATCGGAATAGAAATAGATAAAAATTATTATTTGGCGGCTGTTCAAAGACTTCAAAAAGCAACCGTAAAATTCATTAATATGGGAGAGATAAGTAAATGAAAAAAGCAATCGTTGTTTTATCGGGCGGACAGGACAGTACGACGTGTCTGTTTTGGGCGATAAAGAAATTCGGCAAGGAAAACGTGTCGGCTGTGGGCTTCGACTATGGTCAGCGGCACAAGCTTGAGCTCGAGTGCGCGGCGGAAATATGCGCGGACGCGGGTATTACATATGAAATTATTCCCACGCCGATCATAAATCAGCTCAGCGCAAATTCATTGACGCGCGAGGATATACCCGTCGAGGAAACAAAGCCCGAGGGCGCGCCGCCCAATACCTTCGTCGAGGGACGCAATCTGCTGTTTTTAAGCTACGCCGCGATTTACGCGAAAACTCACGGCGCGACGGAAATCGTAACAGGCGTGTGCGAGACGGATTTTTCAGGCTATCCCGACTGCCGCGATATTTTTGTGAAATCGCTGAACGTCACGCTAAATCTCGCGATGGACTATAATTTTGTAATACATACTCCGCTCATGTGGATCGACAAGGCGGCGACGTGGAAAATGGCGGACGATTTGGGCGTGCTCGATATTGTGTACAACAAAACGCTCACCTGCTATAACGGCGTAAAGGGCGAGGGGTGCGGTCATTGTCCCGCGTGTACGCTCCGCAGACGCGGCTACGAGGAATTTTTGAAAGGCAAAAACGATGAAATTTGACGGATATCTGCTCGTTACGGACATGGACAACACGCTCATGGACAGGCACGGCACTGTTTCGGAAGGAAACCGCCGCGCGATCGAATATTTTACCGAAAACGGCGGTCTTTTCACCGTCGCGACGGGACGCGGAGCGGAAATCGCGCGGGATAAAATAGAAAATCTTCCGGTAAACGCGCCCGCGATTTTGCAAAACGGCGCGATTATTTACGATTTTAACACAAACTCCGTCCTGCGCGAATGGCATATTTCCGACGGGCGCAAGGGCGCGGTCAAAATTATGCACGAAAAATATCCGTTTCTCGGCTTCGAGATTTGCAGTCATGACGACGTGTACGTTTACTCGAAATGCCACCTGACCGAGCGTCTTAAAAAGCGCGTCAAAGGCAAGGTGAGCGATATGACCGACGAGGCGTGGTCGCTGCCGTGGACGAAAATGCTGATGCTCGGCACAAAGGATGTGCTGACCGAATATATACCGATTTACCGAATCTACGACAGCGGCAGCTCCGCGCGCAGCGGCGACGAGTTTTTCGATATAATCCCCGACGGCGCGTCAAAGGGCAAAGCGCTCGGAATAATCGCCGAAATGTGCGGAATTGACAGGAGCAAAACGATCGCGGCGGGCGACTATCAGAACGATATAGACCTGCTCCGCGCGGCGGGTGTGAGCTGCGCCGTCGAAAACGCCGGAGACGAGGTAAAAGCCGCGGCGGATGTTATCGCTCCTCACTGCGACGAGGACGCTATCGCGTGGATCATAAATAATATAAAGTGAGGTACGAAAATGTACGAAGTAAAAAAACGGCTTGAAATATCGGCGGCGCATTATTTGAAGCTCGATTATGCGTCGAAATGCGCGAATTTGCACGGTCATAACTGGATCATCGACGTGTATCTCAGAAGCGAAAAGCTCAACGCCAACGGAATGATCATGGATTTTTCGCATATAAAGAAAAAAATTCGGGATAAATTCGACCATAAGGTCATAAACGACGTTGTGGATTTTAACCCGACCGCGGAAAATCTCGCGAAATACATATGCGATGAGCTCTCGCCTTACTGTTATCGCGTAGATGTACAGGAGAGCGCGGACAACACCGCGAGCTATATTGCGCTCGAATAAAATCGCCCATCTCACCGTTTTTCGCTCAGGGCGGTACAATAGTACAGCACCTTCACTGCAAAACGGCAATCTGAACGATTTTCTTCAAGCTTTAAAATGAGGTAATTTTTTAATGAAAATAGTAGAAATTTTTGACAGCATAGACGGCGAGGGCATACGCACGGGACAGCCGGCGACGTTTATAAGGCTCGCGGGCTGTAATCTGCGCTGCTCGTACTGCGACACGGCGTACGCGCTTTTCGGCGAGGACGAACCGTGCGTGTATGAGGAAATGACCGTTGACGAGGTCGTGAAAAAAGTAAATCCGAATTACCGCCGCGTCACGCTCACCGGCGGCGAACCGCTTATCTCCCCCGAGGCGGCGGAGCTTGTCACGCGGCTTATCGAAAATGGTGTTGAAGTCAATATCGAAACGAACGGCGCTGTCGATATCGTTGATTTTTTAAAACGCGTCCCGAGCTCGGAAAAGCTGTTTTTTACGATAGACTACAAGCTCCCGTCAAGCGGAGCTTGCGATAAAATGATTTGGCGCAATTTTGAAAGCCTTCGTCCGCGAGACGTGATAAAATTCGTAGTCGGCTCGGACGAGGACGTGCGTGAAATGATATCGGTGACGGAGCGTATCACGCCGCTTTATGAAAAAATGCAAAAAATGCCGCATATTTTTGTCGGCGCTGTTTACGGAAAATTTGACGCTCAAAAGCTGGTAAATATAATCCTGACCGAGCCGCTTTTAAAGGACGCGCGCTTTCAGGTACAGCTCCATAAAATAGTTTGGGACCCGAACGAAAGAGGTGTGTGAAATGAAAAAGGAATTTGACCGCGAAAAAATAAAGACGGCGGTAAAAATGCTGATAGAAGCGATAGGCGACGACCCGAACCGCGCGGGACTTATCGAAACTCCCGACAGAGTCGCGCGTATGTACGACGAGGTTTTCGAGGGAATGCGCTACACGAACGACGAAATAGCCGAAATGTTCAACAAATGCTTCGAGGACGTACATTCGAACGACCTCGTGCTTGTGAAGGATATCGAGGTTTTCAGCTATTGCGAGCATCATCTGGCGCTGATGTACAACATGAAGTGCCACGTCGGATATATCCCGAACGGCAAGGTGATAGGACTTTCAAAAATCGCGCGCATATGCGACATGGCGTCGAAGCGGCTGCAGCTGCAGGAAAAGCTCTGCGCGGATATAGCGTATATCATGCAGAAGGTCTGCGGCACGGAGGACGTGATAGTGGTAATAGAGGGCGAGCACAGCTGCATGACGGCGCGCGGAATAAAATCGCGCTCGGCGAAAACACGCACAAGCGCGATAAGAGGTCTGTTCGATACAGATTACGAGCTCCGAAACGAAGTATACAACCTGCTGAAATAGCCGCTTAAGCAAGCTCCAGCGTAAACGTGAATTTTGTGTATTTTACGTCCGAGCCTTCTTTGGCGTCAACGCTTTCGACCCATACGGACTGCTTATGAAGCGAAAGAATATTTTTAACAAACGACAATCCGAGTCCCGCGCCGCTCTTTTCCGAGGTGCGGGATTTATCTGTTTTGTAAAAGCGCGTAAATACGTTGCTCAGATCCGCTCCGCTTATTCCGTCGCCGAAATTGCCGATACTCACGGCTGCCTTTCCGTCCGCGATATGAGCGCGTATATCTATGGTTGTATTCGGGTAGCTGAATTTTACCGCGTTGTCGAGCAGATTTATTATAACGCGGTGAATACAGTCCTTATCGGCGAGGACTTTAAGCTCGTCCTTTTCAAAATCTATTTTCAAATCGAGATTTTTTTCCGTGATTTTGCTCTCCAGCTCTATTATGCACAGCCGTATAAGCTCGTTCAGGTCAAATTCCGATATGTCGAGCTTGTATGTGCTCGAGGAAAGCTTCGACATTTCAAGCATATCGTTTGTGAGCTTCGTGAGGCGTTTTGACTCGTCAAGAACTATATTTAAATAATAGTCGCGCTTATCCTCGGGGATAGTGCCGTCAAGCATGCCCTGGACAAATCCGGATATGCTCGTCATGGGAGTGCGCAGCTCGTGCGATATATCGCTCACGAAGCGCTGGCTGCGCTCTTCTATATGCTCTATCGAGTCAGCCATGAAGTTGAAGCTTGACGCGAGCTGTCCTATCTCGTCCTTGCTGTTAACGGCGACGCGCTGAGAGTAATTTCCGGCGGCGATATCGCGCGCGGCGCGGTTTATCATTCCTATCGGGCGGGAAATGCGCTTGGATTCGATATAAACGAGAACAAACGCAACCAGTATGGAAAACGCCGAAGAAATCAGGAACAGGAGAATAAGCTCAAGCGCCGTGTAATTTATCGCGGGAAACTGCATATTGAAAAACATGGCTCCCACTATCGAATCGTGATATTTTACGGGCATGCCGACAGAGAGCACGCGATTTTCGTACTCCCCGCCGAAATTTGTTTTTTTAACGAACTGCTTGCCGGAGATGACCTCGTCGAAAAACTCGGTCGGCACAGTGCGCACGCCGCATGTGGACGCGGAAAGATGACCGTCCTTGTTGAAAATAATGATATCCGCCTTGACGAAATCCGCCCACGACGAAAGCGTTCGCTTGTACGCGAACCGCGAAAGAGTGTCGCTGTTTTCGATTTGCATCGCGCCCGTCCAATATTCAATCTGATCGCTGACCGCTTCCACCTTTTCCACCTGCTTGTTAAGGGTGTAATGCCCGACAAATATGCTGACGGAAACGGAAACGGAGACAAACACAAGCATCAGGATCATTACATTGGTCCAAAACAGTCTGCCGAATATACTTTTAAACATCGCGTTTTCCCCTCAGAAAAATTATTGATGAATTTCGAATTTATATCCCACGCCCCAAACGGTTTTGAGCTGCCAGCTGTCGTCGTGACCCTCCAGCTTTTCTCTGAGACGCTTTATATGTACGTCTACGGTTCTCGAATCGCCGAAATAATCAAAGCCCCAAACCTCCTCTAAAAGCTGCTCGCGCGTAAAGACCCTGTTCGGGTTAGACGCGAGAAAATACAGAAGCTCCAGCTCCTTCGGCGGGAGATCCACAAGCTTGCCGTCGAGCTTCAGCTCGTAGTTTGAGAGATTTATGGTAAGATTCGGGAACACAAGCTCCTTGTCGGCTGTGACGTCCTTAGTCTCGCTGCGCCTGAGCACTGCCTTGACGCGCGCTATGAGCTCCTTCGTTTCGAACGGCTTTACCATGTAATCGTCAGCACCCAGCTCGAGCCCGAGCACCTTGTCGAACGTCTCGCCCTTTGCCGTGAGCATAATGATGGGGATAGTGCTGATACGCCTTATTTCGCGGCACACCTGCCAGCCGTCCATACCCGGCATCATAATATCGAGAATCACCAACGAGGGCGATTCGGCCTTGAACAAATCAAGCGCGGTTTTGCCGTCGTGCGCGGTTATGACGCTGAAGCCGTCCTTTTCGAGATACAGCTTTACAAGCTCTGCGATATGTCTGTCGTCGTCCACGGCAAGAATTTTATTATTCATTTCGACCATCCTTTCATACGTCAAAAAATTTTCTTTAATGACAGTATAACATATTTAAAAAAAATAATAAAGCCCCTTGCATAAATCTTTTAAATGTTATATAATAAATTCATAATTTTTTAACAAATCAACGCGCCGCAAAATCGCCCGATCCGTAAAAGATAATCCGAGCGATTTTCTGACGCGTTCGGAAAACAAAGGAGATAATGAAAATCAGATGAAATTGGGAATAGTAGGATTGCCGAATGTCGGCAAATCAACATTGTTTAACGCCATAACGCAGGCGGGGGCGGAAAGCGCGAATTACCCGTTCTGTACAATAGAGCCGAATGTCGGCATAGTGGACGTTCCCGACGAGCGCTTGGACAAGCTCGCCGAGATGTATAATCCAAAGAAGGTAACGCACGCGTATATAGAGTTTGTGGATATTGCGGGACTCGTAAAGGGCGCGTCGAAGGGCGAGGGCTTGGGCAACAAGTTTTTGTCGCACATACGCGAGGTTGACGCGATAGTCCATGTGGTGCGCTGCTTCGAGGACGAGAACATAACGCACGTCGACGGCAGCATAGATCCGCTCAGAGATATAGAAACGATTTCGCTCGAGCTGATTTTCTCGGATCTGGAAATAATCGAGCGCCGCATAGACCGCACAAAAAAGGCTATGAAGGGCGATAAGTCGCTTGCGAAGGAGCTTGAAATGTTAGAGCGCGTAAAAGCGGCGCTGGAGGACGGCAAGCCCGCGAGAAGCCTCGAATACGACGAGGAGGAAGCGGCGATCATGAAGGAAATATCGCTTATTTCCATGAAACCCGTGATTTACGCGGCGAACGTCGCGGAGGACGATTTCGCGAACGGCATAGAAAACAACAAATATGTGCGGGCGGTCAAAGAGCTCGCTGAGAAGGAAAATTCCGAGGTAATGCCGGTAAGCGCGAAAATAGAGGAGGAAATAGCGCAGCTTGACGGCGAGGAAAAGGCGATGTTTTTGGAGGAGCTCGGCATGAGCGAATCGGGACTTGACCGCCTGATAAAGGCGAGCTACACGCTTTTGGGCTTGATAAGCTACCTGACCGCGGGCGAGCCGGAGGTGCGCGCGTGGACGATAACGCGCGGCACGAAAGCGCCGCAGGCGGCGGGCAAGATACACAGCGATTTCGAGCGCGGCTTTATCCGCGCCGAGGTGGTACACTATAACGACTTAACTGCTTGCGGCTCGATGGCGGCGGCGAGGGAAAAAGGACTTGTCCGCAGCGAGGGCAAGGAATATGTAATGCAGGACGGCGACGTTGTGCTGTTCAGATTTAACGTGTAACGGGGTGACATTATGGGACATTTGATAAGCATTATAGTGCCGTGCTATAACGAGGAAGCGTCGCTGCCGTATTTTTACGACGCTATAACAGCCGAATCCGACAAGATGAGCGGGGAATACGGAGTCGAGTTTGAGTATTTATTCGTAAATGACGGCTCAAAGGACAAAACCCTCGAGATTTTGAAAGATTATGCCCAAAAGGATACGCGCGTAAAATATATTTCGTTTTCGCGTAATTTCGGCAAGGAATCGGCTATTTACGCGGGACTTCAGGCTTCGCGCGGCGATTTTACAGCCATGATGGACGCGGATCTGCAGGATCCGCCGGCGCTTTTGGAGGAAATGTATGAAGCCGTCACAAAGGAGGGCTTCGACTGCGCCGCTTCACGAAGGACAACGCGCAAGGGCGAGCCTCCGATACGCTCATTTTTCGCGAGATGCTTTTATAGGCTGATAAACAAGATTTCAAAAACGGAAGTGGTGGACGGTGCTCGCGATTTCCGCCTTATGTCGCGTCAAATGGTAAACGCGATTTTGTCCATGACGGAATATAACCGTTTTTCAAAGGGTATTTTCGGCTGGGTAGGCTTTAAAACGAAGTGGCTCGAATATGAAAACACCGAGCGCGTCGCGGGAGAAACAAAGTGGTCGTTTTGGAAGCTGCTGCTGTATTCTCTCGACGGCATTATGGCGTTCTCAACGGCGCCGCTTGCGCTCTCGTCGTTTACGGGGCTGCTGTTTTGTATAGTCGCGTTTGTAATGATTTTGATAATAATAGTAAAAACGCTTATTTTAGGCGACCCTGTCGCGGGATATCCGTCGCTTGTGTGCATAATATTTCTCGTATCGGGCGTGCAGCTGTTCTGTATAGGAATTTTGGGTCAATATCTGTCAAAGACATACCTTGAAGCAAAGAACAGACCGATTTATATAATAAAGGAAAGCAATACCGAGGAGTGAAAAATATGATTTTGAGTATATTGGTTTCTATTATTTTCTTTGCCGGATCAGCGATCTTTCTGGTTCGGTTTCTCGGCGAGGCGGGAGTATCGCTGCCGGATAACCGCGTTTTCTCTTTTATTACCGCGGATAAGGCGGCAAGCCCGCTTGAAGAAAAAACAACGGCAAAGGAATGTGTATATATTTTTATTGCGGCTCTGCTTTTCAGAATTTTTATCTTTGTTATAGGCTGGCTTGCGGTCGGAATATTCAGAGACGATCAAGCCTTAAGCTTTATGGATTACTGCGGAAGATGGAACTTATGGGACGGCCCGCATTACATCGAAATCGCCAGGGACGGGTACGCCAAGCACATAGAGGACGGACAGCATTTGTTCCTTGTGTTCTTTCCGCTTTATCCGTTAATGGCAAGAATACTCGCTTTAATAGTGAGAAATTATGTTATTTCTTCAATTTTGACGTCTATGCTCTGCTTCGGCGGCGGCTGTGTTCTTATGTATAAGCTTGTATCTATGGATTACGGCAAATCCATAGCGAAAACAAGCGTGATCCTGCTGTCGGTATCCCCGTTCTCTTTCTTTTTCGGGGGCGTGATGACGGAGAGCACCTTTTTCCTTTTAATCATCGCGACATTTCTTGCAATTCGGCAGCATAAATGGTTCCTGGCGGGAATTTTAGGCATATTGGCGTCGCTGACGCGTTCATTCGGCGTGTTCATGGTATTCCCCGCCGCGATCGAATGGGCTCAGACAGAAAAACCGCTGATGCTCATGCGCAAAAAACAATGGAAGGAATTGGGCAAGAGGTTTGTCAGACTTCTTCCGGTCGCTTTGACCCCCATAGGCACACTGATATATCTTTATATAAATTACCGCGTGGAGGGCGACCCGTTTGTATTTATGAAATACCAAAGCGAGCACTGGAACATGAATCTGCAATATTTCGGAAAGACGGTAAAAATGCTTGCCGAACGCGGATTCAATTCGAGCGACGACATAACGCTGAGAGCGAGTTTGTTTTTACCCGGGCTTGTCAGCATAATCCTCGCATCGATAGCGTGTCTGTTCGGCGCGCGGCGGCTGAGAAGTATGTACACAGTGTTTATGCTCGCGTATTTTCTGTTTAACGCGGCGGCGTCGTGGCCGCTTAGTGTATCCCGATATATGAGCTGTATGTTTCCCGCGTTTTGGCTTGTCGCGTCGCTTACCGACAGGAATAAACACGTCACTGATATTGTCATAGCGTCAAGCGCGGTGCTTATGGGAATATACCTCACGGGATATTTAACGATTCATCAGATAATGTAAAATTTTAATATAAAAAGGAGACGACTGAAAATGGATACAAAAAACATAACGATAGCGTATATCGGCGGCGGCTCGCGCGGCTGGGCTTGGGGACTTATGAGCGACCTTGCGGCGCAGGATCTGCTCTGCGGTACGGTAAGGCTCTACGACATTGACCGCGAAGCCGCCGAGGCGAACGTGATAATCGGAAACAAGGCGCAGTACGCCGAGGGGGCGAAAAGCGCTTGGAAGTATGAAGCCGTAGGCTCGTTACAGGAGGCGCTTACCGGCGCTGATTTCGCGGTATTATCGATACTTCCCGCGACGTTTGACGAGATGGAGTCGGACGTTCACGCGCCCGAAAAATACGGAATATATCAGTCCGTGGGCGACACGGCAGGTCCCGGCGGACTGGTAAGAGCGCTTCGCACTATCCCGATGTACGAGGTGATAGCGGAGGCGATAAAGGAATACGCGCCCGACGCGTGGGTAATAAACTACACAAACCCGATGTCGCTGTGCGTTCGCTCGCTCTACGAGGTATTTCCGCAGATAAAGGCTTTCGGCTGCTGTCACGAGGTATTCTCGACGCAGGAGCTTCTCGCGTGCGCGCTCAAGGAAATGCGCGGCATCGAGGGCGTCACGAGAAACGACATCAGCGTAAACGTGCAGGGCATAAATCACTTCACATGGCTCTCGGACGCATGGTATCAAGATATAAACTTAATGGATGTATACAAGGAATTTGTTGATAAATACTACGAATCGGGCTACATACAGGACGAGTCGAAGCACTGGATGAACAGCACCTTCGCGTGCGCGCAGAGAGTAAAATTCGATCTGTTCAAGCGTTACGGCGAGATAGCGGCGGCGGGCGACAGGCATTTGGCGGAGTTTATGCCGGGCAAAACGTATCTTGCCGACCCTGAAACGGTAAAAAGCTGGATGTTCGGGCTTACGACCGTCGCGTGGAGAAAAGAGGATTTGAAAAACAGACTTGAAAGGAGCGCGAAGCTCTGCTCGGGCGAGGAAAAGTTCGAGCTGCGAAAGACGGGCGAGGAGGGCGTAAATATGATGCAGGCTCTTTGCGGCTGCAAAACGCTTGTGTCAAACGTGAACCTCCCGAATATCGGACAAGCTCCCGACCTTCCTATGGGCGCGATAGTCGAAACCAACGCGGTATTCCGCCACAATACGGTAAAGCCTATCTGCGCGGGCAGGATGAACAACGAGGTCCATAACATGGTCGCGCGCCACGTCGGAAACCACGAAACTATCATAAAAGCGGCTCTCACGCGCGACAAGGAGCTGGCGTTCGCGGCGTTTATAAACGATCCGCTCGTAACGTGCAGCCTGAGCGACTCGAAGAAGCTGTTTGACGAAATGCTTGAAAACACAAAGGCATATCTCCCAGGTTGGAATACCTGAAAAACTCAAATTTACGAAAGGAATTTGTCTCATGAAAGGTTTGGAAACCGAAAACCTTGACGCGCTGTACAACGCGGTGCTCGAATTAAAAACGCTTGACGAGTGCAGGCGTTTTTTCGACGATTTATGCACGATCTCGGAGCTTCGCTCGATGGCGCAGCGTATGGAGGTCGCTCTGATGCTGAGCGACGGACGTGTATACACGGACATAGAAGCCGAAACGGGCGCGTCGGCGGCGACGATAAGCCGCGTGAATCGCTGTATAAATTACGGAAAAAACGGTTATAATTTAGTAATTGACAGATTGAAGGATAAGGGTGAACAAGAATGAGCAGCTATTCCGATTTCGCCTATATTTACGACCGCTTAATGCGCCGCGACGTGAATTACGAAAAAATCGCGGACTATATCGAAAACATCTTCGCGATGTATAACGTAAATCCCGAGCTTGTCTGCGATTTGGCGTGCGGTACGGGAAATGTGACGATCCCGCTCGCGAAGCGCGGCTACAACATGACCGGAGTTGACGCAAGCCCCGATATGCTCAATATCGCGCGGGAAAAAGCGGTCGGGCTTGACGTGCTGTTTCTCAATCAGAAGATGGAAAATCTCGATTTGTACGGCACAATGGGCGCGTTCACCTGCATGATAGACGGCGTAAACTACATAATCTCACCCGAATCACTTTTGAAAATATTCACGCGCATAAAAACGTGCTTTCTCGATACTGACGGAATTTTCATATTCGACATAAGCAGCCGTCACAAGCTCGAAAACGTGATAGGGGACAATACCTTTGTTCATTCGGACAGAAATATATTTTATACATGGCAGAACCGATATTTGAAGGACAAAAAACTTTCGGATATGATGCTGACGTTTTTCGTAAAGGACGGGGAAAATTACCGCCGCTTTGAGGAGCGCCATCTTCAGCGCGCGTACTCGGAAAAGGAGCTGCGTTTTCTGCTCAAAAAAGCGGGTTTCGAACACGTTGACGCATACGCCGCCCCGACCTTTGAAAAACCGAGTAAAAATACCGAAAGAATAGTGCTTGTATGCCGATAATTCGGCATTTTTCCGCTTGCAAAATTTTATAAAATATGGTATAATATATAATGAATATAATGTGATTTAACCAAACAATTTCGGAGGATAAATATGGCAAAGAAGTCAAATGAAAAAGAACTGGATATGTCGATAATCGAAAACCAAAAAATCGTTGACGTTGACCTTGACAGGGAAATGCGCAAGTCATATATCGACTACGCTATGAGCGTTATCGTCGCCCGCGCCCTCCCCGACGTGCGCGACGGTATGAAGCCGGTTCACCGTCGTATTCTCTACGATATGTACGAATCGAACCTGCTCTATGAAAACGATTTCAAGAAATCGGCGGCTACCGTCGGCGACGTTCTCGGTAAATACCACCCCCACGGAGATTCGTCTGTGTATGACGCGATGGTGCGTATGGCGCAGGACTTTTCGCTGCGTTATCCGCTCGTGCAGGGCAAGGGTAACTTCGGCTCGATAGACGGCGACGGCGCGGCTGCGTATCGTTATACCGAGGCGAAAATGTCGAAGCTCTCGGCGCTGATGCTTTCGGATATCGAAAAGGAAACGGTCGATTTCGTCCCGAACTATGACGATAAATTAAGAGAGCCGGACGTGCTCCCGTCGCGTTTCCCGAATTTGCTCGTAAACGGCTCGGACGGTATCGCGGTCGGCATGGCGACGAAGATCCCGTCGCATAATTTGGGCGAGGTAATAGACGGCATAATCGCGGTGATAGACGATCCTATGATCACGATCGACGAGCTGATGAACTATATCCAGGGACCCGACTTCCCGACGGGCGGCGTGATAATGGGCAGAAGCGGTATCCGCGCGGCTTATACCACAGGACGCGGCAGAGTGATCGTCCGCGCGAAGGCTGAGATAGAGGAGGACGCGAACGGCGCGAGCCGCATAGTTGTCACCGAGATCCCGTATCAGGTCAACAAGGCGCGCATGGAGCGCCATATAAACGACCTTGTCCGCGACGGCAAGCTCGAGGGCATAGCCTCAACGAGCGACGAATCCGACGAAAATATACATTTTATCATAAAATTAAAGCGCGACGCAAATCCTAATGTTGTGCTCAACAACCTTTACAAATTCACGCAGATGCAGGATACATTCGGCGTAATTTTGCTCGCTCTCGTTGACAAGCAGCCGAAAATTTTAAACCTGCGCGAAATGATAGACCACTACATCGCCCACCAGGAGGACGTTATAAAGCGCCGCACGAACTTTGACCTGACAAAGGCAAAGGACAGAGCGCATATTTTAGAGGGCTATATACTCATAATCGACAACATAGACGAGGCAATCCACATCATACGCGCCTCGCGCGGCATACCCGAAGCGAAAGCGGCTCTCTGCGAGCGGTTCAGTCTCGACGACGTGCAGGCGACGGCGATAGTGCAGATGCAATTAGGCCGTTTATCCGGCATGGAGCGCGAGAAAATAGAAACCGAATACAGCGAGCTTACCGCAAAAATAGCGGAGCTTGAGGACATTCTCGCCCACGAGGAGCGCGTGCTTGAAATAATTAAGACAGACCTTCTCGATATAAAGGAAAAATACGGTGACGAGCGTCGCACGGAAATAGCTATGGCGGTCAACGACTTCGAGGACGAGGACTTGATAGACGAGGAGGAAACGATCGTAACTGTAACGCACAACGGCTATGTAAAGCGTATGCCTGTAGACACATACCGCAGTCAAAGACGCGGCGGACGCGGCATAACGGGTATAACCACCCGCGACGAGGACTTCCCCGAGCACCTGTTCACAACGTCAACCCACGATAATATACTGTTCTTCACCGACCGCGGCGTTGTGTATAAGCTCAAGGGCTATCAGATACCCGAGGCGGGCAGACAGGCGCGCGGCATGGCGATAGTAAACCTTCTCCCGCTCGAGCAGGGCGAAAAAATCACGGCTATGATACCTATTCACAGCTTCGAGGAAGGCAAGTACCTGATGTTCGTTACCAAGAGCGGAACGGTAAAGAAAACCGATTTAATGAGCTTTGCGAAGATACGCGCGGGCGGTCTGCGCGCGATAGAGCTTGCCGAGGACGACGAGCTTATGCGCGTGAAGCTGACCGACGGCAAAAAGGATTTGATTATAGCGACTCACGACGGCTACGCGATACGCTTTAACGAATCGGAAGTACGCGCGATGGGCAGAGTCGCGCGCGGAGTACGCGGCATACGGCTTCGCAAGGGCGATTATGTGATAGGCGCGAGCCTCGCGAAGGAGGATTCGGAGCTTCTCATAGTCACCGAAAACGGCTACGGCAAAAAGACGGCTCTTGACGAATACAGAGCTCAGACGCGCGGCGGAAAGGGCGTTTTCACATACAAAATCACGCAGAAAACCGGCAAGCTCGCCGGTATGAAGGCGGTAACGCCGGAGGACGACATTATGCTTATCACCTCGGATGGCGTGGTTATCCGCATACATTCCGACGAGATAAGCACCTACGGCAGACAGACCCAGGGCGTGCGCGTAATGCGTCTTGACGAGGGCGTAAACGTGGTAAGCATAGCGCGGACGGAGCGCGAGGATGATGCGGAAGCGGAAAGTTCCGAAATAAACGCGGAAGGAGATAACGAATAATGAAAAAAGTATTAAAAGTAATGGCGGTAGCGGCTCTTGCGGCTCTGTGCCTTACCGCCTGCGGCGGCGAAAAGGGCGGCGGCAACGAGCTTGAGCCGAGGGAATTGAGTCCGAAGTACACGGAAAACACAATAGAAGCCACAATAGAGCTTGAGGACGGCGGCGAAATCGTGCTTGAGCTGTATCCCGATCTCGCTCCCGAAACAGTTGATAATTTCGTGGATCTAGCCGAGGACGGCTTCTATGACGATACTATTTTCCATCGCGTAGTCGAGGATTTCGTAATTCAGGGCGGCGGCTACGACGAGGATCTTAGAGAGCAGAAGGCTGATGAAATCGTCGGCGAATTTGAGGAAAACGGCTATGAAAACGACTTGTCCCACACGCGCGGCGTAATCTCGATGGCGAGAACAAACACGAGCTACGACAGCGCGACAAGCCAGTTCTTTATCGTTGTCGAGGACTCGCTGTTCCTTGACGGAAAATACGCGGCATTCGGCAAAGTAATCGATGGCATGGACGTGGTTGACGATATAGCGTCGGTTCGCACGGGCGAGGTTGTGTCGAGCGGCATGAAGGACGTTCCGACCGAGCCGATCATAATAAGAAGAATAACTATCGACGACAGCGGCGCTGATAATAAGGATAAGGATAAGGATAAAGACGATGATAAAAAGAGCTCGTCCGACCGCGATGACGATGACAGAACAAGCTCGTCCGACCGTGACGATGACGACAGAACAAGCTCATCCGACCGCGACGACGATGACAGAACAAGCTCATCCGACCGTGACGATGATGACGGAAACGATTCTTCAAGCCGAGGCACGAGCGGCGCGTCGGGTTCAAGCGCGTCGGATCTTATAGACGAGTATAACAGCAAAATAAACGACGCCGGCTCGTCAAGCTCCGGCTCCGCGCCGTCTCTGAACGAGAATAACACTCTTGACGAGGAAACGATACGCTCGCTGCTTGACGGCTCGGACAGCGGTCAAATCTCATAATATAATGCCGGAGGAGAAAGAAATGAATATTGAAATAGAAATGGAAAACGGCGGCGTGATAAAGGCGGAGCTGTACCCCGACGTCGCGCCGATAACGGTTGACAATTTTGTAAAGCTTATCGAGGAAAATTTTTTCGACGGACTGATTTTCCACAGGGTAATTTCGGGCTTCATGATTCAGGGCGGAGGCTATGATGCCGAGGGCAATCAAAAGCACGCGGACAACATAAAGGGCGAGTTTGACAAAAACGGCGTGCCGAATCCCCTGAAGCACACACGCGGAGTGCTGTCTATGGCGAGGACGATGTTCCCGAACAGCGCGTCGAGCCAGTTCTTCATCATGCACGAGGACGCGCCGCATTTGGACGGTCAGTACGCGGCTTTCGGCATGGTTACCGACGGCATGGACGTGGTTGACGAGATAGCGGAAACGCCCACGGACTACTCGGATAAGCCGATAGAGGATATTGTAATAAAGACGATAAGATTAATCGATTAACCAAAAACCGCCTTTAAAGGCGGTTTTTCGCTGCAAAAAAAATGAGCCGCGGCGCGGCCCATTTTTGTTTTTCAATTTTTATCTCTGTACGCGTCCCGAACCGTCGCCGCCCGCGAGGGCTTCAACGTCCTTGCGCGATACGAGGTTGAAGTCGCCGGGGATCGTGTGCTTCAGAGCCGAAGCCGCAACGCCAAACTCAAGCGCGTCCTTGAAGTTCTTGCCGTCGAGGAAGCCGCAGATCGTGCCGCCCGCGAAGCTGTCGCCGCCGCCTACGCGGTCAACTATCGGGTGGATCCTGTATTCCTTCGAATGATAGAACTCCTTCGTGTCTCTCGAGTAAATGCAAGCCGACCAGCCGTTGTCCGAAGCCGACTTTGAAACTCTCAGCGACGAGATAACATACTCGAAGTTGAACTTCTCAACCATCTGCTCGAATATATCCTTGTAGCCCGCAAGCTCCAAATCGCCCGAGGTAACGTCGGTGTTGCCGGGCTTAAAGCCGAGAACCTTTTCCGCGTCCTCCTCGTTGCCGATACATACGTCAACGTACTGCATGAGATTTGTCATGACCTTCTGAGCCTTCTCGCTCGACCAGAGCTTCTTTCTGAAATTTAAGTCGACCGATACCTTAACGCCGTGCTTCTTCGCAGCCTTTAAAGCGACCTCGGTAAGCTCCGCCGCCGCGTCCGATACAGCCGGAGTGATGCCGGTGAAGTGGAACCAGTCAACGCCCTCGAAAATAGTGTCAAAATCGAAATCCTCGGGTTTAGCCGTAGAAATTGACGAATGAGCGCGGTCGTAAACAACGTTTGACGCTCTCATGCTCGCGCCTGTTTCGAGGAAGTAAATGCCGAGTCTTTCGCCGCCCTTAGCGATATGCTTCGTGCCTACGTTCATCTTTCTCAGAGCCGCTACAGCGCACTCGCCGATGGGGTTATCGGGAACGGCGGTAACAAACTCCGCATCATGACCGTAATTCGCGAGCGATACAGCGACGTTAGCCTCGCCGCCGCCGTAGCATACGTCGAATTCGTCAGCCTGGATAAATTTCTCATTGTTCGGGGTCGATAATCTGAGCATTATCTCGCCCATTGTAACTACCTTTGCCATGTTTATGTATCTCCTTTATTTCAAATTATTTCTTTAAAGCTTCTCTCGCGGCTTTGATGTTCGAGATGAACTCTTTAGCCGTTTCCGTAATAGCCGCGTAATCGCCTGTCTTAGCGCCCTTCGTGAGCGACGAGCCCGCGCCTACCGCAACAACGCCCGCCTTTATCCAGTCGGCAACGTTATCCTTGTCAACTCCGCCCGTCGGCATCATCTGAGCCTGCGGAAGGGGACCCTTGATGTCCTTTATTATCTTCGGT
Organism: uncultured Clostridia bacterium; assembly: GCA_947631085.1. Lineage (GTDB taxonomy): Bacteria > Bacillota > Clostridia > UBA1381 > UBA1381 > CANQXJ01. The sequence goes on along the minus strand of CANRJY010000018.1, from coordinate 8,383 downwards.
CCGTACAGGTCAGCCGGGAATATCTTAACTATGTCAGCGCCCGCTTCCATAGCCGTGATGACCTCGGTGATCGTAGCGCAGCCGGGCATATACGGTACTCTGTAGCGGTTACAGAGCTTCGCCGTTTCGGGATTGAAAGCCGGACTTACAACGAAGTTAGCGCCCGCCATAATAGCCATTCTCGCCGTTTCGGGATCGAGAACGGTACCTGCGCCGAGCATCATCTCGCCGTTCGAATACTTCTCCGCGAGAGCCGCGATAACCTTGTCCGCGCCGGGAACGGTAAATGTAAGCTCGATACCCGTGCAGCCGCCCGCGAGGCACGCGTCCGAAATCTTGATAGCTTCCTCCGCGCTGTTAGCTCTTACAACGGCAACAAGACCGCAGTCGGTAAGTTTTTTTAAAACATCTTCCTTTAACATTGATAATTCCTCCTTTTTAAATATACAATCTATAATATAATTGTATCATAAATTTGGTATTTATGCAATATTTATTATAAATTTTTTACAATATTATTGTGCAGATTACGGTGATTTTAATACAGCTCGTTAAGCGCGTCGTCAAATCCGTCCATGGCCGTCGCGAAGACGTAATCGAGTATCATAAAATCGTCGGGACGGAACTCATCTATCACCGACTGCAGATTCACCTTATATCCTCTCGGGTCAATCATAATTACACGGCTGTAGTTGTTGACGACCCACGGGACAAAGGCGTTCGCGTACGAATCCTTTATGACCACGAGCGTCCTTCCCGATGTTTCCGCGCTGTTTTCGAGCAGTATAAACTGATGATCGCCGCCGAAGAATATGCCGTAGTCGGATTTATCTCTTACGAACAGAGAACCCGGGTAAAATATGAGATTGCCGGTTTCGTCAATCGCGCGCATCGAGACGGATATTGCCCCGCTCGGGTCTGTGTCGTACCAGGTTATGGTGTCGGGGTTTTGCTCAAGCTTCGGTTCCTGCGCGAAGCGATAGAGATATCCGAGAAAATTATTTATATCATAGGTTTGGAACAAATCCTTCGAAATCGGGGTCAGTCCGGCGGCTTCCGCGAACGCCTGATAGCCGTAATACGCGCCGAGCGGCGTCCAGTGATGATCCGTGCGGAAATATATGTACTCGTCGGTGTGTTCGGCTATTTTATCATATACGTTCACTGTTTTAACGCGCGGATCGAGACTTGAATATATGCGGTTTATGGCATTCTTTTCGCTGTCCTGAAGGTTCGCGTAGATCGGCTCCATAAATTCAAGCTGAGTCGGAATCAGCATACTGTAAAGATTAATATCCGCGTCCAGCTTTTCGGCGTAGCGGTTTATCACGCTTATATAGCTTTGCTCCGCGTCGCTGTCGGCAAAAATCTCGCATACTCGATCCTCGGTGACAAGCAGATTGGCTCCCTGCGCCGTGCCGGTGCCGTGGTCGGAGTTCGCGAAAACTATTTTTCCGACCGGCGATTTAAGTCCTTTAACGGAATTGAGCCACTCGGTAAAGTCGGTAAACGCGGAACGGTAGCCTATGTTATCCGAGAGGTAATCGTCAAAGCCCTCCGCGAATTTGCCGGAAAAAGCCGTTTCTCTGTTGAGCGGAGCCATTGTGGCGAGAACGCGGTTCTCGTTTTCCGCGCTTTTTTGGTCGGCGGGAAGCGTCAAAAGCCATGCCGCAGCCGCGGTTATAACGGCGAACAATATTATAATAAATTTGTGTTTCACAATAATTCTTCCTTTCAAGTAGGCGTGCCGCGCCCGCGCTCAGCCTGCGTTTAAAATCTGAAGTACAGGAACGGATTGTAGGATTGACCTATAATCAAAGCTATGCCGAGAATGAAACCGAGACTTGTAAAAAGCGGTTCCGCTATCGCGGCAAAAACGCGGTTCTTGCACAGCCGTTTGAATATGATGGCGGGTATAGGCGTGGACGCCGCGACGCACACCAGGATAAGCCATATGTTGTTTATAAACACCGACCATGTCATGAAATTATACAGTCCCGATTTGAACGCGAACGCGTTTTTGAAAAACGCGGCAAGCTCGTGAAGATCGGTAAAGTAGAAAATTGCCCATCCTATCAGAATAACGCAGACAGAGTATATCCGGTTTATCAGCGGCGGCAGCTTTTTAAGCGCCCCGCCGAAAAAGTATTTCTCAATCATAAGAATAATCCCGTACCACAAGCCCCACAGGATAAAGTTCCAGCTCGCGCCGTGCCACAGACCCGTCAGCAGCCACACAAGCAAAAGATTTCGTATTGCCCGCGAGCGGTTGCCACCGAGGGGGATATAGACGTAATCGCGGAAAAAGGAGCTCAGCGATATATGCCAGCGCCGCCAAAATTCCGTTATGCTCCTGGAAATATAAGGATAATCGAAATTTTCGCGGAAGTGGAAGCCGAACATTCCGCCCATGCCTATCGCCATATCCGAGTATCCCGAAAAGTCAAAATATATTTGGAACGAATACATAAGTATTCCGAGCCATGACGACAGCACCGTGGGATGGGGATATTCGAGAAACTGCGAAGTTATCGCGCCCGCGCTGTTGGCGAGAAGCACCTTTTTCAGAAGTCCTATCACAAACCTCTCCACGCCGACCGCGAAATCCTTCGCGCTGACGCGGCGCTCCAAAAGCTCGGCGGCGATATCGTCATAGCGGACGATAGGACCCGCCACGAGCTGCGGGAACATGGAAACATACAGCAAAAACCGCATAAACGACGTCTGCACGCGCGTCCTTCCCTTATACAGGTCGAGAGTATAGGAAAGGGTTTGGAATGTGTAGAACGAAATGCCCAGGGGCAGCGAGATACCGGGCGATTTTATTGACAGGAACGGCAAAAGATTGAGCGAGTCAATAACAAAATCAAGATACTTGAAAACCGCGAGCAGTCCCAGGCTTATAATGACGGAGCTCACCGCCGCGACGGTTGATTTTGCCGTCCCGTAATATTTGTCTATTATCCTGCCGTGAATATACGCGCTCAGAGTGCTTCCGATAAGCAGCAGAACCCATATGGGCTCTCCCCACGCGTAAAAGAAAAGCGACGCCACGGTCAGGACTATATTTTTATATGTAATGTTTTTCGAAAGGTTATATGCAATAAGAGTCGCAGGCAGAAAAATGCATATAAACATCAAGCTTGAAAAAACCACCTAATATCCCCCTTGAATTAGATTTGACAAATTCTTATAAATTTAGTATAATAACATATACAGTATATTATAAAAACGGATATTTGTCAATGAAAATTAAAATCGTATAACAAAATAACAGAGAAAGGACTGAGATTTAAAATGAAAAAAAGACTGTGCGCGGCTTTGCTTGCCGCAGCCATGTTTGCCGTATACGCGCCGCAGACGCTCGCCGCCGAGAGCTGGAGAGAGGCGTTTGTCACAAGGCTTATGAGAGCGATGTCATCCTATCCGGAATATTCCGAGGTGGTTATGACGGATATAGACCACAACGGTATCCCCGAGGTCTATCTGTTCCGCAACAGCGCCGACGGAGGCATATCCGAGGGCTTTACCATGAGCGCGAACACGGTTACGAACATAACCGTTCCGAAGGATATTATCGGAGGCTGCCTTACCGACCTGACGGTTTACAACGACAACGGAAGATACATATTCGTGGGCAGGGAAATCCCGAGATACGCGAACGAGATTTATTTGTACAAGCTGGAGCTGAGATCGAATCAGCTCATCGCGACAAAAATAAAAAAGGAATATGTAAGCAATTACAGTATCATACCGTATACCGATATGTACGGAAACAATTTCCTTACGAACGGATATCCGAACAGAACGAAGATAGTGGATTTCATAAACAGGTATGACGCGGTAAACAGCCTGACGGCGACAAAGACGCTGGCGAAGGTTTTGGTCAACAATAACGCCGTGGAGCTTTCGGGTTATGTTATCGATAACAGCAACTACTTCAAAATCCGTGATATAGCGATGATTTTAAGAAGCACCGGCTCCCGCTTCAACGTAATGTGGAACAGCTCGACAAACGCGATATCGATAAATGTCGGAGAAAAATATTCCGTGGTCGGCGGCGAGCTTGACGAGGACACCTCAACCACGCAGGAGATTTACACAAACAACGATCCGATATATGTAAACGGACGGGAAGCCGATATCATGGCATACACGATAAACGGAAATAACTACTTTAAAATCCGTGATTTGGGCAGCATAGTCGGCTTCAGCGTGGATTGGAGCGACAGCGAGCAGGCAATCATTATACAAACCTCGTGATAAAAATATCAATAAACGGCAGTTTGACGCGCTTCGTCAAACTGCCTGTCCCTTTTTATGGAAACCAATACCGTTTTGTGAAATAAAAGCCTTGATTATTTGTACATGATATAGTATACTTATCCTTGCAAAATTATTTTTTATGCGTGGGGAGTAAAAATGACGATTTCGGAAATCATTTTAATAGGGATAGCTCTGAGCATGGACGCGTTCGCGGTGAGCCTGTCAAGCGGCATGGTCTACACGGGTCTTACAAAAAAGCAGAAGCTTTCAATGCCCGCGGCGTTCGGGCTGTTTCAGGGCTTGATGCCGATACTCGGATATTTTTTCGGAAGCCTTTTTTCGGATTTCATAACAAAATGGGACGGTCCCGTGGCGCTTATCATATTGGGCTTTATAGGCGCGAACATGATAAAGGACGGTTTGATTTCCGGTGAGAGTAAGGAGCCTAAAAGGCTAACTCTCGGCGCGCTGCTTCTGCAGGCGGTCGCGACGAGCATTGACGCGTTCGCCGTGGGTGTTACATTCGCCGCGGGAGAGGCGGATATTTTCAAAGCCGCGCCGATAGTGGCGGTTATCACGTTCACGCTGAGCCTTATCGCGGTCGCGATAGGAGAAAAAGCCGGCGAAAAGCTTGGGGACAGAGCGGAAATTTTCGGCGGAATAATACTTATTATAATAGGAATAAAATCTATGTTTTAAAGACATTCGCGCAGGGGGAGGTGGAAGCATGCGCAGATGGCTGACGTTTATTGCCGTTTTTCTTTTCGCGGCGGCGGTTGTGCAGTCGGTATTTTTCGATGAACCTCGGACAAGCACCGTTGCGGCGGATGCGGAGGTTAAGGATGAGAGAACCGAGCCGGTCACGGACGATCGGGAGCCGGTCGAGCAAGCTCAGAATGAGCCGACAACTCAATACCATATAAGCAGTGAGCCGCTTTTCGGAGGTGAGGAGCAGAGATTCGTCGCGCACAGGGGCTTTTCAAGCTCCGCTCCGGAAAACAGCCTTCCGGCGTTTGAGCTTGCCGCCAAATGCGGTTTTTGGGGAATAGAAACGGATATATCCGAATCCGCGGACGGGGTATTCATGTGCATGCATGACGACACAATGGAGCGCACCACCGACACCGGCGGCGCGATATCGGACTACACATACTCCCAGCTCATGGAACACAATATAACGGACGGAACCAATATAGACTATTATAAAAATCTGAAAATACCGACGATGATCGAGCTTCTCAACGTATGTATCATGAACGATCTTGTGCCGGTAATTGAAATAAAGCATATATCAAATTATGACGGCTTCGTACAGCTCATAAACGAGAGCGGACTGAAAAAGCGCTGCATCGTGACCGGAGCGATAGCCGATTTGCAGGAGATACGCGCCCGAGACGCGGAAATAGAGCTGATGGTCATAGGCTACGAAAATGTGGACTACGCGAAATATATAGACCTGATCGCTCAAATCGCGCCGCCTCGCGGCATTTTGTATCAATTTACAATGGTGACGCAGGATATAGTAAAAGAGCTCCACAGCAGCGATATACACTGCGGAGTGTGGTGCCTTGACACGGCCGACGGCGCGCGGCAATACATGGATTACGGCGTGGATTACGTTGTGACAAACGAAATTCCGGCGCTCAATCTCATGATAAACACGAACGAATAAAAAATGCGGTAATACTACCGTATTTTTTGTTTACTTTTTTATAAATCTATGGTATAATTTTGTTATCTAAGAAAATTTATCGCAAAGGAGAGATACAATATGGGAAAAACTACAGGCGGCTTCACGCTTCCCGGCGAGAGCGGCTATGAGGAATTAACGCTGCAAATGGCGAAAAAATGGGGCGCGGACGTTATCCGCGACTCCGACGGCACGGAGCTTTCTCCCGAAATAATAAACGCGGGCTACGGCATTTACTCGACTATCTGCATAATCCGCGACCACAACGAATGGGCGAAGGCGAACCCCGATAAATTACAGCAGACCTTTCTTATGACAAACCCGATCGTCGCGACGGAGACTGAGCTGACCGTCGATTTAATGAAGGACTTCTTCGCGGAGCAGTTCAAAATCAACGACAGCGCGGAATCCATAGAATACTGGCAGGTATTCGACCGCACGACGAACGAGGAGATCAAGGACTGGTCGTACGCGGACGGCAAGGTCACGATCAAGAATATAACTCCGTGGCACAAGTACACGGTCAACTTCCTCGCTTACAGAATTTGGGAGGAGATCTCCATGTACAACCACACCACAAACAACTGGGACAAGGAGCATCTGATGCAGATAGACCCGCGCCATCCCGAGACGCAGAAGTATATGCTCGACTGGCTCAAAAACTGGTGCGAAACGCATCCCGCGACAACGGTCGTGCGCTTCACGTCGATGTTCTATAACTTCGTGTGGATTTGGGGCTCAAATCCGCGCAATCAACAGCTTTTCTCCGATTGGGGCTCGTACGACTTCACCGTATCGCCGCTGGCGCTCAAGGAATTTGAGAAGAAATACGGCTACAGAATAACGTCCGAGGACTTCATCAACAAGGGAAATCTTCACGTTACGCATATGACGGCTCCCAAAACAAAGCTCGATTGGATGGAATTTGTCAACGATTTCGTTGTTGATTTCGGCAAACAGCTCGTTGACCTCGTTCACGGCTACGGCAAGAAGGCGTATGTGTTCTACGACGATTCGTGGGTAGGCGTTGAGCCGTGGGGCGAGAGATTCAAGGATTTCGGCTTCGACGGTCTTATCAAGTGCGTGTTCAACGGCTTCGAAACTCGTCTTTGCGCGGGCGTTGACGCGGTCGAAACACATGAGATAAGACTGCATCCGTACCTGTTCCCCGTGGGCTTGGGCGGAGCTCCGACATTTATGGAGGGCGGCAACCCGACGAGAGAGGCGCAGGGCTACTGGAAAAACGTGCGCCGCGCGCTGTTGAGAGATAAGATTGACAGAATAGGCTTGGGCGGATATTTGTCGCTGACAATCCCGTTCCCCGATTTCCAGGACTATATCGAGAAAATTTCGGACGAGTTTAGAGTAATAAAGGAGTTCCACACCGAGGGCAAGCCGTATACGCTCAAGCCCAGAATAGCGGTTCTGCACTTTTGGGGCAAGCTCCGCTCGTGGACGTGCTCGGGACATTATCACGAGCATCCCGAGGTTGATTTGATAAACGTAAACGAGGCTCTTTCGGGACTGCCGTTCGACGTTGAGTTTATCGGCTTCGACGACGTAAAATCCGGTAAGCTCGAAAGCTTTGACGTTGTTATTAACGCGGGCAAAGCGGGCAGCGCGTGGTCCGGCGGCGAGTGCTGGAACGACGCGGAGGTTGTAGAGAAGCTCACGAAATGGGTTTACGAGGGCGGCGTATTTATCGGCGTCAACGAGCCTTCGGCTGTCGAAGGCGGCGACACATACTTCAAGATGGCTCACGTTCTCGGCGTTGACGAGGATACGGGCGCGAGAATCTGCCACGGACGCTACACCTTCGAGCCGACAAACTGCGCTTGCGTGAAGGATAAGGATTCTCTCAAGTCTAACGAGGGTATCTATCTTATCGACGCGGACACAGTTGTGGCTGCCGAGAAGGACGGCGTTCCCGTTGTCGCGCGTCACCCGTTCGGCAAGGGCGCGGGCGTGTATCTGTCGAGCTTCAAGTATAACGAAAAGAACACGCGTATGCTGATGAGCCTTATCCTCAAAAACACGGGCGAGAGCATGGAGCAGAACTACATCACCGACAACCTTTGGTGCGAGTGCGCGTACTATCCGCACGGCAAGGAGCTTGTAGTGATAAACAACAGCGATACCGAGCAGACAACGACGGTCAAGACCGACTTCGGCGACCAAACCGTCACCCTCGGCGCGTTCGACGCGGCGATTATCAAGCTGTGATAAATATTTAAACGTTTAAAGTCTATACCGCGGAAATGCGGTATAGATTTTTTTTGTGCCGTTCTCCTCCGTCGTCAAATATATCCGCTCACTTGAAATAATCGATAAAATGTAGTAAAATATAAACAACAATTATTTCGAGGTGCGATATATATGAAACCGATAAATTGCAAAATTCAGGACTTCTACACTCAAACGGGAGTC
>CANRJY010000017.1 GCA_947631085.1 uncultured Clostridia bacterium | reverse complement strand
GTCACCCTTATTAAGTATATCATGTTTTTGGATTGTTTGTGTTACTATTTTATTTCAAATTTAGATTGACGTGATAACGTCATTTTTGCCTCTTGAAAAAATGTTTACCTTATTATATAATACACCTGTTGAAACATCCGGCGCGGGACGGAACAAAACGGAGGTAACGGCTATGACAAAATATTACGCCGTAAAAAATGGCTACAAAATGGGCATCTTCACCGACTGGGACGACTGCAGAGCGGCTGTGGAGGGTTTTTCCGGCGCGGAATTTAAGAGCTTCGCGACGCTCGAGGACGCCGAGGCGTACCTGGGGGTAAGGAAAAAAGGCGACGCGGCGATAAAAAAAGCCGTCGGCTCCGCGGATACGGCAGCCGCGTATGTGGACGGCAGCTTTGACGAGAAAACAAGGCGTTTCGCTTACGGCGCGGTGATTTTCCATAACGGGGAGGAGCACACCCTCAGCGAAAGCTTCTACGATGAGGAGCTGTCAGCGATGCGCAACGTCGCGGGCGAGATCAAGGGCGCGGAGGCGGTCATGCGGTACTGTCTCGGCTGCGACATAAAAAATCTGACGCTTTTTTATGATTACGAGGGCATAGAAAAGTGGTGTACGGGCGCGTGGAAAGCCAATAAAACCGGCACTATAGCCTACAGGGATTTTTATCTCGGCGCGTCCGGCCGGCTGAATGTCGTATTTAATAAGGTAAAGGGTCATTCCGGCGACAAATACAACGACATGGCGGACAAGCTCGCAAAAGCGGCTTTGGGAATATAAGTTTATATTGATTTTTGCGGCAAATGTGGTATAATTAATATATTCGAAAGGAAAGGGGGCTCCGCGAATGTATACGGTGGATCTGCATAATCACACGATTTTCAGCTACGACGGCTCAAACACGCCCGATGAAATCATCGAAAACGCGATAAATCACGGGATAGACGTAATCGGAATTACCGACCACCAATTCTCTATCGGGCTGAGACTTCCCGATTATTTTGAGTACATACAGCACTGCAAGGTGAAATACCACGATAAAATCAGGGTTTTGTGCGGACTTGAAATAGGCACACGCCCCAAGCCCGACGATTTGCTCGCTTCGGACGCGTCCTGCCTCGATTATGTGCTTTTTGAAAGCCTCGACCACCCGAGGGGAATGGATTTTTTTGAATTTTTGGAATGGCGCAGGCTGTTTTCATGTCCTGTCGGGCTTGCCCATACGGATATATTTGCCCTGTCGGAGCGCTACGGACTCGATATTCTGAGGATTTTAAAGGAGTATGACATTTTTTGGGAGCTGAATGTTTCCGGAAATTACAGCTATTACTATGATTTTCTCACGAACGCGAAAAAGCGGGAAGCCGTCAGGGCGAGCGGAATAACGGTGAGCGTCGGCTCGGACACGCATTGGGTGGAGGAATACCGTTACAAGCGCATCCGCGAGGCGAACGAGCTGCTGCGGGAGCTCGGAAATCCGTTTCCTTAATATATTAAAACAAAAAGCGGGCGCGCCCGCTTTTTTCTATTCTATAATTTCCGACGAATAATGAAGGGTTTTGCCGTCGGGTCCGCAAACAGTCAGCGCATCGAAGCTTTTCGGCTCGGGTCTGATTCGGATAGAATCCTTTCCGTAAAGAGAAACCGCTCCGTCGGCATTGGTTTGCACAAAATAATTTTCATCGCACGGTTTGCGAAGCTTTATATCCATTACTATTCCGCCGTTTGACTCGGTAACGCTTGTTTTAGCGCCGCTGAACACGTCGATTTTATACGACGAGTGCGCAGTGATTATCCCCGCCGCGCACAGCGCAGCCGCGATAACGGAAACGGGCGCGGGCGCTTTTTTGAGCCTTCCAGAAAACACAAACGACACGCACAGCATCATCGGAACGTAAAAATCGAATATGTATTTTTTCGAAACCTCGGTAAACAGTATCATCACGGTCATAACCGCCGCCGCGGACAGGGCGGCCGCCGTTATCACGCCGTCCGATTTGTCCTTTCCCCCAAAAACCGCCATGAGATTTATAAGCGCCGCTATCGAGAACAGCAGCAGCAAAGCGTTCATATACGCGAAATATTTTTTATCGTAATCCACCGATATGTCAAAATGCTTATCCGTCACATTCGAGCGGAAGTAGTACGGAATATTATCGTTTCGGAGAAACAGTCGGGTTTTGTTGATAATATTTTCCATGTATTCTCCGGCGCTCATGTTTTTCATTCTTTCCCAAAGCAGTCCTTTTATCTCGTTCTGCTTCTCTGTAATCTCGTCAAAGCTTTCCGTTCCGTTCTGCTCGTCATTTTGGTATATCGACCAAAGCTCGTAGAATTTTTTCTGTATCTCGTCGTAATCGTCGCCGAGCACCCACTGGTTATATGAGCATCCGCCGGTGTTTTCGCCGTTCGGTCGCGTGCCGAGCTCAAACGTCCATACCATCGCCGCGCTGTTGAGAGCGGGATATTTATGCGCGCCCGATTTGTAAATAGCCTCTCCGACCGCCGCCTTCATCCCGAACGCGCACAGAAACGACACGGCAAGGCACAACGCCGCGCTTATAACGCGCTTTTTGTCGCCGATATGTAGAAAAATATCAACCGTCAGCATGACGGGAACGACCCCGAAAGCCGTCGGTCTTAGCGCGAACAGAATCGAAGAAAAGACCATGAGCAGTATTTTCGATTTCAGACTTTTACCCACGACGCATCTGACCGACACTGCGGTGAGAAAAATAGACGGAAGATAAATATACGGCCCCGCCAAAAGCAGAAACGGCGAGCAGGCGGAGGAAATAAGCAGCGCCCCGTAACGCCGTTTTTCCGATATCCGCGCCGCCGCGGAGGAAATTGCCGCAGCGCTCGCCGCGAGAAGCGCTCCGTTCATGACGCGCACGCCCGCCGTGACGTTTCCGAAAAGCCGCGCGAGAGGCAGATATATCAGAACCGTAAGCTTATTGTTGACGGTATAATCCATATACGCGCGGTGCCATAGACCAACAGGCTCTTTATTCATCATTCTGTTCAGAATGGTATGCAGGTCGATACTATCGTAGCAGGGATTATATGGGGTTGTAAATATTCCGTACAGTATAAATCCCGCCGAAACGGCGCAGAAAATCGCGGGCTTGTATTTCAAATTTTCCGATTTTGTGTTTATTATCAAAAAAATGACGGCGGCGCATATCGGGAGCACGGCGGTGATAGCCGCTTCCGCGCCGCCATCGGTGTTCTTAACGCATATAAGCAGCACAGCGGCGGCTCCCGCCGCAAACAGGGCGCAAAAACAAGACGTTATTTTTAAAAACACATTTCCGAATTTACTCATTTTTCCGCCCCCTTAAACAATTTTACCGATTTAAAATATATTATACTTTAGCGGTTTTAAGGTGTCAATAGAAAATTTTAAGATTAAAGGCTTCTTTTGATTATTTTTTATTGCAATTTCCCCGATACAATGTTATAATCAATATATAGTTGTATAATGGAGTGTTATAACACAAAAATCTGAATATGCCCTATAAAATTCGGACGCATTTCGAGACGGTGCTGCCGAAGGGGCGTAGAAAACACGGAGGTAGAAAGTTGAACAATATCATAAGTTTGAAAAACGTAGCCGTTTCCTTTGACGGCGAGAAGATTTTACACGACATTAACCTTGACATAAAGGACAAGGAATTTGTCACATTTTTAGGTCCGTCGGGCTGCGGAAAAACCACAACTCTTCGGATCATCGCAGGTTTTTTGAAGCCGGACAGCGGCTCGGTCGAATTTGAAGGCAGGGTCATTAACGACGTGCCTCCTCATAAGCGTAACGTAAACACGGTTTTCCAGCGTTACGCGCTTTTCCCGCATTTGAATGTTTACGAAAATATAGCTTTCGGGCTTAAGGTGAAGAAGCTCGACAATAAGGAGATAAAAAACCGCGTCTCGGAGATGCTCGCGCTCGTCAATCTCAGAGGCTTTGAAAAGCGCTCCGTAAGCCGCCTTTCGGGCGGTCAGCAGCAGCGTGTCGCAATCGCTCGCGCTCTCGTAAACAGACCGAAGGTGCTGCTTCTCGACGAGCCCTTGGGCGCGCTCGATTTAAAGCTTCGAAAGGAAATGCAGACAGAACTCAAACGTATACAGAAAAGCCTTGAAATAACGTTTATTTACGTCACTCACGACCAGGAGGAGGCGCTCACAATGAGCGACACCGTCGTTGTAATGAAGGACGGAAATATTCAGCAGATAGGCTCGCCTGTGGATATATATAACGAGCCGATAAACGCGTTTGTCGCGGACTTTATCGGCGAGAGCAATATCATAGACGGAAAAATGATAAAAGACTGTCTCGTTGAAATAAGCGGACAGGAATTTGAATGTGTGGACAGCGGCTTCGGGAACAACACCGACGTCGACGTGGTGATCCGCCCCGAGGACGTGGACATCACAGCGCCCGAAAACGCGAAAATCACGGGCGTTGTAAAGTCGGTGACGTTTAAAGGCGTGCATTACGAGATGAGCATTGAGGCATACGACAACCGCTGGCTCGTTCACTCGACAAAAGCTGCGGAGGTCGGTAAAAACGTCGGTCTTTCGTTCGGACCCGACGACATACATATAATGCGCAAACGGGAGGGAAAGCAATGAAAAGAATAATTTCCATGCCGTATCTCCTGTTTTCGGCTGTATTTATAGTAGTGCCGCTGCTGATGGTGGCATACTTCGCGTTTACCGACGGCGACGGCAATTTTACGATGCAGTACGTCGCGAACGTGGCGCAGTATACGAATATTTTTATCCGCTCCGTATGGCTCGCGGCTGTCGCGACGGTCGTATGTATCATTATCGCGTATCCTGTCGCGATGATCCTTTCGCGGATAGACGTAAGCTATCAAAGCACCGTGCTTATGATAGTAATGCTTCCGATGTGGATGAACTTCCTTCTGCGAACCTACGCGTGGATGACGATTCTCGGAAACAACGGGCTGATAAACAGCTTTCTGGGACTGTTCGGCTTAGGACCGTACAGGCTTCTGAACACGCAGGGCGCGGTCATACTCGGCATGGTGTACGACTATCTGCCGTTTATGATACTGCCGGTGTACAATGTTATCGTGAAGATCGACAAAAGCATTATAGACGCGGCTCACGATTTGGGCTGCAGCAGCTTCCAAACTGTCGTCAAGATAGTAATGCCGCTGAGCCTGCCCGGAGTTATGTCGGGCATTACAATGGTTTTCGTGCCGGCGATAAGCACGTTTATCATTTCGCGTATGCTCGGCGGCGGCGGAAATCTGCTTATCGGCGACCTCATCGAAATGCAGTTCCTGGGCAACTCCTACAATCCGAACCTCGGCGCGGCGATGTCGCTCGTGCTGATGGTTATCGTCCTGCTCATCATGGTTATTCTCAATCAGTTTGATGACGAGGACACCGTGCTTATGTAAGGGGAGGTGCGATAATGAAAAAACTGTCAAAATTGTACCTCGCGCTTGTGATGCTGTTTTTGTACGCGCCGATTTTCGTGCTTATCGTGTTTTCGTTCAACACCACGAAAAGCCATACGATACTGAGCGGCTTCACGTTTGACTGGTATGTCAGGCTGTTCAATAACCGGCTCATAATGCGCTCTCTCTTGAACACCATAATCGTCGCCGTAGCAGCGTCGGTATGCTCGACGATACTCGGCACAGCCGCGGCGATAGGAATAAACAACATGAAAAAGGTACCCCGTGCGGTAGTGATGAACGTCACAAATATGCCGATTATAAACCCCGAAATAGTAACGGGCGTTTCGCTGATGCTGCTGTTTGTGTTTTTCGCGGCGCGTATGCATTTCGAGTTCGGCTACGTTACGCTCATACTCGCGCATATCACGTTTGACGTGCCTTATGTAATACTTAACATAATGCCGAAATTCCGCCAAATGGATCCGAATTTATACGAAGCGGCTCAGGATTTGGGCTGCGGACCGCTTTCGGCGTTTTTCAAGGCGGTGCTGCCGGAGATCATGCCCGGGGTCATATCGGGATTTCTTATGGCGTTCACGTTCTCGCTCGATGATTTCGTTGTCAGCTATTTCACGAGCGGCACAACACAGACGCTCCCGATAACTATATATTCCATGACGCGCCGCAAGATAAGCCCCGAAATCAACGCGCTTTCGACGATTATTTTCATTGTCGTCGTTGTGGTGATCGTGACAAAGAACATAATAGAACGCCGCAATTTGAGAAAGCGGGGTGTTGTAAAATGAAAAAATTTCTAATGCTTGCCGCCGCTCTCGCCGTCCTTTTCACCTGCGCCTGCTCGCATATAGCGGAGGAGCCGGAGGAAGAGGAAACGAAGATTTTCAAAAGGGACACGGCATATTACTCGGCTTTAAAGGACGAGGATATAACATTAAACGTATACGCGTGGGGCGAATATATCCCCGTAGGCAACGAGGAGGGAGTACCCGACGTAAACGCGGAGTTCACAAGACTTACGGGAATAAAGGTCAACTACACGACCTTCGCGACGAACGAGGAAATGTACGCGAAGCTGAAAAGCGGCGGCGCGTCGTACGATATGATCATCCCGTCGGATTACATGATTTCGCGCATGATCAAGGAAAATATGCTCGAGCCGATAGACAAGAGCAATATCCCGAATTTTAAAAACATAATGGATAAGTTCACCGACCCCGAATACGACCCGGGTTCCGTTTATTCCGTGCCGTACTCGTGGGGAACGGTCGGCATACTCTACGACAATACCGCGTTTACCGAGGAGGAAGCGGCAAATATAGGCTGGGAAACGCTGTGGGACGAAAAATACGCCGACAATATCCTAATGTTCGACAACCCCCGCGACGCGTTCGCGATAGGGGAGATACTGCTCGGTTATTCGCTCAATACCGAGGACGACGCGGAACTCGAAGCCGTCGCGGAAAAGCTGGAGGAGCAGAAAAAGCTCGTGCAGGCGTATGTCATGGACGAGATTTATGATAAAATGGGCGCCGGCGAGGCGCTGCTCGCTCCGTATTACGCGGGCGACGCGGTGATGCTGATGGAGGAATACGACCATCTCAGCTTCGTAATACCGGAGCAGGGAACAAATCTGTTCTTTGACGCGATGTGCATACCGAAGGGCGCGCGGCATAAACAAGCGGCTGAAATGTACATAAACTTTATGTGCGAGCCCGATATCGCGTACGCGGTCGCGGATTATATAGATTATTCCACGCCGAACCAGGCGACCTACGAGCTTATCGACGACGACGTGAAAAACGACGGTATATCTTATCCCGACGATGAATTTTTGGAGGAAAAAACCGAGGTTTTCAAAAATCTCTCGGACGAGGCAAATCAGAAAATGCAAAATCTTTGGACGGAGCTGAAATCAGCCGAGGAATACACGCCGAACATATGGATAGTGCCGATGTTCATGGCGCTGTGCGTGGCGCTCTCGCTGGCGATTTTGATAAGACGCTACATAAAGAAGAAAAAGGATATATTTTAAGATATTAAACGGGGCGCCGAATACGGCGTCCCGCGATTTAGGAGGTAAAAAATGTTCAGGGAAATGCGAAGAAAAAATCAGCTGCTTTCCGACGCGGAAACTGCTGAAATACTCGAGCGCGGCACGTCCGGCGTGCTCGCCGTTTCGGGCGACGGCGGCTATCCGTACGCGGTGCCGCTAAGCTATGTTTACTCGGGCGGGAAAATATATTTTCACTGCGCGAGATCCGGTCACAAACTCGACGCGCTGCGAAACGACCCGAAAGCGTCGTTCTGCGTTATTGACCGCGATAACGTCGTAAAAGAGGAATACACGACATATTTCAAAAGCGCGATAGTTTTCGGCAAAATCCGAATCATGGACGAGAGCGAAAAGCACGGAGCGATCGAGATCCTCGCGAAAAAATATTATCCCGACGACAGCGCGGAGCACAGGAACAAAATGATAGACGCGGAATACGCGCCGCTGTGCATGCTTGAAATGACGATCGAGCACATGAGCGGCAAGGCGGCAAAGGAGCTTGTAAAATGAACATCAAAGTAAAGGAATTTACGCGCGCGGACATAGAGCCGGCTATAGCGATATGGAACGAAGTGGTCGAGGACGGCGCGGCGTTTCCGCAAACCGAGCCGCTAACGATAAAGACCGGAACGGAATTTTTTGAAAGTCAGTCGTTTACGGGACTCGCGTACGATGTACAAAGCGGCGAAATAGCGGGACTGTATATTCTCCATCCGAATAACGTCGGACGCTGCGGACACATCTCAAACGCGAGCTACGCGGTAAAATCGGATATGCGCGGACGGCACATAGGCGAAATACTCGTAAAGCACTGTCTCGAAAAGGCAAAGGAGCTGGGCTTCGGGATTTTACAGTTCAACGCGGTGGTAAAATCGAACGCTCCCGCTCTCGCGCTTTACGAAAAGCTCGGATTTGTGCGCCTCGGCGTAATCCCCAACGGTTTTCTGATGAAAGACGGCACATACGAGGATATAATCCCCCATTATCACGTCTTATAAAAAAACAGCGGCTCAAAACCGCTGTTTTTATTTTCCGTCCCACAAAAAACGCTCCATATCAACATTTCCGTCCTCGGTAAATTCCACGCCCTCCTTCTCCAAAAGCGCGCGGTGCATTCCGCAGCCGCCGAACGCGAACGCGGACGATAAGCCGCCGAAACGGTTCACGACCCTATGACACGGTATTTCCCCCGGGCGCGGATTGACGTGGAGCGCGTAGCCCACGACTCTCGACCAGCGCGGATTGCCCGCAAGCATGGCAATCATGCCGTAGGTCGCGACCTTGCCGTGCGGGATACGGCATACCTGCTCGTAAATTATCTCAAACGTATTTTTCTTCATATTTTCAGCTCTCCGAGAACCTTTCCTATGCTGTCGTTGATAACAAGCGCCGCCTGCGAGTCCATCGGCGTTCTCGACTTGTTTATAAGCACCAGCTTGTTTCCCATATATTGGTAAACAAATCCCGCCGCGGGATAGACGCTCAAGCTTGTCCCGCCGACGATAAGCGCGTCCGCCGCCTGCACATGCGCCGCCGCCATTTTCATTATGTATTCGTCAAGCGGCTCCTCATACAGCACAACGTCGGGCTTTATAATTCCGCCGCAGGAGCAGCGCGGCACGCCCTCCGAATTTAAAACCGCTTCGACGCCGTGAAACTTTCCACATTTCATGCAGTAGTTTCTCAAAACGCTTCCGTGAAGCTCAAAAACCTTGTTGCTGCCCGCCGCCTGATGCAGACCGTCTATGTTTTGAGTTATAACAGCCTTGAGCTTGCCCTTTTTCTCGAGCTTCGCAAGCGTCTCGTGGGCGGCGTTCGGCTTCGCGTCGAGGTACAGCATTTTGTCGCGGTAAAATCTGTAAAATTCTTCCGTATTATTGACAAAAAATGTGTGCGATAAAATCACTTCGGGCGGATAGTCGTATTTTTGATTATACAGCCCGTCCACGCTGCGGAAGTCCGGTATGCCGCTCTCGGTCGAAACTCCCGCGCCGCCGAAAAACACTATGTGATTGCTCGAGTCTATAATTTCCTGTAACGTCATATTTGATCCTCCTAATTTTGTTTTTTTACAATCGTGTAATCGTCTCCGAAACGAAAATACGGACACTGCCGCTTTGCGCTTATAAAATATTCCGCCTCGTCCTGATCGAGATCCATCGCGCACGCGTAACAGTCGTATTCCTCATCATAATAATAGTTCATGCAGTCCTCGCAGTTCATA
Organism: uncultured Clostridia bacterium; assembly: GCA_947631085.1. Taxonomy (GTDB): domain Bacteria; phylum Bacillota; class Clostridia; order UBA1381; family UBA1381; genus CANQXJ01. The sequence continues at coordinate 36,772 of CANRJY010000017.1, read as the reverse complement.
TAAGTTCTCCTTTTATTACGCTCCAACACGCGATAAGTCTTTCAAGCGAATATCCCGCGTTCGCGGGGCTTGTCGAAGGCAGCTTTACAATCTCTCTGCCTGTCTTTTTTTCGCAGTATTTTCTGTATAAATTATACGACGCCGTCCCGTTCGCGTAAACGGCGCGTATATCCGCCGTTTTGAATATCCCGTCAAAATCGTTCGCGATAACATTCTTGATCGAGCTGTCGGACGAGCCTTCTATATCGCAGCTTTTTATCACGTCCCAAACCGCTATGCGGTTATCGAGCAAAAATTTCTTCTTTTCCCCGACCGTAACGGGACATTCGCCGCCCGTGACAGCCGCGAGCGTTTTCCAAAAGCGATTTTGCGGGTGACCGTAGAAAAACCGCGTTTCCCGTGATTTTACGGACGGGAAGCTGCCCAAAATAAGGATACGGGAATTTTTGTCAAAAACCGGTTCTATAGTATGAATTTGCCTCATCGTCCGCCGCCTCATATCTCGCTGTAAATATCGTCGGCGATATTGTCGATGAGGCAGCCGCGCCGCTCGGCGTACACCAGCGTTGCGCCGGTTCCGCTTTTTGACAGAACGCAGTACGCGATACAGTTTGCCGCGTCGTCAGCCATTTTGAAATTCCGCTTTCTCATGCAGTCGCTCGTGTAATTTCCCTGTGTGATATAAATATAATCATCGACCTTCGTCATCATCATGTGCCATTTATATTTATCCGCGTCATTCCAGCGCTCGCTTTGATTAAAGCAGGGCAGATACAGATACAGCTTAACATTCGGGTATTCCGGCTTTAAATCTATCACCGTCTGCGCGGCGAGCGTGTCAAACCCGAGAGCGCCGCCCGCGATAAAGCGATCCACGCCCCTGTATTCAATCATATCCTTTATTTTTAATTTCAAAAGCCGCTTTATCCGTTCAAGCCGGTTTTGAGGCAGCCGTCTGTGTCCCGTAAAGAAACACGCGCTATCTCTGTTAATATTCACCCGTTTCATTTCCTTTCCGCGATACCCTACTATATCATTATACTGGTTTCGGAAGAAAATTACAAGTATTTTATCTAAAAAACTCCGCCGCGCTGATATACGCCGCCGCAAAGGTAAGGAGCGAGAGCGCGAAAAGACCCGCTCCGCCCGAATAATTCTTTTCCCTTATGACGCTTATCCCGTAAACCGCCGTTCTGACACCGTAAACAAACGCCGCCGCAAAAAACAGAAAATCCAGCATTTTACATATTTCCCTCTCCGCTTATTATAAGTCCCGTCCGCCTTACGCTGAAATCAACGCTTATATCCACGTCGTAATTTTTTATATCCTCCGCGATATTACTGTCTATGAAATCGTGATATGTCAAAAACTTCCTTTTTGCTTTGCGCGTAAAACCGAGAATATCCGCGTCATATTCCGAAAAAGCTGTTTTTATAAGCTTTTTGCACGCCTTTTCAATATCCTCAGCGGCTTTCATTTCGAATTTGTCCACATATTCCTCTACCCTGTCCTCTGTCGGAATGGAATACAGATCCGACTCGAGATACAAGCGCATATCGACCCTTTTGTTTTTAATATCGACGTTTATCCTCGGACTTTTGGCGTCGCGGAGCAAAACTGTTACGGGCTGATTTGACATTCCCTCAAAGCTTATAAATAAATCGCGGTGTTCTCCCGACATTATATTGTAAAGCTCGCTTTCGATACCGCTGAACACACCCACCATTTTGTCCTTTTTAAACACCGCCATACCCATAGACTCGCTTTTGTTTGTTTCGTTAAGCGCGACTTCTCCGGCTATATATTCCTTTATTTTAAATTCAAATCCCTCATTGTTAACGGGCGCCCGCGGCTGGAGCAGATTTTTTTCGGTCTCCTGCTCCTCCCCGCCGTCTTGCCGCTCCGAATCGCCGCTTTCTGGCTCTTCAGTTTCGTCGTCCGACGTTTTCATGACTCCGGCAATAGGAATGACACTGTCCACATCGGGCAGGTTTTCCATGAAATAAAATTCCTCGATTATGCTTTTCGGCAACCCTCCCGCGCCGTTTGCCTCATAGGTAAGCTGATAATATTTCGACGGGTTCACCTCAAGCACGGGCTTTATCTCGCTGAGATATTTATGCGCGCCCTCCAGCGCGACCGCCATATACACATTCGGGCGGATATCATAGCTGCGCGACAGCGTCTCCATTATATCTCCTATGCCTTCCTCCGCGACCTCCTTCGAAAAAACAATCAAATTTACATGCGACAGGAAAAAGTGCTTGCTTACGATACTGTCCGCGAGATTTACCGCCGAATACAGCGTGGGCGCTTCCACGGTGACATCCTCCACTATCTGCGGGCTTGCCGAGCCGCCCTTTTCCGAGTCCCCGCCGCTTATCTGCGTGGGCTTTGCGAACTGTAAGGTTATATTGTAATTTTCCTCGTCCGCCGCCTTGTCGAATCCTATCGCTATTGCGTATGAAATGTCGTTGGGCTCCTTTCCGAAGCAGCCCGACAAAAGCAGGATAAGAAAAATCACAGGATATATTTTTATAAATTTCATAATTTTAAACCTCGCTTATAAAATGTTTCATGTGAAACATTTTAATTTCTTCTGCCGGAGAGCAGCGCGTACACAAGCGGTACGGCGAATGAGAGCGGATACGCCGATATGCTTATTTTATGCTGAATTTCTATGCCGTTTATCACAGATTCCGGCAGCATGGCTATCTCGCAGCAGATAAGCGCGATCGGGATTATAAGGGGCTTTTCATACTTTAACCTGAATGTCGTCTGCCATACACAGGAAATAACGTAAACGTAAAGCGACGAATAAAGCAGGATCAGTATTGTCCACACAAATTGGAAAAACGGCTCAAAACGGCTGAAAAAGCTGCTAAGATGTATCATTCTCGCCATTTGGTATACGGGAACCATAAATTCGCCCGAAACAGGATAGGGATGCGTCAGGCAATATGCCAAAATTATTATGACCGACACTCCGCCGCCGATAAGAATGCCCTTTGTGCCGCTCTGCTTGACCTCGTCGAGATTTTGCGCGTACGGAACGAGTACATATAAAAGCAGCATATCCGAAAAGAGAGATATGGAATTGAATCCGCTTAAAAATATGCTTTTCGCACCGTTGCCGAAAATCGGCATGATATTGTCCATATCGTAATACGGCAGCAGCATTATCAGAAACACGAAAAGCATCACGCCCGCTATCGGCAGAAAGAGATAATGCACGCGCGCGATCGACTCAATTCCGGCGTACGCGCCGATAATTATCGCTATGACAAAAATCGCCGTTATCAGCTCAAGGCGCGCGTCCTGAAGCAGCACGATTTTCACCGTTTCCGGAAAAATTCTGATAATGCTCACAAAATTAAGCGTCAGTATTACCGCGATCAACACGCCTGTGACTATCCTCAGCGCTTTCCCGCCCAAAATATCGGCAAGCTCTATCAGTCCGCGCTTGCCCCTGTAGGCGGTGATCGTGACAAAAAATATAACCAGCGCGACGGCAAAATTATATAAAAGCTGTATCCACGCGGCGTTTCCGCTGTTCAGAATGACGCTGCGCGGATATGTCAGCAGCATTTTCGTGTGAATCGCATTGATTATGATACTTGTAAGCTCTTTTTTTCTAAGCATATTTATTCCCGCTTTCCTCCGGACACGTTATTTTATTTTCCATTTACGGCTTATTTTCTGTTCCTCTTTATCGTCCTTTGTATACAGATACGACGGACGTTTTTCTCTTCTCCAAATCGCGTTCACGAACAGCGCTCCGCTCATATGGCGGCTGAGCGCCTTCGGCAGCGGCTGTAAAAACGGAACTCCGAAGCTTTTTCGCTTGCCCATAATGAGTGAATAAACAAAAATGCCTATCGCGATGCCGTAATATCCCATTAAGGAGCCTAACGCCACGAATATAAGCCTCAGCATTCTATAGCTCCAACTTAAAGAATAGTCCACCGTTGCGAATGAGCCTATACCTGTTATCGCTATCACTATTATCATTATCGGGCTCACTATTCTCGCCGACACCGCCGCCTGACCGAGAATAAGGCCGCCCACTATACCAAGCGTCGAGCCTATCGGATTCGGCATGCGTATTCCCGCCTCTCTTATCATTTCAAACGACAGATCCATTAAAATAAGCTCGATTATGCTTGGAAACGGAACATTTTCACGCGACGCGCTTATCGAATACAGCAGATAAGTCGGTATTACCTCCTGATGAAACAGTGTCGTGGCAAGATAAAGCCCCGGAAGCAGTATCGACATAAAAATAGCTATAAGCCGTATGATCCGGCTCATATTGGCATACGGCACGCGCAGATAATCATCCGATACGGAATGTGTAAGCTCGAACGCAGTAGTCGGGAAAATCAGCGCGCGCGGGCTGCCGTTCAAAAGAAGCACGACTCTGCCCTCAACAAGAGCGCGCGCCACCTTGTCGGGGCGCTCCGTTGACATTATCTGCGTCGTGGCGGCAAAGGTGCTCTCCTCGAGAAACTGCATTACCTCCTCTATGGCGATTATATAGTCCGTCGAAATAGAATTTATCCTGCGGCGCGCCTCGTTTACCAGGCTGTCATTGGCAATATCCGATATATACATAAGCACGCCTCGCGTTTTGCTCACGGCGCCTATTTTTACGCCCTCCGATATAAGCTTTTCGGTTTTGAGTATTTTTCTCACAAGCGCGCTGTTGTTTCGGAGCATCTCCGCGAAGCCCTCCTGAGGGCCGTAGATGGTCTGCTCCGTTTCCGGTCTGTCGATCTGACGGTGTCCCCAGTTTCGGATGTCGAGCGATACACCTTTTTTAAATCCGTCAATGAAAACGCCGCAGCCCCCAAAATTTATTTCCTCAATTATGGCTTCCATGTCCTCCGTGGCGCTCGCCTGCGAATGGGCGATAAAGCGCTCCGCGATCTCATCCTCGTATTTATAGATTTCCCCATCCGCAAAATACGGTATCTGCAGCAGACTTTCTATTACATAGCCGTCAAGTGCCATAGTGTCCGCCATTCCGTCAATGAATATCAAAAATGCGCGTCTGCCTTGCTTCATGCGCAGCTCGCGTATCACCACATCGTTGTTCAGCGGGTACGAAAAGCGTTTTTTTATATACGCGAGGTTTTCCTCGATGCTTTGCGAAACTCTCGCGGGAGCCTCTTCCTCCTTTTCCTCTCGCACATCGTATTCTATTTTATTTTTGTCGGGAGTAAGCGCAAATTCGCTCTCGGGTCTGTATGACGGCACGAATGCGGATTTCGCTCTTTCGAATATATTCATGGAATGATCGTCCTTTATAAATTTCCTTTATTTTGTCTTTGTGTTTATTGTCGCTGAAATTTATAATTTTATGCATAAAAAGATTACATTATTGTTTCATTTTAAAAATGTTTCACATGAAACATTTACAAATAAAAATTTTATGGTATAATAGATGTTGTTGGAATGAAAATTATGATTTAGTGGAATAAACCCCTCAGTCAGCTTCGCTGACAGCTCCCCTAGTAGGAGAGCCAAATGTGTAAGCCTCCCCTACTAGGGGAGGTGGCGCCATAGGCGTCGGAGGGGTTTGTGCGGCACATTACAATACACCGCTAAATCACAATTTAAACAAATAAAGGAGAAACACATGGCAAAAATTATCGCGGTTACAAACCAAAAGGGCGGCGTGGGAAAAACCACCACCTCCGTAAATCTTTCGTCGTGTCTTGCAAGCGAGGGGAAAAAGACGCTTCTTATCGACTGCGACCCTCAATGCAATGCGACAAGCGGATTCGGAATCGAGAAAAGGGATTACAGCTTTTCGATATACGACTGCCTTGCCGATAAGACAGACGCGGGCGGAGCCGTTATCAAAACAAGGTATAATTATATGTACATAATCCCGTCATCGTCCGATTTATCCGCCGCCGAAATAGAGCTCGCGTCGGAGGACAAGCGCGAATTTTTCCTCAAAGACAGGCTCAAAAAAATAAGAAACGAGTACGATTACATTATAATCGACTCTCCGCCGTCTCTCGGAATGATGACGATCAACATCCTCACCGCGGCGGACTCGGTGCTCATCCCCATACAATGCGAATATTACGCTCTCGAGGGCTTGAGCCAATTAATCGGCACAATACGAAAAATCAAAAAATCTTTTAATCCGAAAATAGAGATAGAGGGCGTGCTCGCGACCATGTACGACGGCAGGACAAACCTTTCCATACAGGTTCTCGACGAGGTAAAAAAATATTTTCCAGATAAAGTCTACAAAACCGTAATACCGCGCAACGTGCGGCTGAGCGAGGCGCCGAGCTTCGGCGAGCCTATCATAAATTACGACCGAACTTCAAAGGGAGCGGACGCGTATATGTCATTGGCGAAGGAAGTTATAAAAGCAAATTGATTTACAATTTTTTCCAAAAGGAGTGATGCAGGTGGCAAAACATGGACTGGGTAGAGGTTTAGATATAATGCTCGGTGACAATAATATTAAGGAAAATTTTTCCGAAAACGGGGTGATCACGCTTAAGCTTTCGTCGGTAGAGCCGAACAGAAATCAGCCGCGAAAAAGCTTCGACGGCGAAAAGCTCGGCGAGCTTGCCGACTCGATAAAAAAGCACGGTCTTATACAGCCGATAATCGTAACTCCCGCGGATAAGGGAATGTACAGAATAGTTGCCGGAGAGCGCCGCTGGCGCGCTTGCAAAAAAGCGGGACTTAAGGAAATTCCGGCTGTGATACGGGATTATTCGGATGAGCAGGCAGCCGAGATCGCGCTTATAGAAAATCTGCAGCGCGAGGATCTGAACCCAATAGAGGAGGCGCTCGGATATCAGGCTCTTTTGGATGATTACAGCTTCACGCAGGAGCTTGTAAGTCAGCGCGTCGGCAAAAGCAGAAGCGCAATCGCAAATTCTCTTAGGCTGCTGTCTTTGGACGAACAAATTCAAAAGCTTCTCATAGACGGCGAGATATCGAGCGGACACGCGCGGGCAATTTTGGCGGTCGAAAGCAGCGAAGCCCGATTGGCGCTCGCCAAACGCATTATCAGCGACGGACTCAACGTCCGGCAGGCGGAGGCGCTCTCAAAGCAAATCAGCAAAAAAACTCCTCAGCGACGGAAAAAACAGCAAAACACCGGCGATATTGAAATAGAGCGCATACAGGATATGCTTTCATCGCGGCTCGGCACGCGCGTGAAAATCACGCACACGGCAAAAAAAGGAAAAATAGAAATAGAGTATTACGGAAACGACGACCTTGAAAGACTGCTCGGATTTATGAATATACAGGAGGTATAAAAATGAACAACAACATTTTACTTTTAGCGGCATTCGGCATAATCATAGCCTTGATTGTGGTATGCTTTATAATGAATTTGATCAACACTTCAAAAATCAACACTCTCATGGACTATTCCGAAGACGGTGATATAATTACGGCTCTTAAAGATTATTACGATAAGGTCGACGACCTGTCGAAAACAATCACAAATTCCACCGATACCGTACTTCTTTCGCGGCTCACGAACTGCGAAAACGATTCGAACATCTCGCTTAAAAAAATCGGAATCGTGAATTTTGACGCTTATGACGACGTAAAGGGAAATCTGAGCTTCGCGCTCGCAATTTTAAACGGCAACAACGACGGCGTGATTTTCACATCGCTTTACGGACACAACTCCTGCAATACATATGTGCGCGAGGTTGTAAACGGTGCTTCAAACGTGAAGCTGCTGAGAGAGGAAAAGGACGCGCTCGAAAAGGCGAAAACGAGTATAAAGAAGGTTGATGAAGATGGCGGAAACGACAAAGAATTCGAAGAATAATAACGATAACAAATCTCTTTTCCTCTATACGGGTCTTATATTCCTTGTGGCGATAGTGTTGATAATACTCGCGTTTTTCGGTCAGAGCAACATAAAGCGCAATCAACCGAATATCCCCGAGACAACGGCGAGCGCCGAGCCGCAGACCGAGCAGACCGGCATCGCGGAAAGAGCGTCGGTTCTCAGCGAGGAAAACAGACTGCTTATCGAGGAAAACAATGAGATAAAAGGTCAGCTCGAACTTCAAACAGAAGAAATCAACAGACTGAACCTGGACGTTCAAAATCTGAACAAATATAAAACCACAAACGATATCCTTATGAGCGCGAACGGCTATATGTATGTCGGAAACGACGAGCAGGCTTTGGCGGCGCTTGAAAAAATAGACGAAAATACGCTCACCGAGGATCAAAGAATACTTTATAACTCAATAAAAGAAAAACTTGAATAAGGAAGGTAAATAACATGTTAGACATCAAAATTTTAAGACAGGAACCCGACAAAATAAGAGAGGCTCTCAAAAACCGCAATAATCCGTTGGATATAACCCCCGCGATAGAGTTTGACGCGAAGCGTAGGGAACTCTTAAGCGAGGTCGAGCAGAAAAAGGCGAAGCAAAACGAAATAAGCAAAAAAATACCGCAGATGAAAAAGGCGGGCGAGGACACCGCCCCGATTTTCGCGGAAATGAAGGAATTGAGCAACGAGATAAAGGTCGATGACGATAAGGTACGCGAGATCGACGAGCAGCTCAGAAACTATATGCTGAGCATCCCGAATATCCCCAACGACAGCGTTCCCGTAGGCAAGGACGACACGGAAAACGAAGAAATACGCAAATTCGGAACGCCGAGAGAATTTGACTTCGAGCCAAAGGCGCATTGGGATATCGGCACGGATCTTGACATACTCGATTTCGAGCGCGGCACGAAAATCGCGGGAACACGTTTCACAGTCTACAAGGGGCTCGGCGCGAAGCTCGAAAGAGCCGTTATCCAGTTCTTCCTGAACACGAACACGGAGGAATCGGGCTACACCGAAATTCAGCCGCCGTATATGGTAAATCGCGCGTCCATGACGGGAACGGGTCAGCTCCCGAAATTTGAGGAGGACGCGTTCAAGGTAACAAACAACGGCTTCTTCCTGATTCCGACGGCGGAAGTCCCCGTTACAAATCTTCACAGAGACGAAATTCTCGACGGAACAAAGCTTCCGATAAAATACACCGCGTATTCCGCTTGCTTCAGAGCCGAAGCGGGAAGCGCGGGACGCGACACGCGCGGACTTATCCGCCAGCATCAGTTCAACAAGGTCGAGCTTGTTAAATTCGCAAGACCCGAGAACAGCTACGAGGAACTTGAAAAGCTCACAAACGACGCGGAAAAGCTTCTGCAGAAGCTCGGACTTCCGTACAGAGTTGTATGCCTGTCAACGGGTGATCTCGGCTTCTCATCCGCAAAGACGTACGACCTTGAGGTATGGATGCCCAGCTACGGCAGATACGTCGAAATTTCCTCATGCTCCAACTTCGAGGACTATCAGGCGCGCCGCGCGAATATCCGCTTTAAAGACAATCCCAAGGATAAAGCGCGGTATGTTCATACCCTGAACGGCTCGGGACTGGCTGTGGGAAGAACGGTCGCGGCAATCCTCGAAAACTTCCAGAACGCCGACGGAAGCGTTACTGTTCCCGATGAACTTGTTAAGTACATGGGTACCGACGTGATAAAATAAGTAGACATATATTCAATATATTATGTAAACGAATAAAAATACAATTTCTACTTATAAACGCGCGAAAAAATGACTTATCCACGGAAAAAGGGCGTAAAAACTTGATTTTTGAGCAAGTTATCCACTTTATCCACGAAGTTGTTCACACTTTGCGGATCGGTTAACATATTTTCGAAATCCGCTTTTTACGCCATTTTCCAAGGTTTACATATTTATTTAGAAATAATTGCCATTTTTGTTGACATTTGCTCCCCATAGGGTGTGAAAACACTTAAAAAACGTAGATTTTATGGGCATGTTAGACATATAAAAGTTATTCACGGCTGTTGACAACCTCATGGATAAGTATAAATTCGGGCAAAATAATGAATAAATCCAAGGAGAAAAAATGATTACTCCAAGACTGAGAGCTATCCTCGACCGCGTGGACGCAAATACCGCAGCCGATATAGGAACCGATCACGCGTATGTGCCGATCAGACTTATAAAGGACAAAAAGGCAAAGCGCGTCATCGCCTCGGACGTGCGCGAAGGTCCGGCTGAAATTGCAAAAGCAAACATAGAAAAATACGGTCTCGGCGACCGGATAGAAGTGAGACTCGGAAGCGGACTTTCCGTTCTTGAAAAGAACGAGGTGGACACTGTTATAATAGCCGGAATGGGCGGCGAGCTGATACGCGATATAATCGCCTCGGACGAGGACAAGGCAAGGGCGTCCAAGCTTGTTTTACAGCCGATGAACTCACAGTACGAGCTCAGAAAATATCTGATTTCAAACGGTTTTACGATATATGATGAGGATATTTCCATCGAGGGCTTTAAGGTGTATAATCTTCTGCTTGTGAAAAACGGGAAAAGCGCGGAATTTGAAAATGACGTGGATTACCATATTCCGCCGTATCTTACGAGTCACAGGAATTTCCGTAAATTTTACGAGAAGAAAAAGCGCGAGTTTGAAAAGGTCGTAAAGGGGCTTGAAAATTCCGCGGAACGGGACGCGGAGGACATAAAAAAGCTCGAACAATATAAATTATGGTTAAAGGATATGAAAAAATATGAAGGTAAATGATATAGCGAAAAGAATAGAAAAGCTGTTCCCGCCGGAGCTTGCGGAAAGCTATGATAACGTAGGGCTTCTTTGCGGCAGCAGTGAAAAGCAGGTAAAAACTGTACTTGTGACGCTCGATACAAATCTCGCAGTCGCAAAAGAAGCGGTAAAGGTGGGCGCAGATATGATAGTGTCGCATCATCCGATACTTTTCGGCGGCATAAAACGCATAGATTACGGCACTCCCACAGGCAAGATGCTGAAGCTGCTTATAGAAAACGATATTGCCGTTTTCGCGGCTCACACAAATCTCGACTCGGCAAAGGGCGGCATAAACGACGCTCTCGCGAAGCTGTTCGGATTAAAGGATACGGACGTTTTGGAGCCGAACGCGGAAAATCCGAAAGCGGGCTTAGGCAGATACGGAAAACTAAAAAAACCCGTCACGCTGGCAGAGCTTGCGGAAATTACGAAAAATAAATTGAATACTCCGCATGTGAGAATATCCGGCAGACCCGACACGATAATAGAGACATTGGCGGTCGCTTCCGGAAGCTGCTCGGAGGTCATTCCCACAGCGATGAAAAAGGGCTGTGAGGCGATCATTACAGGAGACATGAAATATCATGAGACGATAGAAAACGTGGAAGCGGGAATATGTATAATCGACGCGGGACACTATCCGACGGAAACAGTCTCGATGGATATTTTCGAAAGCGTTCTGAAGGGAACCGGATTAAACGTCATTAAATCAAAATACAGGGATATATTCAGATTTGTATAAAAAAAAGAGCCGTAAGGCTCTTTTTTATTTATTCTTTATTCTGTCCAGCATTAGCGCAAATTCGCCGCATGTTATATTCGCCTGCGGATCAAATTCTCCGTTATCTCTGCCCTGCATAATTTCGTTCATTGTGCAGAACATAACTCCTTCGCTCGCCCAATCGGAAATTTCAGCCATATCCGCATAGCTCATACGAATAGCCCATGCTCCAACGGGACCGTCGCCCTTATAATCGAAATAATTCTTTATAACTTTCGCCGCCTGCTCGCGCGTTATAGCGTCGTCGGGACGGAATGTGCCGTCTCCGAAGCCGTTTATCATGCCGTTTTCCGTAGCCCATGCAACATACGGAGCGTAGTAAGCGTTCGCGTCAACGTCAGTGTAATTATCGGTTTTGCCGTCCTTCGGAGCGTTCGCGAGATTCGCAAGCGCGTTTACCATCATGCCGCGCGTGAGCTTTACATCGGGGTCATATTCGCTTCCCGTAGCGGTTTTTACAACCTCATAGAACACATCGTTCAAATATCCGTCGCCCTTTTGCGGTTCCATGATATCACCGGATACAAGAGCAACTATCTTATCGGGATTTGTCTGCGCGGGAATGCTTCTTGTTGAGTTTGTATAGAATACAACAAGCTTTCTTCTGTCCAAATCGGTATAGTCGATACGAATTTTAGTAGCATTTGACGGAACTATGCTCGTGCTTTCGCTTGTGTTCAACACAAGGCTGTTTGCCGAATTCACATATGAGCCTTCTTCCTCACCCTTCGTGTAAACGTCAACATCATAATTACCTTCGGTGCCGTCCTTATTTACAATAACAACATCCGCATAGTATAACGGAGGATTTATAGCGGGAGCGGGCGAGTTCGCGTCTATGAACGCGGAAATCTTAACATTGTGGAAATTTTCATCAAAAATATCAACAAAATTTCCTCTGTTATCGAGAACTGCCGCATTTGTTACATTAATTCTGTAAGGCTCGCTTTCGCTGTCGTCCTTGACCTCAAGAGTTTTAACCTCAATTCCGTTTTCCTCACTCTTTGACGCGCTTAAAACCTCCGCGTCCTTTCTCACATAAGCCGCGGCTGTGTTAATAACATCTGTCGGATTGCTTATCTCGGCAAAATCGGGTCTTGAAAGAACGACGATTTTATCGGGGTACGTCTGAGCGGGTATGCTCATTGTCACCTTGCTGTAGAATACCGCAAGCTCGCAGCCGACCAGCATATTGTAATTAATATTGATTTTTGTTCCGTCGGCGGGGATAATAGTCGAATTATCGTCCGTATTTATCGCCAGATCCTTTTTCCCGTTTAAAAACATTCCGAGAGAGTCGCTTTCGTTATAAACGTCGATATCAACGCCCGCGTAATTTTCTCCGTCGCCAATAACAACATACGAAGCCGGATACTGAGCCGGATAAATCGCGGGTACAGGCGCGTCCGCGTCAACGAATACCGATACCTTTTCTCCCGCCTTTACCGCCGAAATGTTCGTCACATCGCCCGAAGCGGTAAAAATAATCGTGTTTTCGTCGACCGTCGCCGTTTCGGGAAGCTCCTCGCCGATATTGAGCGCGATGCTTCCGTCGGCGATTTCCTTGACCTCTGCGTCATGCCGTACATACGCCGGTGTTCCCTGGGGCATAGTTTGAATCTGCGCGTCGTCCGGAGCTGATTTTGTGACAGTTCCGCCTACCTCAGCACAAGCCATCAGCGGAGCCGCGGCTAACGCGGCAGTCAATATCGTAAGTAAAATTCCTTTTTTCATAATTTTTCTCCTTTTCTTTTATACATAGTTTAAATTTCCAAAAAATTTGTCTGTTTTTTGGCTTTACACTATATTAGACGTAAAATTTCATATTTTGTTCCACTTTTTTTTATAAAAATATAAAAAAACTTATAATTTTTTTATTTCTGCAAATACTATCTGCGTATAAAATAAACCAACAATCATGGAGGAAACATAAAATGAACAGACTAAAAGCAGTTTTATTAAGCCTTATTGTTATTTCAATGTTCACAGGCTGCTCAGCTCAAAGAAATCACGATAAAACGGTTGAGCATGAAAATACAGCCGCGTCTTACACGGTCGCTCCGAAAAAAGATAATTCGGCGGACAAAGACAATATCGGAAATGATATCGAAAATGCCGAAAACGGAGCCGGAAACGCTGTTGAAAACGCGGAAAACGGTGTGGGCGACGCAATCGAGGACGCCGGCAGAGGCGTAGGCGAAGCCGCCGAGGGTATAGGCAGAGGCGCCGAGGATGTTATCGAAGGCGCAGGAGACGCTGTCGGCGACGTGTTTGACGGCGATGACAACGGCTCAAATCAATAAATTTTATACGGCGGGCGGCTATGCCGCTCGTTTTTTATGATTTCACCATCTTTTGTATGCGTATATCCCTTCCGTAAAATCTCAGGGGAAGGAAAAATTCGTATATACGCGACGTAAATCTTGTGCTGTACACTTTTTCCAGTTCCGCGATGTTCAGATTTGTATTGATTATTATTTTTTTACCCTCCGCCATGCGCTCACAAATCACGTCAAATAAAAACGAAAAATTATTTTTGCTCTGCATTTCGGAGCCGAGATCGTCTATAATAAGCAAATCGGCGTTGTATATATCGTCTATCGCTTCTTTATTGTCGCTTTTCCCGAAACGATATTCCTCGTATAAGGAAAACAATTTTGTCGCACGCGTATAAATGACCGTCTTGCCTTTATCCATCAGATCCTTTGCGATGCAGCTTGAAAGGAATGTTTTTCCGAGTCCCGGGGAGCCGTAAAACAACAAACCTTTTTCCATATTATCAAAATTATCGCAAAAGCTTTTGCATTTGTCATATATTTTCACCATATTCGCATACGGCGAAAGCTCGTGACCTTCAACCTTTTCTTTTGAATAGTATTCGAAAGTAAACGTGTCAAAATTCTGCTTTTGAAGGATTTTTCCGAGATTTGAACGCGAATACGCCTCATTTATAAGCTTCTGCTTTAAGCACACGCATTTTTTTCCGTCCTCCGTGTAACCCGTATCGCCGCATATCTCACAGGCGTATTTATATTTGTCATAATCGGCGGGAATATTATTTTCCTCTATTATTTTTTCCTTTTCCTCTTTCAGCTTTTTAAGAGATTTTTTTAATTTATTATTAAGCTCATCGGCACTTTGAGGCGATTTCATTATTGAAATTACGTTATCGGCTCCCAAATTATATATTTCCTTGTCAATTTCCTTAATGCGCGGAAATTTTTCGTAAACTTCGTTTATGCGTCTTTTTCTCTCGGCGTCAGCCTTCATTCTCAATCCCTCATATTCGCCGAAAATTTTGTTTATAACTGCGCTGTCAGCCAATGTATACGCCCCCTTTCCTCAATATTTCCAATATTTCATTCTTTTTCTTTAAAATTTCATCAAATCTTTTTATATATTCGTCGGGATTTTTAAAATTAAAAATTCGTTCTATTCTGTCTCCCATAACAATTTTTGTGGAACCGCCGCCGCCGAGAGCGATTATGGTTTGTTTTTCCTCCATTATGCTTATGTTGTACGCACTCATGCAGCCTTCTTTTGAATAGCCCACATTTTCAAGATTTCCCGAAATATTTTTTTGACGGTACATATAATACGGAATATAATTTTCCTCAGCCATACGTTTCTGCGTATAAGAAAGCATTTCGTTCATTTGCTTTGCCTCGGTAAGACGTGTATCGGTCATTCTGAGCGACGCGGCGCGCTTTACGCACATTGAATGAACGGTTATATTTTCGGGATTTAGCTTTATCACTTCATCGAGGCTGTATTTGAACATTTCCGGAGTCTCATCGGGAAGTCCGGCTATCAGATCCGTATTTATTATTTTAAATCCGACTTCGCGGGCAATTTTAAAGCAATCCTTAAACATTTCGGAATCGTGAGCCCTTCCCACTTTTTTAAGGGTTATGTCGTTCATCGTCTGCGGATTTATGCTTATTCTGTCAACTCCGCCTTTTTTTGCTTCTTCAAGTTTTTTTCTCGTTATAGTATCGGAGCGCCCCGCTTCAAGAGTGTATTCCTTTAAGCGCGATAAATCAAAACTGCTTTTTACAGCGTCAAAAATCTTCTTAAGCTGCTCCGCCGAAAGCGATGTGGGAGTTCCTCCTCCTATATAGATACTTTCAACATACGCGCCCATCTTGTTTATTATTTCGGCGGTTTTTTCTATTTCCTTTACGAGCTTGTCCGTAAATTCATCCATATACTTGCCGCTTATCCTCATATCCGATGATACAAACGAACAATACAAACATCTTGTGGGACAAAACGGTATCCCTATATATATGCCCACGGAATTTCTTCCTATTTCGGAAAGTATTATTTTTTCATTTTCCGCCACCTTAAAAGCAAGCTCAAGCTTCTCATCGCTTACCTCATAAACCTCTTTTAAAAATTTATACGCTTCCTCTTTGTTAAATCCTTCCTCCAAAAGACCACGCACATTTTTAGCAGGTCTTATTCCGCACATAACTCCCCAGGGAAGATTGATTTTTCTGATTTTTCCGGCAGCGTGGCAAAACGATTTCGTGCAGGCGGCTGTAAAAACCTTTTTTATAAGTCCCTTGCTTTTTCCGTTAATATCAAACGGAAAATAATAATCCTCAAAAAAGGCTTTTCCGAAACATATAATTTCCGTATATACGTTTATTATTCCGTCTTTATACTCAAAATTCGAATATACGGAAATATCCTCGTTCTTATCGAAAAAAAATCCGTAAAAGAGCTTCATTTCATAATCACATTTATAACCGTTCTGAATTATAAGCATAATTTAACCCTTTACATAAAAATTAAACTTTTTTTCATATCCTATATTAGTATCGTTGCCGTGGCCGCAGTGGACCGTTATATCATCGGGAAGAGTATACAGCTTTTCCTTTATAGATTTTCTGAGCGTCATTTCATCGCCGGTCGGCAAGTCCCATCTTCCGCAGTTTCTCAAAAACAACGTGTCTCCGACAAAAATATGGTTATCCATCAAATAGCAAACGCCGCAGTTGGTATGCCCGGGAGTATATATGCATTTTATTTTTATCGAGTCCATATCAAGCTCTTCGCCGTCTTTTAAAACTATATCCGATTTTTTCGCGCTTATAGCTTTTCCGAGCCCCGAATATGTAAGATTTATATCGGGATCGGTAACGTTGATGCTTCCCTTGTCGCCCGAAACAAGAAGAGCTCCCGCCGCTTTTCTCAAAGGCTCGAGATCCGAAATATGATCATAATGGCAGTGAGTTATAAGAACATATTTTATTTTTATATTGTCTTCATCCGCCGATTTTAAAATTCCTCTGTAATCATACCCGGGATCTATGACAAGACCGTTTTTTGTGTTCTCATCGTAAACTATATAAGTATTTTCATCCGTATAATGATTAACAAGCTTTTTAATTTCCATAATATCACCTTAATTGTAAAGTCTTATCGGAAGCACCATATAAACATAATTATCATTGTTTTCATCCGCGCTTCTTATAAAGCATCCGCTTGTAGGCGCGGAAAATTCCATTTTTACTCTATCCTCATCGCAAGCCGAAAGAGCGTCGAGAAGAAAGCTACAGTTAAATCCTATAATAAGCTCCCCTCCGTCAAGCTGGACATTTACAGTATCGTTTACCTGACCGCGGCCCGTAATACACGAAACATCTATCTTGTCATACGCTATATTAAATCTTACCGGCACTTTGTTTTCGGAACGCGCTGATATATCGTCGTTTATAAGAAGCATGGCGCGTTCAAGACTTTCCATTATTCCGCGCTTATCGGCGATCACATTTATAGTATTGACAGCCGATATTATAGCATCATATTTAAGAAAATCTCCGTCGAGCAGACGCGTATATACCTGGAAGCTTCCGAAATCGAACAAAACATGTCTGTCGGAAACTATAACGGAAACCTTATCGTCCTCGTCCTTCAATATTTTTATAAGCTCTCTGAGAGTAGCCCCGGGAATTACAAACTTAGCGTCATCCACGGTTTCCTTAAGCTCCTCCTTAACAACGGCAAGTCTGTGTCCGTCCGACGCCACAACATTCAGATAATTATTTTTTATTTCAAACAACGCGCCTGTCAGAACCGGCTTCTTTCCCTCGTTTACAGCAACAAAGGAAATAGTTTTTCTTATAAGCTTTTTAAGACTGTTCTGAGTTAGGGTAAATCTGAAAAGCTCGTCAAGAATGGGCGGAGCGGGATATTCATTCGCCGAAAGACCCTGAATATTAAATTCGCTTGCTCCGCTCTTTATTTTTGTTACATTATTATCCTCGTTTACATTTATGCTCACATTTCCGTCGGGAAGCCTGCGGATAATTTCTCCGAACATTTTAGACGCGAGAGCTATCGTTCCGCCTTCGCTGACCTGACATTTTGTGTTGTATTCTATGCATAAGTCTATGTTGTTTCCGGTAATCACGACGTTTCCGTCTCCTTCGGCGTCTATTTTAATACACTCGAGGATAGGCATGGTTGTTTTGACCGAAATAGCCTTTTGAACCGTGTTTATTATTTCCGAAAGCTGATTTTTATCACATATTAATTTCATTTTCTATTCTCCTTGTTAATAAATTTGTTCACTTTTTAATTTTTTTTTTCCGTTATATATTTATATATAATATATTATTTATAAACAGCAGTAGCAGTAATGGCGTTGATTTCATAGATAAGTACGGTTTGTCCTCATTAAAGCTTGATATTTTATCCATTTGGATATTCATTCCGTGTGTTGATAATTTATATATTTAAGGAATTATTTTTAGGTAAAAAATTAATCAACAATTTATCAACGCTTTTATTAACGTTTATATAGATTCCAAATCCTTTATTATATATTTTATATCGGATTTGAGTGCTTCGTTGCTTTCCATTTCCTTTTCTATTTTATTTACGTTATGAAGAACCGTTGTTCTGTCCTTGCCGCCGAATACGTTTCCTATCATCGAATAATTCATATCCGTAAGCTTTTTGCATAAATACATCGCCACCTGTCTCGGAACGGATATATTTTTTGTTTTGATTTTTCCTTTAAGATCATCTTTTGTGATTTTATAGTAAACGGATACCTTATCCATGATTTTGTCGGGAGTTATTTTTACTATTCCGTCTTTCGGAAGTATTGATTTTAAAACCTCTTCCGCCAGTTCTATATTGATTTCTCTGTGAGACATTTCCGACATAGATATTATTTTGAGAAGCGCCCCTTCGAGTTCTCTTATATTAGATTTTATTCTGTCGGCTATATATCCGAGAACCTCTTCCGAAATGACAGTATTTTGAAATTCGGCTTTTTTCTGAAGGATAGCCATTCTTGTTTCATAGTTTGGAATGGTTATATCTATTATAAGTCCCTGAGAAAAACGTGTCCTAAGTCTTTCTTCCAATACTGTCAGATCGCTCGGCTTTCTGTCGCTCGTAAGAACTATTTGCTTGTTCAGACTGTAGAGATCATTGAATGTATGGAAAAATTCCTCTTGAGTTGCTTCTTTTGTTTCAAGAAACTGTACGTCATCCACAAGCAGCACATCGGCGGCTCTGTATTTTTTTCTAAATTCAGCTGTGGTGAACTCTTTAAGCGACGCTATAAATTCATTTGTGAAAAATTCACTTGTTACATATATTATATTGAAATCGGGATGGTTTTCCTTTATCCTGTTTCCCATAGCATGCATCAGATGAGTTTTTCCGAGTCCCGAATTTCCGTACAGAAACAGAGGATTATATATATATCCCGGCTGTTCCGTAGCGCTTATTGCCGCGGCTGTCGCGTACTCGTTTGACGAGCCTATTACGAAGTTTTCAAAGGTATATTTCGGATTTACCATGTCCAGCCCGAATTGTTCGCTCGATATTTCAGGCGTGTTTTTTTGTTCTATTATTTTTTCTGCGTCGGTGTGCTCTGAAACCATTACGCTCAGATTTATTTTTTTACCGGTTATTCTTTCGAGCGCGGCTTCAATGTCTTTTTTATATCTGAATTCTATCATATTTTTGTTTATAGACATAGGTACGGCTATCAGAAAAACCGAATTTTCAAATAAAACAGGGGTAACCGCGTCTTTTACATGTATTTTGTAGCCGACGGTGGAATTTATATTATTTTCCATGCTTTGGAGCACGCTTGTCCATATTTGATTTACGTCCATATTTTTCCTCCCTGTATTATTATTGACTATAAAATTTCTATCCTATCATATAATATCAAATTTTAACAAAATAATCAAGAAAAAACTAAAAACAGTTGAGATTTTTTTCTTAATAAGGTAAAATAAGCTTATAGAGCTTAAGTTAAAAAGGAGGAAACATGAAAAACGTATTGATTACCGGAGGCAGCCGCGGGATCGGAGCGGCGTGCGTAGAAGAATTTTCCAAGAACGGATACAGAGTATTTTTAAATTACAATAAAAGCGGGGAAGCCGCCGAAGCTCTGCGCGAGCGGACGGGCTGCGTCATGATAAAGGCGGATATATCAAATTCGGCTGATGTTTCTCGTATGATAGAAAAAATACATGAATACGGAAAAATAGACGTTCTTGTAAATAATGCGGGAATAGCCGAGCAAAAGCTCTTTTCGGATATTACCGAAGATGACTGGGACAGGATGTTCAATATAAATATGAAGGGTATGTTCCTTGTCACAAAAGCCGTTCTGCCCGATATGATTTACAAAAAAAGCGGAAAAATAATAAATTTTTCCTCCGTTTGGGGAATATCGGGCGCGAGCTGCGAGGTGCATTACAGCGCGTCAAAAGCGGCGGTTATAGGATTTACGAAGGCTTTGGCGAAGGAACTCGGATTATCAGGTATAAATGTTAACTGCATAGCCCCGGGCGTCATTGACACGGATATGAACTCTCATCTCGACGACGAAACAAGAAAAGAGCTTTGCGATGAAACTCCTCTTTCGCGTTTCGGAACGGCGCGGGAAACAGCGCGTCTCGCTCTTTATCTCGCTTCAAAAGACGCTGACTTTATTACGGGACAGATTATAAGCCCCAACGGAGGCTTGATTATATAATATTGTACATTTTTTTATAGAAATTTATTTTATTTTTGTAAAAAATATTGAAATTTTTGGAAAAATGTGTTATTATATAATTACTATAAAAATAAGTTTCTATACAAAAAGGAGGAAATTTTATGTTAAAGAAAAGTATTGCTGAATTTATAGGAACTGCTGTTCTTGTAATTTTCGGATGCGGCAGTGCCGTAGCGGCAAACACGCTTGCGGAATTATCGGGTTTTGCCATTCCGCTCGCTGTGACAACGCTTCTTATAGCTTTTGCATTCGGTCTCGTAATTGTGGCTATGGCTTATTCGATAGGTAATATATCAGGCTGTCACATAAATCCCGCTGTATCGCTCGCTATGCTCATCTCAGGCAAAATGAGCGCGAAAGAGTTCGGAATTTATGTAGCGTCTCAGGTTCTCGGCGCGATTGCCGGAGCTGCTATTCTTGTGTTGATACTCGGCTCGAGCGCGTCGCTGGGAACAAATGGTTTCGGCGAAGCGAGCGCTATAGGCGCGAATATGGGACAGTGCTTCCTTGTTGAGGTCGTTCTTACATTTGTATTTATCCTTGCCATTCTCGGTGTTACATCAAAGGGCGAGTTCACTCCTGTAACAGGTCTTGTTATAGGTCTTACTCTTACTTTGGTTCACATTTTCGGCGTTCCGTTTACGGGAACCTCGGTAAATCCGGCGAGGAGCCTCGGTCCGGCGATCCTTAACGCTATTTCGGACTCCACCGCGATTTCGCAGGTATGGCTGTTTATTGTGGCGCCGTTATTGGGCGCGGCAATAGCTGCTGTGGTTTACAAATTTCTTTCAAAGGAATAATAATTAAAAATCAAGGGAGCGATAAAATCGCTCCCTTATTTTATTCTCAATTTTTTCGGAAAATGATTTTTTAAAACTCCGCCCGACGCTTTTCCCCATCCTATCGGATAATTTTCAGCCAAAACGGCGCACCAACCCGACCTGTCACAGCTTATAACATCTCCGTGAAGATATTTTTTTAAATTGCTGTCATCCGATTTAAGGTTTACATAATTTTTAAAATCATTTTTTTCCAAAGCGAGCGCGAGCGCGTGAGAC
Source organism: uncultured Clostridia bacterium (assembly GCA_947631085.1). Lineage (GTDB taxonomy): Bacteria > Bacillota > Clostridia > UBA1381 > UBA1381 > CANQXJ01. The sequence goes on along the minus strand of CANRJY010000017.1, from coordinate 15,240 downwards.
GGTTCAAAACGATTTTTTTTACATTCTCCGAGAAACAGTCCGCAGCGGACTACTTTTATTTTGTCTATGTTTATCCCTTCGGGTTTTAAATAAAGTCTTTCGCCGAAAAGACAGAAATCGCCGTTTATATCCGTGTTAAGATACTTCGCTTCAAAATCTTTAAACATTTTAACCGCTTCTTTTTCGGCTTGACACGATTTATTTTTTTCGGTTTTGCGTTCCGTTTTTTCACCTCTTTTTTTAAAAAGTGCGATAAAATGTCCCTCGCCGTTTTGTTTGTGAGGAAAGATGCGGCGCGTTTTTGCCATATCGTAATCACTTTCAGACCATTCCGTTCTTCCGTTGTCAAGCATGGAAAGCTCTTTCATTTCTACAAGCTCCATGCCGTGATTTTCAATCAAATACGCGGCAATTTTTTCATTTTCCTCGGGGGAGAAGGTGCAGGTCGAATATATGATATAACCGCCGGATTTCAGCATTTTTACGGCGCTGTCGAGAATATTTTTCTGCCGCGCGGCGCACGATATCGTATGCTCAATACTCCATTCCGTAATTGCCTGCGGTTCCTTCCGAAACATTCCTTCGCCCGAGCAGGGCGCGTCAACTATTATTTTATCGAAAAAATCAGGATATTTTTCAGCCAGTCTCTGCGGTGTTTCGTTTGTTATCACCGCGTTTTTTATTCCCATGCGCTCGATATTTTCGGACAAAATATCCGCGCGTTTTTTTATTATTTCATTTGATACGAGAAGTCCCGTATTTCCGAGCTTTGCCGCCGTTTGCGTTGATTTTCCCCCGGGAGCGGCGCATAAATCGAGTACAAAATCACCCTTTTCGATTGGGAGTCCTTCGACGACCGCCATCGCCGACGGCTCCTGAAAATAAAAAAGTCCCGCGATATGAAAAGGATGCGTTCCGGAAATTACAGATTTATCCGCGTAAAATCCGTTTCCGCACCACGGTATGCGCTCCAAATTTCTAAATTTTGACAATACAGCCTCTTTTGCTCCTTCTTTAAGCGTGTTTACGCGTATTCCGTAATTTATCGGCGCGTTTTCAAAGGCGGCAATAAATTCGTCAAATTCGCCGCCGAGCATATTTTTCATTCGCTGTGTAAATTTATCGGGCAGATTCATCTGTTTTCTCCATCATCGGCATTTTTATTTTATTTTCATCAAAAGCGTCCTTTATCCGTTTCAAAACGGCGCGTTCCACCTCATATTGAGCTCCCGTTTCACAGTGGGCGAGTATAAGTATTTTTACCGCTATCGGACCGAGTTCAGTCACTCCCAAAAGCTCCGGCACTCCGACCAATCCCACGACCTCGCGGCTTGCTTTTTCCAACGCCGTGCGGATAACCGCGAAAGCCTTGTCAACGGACTCGTCATAGGAAATATGTACGTTTAAAAGCACTCGCTTGTCGTCGCGGTTGTGATTTATAATCTGCGTCATGTTTCCGTTCGGTATTATGAGCCTGTCTCCTTCAAAATTGCGTATAACTGTGGTGCGTATGGTTACCGATTCAACATAACCCGTAAAGTTTTCGACCGTAACAAGATCATCCACGGCGTATTGGTTTTCAAGCAATATGAAAAACCCGCTTATCGAGTCCTTAACTATACTCTGCGCGCCGAAGCCTATCACCACGCCGACAATTCCGGTGGCGGTGACAATGGTAGCCGCGTCGGTATCGAAAAGTATCTGGAATATAAAAACGGCGGCTGTGAAATAAATCAAAATCATAACCGATGTGCGCATGATAGAAAACAGAGTGTGCATTTTCGGCGCGTTTTCCGGATTATGATTTTCCACCCGTTTTACAAACGCGTTTATGGCAAATCTGAAAACGTAGTTTATTATTATTGCCAAAACGAGAATTAAGGCTGATTTTATGAGCTTGCTTTCACTCAGAATATGAAAAATATCGTACACGGTCATTACACGCACCTCCGTTATAAGTATAATATATTTTTAATGATATATCAAGTAATTTCTTGAAACACTTATATTGATTTTTTCCTCGGTTTATTATATAATTTTTATATAAATATGAAAGGGTATAAAAAAATGGATATAAATGAAATTTTAAAAAAAGTGGACCACACGCTGCTCTCGCAGACGGCGGGGTGGAAGGAAATAAAAGCAATCTGCGACGACGGGATAAAATATAAAACCGCGTCGGTCTGCATACCGCCCTCATATGTGAAGAGCACGGCGGAATACGCAAAGGGACGGGTCAAAATCTGCACCGTAATAGGCTTTCCCAACGGCTATAACACAACGGCGGCGAAAATCGCCGAAACAAGGGACGCTTTGGAAAACGGCGCGGACGAATGCGATATGGTGATAAATTTAGGTTGGCTCAAGGATAAAAAATACGATTTGATTCTTGACGAGATACGCGCTTTGAAGGACGTCTGCGGCGATAAAATATTAAAGGTAATAATCGAAACATGTCTGCTGACCGATGAGGAAAAGATAAAAATGTGTGAAATCGTGTCCGAATCGGGCGCGGATTTTATCAAGACGTCAACGGGATTTTCAACCGGCGGCGCGACTTTTGAAGATATTACCCTTTTCAAAAAGCACGTCGCTCCGAATGTAAAAATCAAAGCGGCGGGCGGGATCTCATCGCTCGCGGACGCGGAAAAATTTATAGAATCAGGCGTGGACAGATTAGGTACGAGCAGAATAGTAAAAATTATCAAGGGAGGCAATTAAAATGGCGACACCTCATATTAACGCGGAAAAAGGCGATTTTGCGAAAACCGTATTGATGCCAGGCGACCCGCTGCGTTCGAAATTCATCGCGGAAAATTTCTTAAAAAACGCGAAGCTTGTGAATAATGTGCGCGGCGTGCAGGGCTACACGGGCGAGTATAACGGCAAAGCCGTTTCCGTTATGGCAAGCGGCATGGGTATGCCGTCGATAGGTATCTACAGCTATGAGCTGTTTAACTTTTTCGGCGTGGAAAACATAATCCGCGTCGGCTCGGCGGGAGCGCTCGCGGATAATTTGAATTTATACGATATCGTAGCCGGAATAGGCGCTTGCACAAATTCGGCGTATATGACGCAGTACGGACTTACCGGAACATATGCTCCGACGGCAAGCTATTCGCTTTTGAAAAAATGCGATGAAATAAGCGAAAAATTGGGAATTAAGCTGCATGTCGGAAATCTGTATTCATCCGACACATTCTATGACGACGACGCGGACGCTCTGAAAAAGTGGCGGAAAATGGGCGTTTTGGCTGTTGAAATGGAAGCGGCTGCGCTTTATATGAACGCGGCGCGGTCGGGAAAAAACGCGCTTGCGATATGCACGATTTCGGATTGCCCTTTAAGGGGCGCCGAAACATCAAGCGAGGAACGTGAAAAATCTTTTACCCAAATGATGAAGCTTGCTCTTGAAACAGCCGCGGAGGTATAAGCTATGCGTGTATTTTTAATAGTTCTCGACAGCTTCGGCATTGGCGAGCTTCCCGATGCGGCTGCCTACGGCGACGCGGGGAGCAATACGTTAAAATCAGTGTCGAAGTCTGAAAAATTCAAGCTTCCAAATCTCGCGAAAACGGGACTTTTCAATATAGACGGAGTGGATTTTTTACCCGATGATCCCGCGCCGACAGCGGCATTCGGCAGATGCATGGAAAAATCGAAGGGCAAGGACACGACAACGGGTCATTGGGAAATATGCGGTCTTGTTTCGGAAAAACCGATGCCGACATATCCGTGCGGCTTTCCCGATGAAGTCATAGCGGAATTTGAAAAGCAAACAGGGCGCAAAACGCTTTGCAACAAGCCGTATTCCGGCACCGAGGTTATAAAGGACTACGGCGCGGAGCATATGGAAACGGGCGCGCTTATCGTCTACACCAGCGCTGACAGCGTTTTTCAAATCGCGGCGCACGAGGATGTTGTTTCGGTCGAGCAGCTGTATGAATATTGTCGTATTGCGAGGAAAATTTTAACGGGCGAGCACGGCGTGGGACGCGTTATCGCCCGTCCGTTTATAGGAGAGGCGGGCAATTTCACTCGGACAGCGAAAAGACATGATTTTTCACTCGAGCCGCCGAAGGACACGCTTCTCGATATACTCAAAAATAACGGCAAGGACGTTATCGCGGTCGGGAAAATTTCGGATATTTTCGGCGGTAAAGGCGTTACGGAAAAAATCACGACCGTCGGAAATACCGACGGAACAGAGAAAACTCTCGCTTTGGCGGGCAGAAATTTTGACGGGCTGTGCTTTGTGAATCTCGTTGATTTCGATATGCTATACGGTCACCGCAACGACGTTGACGGCTATGCGGCGGCGCTCGCCGAATTTGATAATTGGCTGCCATCGTTTACAGAAAAGCTCGGGAAGGACGATATACTTATGATTACTTCCGACCACGGCTGCGACCCCGCCACTCCGAGCACCGACCACTCGCGCGAGTACACGTTTATCATCGCGTACGGCAAAAAAATAAAGCCCGTAAATCTCGGTACGCTCGAAAGCTTTGCGGACATAGGAAAAACGATAGCGGATATTTTCGGGATCGACGCGCAAATCGAGGGAAAGAGTTTTTTAGAGGAAATGAAAAATGATTGAGAAGCTTACAGAAGCCGCGAAGAAAGCGGCTGAAAATTCGTATTCGCCATATTCAGGCTTTACCGTCGGCGCGGCGCTTCTGACGAAGGACGGGAAAATTTACACAGGCTGCAACATAGAAAACGCCGCTTATTCCGTTGCGAACTGCGCCGAGCGTACCGCGTTTTTCAAAGCGGTAAGCGAGGGCGAGCGGGAATTTAAGGCGATGGCGGTAGTCGGCGGAAGGGACGGAGATTTCACGGATTTTTGTTATCCGTGCGGTGTATGCCGTCAGGCGCTTAGCGAGTTCTGCGGTGAGGATTTTATGATCATTACGATCAAAGAGAACGGGGAATACAAGAAAACGACGCTCGGCGAGCTGCTCCCGAGTTCATTCGGAAAGGAAAATTTATCATGAGAATGTACGATATAATTTTGAAAAAGCGAAACGGGGGCGAGCTTGACGAAAGCGAAATAAACGAGCTTGTGCGCGGCGTGACGGATAAATCAATTCCCGATTATCAGATAACCGCGTTTTTGATGGCGGTGTTTTTCCGCGGCATGACGGCGCGCGAGACAGCCGAGCTCACTTTGGCGATGGCGCGCTCGGGTGATATGATGGATTTGTCGGGGATTAACGGCGTAACCGTCGATAAGCACAGCACGGGAGGCGTGGGCGACAAGACCACGCTTATCATCGCGCCGATAGCGGCGGCTTTGGGCGGAAAAGCGGCGAAGCTTTCGGGACGCGGACTCGGTCATACCGGCGGCACTATCGATAAGCTTGAATCAATTCCCGGATTTAAAACGGAAATAGAGCCGGAGGAATTTATAAAGCAGGTAAACGAGATAGGATTATGCGTGGCGGGACAGTCGGAGAACTTGGCTCCGGCTGACAAGCGGCTTTACGCGCTCCGCGACGTCACCGCGACTGTGGATTGTATTCCGCTTATCGCGGCGAGCGTTATGAGCAAAAAAATCGCGGCGGGCTCTCAAAATATAGTTCTCGACGTAAAATGCGGCAGCGGCGCGTTTATGAAGAATCCCGAAGCCGCGCGGGAGCTGGCAAAAGCGATGGTCGATATAGGAAAATCCGCGGGGAGGAACGTGACCGCTCTTATAACGAACATGGACGCGCCTCTCGGAAACGCGGTCGGCAACGCTCTCGAGGTGAAGGAGGCTGTGTCGGTTTTGTGCGGACAGGTTAAAAATGATTTATATGAATTATGTGTAATACTCGCGGCGCATATGGCGGAGTATATTTCGGGAAAAGCATATGACGAGTGCGTTTCTGACGTAAAAAAAGTTATTGAAAACGGCTCGGCGTTTGAAAAGCTTTGCAAAATGATAACCGCTCAGGGCGGAGACGCGTCGGCGCTGGAAAACACGGAAAAGCTTCCGAAAGCGCAAATTATTCATGAGATCCGCGCGGAAAAAAGCGGATATATCGGCGCGATGAACGCGGAGGAAATCGGCATGGCGGCGATGATCCTCGGAGCCGGACGAGCGAAGGCGGACGATAAAATAGACTGCGGCGCGGGAATAATTCTGCGTAAAAAAACAGGTGATTATATATCCGAAAACGATGTGATAGCGGAGCTTTACACAAATAAATCGGATCCGCTCAAGGAAGCGGAACAGCGTTTCATGAACGCTTTGCATATCACCGAAGCGCCGCCCGAAAAGCTGCCGCTTGTATATGATATTATAAAGTAAAAAGGACGGATATCTGATATGCATCCCCAAAGATAGACATATTCGGATGTGCATATTCTATGGACAAAAAGGAAAGATCCAAAAAGTAATCGCTTGAATTAAAGGTTTCTGTTATAATGGATATGCGGGGAACAGATGACATAATATCTATGAAATTAAACAGAATGAGTTCGGTATAATACCGAACTCATTATCGATTAATTTAAAATTAAATTTTTTCTAACCCTTGAGTTTTACTTCATGTTTGCTGTCTTATTTTATATCTTATTTATAACGTCGTAAATATCATCCCGCTTGGCAAGTCCCGCGCGGAACGCGCTCGCGCTGCCGGCTGCAAGACCAAGCTTAAAGCCGTCCTCGGTATGCCCCTTTTCTCCGAAACCCGCGATAAATCCCGCGACCATAGAATCTCCCGAGCCCGTCGTGCTTATTACCTTGCCCTTCGGGGCTTCGCGGTACAGCTTGATGTTTTCGTTGACAAGCGCCGCTCCGTCCGCACCCATTGAAACGAGGACGTTCCTTGCGCCGCGCTCGACGAGCTTTTCCGCCATGGACTGTATTTCCTCCAATGTTTCCGGCTTCTTCCCAAAAATCGCCGCAAGCTCGTTTATGTTCGGCTTTATCAGAAACGGATTGTACGAAAGCGTATTTGTCAGAAGCTCGCCTTCAGCGTCAACCACGATGTTTATTTTCCTGTTCTTAAGCCCTTCAAGAATATCCGCGTATACGTCCGTCCCGAGTGATTTCGGAACGCTTCCCGCAAGCACGAGAGTATCGCCGTCGTTTATCGCTTCGAGCCTGTTTTTGAGCGCGTTTACGTCGTCCTGCGCGGGCGATGGTCCGGTGCCGTTTATTTCGGTTTCCTCCGCCGCGCCGATTTTTACGTTAATGCGCGTCATACCGCTGTCGAGCCTGATAAAATCGCAGTTTATTCCGTCCTCTTTAACAGCCTCGACGAGCATATCGCCGGTGCGCCCCGCCGCGAAAAAGAGAGCCGTATTTTCAACATCAAGCTCGTTTAGAATTTTTGAAACATTTATACCCTTGCCGCCCGCCGTAAGCGTTTCGCCCGAAGCGCGGTTCACCGCCCCGATTTTAAACTCGCCGACCGTCATTTTATAGTCTATGGCGGGATTTAATGTAACAGTAAATACCATAATTGCCTCCGTTTTTTATTTATTATGCGCGGATTTTCCGAATATAGTCAAACTTTTTAAATTCCGAATAATTTTTTCCCATTCACCCATGTCGCGTTTTCGATTTCCTCTATAGACAATCCCTTAATTTCCGCGAGCTTTTCCGCCACATAATGCACATACAGCGAGCTGTTGCGCTTGCCTCGGTGCGGTTCGGGCGTTAGGTACGGGCTGTCGGTTTCTATTACTATTCTGTCAAGCGGGACGTATTTCGCTACCTCCTTCGGTTTTACCGATTTTTTGAACGTCAGCGAACCGCCGAACGCGATGTACATTCCCCAGTCGAGTATTTCTCTCGCCATTTCGACGCTTCCCGCGTAGCAGTGGAACACGCCGCCGCACTCGCGGACGTTATGCTCGCGTAAAATGTCCATGCAGTCCTTGTGCGCGTCGCGGTCGTGGATTATTACAGGCAGCATCAGCTCCTTCGCAAGCTCGACCTGGCGCGCGAACCACTGCTTTTGAACATCGCGCGGCGAGAAATCGTAATAGTAGTCAAGCCCGATCTCGCCTATCGCCTTTACCTTCGGATTTTTCGCGTATTCGCGCAGAATGTCAAGGTCTTTTTCAGTCATATGCTCCGCCTCGTGCGGGTGAACGCCTATCGACGCGTATATGAACGGATATTTTTCGCACAGCGCGAGTATTCCGTCTATTTCGGGGATGTCGGAGCAGGAGTTCATTATTAAACCGACGTTGTTCTCGGGCATTGACGATAAAATTTCATCAACGTCGTCTCTGAAACGCTCGTCGGTGTAGTGGGCGTGTGTGTCAAAAAGCATGGTTTTTCCTTCCTTATATTGTTTTTATTCTTTGCACCCGTTTTTCGGTGATTATTACATCCATCGGCACGTCGTGCGGCTCGGACGGGATTTTTTCGAGAAGCTGAAAATCATAGCACAAGCCGATTTTTGTTGCTTTCGCCGTCTGTAACAACTTGTCGTAATAACCCTTGCCGAAGCCCATTCTCGCGCCCGTTTTGTCGAACGCAAGCCCGGGAACGAGGATTATTTCTGTTTCTTCTATGCTGACAGGGATAATTTCTGTTGGCTCGGGTATGCCGTACGCGCCTTTTTTCATGCTTTCGGTTATCTCCGCAAGCGTCAGCGTTCCCGATTGCACGTCCGTTACCGGAACGGCGGCGCGTCTGCCTTCCCCGCGCAGACGCTTTATTACCGCGTCTGTTTGCGGCTCGTTAAACGACGACACATATACAGCCGCCGCGCCGTTTGTGTTAAATTCCTTCAAATTAAACAGTTTTTCGCATATTGCCGCGCTCTTTTCCGCGACCTCCGCCGCCGTGAGCGCGCGCCGTTTTGCGCGCATTTGCTCTCTTAACTCGGATTTATTCATACTGCATCGTCTTTCTGAGCGCGTCCGCCGCGGCTTTGTCTTTGAGAAGCTCAGTTATCGCGAAGCCGAACTCGGCAGCCGCGCCCGCGCCCTTGCCTGTTATGATTTTGCCGTCAACAACAGCCTTGTCGGGGACTACCTCCGCGTCGATGAGATACTGCTCGAAGCCCGGGAAGCACGTCGCTTTTTTGCCCGCGAGTATTCCTCTTTTGCCCAAAATCGACGGCGCGGCGCAGATCGCGGCGATGTATTTGTCGTTTTCAAGCGCGCAGTTTATGAGCTTTTCCACCTTTTCAGACTTGTCCAAAAGTACATGACCGCCTCCGCCGGGGAGCATTAACAGATCCATTTTCTCCGCGTTGATATCGTCGATTGAAATGTCTGCGGTTACGGGAATATTATGCGCGCCGACCACTGTTTTTCCTTCGAGCGCGGCTGTCGCGACCTCAACTCCGGCGCGGCGCAGGATGTCTATCGGGGTTATCGCCTCAACCTCCTCAAATCCGTTTGCCAAAATTACATATACCATGATAATCTCTCCTTTTTTGTTTTATTTTTTTAAGTATACCACACTTTTTAAAAGTTCACAATAAGTTAACATAATTTTTATTGCTTTTCTTTTAATTTTTTGCTATAATATATAATATTGAATTGTAATTTTTGTGAAAATCAACGCATAGAATTAAATATTAGACCGATTTTGAAAAGGGGGCGTAAATATGTATGAGATGATTTCATCGGAAATTAAGCCGGAGGTGCTGGAGCTTACGAAGCTTTGCGAGAAAAATAAGGTTATAAATCCGAAGCTGTACACCGAATACGACGTAAAACGCGGTCTGCGCGACATAAACGGCAAGGGAGTGCTCGCGGGGCTCACCGAAATATGCGAGGTCAGCGCGACGAAAACCGTTGACGGAAAATCCGTTCCGTGCGACGGAAAGCTTTTTTACCACGGCTACAACATAGAGGACATTATTCGCGGAGTTGTGAAGGACAAGCGTTTCGGATTTGAGGAAACGGCGTACCTACTGCTTTTCGGGGAGCTTCCGAACAAGGAGCAGCTTGAAAAATTTACCGCGCTTCTCGCCGAGTACCGCTCGATCCCGCCCAGCTTTGTGCGCGACATTATAATGAAAGCGCCGAGCCGCAACATGATGAATATGCTCTCGCGCGGCGTTTTAACTCTTTACGCATATGACGACAGAGCGGACGACATTTCAATCCCGAACGTGCTGCGCCAATGCTTACAGCTTATCGCACAGATGCCGCTGCTTTCGGTTTACGGATATCAGGCGTTTAATTACTATTTCGAAAACGGCAGCTTTATTGTTCATTCGCCCAAGAGCGAGCTTTCGACGGCTGAAAATATTTTACATATGCTCCGCTCCGACAGTAAGTATACTCCGGTTGAGGCGCACGTTCTCGATTTGGCGCTTATCCTCCACGCGGAGCACGGCGGCGGTAATAACTCGACGTTTACAACGCACGTTGTTACATCTACCGGAACGGATACATATTCGGCGGTTGCCGCGTCGCTCGCATCGCTGAAGGGTCCGCGTCACGGCGGCGCGAATATAAAGGTCGTCGAGATGGTAGAGGACATGAAGAAAAACGTGAAGGACTGGAACGACGACGAGGAAATAGAGAAATATCTGTCGGCGCTGCTCAATAAGGAGGCGTTCGATTATACGGGGCTTATCTACGGTATTGGACACGCGGTTTACTCCTTAAGCGATCCGCGTGCGAACGTGTTCAAATCGTTTGTCGAGCAGCTTGCGAAGGAAAAGGGACGCGAGGACGAATTTAAGCTCTACGCGAGCATTGACCGCTTAGCGCCGCAGGTTATCGCGAAGGAACGCAAAATTTACAAGGGCGTAAGCGCGAACGTCGATTTCTATTCGGGCTTCGTTTACAGTATGCTCGGTCTGCCGACGGAGCTGTACACGCCGATTTTCGCCGTTTCGAGAATTGCGGGCTGGTCGGCGCACCGTTTGGAGGAGCTTATAAATCCCGGCAAAATAATAAGACCGGCGTATAAGCCCGTCTCGGAGCGCAGAGAATACGTTCCGTTTGACGAGCGCGGATAAATCAAGCTGATCCCTACATAAGCATTATTAAAATAATCGGAAAAAGGACATATTCCGTGAAAAGAATCAGTAAAAAAGGAGCCGCCTATGGTAAAATAAAACCATAGGCGGCCTTTATATGCCAAGAGGAATACATCCATTTCGAGGATATCCGTCCTTTATTTTATTCGAAAGGTCTTATACGATAGGTCACGCCCAAATTTTCACAAATCTGCGCGCAGCGCTTTTCCTCGTCCTTTGTTAGCGTGGTGGAAACTGTGGTCATAATTACTTTTTTTACATATTTTTTCACGTTTCCGGCAAATTTCAGCATAGCGTCGAACGAATCAATGCCGAATTTGCTACGCGTAAGCTCGTAGTAGCGCTCCTTATCCGGCGTGTTCAGGCTTATTGAAACCGTGTCAATGAGCTTCTCGAACATCGGCGCGGTGTCCTTGCCGTAAATTAAGTCGGACAAGCCATTTGTGTTGATTCTTATCGGCAGATCGGGGTATGTTTTTTTAACATGCGCCGCGACCTTCAGTAAATCCTCCAGTCTTTCCGTCGGCTCGCCGAAGCCGCAGAACACAAGCTCGGTATATTTTTTCATATCGAATTTGTCAAATTCTGCGATCACCTCGTCGACCGTCGGCTCGCGCTCGAGCCACAGGCTTCCCGACTCGTCCATCTCGTCGCGCGTCTGTCTTAAGCAGAAAACGCACGCGCACGGGCATTTGTTTGTCATGTTCACATATAACCCGCTGTGAACCTCATAAAGTATCGTCATATTCTATTACTCCTTACAAGAAAAGTGTGCTGCCGCCGACAAATTCGCGTATAAGCGATGTTCTCGGTGTGAGCGCGTCCTCGATAGAGGGACAGTGCTCTACTATCCTTTTTAAAATTTCTATATTCTCCCGATATTTTTCGGGCAGCGTCTTTGGCAGCCTTCGAAACAGTTTATTTATGTGCTTTTTATAAACGCACGGCTCGTACAGAAGCGACGAATTGAAAATGACGTCCGCGCTGTCGGTAAACGGATAAATATTTTTTTCCGCGCCCTCCTCAACGTGCGGCCATAAATCAAATGTGAGCTGAAAGCTTGCGTCCCTGAAATAGAAATCGCGTATTGCGCGCCGCATAAGGCGGTTATCACGCGAGCGCACGCGCGTTCCGTCGTCGAGACAAAGCGCCGTCAGGGCGGTGCAGTATATTTTATATTTGTTTTCATCGGGAATATTATATGTGAGCTTGGGATTTAGCCCGTGAATACCCTCGATGATTATGACCTCATCCGCCGCGAGCGTCATGTCGCGCGTTTTTGGCGGGGTAAGATCGTCAAAATCGTAAATCGGCACAGTCGCTTTCCCGTGCTCTATCAAATCGTGCAGGTTTTCATTGAACAGCTCGTAGTCTATCGATTCAAACGCTTCGTAATCGGGCTTGCCCTCGCTGTTTTTCGGCATCAGCGGCTTTTCAATATAGTAATCGTCGAGAGAAATCGACACGGCTTTAATTCCGAGCACGCGCAAATGAAGCTGGAGCCTTGCCGCAAACGACGTTTTTCCCGACGACGACGGCCCGCTTATCAGAATAATTCGCTTTTTCGCGATATCCTCCTTTAATTTGAGCGCTATTTCCGCGATTTTCTGCTGCTGCCATGTTTCGCTCACATTTATAAGCCAGCTTGTATCGCCGTTTTCCGTGATTTTTGTCAAATCCGATATCGTGGAAATGCCGAGCTTGTTTATCCAGCCTTTATATTCGGCTGTGCAATCGTCAATTCTGCTCATAGACGCCTCCTATTTTACATCGACCTTTTCGCCCGCCATGATTTTGTTCATTGTCCGCGCCGCGCACATCTTGCCGCACATCGAGCAGGTGTGCTTTTCCTCGGGCGGCAGCTCGTTATAGTAGCGCTTCGGCTTTTCGGGGTCTATCGCGTATTGGAACATTTCGTCCCAGCAGACGCGTCTGCGCGCGTCGCTCATTTTGTCGTCTATTTCTCTCGCCCCGGGTATGCCTTTTGCGATATCGCCCGCGTGAGCCGCTATTTTCGACGCGATTATTCCCTCGCGCACATCGTCCGCGTCCGGCAGACGCAGATGCTCGGCGGGGGTGACATAGCAAAGGAAATCCGCTCCGTTTGCCGCGGCGATCGCTCCGCCTATAGCCGAGGTTATATGGTCGTAGCCCGGTGCGATGTCCGTTACGAGCGGGCCGAGCACATAAAACGGCGCGTTGTGGCAGAGCCGCTTTTCGAGCTTCATATTCGCCGCGATCTCGTCGATCGCCATATGCCCGGGACCTTCGACCATTACCTGCACGTTCTTTTCCCACGCACGCTTTGTGAGTATGCCGAGCTCCACAAGCTCCGTGACCTGCGACGCGTCGGTCGAGTCGTGCGTGGAGCCCGGGCGGCACGCGTCGCCGAGACTTATCGTTACGTCGTACTTCGCCAAAATATCGAGAACCTTGTCGTAATATTCGTAAAACGGGTTTTCGTTTCCCGTCATTTCCATCCATGCGTATATGAGCGAGCCGCCGCGCGATACTATATTCGTAACGCGCTTTGTCTCCTTGAAAATCGAGGCGGTGCGGCGGTTTATACCCGCGTGGATAGTCATGAAGTCAACGCCCTCCTTCGCGTGTGCTTCGATTACCTCCAAAAACTCGTCGGCGGTGATTTCCGCGAGCTCCTTATCGAGATAGCCGACCGCGTCGTACATCGGCACAGTACCTATCATCGCGGGACATGTGTCTATAAGCTGCTGACGGAACTCGTGAGTCTTGCCGAAGCAGCTCAAATCCATGATCGCCTCGGCTTTCATATCGACAGCCATCTTTACTTTTTCCATCTCAATGCCGTAGTCGGTGCAATCCTTGGAAATTCCGAGATTTACGTTGATTTTCGTTTTCATTCCCTCACCGACCGCCTCGGGGCTTAACGCCTTATGGTTTTTATTCGCGGGAATAACGACCGTTCCGCGCGCGATTCTCTCGCGCAGAATTTCGATGTCAATATTTTCCTTCGCACCGACAATTTCCATTTCGGGCGTGATTATGCCCTTTTTCGCCGCGTCCATCTGTGTTGTGTAATCCATAATTCCAATCCTTTCTAAAAATAAAACGCGCTTCGTCAAAGAAAGTGCGTTATAACCTGATATATTCCCGAGGCGGCATTATCCGTCAGCCGGTTCAACGGGTCGAAGCGTACCTTCCTCTCAGCCGTAAAGCTCCCCTGTTTATGTGATTTTTCTCTATTATATAGGAATTTTCAGGCGGTGTCAAGAGTATGGACCATAAATTATGATTTACACATGAATCAGTTTACATAATTTACATCTTTACAAACATCTTATTCGTATGTTATCCTAAAATTACAGCAGAAACCTGCGAAAGGAAGATTTTTATGAAAAGGAAAATTATTGCCGCGATCATGACGGGCTGTTTTGTCTGCGTGGCGGTTCAGCCGGCGCTTGCCGTTGATCGGGCGGCGAAAATTGTCGAGATTGCCGAATCGCAGCTCGGCTATACAGGAAACGGTAAGCACACGAAATACAACAGGTGGTTTTATTCTGCGGATCAAGCGGCGCCGTGGTGCGCGATTTTTATAAGCTGGTGCGCGAACGAGGCGGGAATTTTAAATACCGTTATCGGTAAAAACGCACTTGCGAGCGGGTTTGATACATATAATATGGAAGATAATCCTTTCGGCTTGAGGGCGGAGTCCTTTGATAACCGCGCGGCGCGTATGGGGGATATAGTTTTTGTGGACAATAACGGGGACGGGATATCAAACCACGTCGGACTTGTGACGGGCGCTGATGAATCATATGTGTACACGGTCGAGGGCAACGTCGCCGACAAGGTGGTAAGTCTGCGCTACAGTCGTTCCTCGGGCAGCAGCGATTACGGCTCGGCGCGTATTTTGTTTTACGCCGTTCCGGATTATGCCCGCGCGGAGGATCTAACCCGAATATCCGCTTCGGCGTATACCGAAATACGCAACAACTCCGCAGAAGAACGGAAAGCCGCGGTGATAACGGCAGGATACGAAAACGGGCGAATGACGGGCGTAAAAGTGGAAAATGTCACATTTGCCGCCGGAGAAACACGCGCTTTCGCGCGCGGCGAAAACGAGAAAATTTTCGTATGGGGCGGCGGAGACGGCATCGAACCGCTGGCGTGAGTGAAATAAAACGGAAGAATATGTATAATTTTATAAATTTCCCGTTGCGGAGAGAAAAAATATATGGTATAATAACCTCACGGCGTTACCAAAATCAAAGATTTTGACGCCTGAGAGAACATTGTAACATAACGCTGC
>CANRJY010000016.1 GCA_947631085.1 uncultured Clostridia bacterium | reverse complement strand
TCAGTATGTTGCTTAAGATTTAATAGTTGTACCATAGCGGTGTTTTTGTACTGTCCGTTTTTTCTGGGGCTGTTCACTATTATGCGTATATTTTTCGGGATATATATTTTTCTGACATCCGAACGATGCTCCGCGTCTACTGCCGAACCCAAGTCGTATGCGTAGCTTGAGATTGCATGATCGCCTTCGGATAACACAGTAACATATTCTTTGTCCTCGGGGATATGCAATTCGTAATTATTTTCTCTGTTCATTTTCAAAACCTCGTTTTCTTCAGCTTTTTTTATTTAAAGTTTTGTCAATTATTTCCTTTACGGCGCGCACGGCTTCATCGGATACGTCGCCGGCGGATTTGCACAGAGCGTTGATTTCCTGCCAGTACCACAGCTTGTCAGTGCCAAAATAAATTGTATCGCCCTTTATGAGGAAGCTTTCGGGATTTTTTGACAGCTCATCCTGTTCCTTAACAGCAGACCAACCGTTCTTTGTGATATCCGCCGCGAAAGTGTCAAGGTTCGTAATATCCGGCTCGGAAAACTCATAGTAATCACCCAGCGCCTCGTGAAGGTAGGTAAATTCCTTAAGTTCATCGTACAGTTCGGCAGGCGAAATGATTTCTATATGCGTATATTTTTTATATTCCTCGCGCTTTTGACGTACCGCGTCCTCAGACCATATGCCCGAAAAAATATATATCCTTTTAAAGCCTGTATCGCCGACATATTCGTCAATATTTATCTCGCTTTGATTTTTAACCTGACAGCTTATCGGATGGTCGTCGGGACTTAAAAAAGTGTATTCGTATTTTTGCTGACTGATTTTACACGATGACGGAAGAAGTATATAATTTTTGTTTCTTTTATATATGTACATACAGACTAAATCTTCGAGCTGTTTATAATCCAGACATCGGCAAAAATTATTCTTGCCGATCACCACCGTGGGTATTGTGCTTTTGCCGTAAATTTTTGTTTGGTAAGCTTTAATCATGAGTAGCTTTTGTCTGTATGAAGCCACGCGCGTAACTGTCGGCTGCCGCCTTTGAGACAGGCGTCCTCTGATTTCGGAAGGTAAATTTTCCGAGCTTTCAAATTCCGCCCAGCTTTCAACTCTGCAATACCAGGACATGCGGTTTGCCTCGTCGATATTATTTGAATTGTATTTTGCTTTTTCGGAAATCTTTCCTATGTAAACGTGGGAATTTTTAATGCGGATCATCACAAAATCGCCCGCTTTAATGTTTGCGTAGTTTTTAAGCGCGTTTTCCATAGCCGAACCGCCGTCGTAATATTTTGTGTATTCTTTACGGTTTTCTTCGTTAAGAGAGACGCTGCGGTTTTTAAACAAATGCTCGGACTGCCAGCCCATTCCGAAAATTTTGTTTTTTATGCAGCTTAGCTGATATGATAAAATTTCACCATCGCCGCACTCGGCTTTGTTAAACGGAAGGAGGTTTACAATCCAGCAGTTTGCACCATCCGCTTCCGAAATATCACAATATTTTACTTCTCTGTGCATTTTCATTCTCCTCTCAGCCAAAATCCCCTTAGCAACTATCGGCTTTCGTATAAATATTCTATCATAAAAAACAAATATATTCAATATGTCAATTATAAAAGCGCGGCGACATAATAATTTGATTGAAGCAAAGGGGAGTGACAATATGTCGGGTAAAGCCGTCAAGGTAAACAAACGGGAAAATGCGAAAAGATTATATTTTGACGAATTATTGTATTGACAAAATTATGTGGGGGGGGGTATAATTATTGCATATATAAGGAGGTTTTATTACGGAAGAAAAGACAACGCATAAAAAAGAATGATATAGGAAAGGCAGAGTATCTGCCGAAAATAATATTGACATTACAATATTAATATGATACATTGAGCAAGTTTAAGAATGCAATTTTAAAGAAGGAGTGCATAAAATGATAAAGCAGAAATTAAAAAAATTAACATCGATGTTAACAGCGACTGCGATGACAATCAGTATGTTTACGGCATTCGCCGTTCCGGCAGGAGCCGAGGAGGCGCTTACCGTTACAACTCCGCCGACCGGAAAAACCGCTTTAGTTTATAACGGTGGGGAGCAGGATTTGCTTGAAACGCAGGGCGAAGCTTCTACAGGCGGCAAGATGCAGTACAGCACAGACTATCAGGCTCCGGATCAGGGTACTTGGAAAGATGATGCAAAGGGTACGGATGCGGGCGAGTATAAGGTATACTATAAAGCCGTGCCTATAGATGAAGGTGGAGAATATACCGAATCCACTGTTGGAGAACCTATAACAGTGAATATTGCGAAAAAGCAGGAGGATACGCCTAATATTCAGATCAATTATACCGATGAAACACTGACCGGCTTTGACAGCGGCGCAAGCTACAGCATAACCGGAAGCGATATATCGGAAACTGTTTCAAGCACGGAAACAACCTCTGCGGAAACATATATGGGTAAAGGCGAACTGAGCATTGTAAGAAAAGCGCAAAATGAAACCAATTATACAGACAGCGAAGCGTATACATTATCCGTTCCCGCGCGTCCGGCTACACCGACAGCTAAGGCGGAAAATCCGACGACAATCAGCGGCAAAGGCAAGATTACCGGTGTAGATAGTACAATGGAGTATCAAAAGTCCGAGCCCGACGCGGGGAGCTGGACTGCTGTAGAAGGTAATACTATTGATGAACTTGATCCGGGAACATATAAAATCCGTGTAAAAGCTACTCCAAGCGGATTCGTGAGCGCGGAACAGACGCTTACAATTACGGCATTCACCGGCACACAAGAAACTAAGCCGAATATTACGATTGACTATGTCAACGAAAAGCTGACGGGATTTGTCGAGGGCGGGGAATATACGGCTAAGATTAAGGATGGCGGCGCCGAAGCGGCTTCATTAGAAATAGCCGGCCAACAAGCCGATATAAAAGCGGAATGGTTCGGAAAGACGCTTGAAATAGTAAAAAAAGGCGATAACAAAACCACCATAGACAGCGAAGCGTATACATTATCCGTTCCCGCGCGCCCGACGGCGCCGGACGTAACGGGAACGGCACCGACGACGCATAACGGTAATGGTAAAATTACCGGTTTTTCGATAGGTAAGTCGTATGAGTATTCAAGCTCATCGGCAAGCGGTCCTTGGACATCTGTTGGCGCATCGTCAACGGAAATTGAGCTTGCCTCGGGTACATATTATGTGCGTGAAAAGGCGGCGGCGAATACATCGTTTGCTAGCGAAGCGAAGCAGGTCGAGGTGCCGGCTTTTGAGGCGCAGGAAATCAGCGGCACGGTAACAATCAGCGGAACAGCCACATTCGGAGAAACACTTACGGCTGATGTGACGGGGGTTATGCCCGCAGAGGCACGAGACACGCTTAAATATCAGTGGCAGAGGTCGAATGACGGCAGTGATTACACCAATATTGACACAGCCACCGACAAAACGTATAAAATAACAGCAGACGATATAGACAAGACGATTAAAGTTGTTGTAACGGCGGGCGATGAGGATTACAGCGGTTCGCTTACGTCCGAAGCGACAAGCACAGTCGAAAAAGCGACGATTACAGGAATACAAGTAAATAAAAATACGGATATTAAGCCATATACAGGCGAAGCGCAGACACTTGTGACGGTGACCGGCAATCAACCGGAAGACAAAATTACATATAATGTAGTGAAGAAAAGCGAATCGAATGACAGCTTCACCGACAAAGCGGAAGCGACAAACGCCGGCACATATGCAGTAAAAGTAAAGGTCCAGCGCGAAGGATATAATGATTATACTTCCCCCGAGGCGGTTGAGGTCACAATCGAAAAAGCGGAATCAACAATTACGCAGATTCCGACAAAGAAGGATAATTTGACGTATAACAGTACACCGCAGGCGCTTGTTAACGCCGGCACGGCAACGGGCGGCACGCTTAAGTACAGCACCAATAATGTTGCTTGGAACACGGAAGTTCCGCAGGGAACCGACGCGGAAACATATCAGGTATGGTACAAGGTAGAGGAAAACGATAATTATAAAGGAATTGAAGCTGCGGGCCCGATAGATGTTACAATCAAAAAAGCAACGCCGAACGTTACCGCTCCAACGCCGAAGGAGCTCACATACACAGGCGCCGAACAGGAGCTTATAAATAAGGGTACAACAGACGGCGGTATAATGAAGTACAGCACGACAAGCGCGGAAGCCGAGGATTACTCCGACGTTATTCCAAAAGGCACGGAAGCTGCAGAATATACAGTTTGGTATAAGGTAGAAGGAGGTAAAAACTATACTGATGTCGCGGCTCAGTCCGTGAAGGCCACGATCAAAGCGGCGGCAGCGACTGTTGACACTCCGCCGACAGCGGCGTCCGGTCTTAAATATACCGGAATCGAGCAGGAATTGCTGACGGATAAGGGCAAAGCAACGGGCGGCAAAATGGTATTCAGCCTAACCGAAGAAGGCGACTATACCGAGGACATTCCGAAGGGTAAAGAGGCACAAAAATATACGGTATATTACAAGGCTCAAGCTAACGAAAATTACACCGACAGCGACGTCAAAAACATAGAGGTGACGATTGACAGGGCACAGGCGGAATTTCCGAGTGTTCCGACCGTAGAAGGCGGAGTGTATACCGACGGCATGACGCTCAGTAAAGTGACCGTTCCTGAAGTTGACGGCGGAACAATCGCATGGAAGGATGCCGAAACCACCGCGCTTAAAGCGGGAGAAAATTCGGTGGACGCGATATTCACACCGTCGGATACGGCAAATTATGAAGGTACGCCCGAGGGTAAGGTAACGGTAAATATCACTCCGGCTACGATTACGGGCGTTGTGGTAAATGGTGTAACGGCGCAGTATGACGAGAATGAAGCGAACAAAGAATATACTTTAGCTCCGCCGACGGGAACGAGAGAAACCGACGAGGTGCGTTACGCTGCCGGCAGCTATAGCGCCGAAACCGATGATACGGCAGAATGGCTGGAAGAATGTCCAAAATACAAGGATGAAAATACAAATCAGACTATCACGGTAAGAGTAAAGAGAGAGAATTACACAACGCTCTATCGCACCGCGATAATAAAAATCACAAATGAGCCTGTTATAGAGGACGTAACAGTTACGAATAAGGAAGGACTTACATACACGGGTCAGGAGCTCGATCTCGTTGAGGTGAGCGGACTGCGGGAGAACGATCAGGTTACATATTATGTAAACGAAGATACGGTAGGCACAGCAACCGCAAAGGGTAAAGACGCCGGAAATTACACGGTCAAGGTAAAGGTAGAAAGAGAGGGCTATCATACGCATGAATATACCGTACATACGGTAATCGCAAAGGCGAAGCCGACTATTACCGCACAAGCCAATCAAACGGCGAAATATACCGGCTCGCCGCTGAAACCGACGGTTTCCATTAACGGCGAACTTGAGCTGAAATATGCCGTAACGTCACCGGATGACGCAAGCTATGAAAACATGGTTAAAGTCGGCGTGTATGAAATAACGGTTTCTGCTGAAGGCGATAAAAACCACGATACGCCCGAATCGGTTAATATTAAGTTTACGATAACCGAAGCCGAGCCGAGCGTTAAAGCTCCGTCCGCAGCTCGGGGACTGGTTTATGACGGTAATCCCAAGACACTCGTAACGGGCGGTTCGGCAACGGGCGGCACCATGATGTACAGAGTAGGTACGGAAGGCGATTTCAGCACAAAAGTTCCGCAGGAAACAAACGCAGGAACATATGACGTGTACTACAAGGTAGAGGGCGATGAAAATTACAGCGATATAGAGCCGGGCGCGCCGATTACCGTTACAATCGCAAAAGCAGCGCTTACCGCAGCTGACGTTGTGATCACCGGCGACGGAAATATAACACATGACGGAGAAGCTCACGGCTTGACCGTAACGCTCGGAGGAAAAGCCGAAAACGGTGCGGTTAAATATGCCGACGGCACATTTACGGCGGCGAACGACACAGCGGCGGCATGGCAGGACGCGTCTCCGACTGTGACAAACGTAAATGATACAAAGACAATTACCGTAAAGGTAAGCAAGGATAACTATAACGATTATTATGTAACAAAGACAATAACAATTACCGATGAACCGACTGTAAGCGATATAACGGTGACGCCGTACGGCGGCGCGTATGACGGCGAATTTCATAACGCTGTAACGGTAAACGGTCAGCTTGCGGGCGATACGGTAACATATCAGCTCGGTGACGCTGAAGCGACCGCTTTTGTGCCGCAGGTTAAAGAGGCGGGCGCATATAGCGTAAAAGTATCAGTTTCGCGTATGGGTCATCATCCGTATGAGACAACCGTAACCGTTACAATCACAAAAGCGGAATCGATATTCCCGAACGTGTCCGCCGCGGAAGCGGTCTACACCGAAGGCATGACGCTTGAGGATGTAAAGCTGCCAGAAACTGAAGGCGGCACACTCGCATGGAAAGTTCCGTCAACGGCGGTAACTGAAGGTACAGCGGAATATGACGCTGTATTCACTCCGACCGATACGAATAATTACGAACCGGTTGAAGGTAAAATAACCGTTACGGCAACCCCGATCCAAACGGCAGAACCAACGGCAGAGCCGACAACAGAACCGACGGAAGCACCAACGCTTGAGCCGACGTCTGAGCCGACAGCAGAACCGACGTCTGAGCCGACGGAAGAGCCGACAACAGAACCGACATCTGAGCCAACGGAAGTGCCGACAGCAACGCCGACAGTAACACCGACAGTAACACCGACACAGGAACCTACGGCAACGCCTACACAGGAGCCTACGGCGACGCCGACGTCTGAGCCGACAGAAGCTCCAACATCCGAGCCTACGGCAACGCCTATGCCGGAACCGACAGCAGCGTCAACGCTTGAACCTACAGTCACATCCGAGCCTACGTCAGCGCCCAAGCCGGCATATGATGTGACCGTAACAGTTGAAAATCCGGACGGCAGCGCCGCTTCTGACCTGACTATCACACTGAAGCCGGGCGACAAGACCGCGCAAAAGACGCAAACGGACGGCGAATATGTATTCAGCGGCGTGGAAGCGGGCGCATACAATATTGTCGTTGAAACATCCGACGGACAAACAGTAACAAGTCTTGTCGAGATAACCGATAACGAAACAATTAAAGTAACTCTTCCTCCGCAGAACGTAAGCAACACGGTCGAAACGGTGGAAAGCGACGAGGAATCCGAGGTATCGGTAAAGGACGTAATCGTAGGCGGACTCGATAAGCTTGCTGAAGCGATAGCCGAGGAAAGCGGCGGCGAGCAGGTTGAGGTAGAGGTCAAGATGACAGTCGAAAGCAAGAAGGAGGATAAGTCTGACGCGATACAGCAGGCAATAAAGGAAAAGGCTGCGGAAAGTAAGATAAACTACATTGATATCGATATAGTAAAGACGGTGACGACCAAATCGGAAACGACAGCGGAAAAGGTGGAGGAAACAAACAGTCTTATCACAATTATCATTCCGTTTGTCACGTCAGACAAGGATAATATCAAGGTTTACCGTTACCATGACAATGAAGCGTCATTGATGGATAAAGACGGTACAGGCGAGCGCTACGAAGTGGGCGACGGCGTTATCAGAATCTATACAAGTAAGTTTTCAACATATGCCATAGCATACGATGAGAAATCGGATGCCACGCCGGAGCCGGCACCGGAAGTAACGCCGGAACCGACGCCGGAAGCAACACCGGAAGCAACACCGGAGCCGACGCCGGAGGTAACAGCAGCTCCGACGGCTAAGCCGTCAAGTCATGGAGGCGGAGGATTTAAACCGTCAGGGTCAAATGCTGCTCCCGCACCTACGCCGACAGCAGAGCCGACAACAGCTCCCACTGCGGAACCTGAAAGCACCGCAGCATCGACAGCGGCACCGGAAACAGAGCCGACAGCGGCGCCGGAAGCAACGCCTACCGCAGAACCGACAACAGTGCCTGCCGAAAAGATATTCCCGTTCACCGACGTGCAGCCGTCAGACTGGTTCTATTCGGCGGTAAAATCAGTATATGAGGCGGGCTTGATCAGCGGAGTAAGTGACAGTGAGTTTGCTCCGGATATGACGCTCACGCGCGGAATGCTGGCAACGATACTCGGACGCATGGATGGCGCTCCGACGACCGGAACGTCAAGCTTCAGCGACGTAAACGCGAACGAATACTATGCGCCGTACATCGCATGGGGTACGGAGATCGGAATATTGAATGGAATAGGAGACAATAAATTTGCTCCGGACGACGAGGTAACGCGCGAGCAGACGGCGGCGATGCTGTGGAGATACGAGCAGTACAAAGGACATGACGTATCAATCGGCGATAACACGAATATTCTGAGCTACAAGGACGCGGCCGAAGTAAGCGAATACGCGCTTCCCGCGCTGCAGTGGGCATGCGGCGCCGGCGTGGTAAACGGTTATCCCGACGGCACACTCGCTCCGAAGGCAAGCATAACGCGCGCGGAATTTGCGGCTGTGATTAATAAAATAAAATAAAATAAATTTTATGCTAAAAGCTGACACGGGATTGTCTTAAATCTTGTGAATAAGATGTAAAAAACAGAGTCTCACCGGATAATGTGAGACTCTGTTTTTATGCTTTCGGTATAAGAGATGAAATACGGCTGCCTCGTCGGCAAATCAACCTTAAAAAGCGATTGATTCCGAGGATTTTTGTTGCTTATTTATCCGTATTGTCATACAAGGTCGGCGAAGCCTGTTTGCTCGAAAATCGTCTGCACTGTTTCGTTTTGTCCTGTGACGGTCAGGTTTCCGTTTCCGACTTGTTTTATCATTATGAGCAGAACGCGCAGTCCGGCGGACGAAATATATTCAAGTCCCGACGCGTCAACTGTAATTTTATCGGGCTTTTCCTCCGCCGCGGCTTTTTCGTAAACCGCGAGGAACTCCGGCGCGGTTATGGAATCGAGCCTGCCGCACAGCGTAATTTTCATTTTACCGCCGCGCAATTTTGTGGTCACGCTGAAGCTTTTGTTCTCAAATCCCGCTTCCGATTCCCTGTAATCCTCGTCGAGCGTCATTTTCCATACGCAAAACGGCTTTATTGCTTCCGTGAGAGCCGCTTTTGTTTCGTCGGGCATATCCGCGATACTGTTAAGATCGGGCATATACTCCACTACGGGTATGCGCTCGACCTTGAAGCCCTCCGAATTTAAAAAGTCCGTCAGTTTTTCAACGCAGTTTTGGTAGTCGAACGCGCTTACATTCATAATGTTCTTTCCCATTTCGATATCCGATTTGTTTGAAAACGCTTTTAGTGAACTCATCATTGTTTTCAAAGCGTTCTCGCCGATAATCGCCTTCATCGTCGAAAGCGTAAGGGAGCTCGATTCGGGATCGTACGTCAGCCAGCAGCCGCCAAATTCCTTTAATATGCTCCTGATATTCGAACAAAGCTCCGTGATCTCGGAGTCGTTTAAATACATAATAAGACCTTCGGTGGTGATGCAAACTTCACCCTCGGCGGAATCGAGAGCGCTTCTGAGCGACGTATAGTTGGTCGCGTCCGCGCTTTTGTATTCCTTGTTTTTTATTCCGCGCTCGTCGAGCATACCGCCTATGATGGGAGAAAGCTCATCGATCACAGCGGGAAGATCGCAGCCTATGTAGTGAGTATCCTTAAACGTTTCGTTGAGCGCGCGCGGAGTATAGCCGCAGGGAATGTCAAGAACTGTGTTTTTGCCCGAAGCCTTTATAAGATTGTTCATAGTCCTGTAGCGCGTTTCTATCACAGCTCTGTTAGCCGTGTCAAACACCGCTTTTTGGTCGTCGCCGCTCTGCATGACGGAACCCACGTCTATGCCGAGTTTTTCCGTAAGCAGACGCGCGTCGCTGTCGCCCGCGAGACAAATATTCAAAACAGTCGCCTTCGCCGTGTTGAATACCGGATTTGTTCTTTCTCTCAAATTCTGTTCGTCATTCAAAATAAATCCCTCCCGATATGCTTTTCGCCGCTCCGTCCGAGCGGAGCAAGTTTATTTTTTCAGCTTCAAACCGTCTTTGAAGGCGTCGCCGACTCTCTCCGAAACCTTATAATATCCGTGAGTGTACGGGTCGAACGCTATCGCTCCCACGGCTTCTATGTCAACCTTATCATTCTTTAACACGCGCTCGTCGGCGGTCGTGTTTACGACCCTGCCAATCACTCCGAGTCCGTATTCACCGTCCTGATACTCTATAAACTCGCATTCCATGCAAAGAGGAAACTCATTTATAATAGGAGCGTCAACATTTTCCGATTTTACCGCTGTCAAACCGCTCGCTGTCAGTTTATCCGCGACATTTTTGCCCGATTCAACGCCGAAAAAATCAGCCTCGATAACGTGTTCGGCGTCGGCAATACTTACGGTGAACGCTTTTCTCGCTTTGATATTCCGAACAGTTTTATGTGTTTCGGTTAAATTCAGCGCGACAATATCGCGGCTTACCATCGTTCCCCAAGCCGCGTTCATAACGTTTACCGTTCCGTCCTCGTTGTAGGACGCCACCATCAGTACGGGCATCGGAAATATTGCCTCTGTCGTTTTGATACTTTTTCTCATAATAATATCTCCTTTCGGTTATATATTGGGTTTTTATGTTTCTGTCATTATAATTATATCAATTATTATAAAAAATTCAAGTACCATTACGGAAAATTCAAGTATACGCGTTTGGATGGGTAGATTTGAAATATTTTTAATATTTTAACAAATAGTATTGACAAAATCTTAATCGGTAAGTATACTGAATAAAAAACAAATCGGGAGGTCGCCGCTATGGGACAGATTTCAATCGGCAAGAATTATATTACATTTTCAATGAGAGACAAGCTGGTGCGCGTTGAGCCGTACGGCAAAGACAGTATTCGCGTACGCGCGTCCCGCAATACAACGCTTTCGGACGAAACGTGGACGGTCATACCGCCCTCCGAAACTAAGTGCGATATAACGGGAAACGCGGACAAAGCCGTGCTCACGAACGGCGGCCTTTCGGTCGAGCTTACAAAAATATGGTGCGATTATCAGCTCGTTTTCTATAGAAACGGAGCTGAGATCTTACGCACAAGGAAAGAGGACGACGGCATTTTCCGCCATATCGAAGGAAATAATTACCAAGTAAAAGCCGTTTTTGAGGCAAACGATAACGAGCATTTTTACGGTCTCGGTCAGGAGCAACAAAGCTGTTTCGACCGCAAGGGCTGCTCGTATGATTTGATACACTATAACACAAAAAGCTCCATGCCGTTCGTCTATTCGTCGCTCGGCTACGGCTTTTTGTGGAACAGCCCGGGAACGGGACGATGCGAGCTTACGCGCAACCACACGCTATGGATGTGCGACAGCGCCTACCAGGCGGACTACATAGTTATCGGCGGTGACACTCCGGCGGACGTAATGCAAAAATACTGCTCCCTCACCGGCTTCGCACCGAAATTCCCCGAATGGGCGGCGGGCTTCTGGCAGAGCAAAATGCGCTACGAAAGTCAAGACGATTTAATGGAGGTCGCGAGAGAATACAAAAAGCGCGGTCTGCCGATCAGCGCGATAGTCATAGACTTTTTCCACTGGACGGAGCAGGGTAACTGGGAGTTTGACCCGACGCTTTGGCACGATCCGAAGGCGATGTGCGAGGAACTCAAATCGCTCAATATCGAGCCTGTTGTGTCGATTTGGCCCACGATAAACCCGAACAGCAAAAATTACGCGTACATGGACGACAACAATATGCTCGTCCGCACGGAAAACGGACAGTACGGCATTTTCCCGTTCAACGGTCAGCAGACGTATATAGACGTGACAAATCCCGCGACGCGAGCCTTTCTGTGGGAGCAGGCGCGGAAAAACTATTACGAATACGGCATAAAAACCTTTTGGCTCGACCAAGCCGAGCCGGAGGTCCACCCGCAGCAGTTCGACAATCTGAAATTTCATATAGGAAACGGCGCGCAGACGGCGCTTCTGTACCCATACTACTACGCGAAAACATTCTACGACGCGCTGAAAGCCTCGGGCGAGGAGGATGTAGCGCTTCTCATACGCGCGAGCTACCCGGGCAGTCAGAAATTCGGCACGGTAGTATGGAACGGAGATATTCCCTCGACGTTCCAAGCGCTGCGCCAAAGCGTGGTATCGGGACTGTCGATGGCGATGTGCGGTATTCCGTGGTGGAACAGCGACATTGGCGGCTTCCACGGGGGTGACATTGAAAGCGATTATTTCCGCGAGCTTATAGTAAGATGGTTCCAGTTCGGCGTGTTCTGCCCCGTAATGCGCCTTCACGGCACGAGGGTGAAGCCCAAAAACCACGTTGACCGTCACCCCGAGGTACTCGAAAAAAGCGGCGGCGACAACGAGATATGGAGCTTCGGCGAGAGAAATTACGGAATATTAAAGGATCTGCTCGAGCTTCGCGAGCGTTTGAAGCCGTATATAATAAAGCATATGAATATCGCGTCGGAAACGGGAACGCCGATAATGCGCCCGATGTTTTTCGATTTCTGCGACGATGAAAATTGTTATGCGTTGGACGACCAGTATATGTTCGGCTCGGATATCCTGTTCGCGCCGATTCTAAATGAAGGACAGACGGAACGCCGCGTATATCTCCCGCAGGGCAAGTGGGTGAGAACGACCGACAAGCGGGAATTTGACGGCGGGCAATTCGTGTCGTGTAGCGCGAATATCGACGAGTTTATCGCGGTTGTGAAGAAAGACAGCGGCGCGGTTGAATATTTCGCGTAGATTAAGTGATTTATAAAAACGAGAGCGTGATTTTGTAATCACGCTCTCATTATATATTTATTTTGTAAGCGGCTGCATACCGCTAATACTGCTCCATACGAATACACGCGAATCGGCGTTGTGCATTATCGTGCGCGTTTCATAAGGCTCAAAGCTCATTTCGGCAAACTGCACGTTTTCAAGGCGCTCATCGCCGTATTCCGCAATAATTACCGCCGCTTTCCGAGGTTCGTCGGAATCGTTGTAAATGTCGCTGTAGCCGTCGTAGGAGGTTACGGTAAAGCACGGTTCGACCGGAGGGGTAGTCTGTTCGAGAGGCGTATATGCCGGTATTATTGTTTCAATATGTTCAGTGCCCTCGGTTATCTTGTATTTTTTGAGGTTAGCATCATACATATATGAGTCACCTGTCAATGCCAACATCACGTCTTCGCTAAACGGCTGACTTAATGTTAACGTGATTTCAGCCACATCTCCGGAAGACAGAAAATCCCCGGCCATAATCCCCAGTGAATATATTCCTTCCTCAAACCACGAAGTGCCTGTTCCTTTATATTGTCCGCTCACATCGGTGACATTATCCGGCATTGAAATCATAATCCTGCAACTGGTGTATCCTTCTACGCCTAACGTACCGACAAGTAATTTAACCTTTTTGCCGTCATCGCTTGTTCCTGCGTATTTGAGCGTTAGTCCGGCATAATCATTATCCGGAGATGAAGTCGGAGTGGGCTCCGGCGTTGGTGTCGGCGTTGGTGTTGGTGTCGGCGTGGGTGTCGGTGTAGGCTTCGGCGTTGGAGTCGGTGTCGGCTTTGGTGTTGGTGTAGGTGTCGGCTTCGGCGTGGGTGTCGGTGTTGGCTTTGGTGTTGGTGTAGGTGTCGGCTTCGGCGTGGGCGTAGGAGTTGGCTTTGGAGTTGGTGTCGGTGTTGGCTTTGGTGTCGGTGTAGGCTTTGGCGTGGGCGTAGGTGTTGGCTTTGGTGTGGGCGTAGGTGTCGGTGTGGGTATTGATTGTATTAAATCTCGCAGTTCAGTAGCATCGGAAATATCTATTATATCATCACTATTCATATCTGATGCATCTATTTGTTCTTGCGTAGGTGTTACTTTTCCGACTATCATGTCTAAAAGATATTCAACATCAGTTTCGTTTACTACACCGTCGCCGTTAGCGTCGCCCTTTTTTAATGGTATGCCCGTAGATTTATAATCCGGAAGTGTAAATGTCACTGCATTACTGTCCTTGCTTACAAATTGATTTGCCGCTTCCACTTTGGCTGTAAAGTTCCCGCCAAGTCGTATTCTTATTTTGTAACCGGATTTTTTATCATATAGCATAGTTTTTGGGTTGCCACTGGCAGTCGAACCTTTCCATACTTTAATATTATATTGTTTCTCACCATATACTTCATTCCATGTAAGTGTCATAATTCGGTTAAGTTTATCAACACTGACAGATAATGTGGGAGCTTTTAGCTGTACATCATCTTCTTTATACACAGAAAAAATTTGTGCATTAGTATTATTCCTTGTAAATATTTGTATTTGCGTTCCAAAGTCCGTATAGCCTCCGGCACAGTCAAGTACTCTTGTCTGTGAGTTTTTGGGGCTTATAACATATCCATCACCCTGCTGGTAAAAGAAAAAGCGTTGATTATTTGCATTTGTATCATCAGGCCAAACGTGAAGTTTTAGAGAATCTTCGTCGCCGGCAGTCTCTACATCAAGCATATACCCATTGAGAGCAGAACTAATTTTATATCCGCCGTCATCACAGCGTGTGAATTTCCATACCTGATTTGCATATCCGTTTTCGCCGCCTATTTTTACATAATTATCACTGCATACCTCAATAGGTCTCCAAGCGGAACGCTGTAAAATTATTCCATAAAAATTATCGCCGAGATTAACAGGGGTGGGATTAGGAGAATACTGTGGCGATCCATATCCTAAAATATCGGTACTGGACAACGAATATCCATTAGAATAACCACCATCATATTTTACCGCGTTGCGCGCATTACCCTCAATGGTGTGCACTCTGCCGCCGCTGGCATAATCCACAATTCCCACATGGTCGTATCCGCCGTTATTACCCCAATCAAAGTAAATTATATCACCTGCTTTAGGTGTATAACCGCTGCTTCTGCTATGCCACAAACCTCTGTCTTTAAACCACTGAGCTCCTACGGCACAGCTTGCGGTTCTTGGCACTAAATCTCCAGCACCGGCTTGACTTGCACACCAAGATACAAAAGCGTGACACCATGCATATGAATATGTGCCGCCTATTGTTCCCAACCAATATGTATATTTGTTAGGACTTCCGGAAACACCTATTTCGCCTTTTGCGACATTAACAATATCGCCCGCAGAAGCCATTAAGGAAATTCCGTTATCTTCATTTGGTATAAATTCTACTTCGCCCTTGGCAAGAGCAGCCTCTAACCGTTCTTGATCTTGATAATCACTTTCGTCTGCCAGTGTTGCTGTGGGGAATATACCAATCAAATTCAGCAAAACACAAATCACAACAAAAACCGATACTCGTTTCTTCATAAAACATCATCCTTTCAAAAAAATTTCAACTAAAAAAGTGCGCCGCATAAATCCTCAGCGGCGCACCCAAAAACGCCACCTTGATTTAATGCTGCGACACACTTCATACGTCTATATTTATCCACACAGGTATGACAATCAAAGCGTGCGCTTTTAGCAAGCGCAAACTGTACGGATAAATATTAAGAAGTATGTCGCAACTATACTATACCATAAATTATATTAATTGTAAAGAAGCAAATTTAATAATTCGGGGTTTCGTTTAATCAAAAAATTTATCTCAATATATCCGACTCATATGGAATCAGCGGATAAATAATAATTTATCGCTTATTCGCCTTGACACTTATATGCGCTGATGATATAATTACAGCAAATACAATATTAGGAAAGGGAGTTGTTTTATGAAAAAATTTATGGACGAGGATTTTATGCTCTCGAACGAAACAGCGAAGGAGCTTTTTAAAAATCACGCGAAAAAAATGCCGATTTTCGACTATCACTGCCACTTAAGCCCGCAGATGATGTACGAGGACAAGCCGTTCGACAACATCACGCAGATTTTCCTCGGCGGCGACCACTATAAATGGCGTTATATGCGCTCGTGCGGCATAGATGAGGAATACATAACGGGAAGCAAGACGGACGAGGAAAAATTCCGCGCGTTCTGCTCCTGCCTGCAGTACGCGATAGGAAACCCGCTTTATCACTGGACGCATTTGGAATTACAGCGTTATTTCGGAATTGATGCCGTTATAAGAGAGGACACCGCCGGCGAGATATGGGAAAAGGCGAACAAGGTCATAAAGGAAACGCGGATGTCGCCCGCGAAGCTGATAAACAGCTCGAACGTAGCCGTGATCTGCACCACCGACGATCCGGCGGACGATCTTGAAACGCACAAGCTCATTGCGAAAAAAGGTCATATAAACGCGAAGGTACTGCCGGCGTTCAGACCGGATTTTATGCTCAACATCGACAAGGACACGTTTATGGGCTATATTGAAAAGCTGTCAAAGGTATCGGGAATTGCGATCAACTCATACGCGGATTTGATCGAAGCCGTTTACAGCCGTATTGATTATTTCCACAGCATAGGATGCCGCGTAAGCGACCACGCTCTCGACAGTGTTCCATACGAGGACGCGGACGAAAACGAGCTTGAAAGAATATTCGGAGCCGCTCTCTCGGGAAAGAAGCTCTCTCAGCATGACGTTGACGCGTACAAGTCGCAGACGCTTATACGAATAGGCAAAAAATACAAGTCGCTCGGCTGGACAATGCAGCTTCATATAGGGGCGCTGAGAAACAACAACTCGCGAATGTTCGCGAAGCTCGGCGCGGACACGGGCTATGATTCGATAAGCGACTACTGCATAGCGTACCCGCTCGCGAAGCTGATGGACGCGATGGAAAAGGACGGAAATTTACCAAAAACAATTTTATATACGCTCAATCCGAAGGACAATTACACGCTCGCCACAATGCTCGGCTGTTTCCAGTCAAGCGAAATGCCGGGTAAGATCCAGTTCGGCTCGGGCTGGTGGTTCAACGACCAACGCGACGGCATGACGGAGCAGATGAAAGCGCTCGCAAATTTGGGGGCGCTCAACAAATTTGTCGGAATGCTGACGGATTCGAGGAGCTTTTTATCGTACACGCGGCATGAGTATTTTAGAAGGATATTATGCAATTTACTTGGAACATGGGTAGAAAACGGCGAGTTCCCGTCGGATATGGACACACTGGGGAAGATCGTCGAGGATATTTGTTATAATAACGCGGTTAGGTATTTTGAGATGTAAGGAGAACAAACAATGGACAGATTAAAAAGAACAACACCGTGCGCTCTTACGGAGCGCGTGCTTCAGTTCGGCGAAGGGAATTTTCTTCGCGGGTTTGTGGACTGGATGATAGATAAACTGAATAAGGAAAATAACGGCGATTACGGCGTGGTGCTCGTACAGCCTATTGACAAGGGACTTGTTGATATGATCAACGAGCAGGACGGGCTTTACAGCTTGTATCTGCGCGGACTGCAAAACGGCGAGCGCGTTGAGGAAACACGCGTTGTCGAGTGCGTTACGCGCGGAATAAATCCGTTCGCCGATACCGACGCATTCTTCAAATGCGCGGAAAATCCCGATTTACGCTTTATCGTGTCAAACACGACCGAAGCGGGAATTGAGTATAAGCCTAATCAATCGCCCGACGATTTTGCGGGGACTACTTTTCCGGGCAGACTTACCATGTTTTTAAAGCGCCGCTTTGATCTCGGACTTCCCGGATTTATCCTGTTCCCGTGCGAGCTTATCGACAAAAACGGCGATAATTTAAAAGAATGTATTATGAAATACAGCCGCGATTGGAGCTACGGCGCGGATTTCGAAAAATGGGTAAACGAGGAAAATCACTTTACAAACACGCTCGTTGACAGGATAGTGACTGGTTATCCGCGCGATACGGCGAAGCAGATGGAGGAAGCGTTCGGATATCTTGATAATATAATCGACACCGCCGAAATTTTCCATCTTTGGGTAATCGAAGGCGACAAGGCACTCGCGGAGGAAATTCCGTTCCATAAAATCGGCTTGAACGTGCTCTGGACGGACGACGTAACGCCGTACAAAAAGCGCAAGGTGCGTATATTAAACGGCGCGCACACGTCAATGGTACTCGCGGCGCATCTCGCGGGGCTCGAAACGGTAAAGGATGCGATGGACGACCAGCTTATATTCCCGTTTATGAAGCAGGCGTTGTTCGAGGAAATTATTCCTACTCTCGATTTGCCGAAAGAGGAGCTGGAGCAGTTTGCGAACGACGTGATAGAGCGCTTTAAAAATCCGTTTATCAAGCATTATCTTTTAAGTATCGCGCTTAATTCCGTGTCGAAATTCAAGGTGCGCGTTCTGCCGAGCTTATTGCAATACATGAAGGAAAAGGGCGAAGAACCGAAGCGTCTCGTATTCTCGCTCGCGGCGCTTATTGCGTTTTACAGAACGGACGCGGCTAACGACGACGCGGCTATTATGGAGTATATGAAAACAGCTCCGACGGCTGATATTCTCGCGAAAACGGAATATTGGGGCGAGGATCTGTCGTTCCTGCTCCCGTCGATCGAGGCTCATCTCGCGGCTATCGGGAAGGACGGCGTAAGAAAGGCTATGGAAAAGGTAGTAGACTGATGAAGCAGATTAAAATTAACGAAAAGGACAACGTAGCCGTTATGCTCGAGGGCGAAAAAAGCGGGCATAAAATCGCGCTCACCGATATTAAAGAGGGCGAAAATGTTATAAAATACGGTTATCCTATTGGTCACGCGACGGTTGACATAAAAAAGGGCGAGCACGTTCATACGCATAATATCAAAACAAATCTTTCGGGAGTGCTCGATTATACATACGAGCCGAAAAAAAATACAATTCCGAAAACCGAAAAGCGTACGTTTATGGGCTACAGACGCAGGGACGGCAGGGTCGGCATACGCAACGAAATATGGATCGTGAACACCGTCGGCTGCGTAAACAAAACGGCTGAAATTTTGGCGCGCGAAGCGAATAAGCTTTACGGCGATAAATGCGGCGGAGTTTTCAGTTTTCCGCATCCGTTCGGCTGCTCACAGCTCGGCGACGATCAGAAAACTACGCAGCTTGTTTTAAAGGGACTTGTAAATCACCCCAACGCGGCGGGCGTGCTTGTGCTCGGCTTGGGCTGCGAGAACAACAATATACCGCTTTTTAAAACGGTTCTCGGTGATATTGACGAGGAACGCGTAAAATTTATGAGCACTCAGGACTACGACGACGAAATTTCCGAAGGACTGCGCCTGATAGGCGAGCTTGCAGAATACGCAAGTAAACAGAAGCGAACGGAATGTGACGCGTCGGAGCTTGTTGTCGGGCTTAAATGCGGCGGCAGCGACGGATTTTCCGGTCTTACCGCAAATCCGCTTATCGGCAGATTTTCCGATAAGCTCATAGGCGCGGGCGGAAGCACGATTTTGACCGAGGTTCCTGAAATGTTCGGAGCGGAAACGATTTTGATGAACCGCTGCGAAAACGAGGAAATTTTCAATAAAACGGTTGATTTAATCAATAATTTCAAGGAATATTTCATGCGGCATGATCAGGTCGTGTATGAAAATCCGTCGCCGGGAAACAAGAAGGGCGGCATAACAACTCTCGAGGATAAATCGCTCGGATGCGTTCAGAAATCGGGAAGCGCGAACGTTGCGGACGTAATTCAAATAGGAAGCGGAGTTGAAAAAAGGGGACTTAATCTTTTGACGGGACCCGGCAACGATATAGTCGCGGTCACAAATCTCACCGCGTCGGGGTGTCATTTAATACTGTTCTCGACAGGACGCGGCACTCCCGTGGGCGCGCCCGTTCCGACCGTAAAAATATCCACAAACACGCCGCTTTATGAGAGAAAGCCGCATTGGATAGACTTTAACGCGGGAGAGATAATAAACGGCGCGGATCTGACGGACGAGCTGTTTGACTGTGTCATCTCCGTAGCCTCGGGCGAGCTTACAAACAATGAAAAAAACGGCTACAGAGAAATTTCAATATTCAAAGACGGCGTGGTGCTGTAGAAAATACCAAAAGCGTCCCTTTACGGGGCGTTTTTGATATTTGCAAAGAAACTGTAAAATTTTTTTGTATAAAATGTAAAAAAAGACTGTACAAATTTAAAATAATATAGTATAATTAAATTACTAATGATTATCTTTAATCAAATAAAGAAAGAGAGGGAGAAAATAATGAAAAAATCAAAGAAACTGTTAGCGCTCCTGACAGCGCTGTCAATTTCTGCAACCGCATTTGCCGGTCTCGCGACGACGGCATTCGCGGAAGGCGATCCGTATTTTTCACTTGACTTCGAGAATGAAACATCAGGTCAGGTGGCAGATAAGGACGCTCTCGGAAACGCGCTGACCAC
This sequence comes from uncultured Clostridia bacterium, assembly GCA_947631085.1. Classification (GTDB taxonomy): domain Bacteria; phylum Bacillota; class Clostridia; order UBA1381; family UBA1381; genus CANQXJ01. The sequence continues at coordinate 29,036 of CANRJY010000016.1, read as the reverse complement.
TATGACGCTCAGCGACGGTACGGCATGGACATCTCAGTATGACGCCGGAGGTATGTCAATAGCGACAAACTCGGCTGAAGAGTCTATCAATCAGTATTATAAGTACGGCAACACATCCGGCAGCGGACAAAGAACGTCGTATTATACGCTGCCTGACGCGGCAAAAACACTGGACGAAGCTAAAAAGGCCGTTATGGAATTTGATTTCATGATGGGCGGAAATTCCGGCGGCAGCCAGTTGATCATTACCGATTCGTCCGCGCCGAACGCTCCTATAGGTAACGGTGCGTATACGGGATCGTATGTATTCTCGTTCTATCAGAGCGATAAGGATACGATCGTTGTAAATTCACTTGACGGCTCTGACAAGACATATGTTACAACGGGTTATTCCGCAGCTACATGGGCGCACGCTAAGGCTGTTATGGACTTCGACGCGCGCACTGTTGTGCTGACGATAACTTCACTTGACGGTACTACCAAATACTTCGAAGAAAACATGGTCGGAATGGGTACAGCGGACGGCGAAAGCATCAAGCATATCTTTATAGGTCAGCCGAGAAATATCGGCGGTCTTGCGGGTGTTGATAATATCGTTGTTCGTCCGTATGCCGACGGCGATGTTCTCGGAAAGTATTTCATAGCTACATTTGATGTTGAAGGAACAAAGACGACAAAAACAGCCGACAAGGATACCGGTCTTATAAGCGAGGTTCCCGAAACTGCAAAGACAGGCTATGTTTTCGACGGCTGGTACAAGGATGACGATACGGAAACCGTAATTTCAACAGAGGACGTACTCAGCACTCCTCTTACGGCAAATACGGTATATACGGCGGTATATCATAAGGATCCCGAGTACATTGAGCCGATGACCGATATTTCGCTTGTTGTTCCAAACGGCGGCTTGCTTACGATGGGCGAGAGCGATACTGATTTTGCAAGCAACGAAATATCCGTTAAGGTTACGGGCGAGCTCGGAAGTGATCTTTACGAGCAGGGTGAAACAAGAGTTGCTCCGATCGATGTTAAGTGGACTTTCTCGGGCTTCAATACGATGTTCACCGGCGACGGCACAAGTAAGCCGACGGATTCCGATCAGAAGGACGCCGACGGAAATTATCTCACATACTGCGATACCTATGCCAAGGTGGTATATGATGAAGAAAATCCGACGGTAGCAAACTTCACACTGGCAAATCAGGCTTCAAACTTCTACGGTAAAGTAAAGGTTGAGGTTACATATTACGGCGGCGGAGAAGATACCTCTAAGACGATAACTCTTACTCAGGAAAAGCCGCTTACCATTCTCGCGAACAAAGCTCAGGTTACGGGTCAAATCCTCCCGAAGCCGGGTTACGTTTCGGATTTCTCGTGGTATGAGGATTCGATGGTTGATTTCAAGGTAAGCGATTCGCCCGATAACAGAAGTGCTGATGATATCACAACAGGCGACTGGGCAGCTTACGGCGGCAACAGCGGAAAGGGTCTGTATATCCGCAAGGAAGGCGACGAGAAGTTCCTGCAGCTTTATTCGACAGGTACTAACAGCTCCAGCTTTGCGACTAACCAGCTTGACGCGGCTCCGACGGAGCAGGTTATTATCAAGCAGGACGTAAGATTTTATAATAACAATTCGGCAATTCTGTTCAAGTCTGTCAATCCTCCGACATGGACGCCGGCGGGCGCTGCGACCACTCTCAGCCTTAACTTCAGCGGCACGGCGCTTACAATGAACGGTCAGGCTACGGTTGCTCCGGCATCGCCCGGCGTATGGTATACGATCGTTCTTTCGTGCGACGTAACATCGGGACTTTGGTATGCGAAGGTATATGACAGAGAAACAGGCGCGCTTCTCGGCGAGTCGGATATCGAACCGTTCGTAGACGCGGGCTCGTTGACACCGACGTTCCTTTGCTACAGAACACCGGATAACTCACAGGGTACGCTCGATTTCAATAATGTTATCATGTATACTCCTGAAATTGCCGGCGACCTTACTACGACAATCGAAAGTGAAACAGTAGCTATTCCCGAAACAGCCGATGAAGAAGCGTCGTCAACACAGCTGAGCGTAAGCGCTCTTTCGACGGAGGGCTATGACATAATCAGTGCGGCTGAATGGTCTATCGTTTCCGACGCCGAGGATCCGAACGTGGTTATAACTCCCGACGAGAATAATTCGCATATGGCTACGCTGTCCGTTAAATACGGAGCGCAGGCTGCCGATATTAAAGTAAGAGTTTCTATGGGCGGAAAAACAAAGGATATTCCTGTAAGAATTTCCGGCTCGTCAGACAGCGTAAACTTCACAAAGTCGTATTCGAGCATCTCGATTCCGCTTCAGGAAGGTCAGGTTGACAGCTATGTTTACGAAGCAAAGGTACAGGATAAGAACCTTCAGGATATAGCGGGCAAGGCAGTTACTTATGCGGTATACGACAAAAATAACGCCAACGAGCTTACAACTCTTCCGGAGGGTATCACATTTGATAAAGATACGGCTACATTGACGGTAAGCGAGAAGGCTTCGGCAACCGTTCTTTATATCCGTGCGTCGGGTACGAACTCAAAAGACGAGCCTATTTCAAGATCCGTAAAGGTTACGATTCACGGTCTTTCGTTTGACTTGGGTTCGGACGCAGACGACGCGGTAGCAGAAGGCTACACGGCGGTAACTCCGAATACGCCTTACTCCGACAGCACCGGCTACGGTATCGAAAGCGGCTCGGGAACGGAAGGCGGTACGGCAAGCGCGGACAACGCCGACTCCGATAATATCGACGGTACATTCAAATTCCAGGCTAAGGTAGAGCCGAAGAAGGTTTATAACGTAACGATAAATTACATGGGTACGGTTGCATCGGAGTATGTAAATGCAGATTTGTCTGGACGCACTCTTACAAATACGGCGCAGACGGCTGTAACGTATGTTATCCCTGTTATAGATGATGTTCTCGACCTGTCATTCTCAAGGGCTACCGTTTCATCAATAGTAATTGAGAAGCAGGCGGATAAAGGTCCGGGCGTTAAGCCGAATATCTACACAATAGGTGACTCGACGATCGCAAACAACGGTTCATGGGCATATAATCTTGCAAGAGACATAGCAAATTATCCGGATCTTATGAATATTGCGTCATTCTCAAATAACGGACGCGGCGGCAGAAACCTTTCTTCATACTATACAAACGGAGAGCTTGCGGACAGAGTTCTGTCTCAGGTAAGACCGGGCGATTATGTAATGATAGGCGATATGGGAACGAACGGTATGGGAACTACCTTCGAGGAGGACTTCAATTATTATATCGACGCCTGCGAAGCGCTCGGAGCTAAGATCATTCTTAACTCATACACGCCTCACGGTGCTGTAGGCGATTACGCGAACGGTTATAATAAGGATACTCATACATTTACATCGTATCGTCAGGATGCGTATGATAATATCGTAAGAAACATCTTTATTGAGAGAACAACAAAGCCGCCTGTGGGCGATGATACATCGATTGGTATCCATGATGTGGACGGCAAATTTACTCTTGTATCAGATAAGGCATATGACAAGGCGGTAGTTATAGCGGCTGATTACTCGGGCGATAAGCTCACAAATGTAACAGCTACCGAGAAGGCTATAGCTGCGGGCGTAAATGATCTTGGTATAGAGTCGGCTGAAAACAGGAAGATATTTATATGGGATTCGCTTGACGAAATGAAGCCGTTGTTTGATGCGGCGGGTTCATCAGAGAACGAGAACAAGTACGATCCTAACGTAGTAGGCTTCGTAGATATCGGTAAGATGGCTGACGCGGCATTCAACGCATATGTTGCGGAGGGCGCTGACGACGCTGCTAAGGAAGCGAGAGCACAGGAGATCATCTCATGCTTCAGCGACCACAACCACTACGGCGCGAACGCAACTCATCCGCAGCTGGCAGGTAATCTTATGATAGGCGGCTACGGCACAGGCGACGATGCAAAGGGTATCGTTAAGACGCTCGTTGATATCATTACCAATGATTTGTCACAAGCGGCTGAATAATTAATTGAAAAGTTAATTAAATAAACCAAATAAAAATCTCCGGCGGGAAATCCCGCCGGAGATTTTTATTCATATAAAATTATTATTCCTTCAAAAATAACCGCTCAACGCTTGTGCATTTGCCGGTTTCCTCATCTATGTCAAATATGCACGCACAAAATATTCCGTTTCCGACCGCAACCTCAAATTTCTGCGGCATTTCCGTAAGGAAACGATTTACTATTATTGTTTTGCTCATGCCGAGCACTGAATCGGCGGGTCCCGTCATGCCGATATCCGTAATATAGCCCGTTCCGGCTGACGATACCGTCTCGTCGGCGGTCTGCACATGCGTGTGGGTGCCGTAAACGGCTGAAACTCTGCCGTCGAGATGGTAGAACATCGCCAGCTTCTCGCTCGTCGCTTCGGCGTGAAAATCGACTATGATTATATTCGTCTGCTCTTTGAGCTTTTCAATCTCCCTGTCAGCCGCGTCAAACGGGGAATCGACCTGCTGCGGCATGAACGTGCGTCCGATGAGGTTGATTATCCCGACCTTCGCGCCGCTTTTTGTCCGCATCACAAGACTTCCGGGACCGGGACAGCGGTTGCTGAAATTTGCCGGTCTTATCACGTTTTTTTTGCGCTCCATGATTTGAACGACGTCCTTCGCGCCCCACGCGTGGTTGCCGAGCGTCAGCGCGTCAACTCCGGCGCGCATTATTTCGTTGTAGGCGGGGTAGGCGAGTCCGCGACCGTGAGTGGCGTTTTCGCCGTTCGCTATAAAGAAATCCACGCCGTGGTTTTGGCGGTAGTCGTCGATATATCTGAAAAGCATTTCTCTTCCCGTGCGGCTTACTACGTCGCCGATGCACATTATTTTCATTTTGATTTCCTTTCCGAACATAAATTAAAAAAAGGAGCGGTATGCAGAATGGGTAGAAGCTGAGCGGTATTCCTGTACTGTGCCTTTATCGCAGAGCAAATGAAAATACCGGCTCACATTCTGCACGAGCTCCAAATTTTTATTTTTGAAACCGCTTTATTTAGCGTAGTCAACGGCTCTTGTCTCGCGTATCAGACTAACCTTGATCTGACCGGGATATTCCAGTTCGCTTTCAATTCGCTTAACAATATCCTTTGCCACGAGCACCATAGTGTCGTCGTTAACCTTTTCGGGCTTGACCATAATTCTGATTTCACGACCCGCCTGGATTGCGAACGACTTATCGACGCCGTCAAATTCATTAGCGATTTCTTCCAGCCTCTGCAAACGCTTGATGTATGTTTCAAGATTTTCGCGTCTGGCTCCCGGACGCGCCGCCGAAATGGCGTCAGATGCCTGTACAATACATGCGATTAGAGTTTTTGCCTCGACATCGCCGTGGTGTGCCATGATTGCATGGACAACCTCTTTGTTTTCATGGAACTTCTTCGCGATATCCGCGCCGATAGTCACATGAGAGCCTTCAACTTCGTGGTCAACCGCTTTTCCAATGTCGTGCAGCAAGCCCGCGCGCTTTGCCAGCGCAACGTCGCAGCCCAGTTCTCCCGCCATAACGCCGGCGAGGTGAGCCACCTCGATCGAATGCTTGAGCACGTTCTGACCATAGCTTGTTCTGAATTTCAATTTACCCAAAAGCTTGATAAGCTCAGGATGCATGCCGTGTACGCCTGTTTCGAATGTGGCGCTTTCGCCCTCCTGTTTAATAACGCTTTCAACCTCTTTACGGGATTTTTCCACCGTCTCTTCTATTCTCGCCGGATGGATACGACCGTCAACGATAAGCTTTTCAAGCGCGACCCTCGCCACCTCGCGGCGGATCGGATCGAAGCTGGAAACTATTACGGCCTCCGGTGTATCGTCGATGATGAGGTCAACGCCCGTCAGAGTTTCGAGAGTGCGTATATTGCGTCCCTCGCGTCCGATGATGCGTCCCTTCATTTCATCGCTCGGCAGATTGACAACAGAAACGGTTGTTTCGGCAACGTGGTCTGCCGCAACCTTTTGGATGGACATGGCCACAATGTTTTTGGCGTTCTTTTCCGCCTCTTCTTTTGCCTGCTGCTCAATTTCTTTAACCATTATGGCGGCTTCATGCCTGGTCTGACTTTCGATGTTTTTGAGAATGGTTTCTCTCGCCTCGTCGGTTGTCATGCATGAAATTCTTTCAAGCTCCGCCAACTGTTTTTCTTTAATTTCTGTTATTTCTTTTTCTTTTTGGTCAAGCTGCTTCAGCTTGTTGTTGTAGGATTGCTCCTTCTTTTCCAAGCTGTCGGTTTTACGGTCTAAAGTTTCTTCCTTTTGGTTCAGTCTGCGTTCCTGGCGGTTAAGCTCGCCTCTGCGTTCTTTAACCTCTTTGTCAAAATCCGCTCTCAACTTCTGATTTTCCTCTTTAGCCTCAAGCAAAAGCTCGCGCTTTTTTGCAACTGCGGATTTTTCCGCGTCCGAAACTATAGCCTTAGCTTTTTCCTCAGCCGAGCCGAAAGCCGCCTCGGCAATTTTCTTTCTGTGCGATATTCCCAGCTTAAAGCATATGATACCGCTTACCGCAGCGGCTATAACAGCTGCCGCAGCGGCAATAATTATTGTAAGCTCTATAGTAATACACCCCCTGAAGCCATGCATAAAACGACAATTAAATACAAATAATGTACTTACAGCGATTTAGCAGAGCTTTAATCTTTGTAAAGCCAAAACCTGCAAGGGGCTGTCTTAAAATGAATGCTTTCCATATAAGTTATCCATAATCCGAACGGCACTATGCAGGTAATTAATACCGTCCGCGACACTTAATGAGCAATCCATTCCAAGAGAGCTCCATTTTAAGTATTGGATTACATATAATAAAAACTAATATACAGAAAACTACTTAAAGAATATTAAGCGATTATATTTTACACTATAATTAACGAATTGTCAAGAATTATTACAAATGTTACAAAAACAGGGGCATTTTGAAAAGAATATTTAACATAACTCGGCGATAAATTGGCATTTATTTGAAAATCTCACTGTATTTTAGCATATTGCATAAAAAATATTTTTAAATTTATTTATTTATAGTCTTTACTACCAAAAAGAAGTATGATATAATGAATACGATAATGATTGGTGTATATTGGTTTTTATGAAAATTTACGCCAAAAAAAATAAAAGAGAGGAGAAAATGCATGGCTAATGAAAAAAACTGGGCAAACATAAGTGATTTTCAAACATATTTGTTCAATGGCGGTGATAATTTCAAGTCATATGAAATGCTCGGTTCGCATAAGGTAAGCGTGGACGGAAAAAAAGGATGGCGTTTTGCCGTATGGGCTCCGAATGCGAAAAGCGTGCGTGTGGTCGGTGATTTTAACGGCTGGAACGGCTATGACAAGATGCTTGAGCCTATAGAAATGACCGGCGTGTGGTATGGGTTTTTCACGGATATCAATGAAGGCGATCTGTATAAATACGCTATAGAGGCAAAGGACGGAAATACTTATTACCGCGCCGACCCCTACGCGTTTGAAGCTGAGCTGAGACCGGGTACGGCGTCGAGGGTGAAGGAGCTTACCGCGTATAAATGGACGGATAAGCGCTGGATCAATAAACGCGCTAAGACGAATAACCTGACAAAACCGATAAATATTTATGAGGTTCACGCGGGCTCGTGGAAAATTCATCCCGACGGAAGCTTCTATAATTACCGGGAGCTTGCCGACGCGCTTGTTCCGTATATGAGGGATATGGGTTACAATTATATTGAGCTTATGCCGATCACGGAGTATCCGTTCGACGGCTCGTGGGGATATCAGGTTACGGGATATTTCGCCGCGACCTCGCGCTACGGCACTCCCGAGCAGCTTAAATATTTCATTGATAAATGCCACAAAGAGGATATAGGCGTTATCATGGACTGGGTTCCCGCGCATTTCCCGAGAGATGAGCAAGGCTTAAGAATGTTTGACGGCAGCCCGTGCTATGAGTATGCGGATTGGCGTCTCGGCGAGCACAAGGACTGGGGTACGATGGTGTTCGATTATTCGAGGCTTGAGGTAATTTCATTCCTCACATCGTCCGCGTATTTTTGGGCTTCGGAGTATCATATCGACGGACTTCGCGTTGACGCGGTTTCTTCGATGCTTTACCGCGATTATTCGCGCAACGACGGCGAATGGATTCCCAATAAGTACGGAGGAAACGGAAATCTTGAGGCGGTAGATTTGTTCCGTAAAATCAACAGAATAATGGGAACGGAATATCCGGGATTTATGATGATCGCCGAGGAATCGACCGCGTGGCCGCTTGTTACGGCTCCGCCCGAGAATGACGGACTGGGCTTCAATTTCAAGTGGAACATGGGCTGGATGAACGATACGCTCCGCTATATGAGCATGGATCCGTTCTTCAGAAAGGACAACCACGGCTTACTTACATTCATAATGATGTACGCTTATTCCGAAAACTTTATCCTGCCGCTCTCGCACGACGAGGTGGTTCACGGAAAGCGCTCGCTGATAGATAAGATGTACGGCACATATGAGGAAAAATTCGCGGCTTACAAGACGCTTTTGGGCTATTATATGTCGATGGTCGGCAAAAAGCTCATGTTTATGGGTGGCGATATAGGACAGTTCCTCGAATGGAGATACGATGACCAGCTCGAATGGCAGCTGTTGGAGCAGGAAAATCACAAGAAGCTCCACAGATACGTCAAGGACTTGAACCATTTCTATTTGGACAATCCTTCGTTCTGGGAGAACGACACAAGCTGGGACGGTTTCCGCTGGATAAACGAGGGCGACAATGAAAACTCGGTTATCTCGTATATGCGCCGCGGAAACAACAAGGATGATTTTGTAATAGTAATCGGCAATTTCACGCCGGTGGGAAGACCGATTTACAAAATCGGAGTGCCGTCGGCGGGGGATTATGAGGTGGTATTCCACTCGAACTCCGTAAAATACGGCGGAACGCGCAGAAAGACGGGCAAGACCTATAAGGCGAAGCCTCAGCCGTTCTCCGATATGTCGCACACGATCGTAGTTGAAATAGATCCCAACTCGATTATGTATATAAAAAAGAAGAAAAAGGAAATAAAAAAGACCGCTCCGGCAGGGGGTAAAAAGCCGGAAAAAACATCAAAAAAATAAATTAAACAGGAGATGATAATATGGTATCAAAAGACTGCGTAGCAATGATACTGGCAGGCGGACAGGGCTCGAGACTCGGTGCCTTGACGAAAAACGTTGCGAAGCCGGCTGTGCCGTTCGGCGGAAAGTACAGAATTATCGACTTCCCGCTCTCGAACTGCGTACATTCGGGAATTGACACTGTAGGCGTATTAACACAATATCAACCGTTGGAGCTTAACACCTACATAGGAAACGGTAATCCGTGGGATCTTGACAGGAGCCACGGCGGCGCTTATGTTCTTCCTCCTTATCAGAGCGCCAAGACGGGCGAATGGTACAAGGGTACGGCGAACGCTATTTATCAGAACATCAGTTTCCTTGAGGGCTTTAACCCGAGTAATGTGCTTATTCTTTCGGGCGACCATATCTACAAGATGCATTACGGCGAGATGCTTAAGGCTCATAAAGAAACGGGCGCGGCGGCTACGATTGCCGTTATGCCCGTACCGTGGGAGGAAGCGAGCCGCTTCGGCATCATGAACGTTGACGACGACGGAACTATAGTTGAATTTGAGGAAAAGCCGAAGGAGCCCAAGAGCAATCTTGCCTCGATGGGTATCTATATATTCAGCTACGATGCGTTAAAGCGCTACCTGACCGACGATGAGCACGATCCCAATTCCGATAACGATTTCGGTAAGAACATTATCCCGAAGATGCTCAAAAACGGCGAAAAAATGGTAAGCTACCGCTTCGAGGGCTACTGGAAGGACGTAGGAACGATCCAAAGCTTATGGGAAGCAAACATGGATCTGATCGCCGATCCTCCTCTGTTCGATATCAGCGACAGACGCTGGAGCATTTATTCGAGAAACATGGCTCTCGCTCCGCATTATGTGGGCAAGGGAGCGAAGATTACGAACTCGACTGTAACCGAGGGCTGCACGATATGCGGCGAGGTCAATCACTCCGTAATATTCGGCGGCGTTACGATAGGCGAGGGCAGCTCCGTAAAGGATTCCGTGATCATGCCGGGTGCGACTATAGGCAAGAATGTCAAAATCGAAAAGACCGTTATAGGCTCGAACGCGGTCGTTGAGGACGGCGCGCAGGTCGGCACGGTCGAGAAGGAAGACAACAAGTACGCGTCGGCTATGTGTACGCACGGTATCGTTCTGCTCGAAGGCGGCTCGGTTGTTCAGGCAAATGCCGAAATTCCGAAGGGCAGCATGGTTACGGCTGAATAAGAAAGGGGGAAATGATTAATGAGACGCAGAGATACAATGGGTATCATTCTGACAAGTGAGGACAGAATACCGCCCATTACAGATATAAGAGCAAACTCGGCTCTGCCTATCGCGGGCAGATACCGTATTATAGACTTCGTTCTGTCGAACATGGCAAACGCGGGCATCACAAACATTGGCGTTGCGACGGAAACGAATTACTCATCGCTTATGGACCATATCAAGTCAGGTAAGCCGTGGGATTTGGACAGAAAGAACTGGGGACTCAACGTCCTCCCGCCGAACCTCGAAAAGATGACATACGGCACGATCAAGGGCAACATAGATATGCTCGCGGGTATTTCCGACTTCATCCACAGAAGCGGACAGACATATGTTATCCTGTCGCTCGGCAACAGCATATACAATATAGACTTTGCCGAGGCTGTAGAAAATCACATACAGAACCAGGCGGACATAACCGTGCTCTATCATGACATGAAGGGCGCGCCCGAAACGGAGCTTTCGCGCTTTACTCTCCTTGAACTCGGCGAGGACAACAGAGTGCTCGATATGGAGGTTCAGCCGTATTATCCGAAGAGCGCGGCGGCGAGCATGGACGTATATATTCTTGAAAAGGCGCTTCTCGAAAGTATAGTTGACGAGTGCAGCGCGCGCGGCGACAGCGATTTCGTAAAGGATGCGCTCATAAAGAAGATGGGCGGCATGAGAATATTCGCTCTCGAGCACAAGGGCTATACTGATAAGATAGACAGCCTGAAGTCATACTACAAGAACAGCATGGGCTTCCTTGACGCTGATATGAGAAAAGAGCTTTTCAACCCCGAAAGACCCATCTATACAAAGACAAAGGATCAGGCGCCGACAAAATACGGCTCCGAGGCTGAGGTTGAGAACAGCTTTATCTCAGACGGCTGCACAATAGAGGGAACTGTTATAAACTGCATCCTCTCGCGCGGCGTTAAAATCGCGAAGGGCGCGGTTGTGAAGAACTCGATAATCATGCAGGACTCCGTAATAGAGGAAGGCGTAGACCTCGACCATGTTGTATTCGATAAAGAGGTTTACATCACAAAGGGCAGAAAGCTTATCGGTCAGGACAGCTATCCGCTCGCAATTTCAAAAGGCACAAAAATCTGATTTAAAGGCATATTAAACGGCAGGACTGCTCATACGGGCAGCCCTGTCCGCGCTTATAGAAAAGTAAGAAACGGGAAAACATATAATCAAAATATATAATCGGACATGGAATTTTGAGGGGTATTATAGGTAAAAACTACTTTTTTTCGGCATATATATTGACAAATTAAACGTTTTAAGGTAATATATGTTAGTTGGAAATTCTATGTTCAATGAATTAGCGCGATGCGCGGAAAGGACATAACCATGAAAGTATTGTTTGCAAGTTCAGAGGCGGCTCCGTTTGTCAAAACGGGAGGCTTGGGCGACGTTGCGGGTTCGCTTCCCGCTGTTTTAAGAGAAAAAGGCGTTGACGCGAGAGTTATTCTCCCGCTCTACAAATGCATACCCGAGAGCTTCAAGGAGCAGATGAAATATATCGACCATATCTATATCGACATGGCGTGGAGAAAGCAGTATGTGGGCGTTTTCGAGCTTGAATACAACGGCTGTATTTACTACTTCATAGACAACAAGTTCTATTTCAACGGCGATAAGCCCTACGACTATATCCACCTCGACTGCGAGAAGTTCATATTCTTCTCAAAGGCGGTGCTGTCGATCCTGCCGACGCTCGATTTCAGACCCGACGTCATAAACTGCAACGACTGGCAGACGGGACCTATCCCCGTGTTCCTCGACACGTTCCTCGATAATCCGTTCTATCAGGGCATCAAGACGGTCATGACGATCCATAACCTCAAGTTCCAGGGACGCTGGGATTTCAGAGCGATAAAGGACGCTATGGGCATAAGCGACTACTATTTCACGCCCGACAAGCTCGAGTACTACAATGACGCGAACCTCTTAAAGGGCGGTATGGTTTACGCGAACAAGATAACGACCGTCAGCGAAACGTACGCGGGCGAAATTCAGTCCGAGGAATACGGCGAGGGCTTAAACAGTCTGCTATCCGCGAGAAGCGGAGATTTGTGCGGTATCGTAAACGGCATATCGTACACCGACTGGAACCCTGCCACCGACCCGATGATTTATGTAAACTACTCGGCTAAGGACGTATACAAGAAAAAGGTTGAAAATAAATTAAGGCTCCAGGCGGAGCTGGGACTTCCGCAGGATCCCGACAAGATGATGATAGGCGTCGTTTCGCGTCTTACCGACCAAAAGGGCTTCGACCTTGTCGCATACAAGATCGAGGAGCTTTGCAACGGCGGCGCGCAGGTCGTCGTTCTCGGCACGGGCGACGAGAGATATGAAAATCTCTTCCGCCACTACGCGTGGAAGTATCCCGACAGATTATCGGCTCAGATTTATTTCTCGAACGAGCTGTCGCATAAGATCTACGCGGCTTCGGACGCGTTCCTCATGCCGTCGAGATTTGAGCCGTGCGGACTTTCACAGCTTATCAGTCTGCGCTACGGCACAGTCCCGATCGTCCGCGAAACGGGCGGCTTGAAGGACACCGTTCAGCCGTATAACGAATATACCGGCGAGGGCACGGGCTTCTCGTTCGCGAATTACAACGCGGACGAAATGCTCGGAATAATTTGGTACGCTATGGATATCTACTACAACCGCAAGGACGAGTGGAAGAACATCATATCCAACGGCATGAGCACCGATTATTCATGGAATGTTTCAGCCGATAAGTATATAAAAATGTATCAGGAGCTTACGGGCATTTACGACCTTCCCGAAAAGAAGGAAGCGCCTAAGAAAAAGCCCGCGAAAAAACCCGCCGCGAAGAAAAGTCATTTCGAGGAGGACTTAAAAGCCGCGTCCGAGAAATCGCAGGCGGAGGTTGCCGAAAAGTCGGTGCCGCATATAGTCTGGGTTGAAAATCCTTTCAAGGAAGAAGAAAAAAAGTCCGAGACTAAAAAGACGGCGGCAAAAAAGGCAACAGAAAAGAAAACAACAGCTAAAACAGCAACAAAAACAACAACTAAAAAAACAACTACCGCAAAAAAACCAAAAAAAGGGGAGTAATTCAAAATGGCAGAAACAAAAACAACAAAAGCGACCGAAAAGCCGATAAAGCTTAACGCTATGGAAAAACGGCTGAAGGACGAGATCATAGGCAAGGTAGCGCGTTACTACGGTAAAACGATACAGGACGCGTCCCCGCACATGATTTATAACGCGTGCGCTTTCACCGTAAGAGACCAAATCATGGAGAAGTGGACCAAGTCACACGAGCAGGTCAAGAAGCAGGGTTCAAAGAAGCTCTATTATTTATCTTTCGAGTTCCTTATGGGCAGACTTTTAAAGACCAATATACTGAACCTTATGGAAACGAACAGCTACAAAAAGGTTCTCGCTGATTTAGGCTACACTCTTGACGAGATCGCGGAAAACGAAAACGACGCGGGTCTGGGCAACGGCGGTCTCGGTCGTCTTGCTGCTTGTTTTATAGACTCGCTCACGACAATGGATTTACCGGCGTACGGCTGCACGATCCGTTACGAATACGGCTTGTTCAGACAGAAGATAGTAGACGGCTATCAGACGGAGATCCCCGATTCGTGGCTCGAGCACGGCAACGCGTGGGAGGTTGAAAGACGAGAGGAAACAGTCGAGGTCAAATTCGGCGGTCATATCCGCGAGGAGTGGCAGGACGGCAGAATGGTCTGCATCCACGAAAACGCGCAGACAATCCTCGCAAGACCTTACGATATGCCTATCTGCGGCTATAACTCAAAAATCATAAACAAGCTCCGTATGTGGAGCGCGAAAGCGCCGGAGTACATGGATATGTCGTCGTTCAATCAGGGTGACTATCTGCGCGCGATCGAGCAGCGCCAAACGGCGGAGGTAATCTCGCATGTACTCTATCCCGAGGATAACCACACAGAGGGTAAGGAGCTCAGATTAAAGCAGCAGTATTTCCTTGTTTCTGCTACGTTACAGTGGATATTAAACGAATTTGAAGAAAGAAACGGCGATGACTGGACAAAACTGCCGGAAAAGGTAGTTATCCACATCAACGACACGCACCCGACGATGGCGATCCCCGAGCTCATGAGAATACTCATGGACGAAAAGGGTCTCGGCTGGGACGAAGCGTGGGATATAGTAACGCGCACGTTCGCGTACACGAATCACACAGTCATGAGCGAAGCGCTCGAAAAATGGCCGCTTGACCTGTTCAGACGCGTACTTCCGAGAATCTGCATGATAGCCGAGGAAATGAACAGACGTCTTATGATAAGACTTGAGGAATTTTATCCCGGCGATCACGCGAAGCATAAGTATATGGCTATCATTTCGGATAACCAGATATTCATGGCGAATATGTGTCTCGCGAGCTGCTATGCGGTAAACGGCGTTTCGAAGCTCCACACGGAGATCCTCAAAAAGGATATATTCAGAGATTACTATGTAATGGATAAGAGCCGCTTCTTCGCTATCACGAACGGTATCACGTTCAGAAGATGGATATGCAACTGCAACCGCGACCTCGCCGACCTCATCATCTCAAAGATTGGTATGGACTGGATCAAGGACACCGAGCAGCTTGCGAAGATAGAGGAATACGCGAACGACAAGGACTTCATGACGAAGTTCGCGGCTATAAAGCGCGACAACAAGGTAAAGCTGGCTCAGTACGTCAAGGAGCATAACGGCATAGACATCAGCCCCGACTCGATCTACGACGTACAGTGTAAGCGAATGCATGAGTATAAGCGTCAGCTGATGAACGTGCTCCATATTTTGGCGGAGTATAACAGGATACTAGAAGATCCCGCTTACGCCGAGAGCTATTATCCCAAGACATATCTCTTCGGCGCGAAGGCTGCTCCCGGCTACAAGAGAGCTAAGCTTATTATCAAGCTTGTAAACTCCGTCGCTGATTTGATCAACAACGACCAGAGGATCAACAACAAGATAAAGGTCGTATTTATCGAAAACTACGGCGTATCTATCGCCGAGAAGCTTATAGTCGCGGCTGATATTTCGGAGCAGATCTCAACCGCCGGTAAGGAAGCGTCGGGTACGGGCAACATGAAGTTCATGCTCAACGGCGCGGTAACATGCGGTACGCTCGACGGAGCTAACGTTGAGATGCTCGAACAGGTAGGCGAGGATAACATCTACATCTTCGGTTTGAAGGCTGAGGAGGTCGAAGGCAGAGTCCGCTACGCGGGAACGGAGGAGGTAAAGACGATTTACTCCACCAACAAGAGCCTGCGCCGCGCGCTCGAACAGCTTATAGACGGCACTCTCGCGCCCGGACACAACCAGCTTTTCAAGGATCTTTACAACACGCTTCTGTTCGGCGATTACGGATATCCCGACACCTATATGGTAATCAGAGATTTCGACGCGTATATGGAAACTCAGGAGCAGATGTCGAGAGACTATCAGGACAGAGAAAAGTGGCTTAAAATGTCTATCATGAATACGGCGCGCGCGGGATTCTTCTCAAGCGACAGAACGATCGCCGACTACAACAAGAACATTTGGCATTTAACGCCGATAAAATAATTTGAAATCGTTCGGGGCGGGTTGCCCACAACCCGCCCGATATTTTTCTATGGGAGAGATTTGATTTATGGATATAGAACATAATTCCAGGGAAAAATTTTACCGACGCCCGTTCGGCGCTGTCACCTGCGGAACCGAGGTGCGGCTTCGTATCTCCGTTTCGGGGCTGGGCATACCGTCGGCGGTGCATCTCGTTTACAAAACCGACGACGGCGAGCCGATTTACAAGGATATGTCGTATATCTTTTCGTTGGGCGACCGCTCGATCTATTCGGTAAGGATAAACGCTCCCGAAGAACCGGGGCTTATTTGGTACTATTTCGAGCTTGAAACAAACCAGGGTAAAATTTATTACGGTAACAACCAAATGAATTTGGGCGGTATCGGCTCGATAAGCTTCGGTCAGCCCGGAAATTCGTTTCAAATCACCGTTTACGACGAAAAATACAAAACGCCCGACTGGTTCAAGGAAAGCATCGCGTATCAGATTTTCGTCGACCGCTTCTGCAACGGCAACGAGGACGGCAGCTTTTTGGGCGACAGAACAGACATAATCAAACGAGACTGGAACGACACGCCGTTTTACAAAGCCGAGCAGTTCGGCGGCGAATACAAAGCCAACGACTTTTTCGGCGGCAATTTAAAGGGCGTTATAAAAAAGCTCCCGTATTTGGAGGAGCTCGGCGTTACCGTCCTGTACTTAAACCCGATTTTCCGCGCGTATTCGAACCACAAATACGACACGGGCAGCTACGAGGAGATCGACCCGATGTTCGGCGACGAGGAAACCTTCAAGGAGCTGTGCGCCGAGGCGAAAAAGCGCGGCATACGCATAATTCTCGACGGCGTGTTCAACCACACCGGCAGCAACAGCCAATACTTCAACAAAAACGGCGAATACGACAGTGTCGGCGCGTATCAGTCGCAGGACTCGCCGTACTATAAGTGGTACCGCTTCTCGGATTGGCCCGAAACGTATGAATCATGGTGGGGCATGACGACGCTCCCGCAGGTGGAGGAGCACAGCGAGGAATACAGGAAATATATTTTGTCGGGCGAGGACGCGATAGTCAAAAAATGGCTCAGACTCGGCGCGTCGGGCTGGCGTCTCGACGTGGTTGACGAGCTCCCCGATTTCTTCGTAAAGGAGCTTCATGAGAATGTGAAAAGCGTTGACGAGGACGCGGTCGTGATAGGCGAGGTATGGGAGGACGCGTCGCATAAAATCGCGTACGGCGAGCGCCGCAAGTATTTCATGGGCGACGAGCTTGATTCCGTAATGAACTATCCCATGCGCAACGCCCTCATAGACGCGGCTCTTGGCAGAATTGACGCGGAGGGGCTCGATCAGCGTCTCATGAGTCTAAAAGAAAATTATCCGAAGCCCGCGTATTATTCGCTTTTCAATATGGTTTCGAGCCACGACGTTGAGCGAGTGCTCACGCTTATGGGTAACGTCCCGTCCCGCCACGAGGTCGACCGCGACTATCAGGCGAACTTCCGTCTTGACGGCTACGGCTTGGAGATTGCGAGGGCGAGAGCGACGCTGATCTTGGGACTGCAAATGACGCTCCCCGGCGTTCCGTGCATCTATTACGGCGACGAAATAGGTATGCAGGGCTACGGTGATCCGTTCTGCCGCGGCGCGTTCCCGTGGGACAGAATAGATAAGGTTGACGCGACCGGCGTGTTCAGAACGCGCTACAAAAACATGATAAATCTCAGAAAAATGTCAAAAGCGTTCTCGATAGGCGATTTTGAAAGCGTGTACAAAATAGGCCATGTTTACGCGTTTATTCGTACCTATGAGGACGAAAAATATGTAATTATCGCGAACATGGGCGTGACGCATGAAAAAATCCGCCTTGACGTGGCGCGCTTCGGCGTGACGCATTTGCGCTGTGTAACCGAGGAACGCGATGAATTTGATTCTCATGACGGCATTTTCTTTATCGAAATGCCGCAGATGTGGATAAAGGGCTTTAAAGCGGAGTAAAAATTAATACGCTGTATACACAAAATACAGCGTATTTTTATTTAAAACTGTTTACAACACAATATATATATGATATTATATGCACAGAAAATCTTACGGGGAGAGAATGAAGATGAAAAATAAAATTACAATTTATCCCGCCGAAAAAACGCATAAAACAGGCGATTTATTCGGTATATTTTTCGAGGATCTGAACCACGCCGCTGACGGCGGTCTGTACGCGGAAATGGTGCGGAACCGCGCGTTCGAGTTCAGCCGCATAGACAATCCGTCGTACACTCCGCTGACGGGCTGGCTCAAAATCGAGGAGAGCGGGGCTAAGGTGTCGCTCGCGGTGGAGAACGCAAAGCCGTTAAGCGAAAAAAATCCGCATTATCTGATGATGTCCGTGACGGAAACGGGCGGCGGCGCGGGTATTATGAACAAGGGCTATAACCGAGGACTTCCCTATGAGGAGGGCGCGGAATACAGGTTTTCGTGCTACGCGAAAAGCGCGGATAATATGAAATTTTCGGTCAATCTCGAGGGTATAGACGGCGTGGTTTACGCGTCGGGCGGAATTGAAATATCATCGCCCGAATGGATGAAATACGAGCTTACGCTTAAACCGAACAAAACGGATTATCGCGGCAGGCTCGCGTTACGGGCGCAATCCGCGGGAAAAGCGTATTTTGATTTTGTGTCGCTCTTTCCGAAGAATACATATAAAAACCGCGAAAACGGCTTGCGTCCCGATTTGGCGGAGCTTTTGGAGGAGCTGCACCCGAAATTCATGCGCTTTCCGGGCGGCTGTCTTATTCACGACGGCTCGCTTAATCCCGACGACCGAGACTCAACATATCGCTGGAAAAACACAGTCGGCGGGCTTGAAACGAGAGCGTCGCGGCGCAACAACTGGAATTACAATCAAAGCCTCGGCTTGGGCTATTACGAGTATTTTCTGCTCTGCGAGGACATAGGCGCGAAGCCGATCCCCATTCTTCCCGCGGGCTACAATCCGCACAGCGGACAGGCGGTAAGCGTTGACGATTTAAAGCCGTGGATCGACGACGCGCTTGATTTGATTGAATTTGCCAACGGCGATAAAACAACGAGATGGGGCAAAATCCGTGCCGAAATGGGACATCCCGAGCCGTTTGATTTGGAATATATCGGTATAGGAAACGAGGAGGTCGGACAGGAATTTTTCGACCGCTACGATTACTTCCACAAGGCGATACGCGAAAAATATCCCGAAATAAAAATCATAAACAACAGCGGACCGTTCTCTGCGGGGACGGATTTTGAGCGCGGATGGATGTCGGCGCGCAAAAACGGCTCGGATTTGGTGGACGAGCATTACTATATGGCGCCGGAGTGGTTTTTGGCAAATCTTCACCGCTACGACGGCTATCCTACTGACGGACCGAAAGTGTTTCTGGGCGAGTACGCGAGCTGGGGCAATACATACTATAACGCGCTCGTCGAGGCGGCGTACATGACGCAGCTTGAAAACAATGCCAATAAGGTAAGTCTCGCGTGCTACGCGCCGCTTTTCTGCAACGTCGAGTACGTGAATTGGCAGCCCGATATGATTTGGTTCGACAATCACCGTTCCTACGGCAGCGCGAATTATTACGTACAGAAAATGTTTATGACAAATCAGGGCGAGAGCCTTGTAAAAAACGAGCGCGAAGGGCTTGACAGCATAGAAATTCTCGGCAGCGGCAAAATCACGGGCGCGCTGGAGATCATAGCCGAGGAAAACACAAAAGCCGAGTTTTCTGAAGTGAAAATAACTTCCGACGGCGAAACGCATAACTACGGTGATTTCTCCGCGAACGGCGAAGCGGTTAAAATCGACGAAATCACCGCCGACGCGTATACAATAACGCTTAAAGCAAAGCGCCTTTCCGGTCCGCGAGGGTTTAGAATACGCTTCGGCAAGCATGACGACGGCAACTATATCGACTGGACGGTCGGCGGCTGGGCAAACGGCGACTGCCAGCTCGAGTCAAACATAAACGGCAGAACGTCGGGCATAAAGCATCAAATGTTCTCAGTCTTGAGCGGCATAGAGTACGACTTGAAATTAGAGGTTGACGGCAGGAAATTAAAGGTTTACATAAATGACGAATTAATGCTCGACGCGGAGGACAAGCAGCCCGTAACCGAGGAGCTGTACTATACCGCGAGCGCGAACGGCAGCGGCGATGTGATATTAAAGGCTGTAAACGTGCGCGCTGAAGCGGTAACGGCTGAGGTTGACATAAAAGGAGCGGATATTTTCGTCGGAAGGGTGAGCGAATTATCGGGATACGCGCTCGACGCGGAAAACAGCTTTGAAAATCCGAAGCTGGTATACCCGAAGGAAAAGGAAATTACGGTTGAAAACGGCGCGCTCGAATATGAGTTTCCGCCGCGTTCGGTAACGGTTATAAGATTTGTTTCGAAGGCGTAAATGTGTTGACAATACGGGTAAATTTTGATAAAATTATGACAGGTAAATTTTGAAAGGATGATAAATTATGGCAAAACCAAAAGCGGCGTTGATCATGGGCTCGGACTCGGACTTTGAAAAGCTCAAGGGCTGTGTATCGAAATTGAAGGAATTTGACATTGAAATTGACGTAAACGTAATAAGCGCGCACCGCACTCCGGACAAGGCGGCGGAGTTCGCTAAATCGGCGGAGGATAACGGCATAGAGGTGATAATCTGCGCGGCGGGAATGGCGGCGCACCTCGCGGGCGTGATTGCGGCGCACACCGTTGTGCCGGTGATAGGTATACCGATAAAATCCACGCTCGAGGGGCTCGACGCGCTCTTGGCAACGGTGCAGATGCCGCCGGGAATACCCGTGGCGACGGTAGGCTTAGACAACGGCACAAACGCGGCGATACTCGCGGCACAAATTTTGTCGCTCAAATACGACTATTTGAAGGACGAGTTAAAGGCGGCGAAGGTGAAAATGGCTGAGGGCGTGGCGAAGAAGGACGCGAAAATCAAGCAGACAGTCGCGGAAATGTGAGAACAGAGAAGGGAGTAATAACCATGAGGAGATTGACGGCGATTTCAGCCGCGGCGGTTATAACGCTGTGCTCCTTGACCGCGCTTGCGGCGAGCGGCGATATTGCGGGGCAGTATTATAGCACGGATATACGTACCTACTTGAACGGCGCGGAAATTAATGCTGTAAACATAGGTGGACGGACGCTTATAAAGATGCGCGATATGGAAAATTATTCGTTTATGGTCTCATGGGAGGAAGAAACGCATTCGGCTTACGTGTCAAGTATGAACGTACCCGTAACAGGCTCGTATGAGCCGATAACCGCGGATTATCCCGTCGGGACGGTGCTTGGCGATTATTATGAAACGGATATCGTCACATATCTTGACGGACGGCAAATTACCTCGTACAATATTGACGGCAGAATGTACATTCCGGCTGAGGATATGCGTGATTACGGCTATATCGTGGATTGGAACGAAAAGAACAGAACTCTTTCTATAGATAGCCCCGTATATGCCGGTTACGAGTATGATTTACTTTTATCCTCAGGAACGCATCCACAGGCGGAGCAGAATTACAGCGAGGGAGCGGGAGCGCTTATGTTCTCTTATGATAATCAAAAAATAACGGGCAGCGGCGACGCGAAGTATGTTATGTTTGATATTTCCTGCGACGGCACCGGATATAATCTAAAAATGCAATTTAACGCCAACGGCGGATTATTTTATACAAATGCGCTTCAGGAGTTGATGAGATCAATGTGTTATTCCGATCGCGGGGAAGCGCTTGCCGCGCCGGAGGACTTGTATGATACGGTAAACGCAAATGTAAGCGTAATCATAAACGGTAATAAAGCCGAAAAGGTTGCCGTAAGAAAGTGGGGCGGCAATAACCATACGGATTACATTCTGGAATTTTCCGACATCCCACTTTATAAAGCGAGTGAGATTGAAAGCGTGCTCGTGTCCGTAGGGAATACGGAAGGTATGGACGAATACGAAATAGAAAAAAACGAATAGTAAAAAAGGAGATAAAATTATGAGTGAAAATGCGTATAAACAGGCGGGCGTAGACGTTGAAGCGGGCTACGAATCGGTGAGACTTATCAAGGACGACGTAAAGCGCACCGCGATAGAGGGAGTTATCGGCGGGATAGGCGGCTTCGGCGGTCTTTTCGAAGTGCCGAAGGGCTATGAAAATCCGGTGCTCGTGTCGGGTACGGACGGCGTTGGAACGAAGCTGCGCGTCGCGTTCCTGATGGACAAGCACGACACGATAGGTCAGGACTGCGTTGCGATGTGCGTGAACGACGTTGCCTGCTCGGGAGCGAAACCGCTGTTTTTCCTCGATTATCTGGCGGTTGGGAAGAACGTTCCCGAAAAAATCGCGCAAATCGTAAAGGGCGTGGCGGACGGCTGCGTAAAGGCGGGCTGCGCGCTCGTGGGCGGCGAGACTGCGGAGATGCCGGGATTTTATCCCGTTGACGAGTACGACCTCGCGGGATTTTCCGTGGGCGTGGTCGAGAAAAGCAAAATCACCGACGGCGCTAACGCAAAGGCGGGCGACAAGCTCATCGGCATAGCGTCGAGCGGTATCCACTCGAACGGCTATTCATTGGTAAGAAAGCTGTTCGGCTTAAACGACGCGAACGCGAAGGAAACGCTCGGCATATATTCGGAAAAGCTCGGCAAAACGATAGGCGAGGAGCTCTTAACACCGACGAAAATTTACGTAAAGCCGCTTTTGAAGCTGATCGAGGAAGTCGGCATAAATACCGTATCGCACATCACAGGCGGCGGATTTATCGAAAACGTGCCGCGAATGCTCCCGGAGGGCTTAAAGGCGGTAATTCACAAGGGAACATGGAAGGTGCTACCGATATTTGAGTTAATGCGGGAAAAGGGCAACATCCCCGAACGCGATATGTATAACACGTTTAATATGGGTATCGGCATGATTGTAGCCGTTGACGCGGACAAAGCTGACGCGGCGGTGAAGTGCCTGACCGACGCGGGCGAAACCGCGTATATCATAGGTGAATTAGCTGAGGGAGAAACGGGCGTTGAAATCGTGTAATAATATTGTAGGGGCGGATATTATCCGCACGCAATAACCGACACATAAATGGCAGCGATTGTAGGGCGGGCTGCCCTCAGCCCGCCGATTAAATGGTTTGACATTCCTGTACAAGGAGGACAAAATGAAACGAATAGGAGTACTTATTTCCGGTGGCGGAACTAATTTGCAAGCCCTGATTGACGCGCAGAAAAGCGGCGTTTTAAAAAGCGGCGAAATAGTATGCGTATGCTCAAACAGCGCGTCCGCATACGGCTTGACGCGCGCTCAAAACGCGGGAATACCGACAAAAATAATACGCAAAAACGCCGACTGCGGCGGAGATATAGACGAGTTCAGCCGCCAAATCTGCGCGTACATGAAGGAAATGCGCGTTGACGTTGTGGTGCTCGCGGGATTTCTCGCAATTTTCGGCGGCGAGCTGTTAAAGGAATATGCGGGCAGAATAATAAACATACACCCGTCCCTTATACCGTCGTTCTGCGGTGAGGGTATGTACGGACTAAAACCGCACCAAGCCGCGCTTGACTATGGCGTGAAGGTAACGGGCGCGACGGTGCATCTTGTGAATGAGGTCGTGGACGGGGGAAAGATACTTATGCAAAAGGCGGTCGAGGTACAGGACGGCGACACGCCCGAGATCCTGCAACGGCGCGTAATGGAGCAGGCGGAATGGATAATTCTGCCGCAAGCGGTGGAAAAATTCTGCGCGGAGGACGCATAACAAAATTGATACGATATGAAAGATTACAGTATTCAAAACAAACGAGCGTGGGAATATAACGCTTATGAATTTTGGGTTGAGCAGATGGGTGCGCCTGCGGAGAGGGCGAAGAAAATCAAGGAAGACCCAATCAAACAGCTAAAACGGTATTCGGCGTATTTTGATACATACAAGGGCGTGAAAATCGCGAACATATGCGGCTCGTGCGGCAAGAAAGCCGTTCCGCTCGCTTTGCTGGGCGCTGATGTAACAGTTTTTGATATTTCGGAGGATAACAAAAGATACGCTTTGGAGCTCGCTGATGCCGCCGGAACGCATATAAATTATGAGGTTTGCGACATTTTGGAAATCGACGAAAAATATTATAACCGTTTCGACGTTGTTTTCATGGAGGGCGGCGTGCTGCACTATTTCCACGATATTAACGAGTTTATGCGTATTATGTATTGCTTGCTCAAGGACGGCGGGAAAACGATATGCAGCGATTTTCACCCGTTTACAAAAATATCCGATATACTGAATTTGGAGCAGCCCGCTATGAGCTATTTCTCGACGGAGATCTTCGAGGGAGAAATGGCGCACGCGCGGTTTTTTGATGATGAGATACGCGGTAAAATGCCAAAATGCAGCTACAGAAAATATACCGTCAGCGAGATAATCAACGCGGTCATAGACAACGGGTTTGTATTGAAAAGATTTGACGAACACCCCGCGTGGACGAATGAAAATGTACCCGGTGAGTTTACTGTTTTGGCGGTTAAAGAGTAAGGAAGTGTTTACTGTGTGCGGCGGAAAAATTCTGCGAAGAAATGCAAAATTTATATGCCTATTGTATTGACGATAGGCATATTTGTGTAGTATAATGTAATAATAAAGACAAAAGGAGTGTTTATTATGGCAAATACAAGCATGAATATAAGAATGGATGCGGACGTCAAAAGACAGGCACAGAAAATTTTTTCCGATATGGGAATGGACACAACCACGGCGATAAATATTTTTTTGAGACAGGTAATCAGAACGCGCAGCATTCCGTTTGACATTAAGGCGGATATACCAAATGACGACACTTTAGCAGCAATCGAAGAAGTACGCGAATTGAAAAACAATCCGAACGTAAAAGCATATGACAGCTTTGCTGAATTATTAGAGGAAGTAAGAAATGAAATATAAAATCATACCGTCGTCAAGATTTAAGAAAGATTTAAAGACGGCGATAAAGCGCAATTACAATCTTGACTTGCTCAGTGAGGTTGTGAATATCCTATCGGAAGGCAGACAGTTGCCGGAGAAGAATAAAGATCACGCGCTTGTGGGTGAATATGAGGGCTGCCGTGAGTGTCATATTACGCCGGATTGGCTGTTGATTTACGAAATAGTTGAGGATATGTTGATTTTGTATTTAACAAGAACCGGCAGTCACAGCGATTTATTTTAAAACATAAAAGGAGGAAAACATATGAAAACACTTAACATCTACAAGGAATTAAAGCAAAACGCGTACCCGGGACGCGGAATTGTTATCGGCAAGTCGGCTGACGGGAAATCGGCGGTGACGGCGTATTTTATCATGGGACGCTCGGAAAACAGCCGCAACCGCGTGTTCGTCGAGGACGGCGACGGTATTCGTACGCAAGCGTTCGATCCGTCGAAAATGAAAGACCCGCACCTCATTATTTACGCTCCGGTGCGCGTTTTGGGCAACAAAACGATCGTGACGAACGGCGACCAGACCGACACGATTTACGAGCTTATGAACCAGCAAATGACATTCGAGCAGTCGCTTCGCGGACGCGAGTTCGAGGATGACGCGCCCAACTACACGCCGAGAATTTCCGGCATAATCAAGGTTGACGACGGACGCTTCAACTATGCGATGTCGATTTTAAAGAGTGAGAACGGCAACCCCGAATCGTGTCTCAGGTACACATATTCGTACAAGAACCCGATAGGCGGCGAGGGCAGATTCATCCACACCTACATGGGCGACGGCAGCCCGCTCCCCTCGTTCGAGGGCGAGCCGAAAAAGGTAGCGATACCGAGCGATATTGACGAGTTCACAAACGGTCTGTGGGACGCGCTCAACGAGGATAATAAGGTGTCGCTGTTTGTGCGGTTTATTGACCTTGAAACGGGCGAGGTCCGGTCGCGGATCGTGAATAAGAATAAATAATCGCTGAATTGGCGATATACAGGTAATATCGTATGAACGAAATAAAAGAAAAAATATTGGCATACGCTAAGAAAACGCATAAAACAATGCCGGACGCGCCCTTTTCTACAGCGCCGACGTATCATGTGCTGCGTCATAGCGATACGCGCAAATGGTACGCGCTTTTTATGGACGTGCCGCGAAATCGAATCGGCATGGACGGCGATGAGCGGGTGGATATTCTGAACATCAAATGCGATCCGCTTTTGTCGGGCTCGCTGCGTCTGAACAAGGGATTTTTGCCCGCGTACCATATGCATCGCGAAAACTGGATCACGATACTACTTGACGGAACGGTCGATGCGGAGGATATTTATCCGCTGCTCGATATGAGCTTCGAACTGACAAAGAAAAAGGTACGGACTAAAAAACCAATCATAAGAAATACGAATTGGATCATTCCGGCAAACCCGAAATATTACGATATCGAAGCCGCGATAAACGAGAACGGCGAGCATGTTTTTATGTGGAAGCAGAGCAACAATATTGCTGCGGGTGATATTGTGTATATGTATGTTGCCGCGCCCGTATCGGCGATTCGCTATAGGTGCAAGGTAATCGAAGCGAATATTCCGTATAAATATTCCGATGAAAATGTGAGCATGAGCCGTGTAATGCGGCTTATGATGCTCGAGACCTACGATAAAACTCCGATAGGATTGGATATGATGAAGGAGCACGGGGTCGGCGCGGTGCGAGGTCCGCGCGGAATCCCGAACAGCTTGATCCACGAAATCGAGAGGATATACCATGCGTAATGATCGGGGTCCTCGGTAAATTTATCTGCAAATTAAAGGAGTGAATAAATATGAGAAAATGTATCAGATGCGGAGCGGAAATGAAAGAGGGCTTCGCCTTTACGGGCGGAGGCGGTAACGTTCTGCGCGCTAAGGGAATAAGCTTGAAGGCTGTTTATCCTAAGGCGGCATTATGCCCTGAATGCGGGGAAGTGTCCATATATGTGGAAGGCGACGCTCTCGAAAAGCTGAAAAAATAAATATGACATAAAATCCCGAAGGCGCCTATCTTTCGGGATTTTATTATTAAAATTGTCTGAAGCGGCACGAAAAGCCGCTTTTTTGGCGTGCCTATAACTCTAATTTTGTGTGGGAAAGATTTTGATATTGAAATCCCGCGAAAAGATTGGGTTTGAACATTGGCAATACGGGCAAAGTTGGTGATTTGAAAGTGCGTTTTTTACTGCACTGTTTTATAAAACTTTACACTTCTTTTATAAAAATCTGCACATTGTTTATAAAACATTATGGTAAAAACATCGGTTTAATCGGCGTGACAAATAAAATAATGAAACAACATTTACCAATCTGTGGTAACAGACGCATTTTTTTCTTAGTTGTTAAAAGATGGGTATACAAAAAAGCAAGTGGCATAATAAAACCACTTGCTTTACTCGCTTGTAATCTAATAACTATTTTAAAGACTACTCCTCATTAACCACCAGTCCGGTTAGGGAACGAAAAAAACTGCCAGAAACTACAACTTTCCCCATCTTAATCACGCCAAAAGCTAAAGAAATATGAAGTTTTGAATTTTTCGTTAAAGTAATGTTTGACACATTAAATATCCGTCTGTCTTCAAAAGCCTTAATAATATTATATTTCCTTTCGGGAATTGTAATATCAAATAGAAGACCGCCAAATGGGGTGCGTATTATCTTTTTCTCTCCGCTTTTTTCATCACATTCTTCAAAAACTTCTATACAATTTAATATTATTCTAAGCTTTAAAGTATCTTTTACAGTTTCAATACTGGAAACATAAAATTCAGAACTATCTATATAAGCTTTCAAAATACTATATGTATCTTCCGGAACTTTCACATCCAATCCCAACTCACCAACTAACTCGCCTATTGGAGTAGAAGAAACTTTTTTATTTTTTAACATAATCTCACCCCTTTCACTTCTTACACCAACGCCTATGACAAATCCAATAAGTAGTAATAACAATTATAATCGTAACAATGATACGAGATACCTGGAATCTCTGTTTCCATATCCAACTCATCAATGTCATTATCATTTACTTCAAAATGACAACGAAATACACCTTCCCAATCCTCAAACTCTTTTTGAACTTTATACCAGTCCTCAAACTCTTGATATGAGAAACTTGGCTGCAGTCCAACTTTTAAGATTACGCCTCTATCATGGAGTTGTCGTATTTTTTCTATTATAGAATCACTGTAAATACTATCTCTTAATGCTTGCATTGCACTTATGAATACAATGTCATCTTTTTTTACCATCTCAAGCAGCATTTCAAAGCCGTATCTTTGGGGTGTTTTTTCACAAATTACAGTGAAATCACTATTTGGACAAGTCTCTTTACACATTGGCAAAACTCGTGATAAATCCCTTAGTTGTATACTGTAGACAAAAACTTTTCTCATTGAGAGTCCCTCCTTTCTCATAGACACACCATAAAATGTGTGGAAGCTAAAAATTAAAATACTTTTAATATCTAACTTTTTTGCCTCTACTACATTATAGTTTTTTCTGTAGCAGACAGGTGGTCTCACTGTCCACGTTTTCAGAATGAGCCCAATTTTTATGTCCATTTTTATTTTTTACGCGCAAAATGACGATAAACATTTTTATCAATATACTATTTTGCTTTCGTTACGCTTTGAAAATTTGCGCGGAGCGTGAGCGGGCAGCAGAATTTCTGTGTGAGAAATTCTGCTTTTTCTTGTGTAGTCGTGGGTCACTCCGTCATATTCGTTTATCAGCTTTTCGCCGCTTCGATAGGCAGCGGCGGCAACGGCTGATTTCCCTTTTCCACGGCTGATAATTTTAATACTGCAATGATAGATTTCCATAAAATCACTTCCTTTCGGGCAACAAAAAAGAGCAACCGTTTTTCGATTGCTCTCGATTTTGGTATTTAGTTTTTATCTGCTTGATAAACTTGAATTGTCTTATCCACTGGAACTCTTTCATTTACCTTATAATTCTTCCGTTAGTTTAATGGCGATAATAATCATATTTGAACGGACATTCTT
>CANRJY010000015.1 GCA_947631085.1 uncultured Clostridia bacterium | reverse complement strand
GTCACCCTTATTAAGTATATCATGTTTTTGGATTGTTTGTGTTACTATTTTATTTCAAATTTAGATTGACGTGATAAATTAGTTATCAGGGATTGACTTTTCTTTAACAATCTGATAAAATAAGTATGTTTTCCGAATGGGACGGAAAATAATGTAGTACGGTAGGAGGGAAAAAATAATGGCACCGCAGCATGGTACATTATTGTCCTATAGACCCGATATCAAGGTCTTGGACGCAACTGTCCGCGACGGCGGACTGGTAAACAGCTTTTACTTCACTGATGAGTTTGTAAAAAAGCTTTATAACACGAACGTAAAAGCGGGAGTAGATTATATGGAATTTGGCTACAAGGCTTCAAAAGAGCTTTTTGATGTGGACAAGTTCGGAAAATGGAAATTCTGTGACGAGGAGTCCATTCGCTCCATTGTCGGCGACAATAACACAAAGCTTAAAATTTCTGTTATGGCTGACGTGGGAAGAACGGATTTTGAGCAGGATATCATCGACAAAAAAGACAGCGTGATCGATTTGGTTCGTGTGGCGACGTATATCAACACAATTCCGGCGGCGATCGACATGGCGGAATACTGCAAGGCGAAGGGCTATGAAACAAGCGTAAATATTATGGCTATTTCAACCTCGAGCGATAAGGATATACGCCAGGCGCTTGAGCTTTTGGGTCAGAGCGCGGCTGTGGACATGATTTATATCGTTGACAGCTATGGTTCAATGTATCCGGAGCAAATACGCGAGCTTGCCGAGATATACACCGAAATCGGGGCAAAGTACGACAAGACGATAGGCATGCACGCGCACAACAATCAGCAAATGGCATTTGCCAACACGATCGAGGCGACAACAAACGGAGTTAGCATGCTGGACGCAACAATGCTCGGTATGGGCAGAGGCGCGGGCAACTGCTCTATGGAATCGCTTCTCGGATTTTTGAAAAATCCCAAGTATAAGCTTGCGCCGGTGTTGAAGTTTGTTCAGGATGAAATGCTGAAGCTGAAGGCTGAGGGACTTGTTTGGGGTTACGATATTCCGTATCTTTTAACGGGAATATTAAACGTGCATCCGCGCACGGCGATCGACTGCGTGAAGCGGAATAATACCGATTATCTCGGATTTTATCAGGAATTATGGGATAAGGAATGCTGAGGCATTATGCCGATGAAAAAATCAAGCCGTTTTTGCGGCTTGATTTTTTATTATAATTCGGTTATTGTTTCAACCTCCAAAAGCACATCCTTTGGCAGCCTTGCCACCTCCACGCATGAGCGCGCGGGATAGGGCTCGGTAAAGAACTCCGCGTAGATCTCGTTTATTTTGGCGAAATCATTCATATCCTTGATAAATACCGATGTTTTAACCACATTATCCATGCTTCCGCCCGCGGCTTCTATCAAGTTTTTAACATTTGTTAAAGCCTGTCTTGCCTGCGCTTCAACACCTTCAGGAATTTCGCCGGTTTCGGGATTTAACGGGATTTGTCCGGATGCGTAAAGCATGTTACCCGAAATAACAGCCTGTGAGTAAGGTCCGATTGCCGCCGGAGCGGCTGTTGTTTTAATTTCTTTCATTTTTATATTCCCCTTCCAATCATTAATAGACTGTAAATTATACTGATAAATACGAATAATCCGAGCATCGTAAGATACAGCGTCCTGCCGGACGAGATATTGTGCCATTCGCATTTAAGAGCTTCATATGTGAGTATCGCCGTGCATAAAACACCGCAGCCGGCGAGTATGACGAGCGTTGATGTTGAAAGCATCGCGAGAAGCAGTCCGATAAGACCTATAATCGTCATAGGAATGCATGTTACAATAAGCCGCTCGGAAATATCGCGGAAGCCCGTCATTCTATTTCTGACAATTATTCTGCTTATAAGATAGAAGATACCCGAGTATATAAAAAACAGAATTACTCCGGAAACGGCGCCCATAAGCGCAGTCAGAAGTCCGTTAAGAATGTTTTTGTAGCCTGCGGCTCCGCCGAAGCTCATCAGAGCCGCTAATAGTCCGAACGGACTGCGGCTGAGTCCTGTGACCGCGAAAAATACACACATTCTAAGTACGGCGCCCATTACGGCGGCTATTATTATAATAGCGGCTATATCAATTCTTTGCGGGTTCATGACGCTGTCTGCGGGCGAGCGCATTGTGCGTGTCACGAGCGATAACAGCCTTCGGAAAAAGCCGCCTCCGATATTTGTTTTAGCCGCTTTTTCGGTTTCGCGTTTCATTTTATATCTGTTCCATGCGTGCTTGACGCGGCTTTCCTGCTGAGTGTAGCCTGTGCGGTAGGTCGTGGTATTTTCATACGGGTTACTGCCGCTTTGACGGGCCGAATCGGCTTTGGTCTTTTCCTGCGACGCGCCGGCATGATTTTTCCGCCGCGCGACGCTCTGCGGACAGTTACAGACTTCCCCCGGTTCGAGCTCTCTTCCGCAATATGCGCAGCTTCTCATATGGTATCAATTCCTTTCTTTATAAAGACTAATATTATTGTAATCCTATAAAATGACAAAGTCAACAGCATAAATGTGAACTTTATGTTAATATTGATACAACCTTGCCGCAAAGGCGTATTTATACTCGTCCGTCACGGTTTTGACGCGCTTGTAAATTTTTACGGTCACATCGTCGATAACGGTCGCGTAATCGTATAATTCCTCGTATGCCGTGGCAAAATCAGTCCAGTTTAAGAAGCTTGAAACGGCTTCGATTATTATCGCGGATTGTGCTGCGTCGGAGGATGTAAGCGCCGGAAATGCCGCAAGTATATAATCATAATTGAACAACGGGTCAATATTTTGGGTCAGATCGCTGATTTGAGGGGAGTTTTTAATATAATCCACGCGCGCGTGTCCCGCGCCGAGCGAGGTTTCCACGTTGCAGAGGATATCGCTGTTCAGCTTTGTCGATGAAGCTATAACGCCGAGTGTTTCGCCTTCGCCCACGATGCCGTCGAGCGTTTTCTTGAGCTGCTCGATGGCGTGCGCGTCCGAACGCTTGTTGGGAAGCATAGAGAAGTTGGGTATCAGCGCGCAAAAACGTATTTGAGCCACGCTCGTGAGAGTCTCGCGCGGAATACATACGTTTACGCTCTGCGCGGCAGCCAAAACGCCGATCGCGACAAGCATCCATTCCTTCGATATATATTTTATTATCAAAATGCACAGTACCGCAAGCGGCGGAACGTACATCAACAAATCCTCCTGCGAGTGTGACCTTACCGACATAAACATGATAAAGCACACAAGCGTCTGAATCCACAAAAAAGCTGCGCGCTTTTCCTTTTTATACACTCCCATAAGCACCGAACAGACGGCTGCGCCGAGCAGAAAGATAATTCCGAAATAGCGCGTAAGAAGCTTAAAATCAACGCCTGCGGCAGCCATATAGTCGGCGGAACCGTAGCCCGTAATCATTATATTGAAAACGAAATCTCTGAAAAACAGAACTATAATCGCCGTCGCGATTATAATTGATACGGCGGTGTAGTACCATTTGCGCTTGAACAGTATGACGTCGGCTATCATTGCCGTGGCAAACGAAACCGCAAAAAACGCGTAGCAGCTGCGCCACAGCATCATAAGCACCAACAGCACGCCGATTAATACATACCGCCACATTTGCTGTTCCTCGCCGCGCTTTGTATAGTAGAGCGCGTAGCACGCCATACATATGACTATTCCGCCGATATCAGCAAAACCGATAAACGCGGCGAACGGTACGATGGGCATGAGAAGCATTATAAGACT
Source organism: uncultured Clostridia bacterium (assembly GCA_947631085.1). GTDB lineage: Bacteria > Bacillota > Clostridia > UBA1381 > UBA1381 > CANQXJ01. Next base: position 46,076 of record CANRJY010000015.1, on the reverse strand, counting down.
TGACGTGATTTTAGGCGCCTTGCCGATTTTTCGGGCGAGATAATAAACCAACGCCAAATACGGAACCGCGTAAAAATTTACAAGGCTCAGAACATACACTGTTCTCGAATCGCCGAACAGATATGCGCACAAAGCCGACGGCAGTGCCGCGAGATGGTTGTTGCTCATGGTGCATATGGATTTATACAGAGCGCCGAAAAGGTTTGACGAAACGACGCCGTGTGCAATATTTTTTGCTATATCCCAATGTATTGCCGTGTCCCCGAAATATATTCCGTCGCCGAGAGTTACATACAAAACGGCGCAGACATTCAAAACAATGATCCATACCGCGAAAAATACGGCGGTACGCATCCATGGCTTGAACACAAAAGGTTCCATATCCTCAAGATCATAATCATCGTTCAAAACGGCTCTGAATTTCAAATTTTTCACCCCTTATTCAAATAATGCCATTATTTCTTGATTGCTGAGACTTGACAGCGTATCGCTGTTGGTTCTCACTATATCCTCCGCCAAAAGACGTTTTGTTTCCTGAAGCTTTAATATTTTTTCCTCTATAGTGCCGCGCGCCGCAAGGCGTATTATTTGCACCGCGCGCGTTTGACCTATTCTGTAGGCTCTGTCGGACGCCTGTTCCGTTACGGCGGGATTCCACCACGGGTCGTAATGTATTACGGTATCCGCGCCTGTCAGATTAAGACCTGTTCCTCCGGCTTTAAGCGATATCAGGAACACGTCGCGCTCGCCGCCGTTGAAGCGGTCGGCAAATTCGGCGCGCTCATACGACGGTGTTTTGCCGTCGAGGTAGAAGTATGAGATCTTCCGCTCCTTAAGCTCCGCGCATACTATTTCGAGCATCGATGTAAACTGCGAAAATACAAGCAGCCTGTGTCCGGCGGCGATTGTATTTTCAATCAACTCTATCAAAAGATTCAGTTTGCCGCTGTCCTTTTTATAGTTTTCGTCAAAAAGCCTGGGATGGCAGCATATTTGCCTGAGTCTCATGAGGATGGTCAGTATTTTCATTCTGCCGCTGCCGCCTTCGCTCAGAAGCTCCGGCATCTGCTGTTTCGCAAGCGCGAGATATGCGAGATACATTTGCTTTTGCTCGGCTGTAAGCTCCGCGTAGACTACGTTTTCGATTTTTTCGGGAAGCTCATTAAGAACGTCCGTTTTCATGCGCCGCAAAATGAACGGATGGATCTTTGCCTTTAGATCAGCGCGCGCTTTTTCGTCGTTTTCTTTGATGACGGGCTGCTCGTAGCGGCTGCGGAACTCCCTGGCGCTGTAGAGATAATCGCACATGACAAAGTCGAAAATCGACCATAATTCCATCAGCGAGTTTTCGACAGGAGTGCCTGTCAGCGCAAATTTATGCTTTGCGCGTATTTTTTTTACGCTTTGCGCGTTCATGGTTTTCGCGTTTTTGATATGCTGCGCCTCGTCTATGAAGCAGTAGTCAAACTCAAGCTCCTTGTACAAACCGATATCGCGCCGCAGCAGCGGATACGATGTGATTACAAATCTGTAATCCGCGATGCCCTGAATCAGCTTTTCGCGCTCCGCGCGGGAGCCGTCTATGATAATCGCCGTTTCGTTCGGCATAAATCGGTTGATTTCGTTCAGCCAGTTATATGTCAGCGCCGAGGGCGTTATTACAAGCGTCGGGCTTTTAGGCTTTTCGCCGCATATGAACGCGATCACCTGCAGCGTTTTACCGAGACCCATATCATCCGCCAGTATGCCGCCCAGCCCCATGGCGCTGAGCTGCTTAAGCCATGTCACACCGTCGCGCTGATACGAACGGATTATATCTTCCAGCTCCGGCGGAATAATTCCCTCTATCCGCTTTATTTCGTTTATATATTCGGTAAAGGCGGCGTCCTTTTTAACGCCGTCAACCGCGTCAAGATACAAAGCCTGACTGCCGCTGAGCCGCTTGCGGCCCGATTTCAGCTCGGATGTGCTGAAATCAAGCATATTCAATATCGATACGGCGTCGGCGGTTTTGTCGTTTTCGAGATTTATAAAGCTGCCGTTCGGAAGCCGATAAAATTTACGTTTCAGCTTCACGGCGCTCAAAATTCCGTAAATCTGCTCGAACGACAGATCCGATTCAAAATCAGCCTCAAGCAAATCGGAAGCCCTGTTGTAGCTGACGCGCGTGCTCACGTTAAGCCGATCGGTTATGCGCAGCGATTGAAATCTGTCCGAATAGAACAGCTCGGCTTTCTGTCGCAGAACGGGTATTTCGCGCGTGAGAAAAGCGTAAATATCCTCATCCGAGAACAGTGAGTATACGCCGTCATAGAAGGCAAACCGCGAAAATGATTTCAGCAAATCCGATTCCTTTTCAAAATCGCGGACAATAATTTTGCTCTCCGTCCCGCCGCTGTTCGGTATTCGCAGCGCTATGGAGCCGTATTTTACAATAACAACCGCACTCACGCCGTTATTTACGGAATCGAAATAAATTTCAAATTCGGGATTTTCATTTACGATAACATCGTCAATTCCGCGCGCCGTAACACCGTGCTTGTCTTTCAGCCACGGCAGAACGTCGCGTGCGAATAATATCGCGTTGTCGCCGCGAAAGGTTATATGCGTGCGGCTGTCGGTCGCCAGGGCGCGGTAGATAGGCATGAAATACCTCCGCCATTCCGGCGTTGTGCGGTAAATCGTGTTGTCGTAAAGGAACCAGCTTCCGTCGGAAATAAGCGCAAAGCCGCGCTCTGTTACCGAGATGTCGATGCCGCTGTCGGACGCGTCAATATCGATGAGGATATCCGGATTTTCATTTTTTATCCGTACGTCGTGCAGGCGCATGCCGTCGAATATGACCGAAAAATCAACGCGGTCGAGAAGCGGGAAAATACGCTTTGCGGTCATCTCCCCAAAACCGGTCTGATACGCCGCCTTTGAGTAAACGGACGCCTCAAACGAGCGGTTTTCATACGTTTCCGCGAGTATATTTATAAGCTCGCCCTGCGCTTGGGGAAATTCGGTTTTATCGGGAATGTAGCTTTCGCCGTTGTCGAATTTGAATGTCTTTCCATGGAGTACGGAATCGAGAAAATTTTCGATCCCGCGTAAAGAGCCTCCGGCTCCGAACTCGATCGACATAGAGTAACCGGAGCGGTTCCCGATACGGTTTATGTAGAGCGTAAAATGCGCGTACATGGATTTTTTTGGCATATCAAGACCGGCAAAATCGCCGCATAGCTGCTCGGCTATTCTGTCGTTTTCATCAAGCCGCGTCACGCCCTCCTCCAGCTCCGTGCGGCGCTGCAGCAAGACCGCGACAATGTGCTTGCACATAGATCCCATTGTTTCGTAATACGGGCATGTGCAGAAATAATCGTCAATGCCGTCGTCGCCGAATTTTACTTGAACCCTGTAAAGCTCTTCTCCGTCAACGAGGGCGCTTATTAACTTGTCATCGCGTTTTCTGAGGTGAACGCGCCCCTCTTTGAAGTATTCCGTGCCGCGCTTGTATATTGTAGCGGAGCAGGATTTTTTTATCATTTTTTCGGTGATTTCCATGTAAAGCAGTCCTTATAATGAAATTATTTCCGGTATCTTTATATTATATCACATAAATCCCGAGTGTACAATAAAATTTATAAAAATTTAATAAAAATTACCATATATTTTAAAAAAGATGAATATATTATGAATTTTTGACGAAAAACTTGATTTTCCGCCGCGCCTATGTTAGTATACATATGAGGATAAACGCATGAAAGGAAGAGTTTATTATGAAAAAAGGCATATTAATAGCGCTTCTGCTCGCGATGGCTGTATCCGCGGGCGGATGCTCCAAAAAGGAAAACGCAGATTCGGCGGGCGGCACGAATACCGCAAAAGTTACAGATACCGCTAAGCCGACGTCTGATACGCAAGTCGACGGAAACGCTCAAAACGGCGATACTGCGCAAAATGACGGCGGACAACAGACAGCAGGGGAGAGCGGCTCATCGAGCGGCGATGATTTCGCAGTGAACGCGGATCAGAATGTCGATATGGACGCGGTCGAAGGCGAATACGCGACCGAGAATAAGGAAGCGGAGGTAAATCCGAAAGCGGAGCTGGGCGTGTTTGAGGTCGCGGTAAAGGAAGCGAAGGTTTTTCAATATGAGGACGGAAATTATATAGTATTCACCATAGATTTTAAAAATAATTCATCCGCCGAAACATCATTCTCAACGGTTATGGAAGCCAAGGCGTTCCAGGATGGTTTGCAGATCGCTCCGGCGACATTCCCTGGATTTATAGAGGGAATAGATACCGCCACAACAGCCCAAAAGATTAAAGAGGGCGAGGAGATCACCGTGCAGAAGGTATACGTCCTTGCCGATACAACAACGCCGGTGGAAATACAGGTTCGTCCGTTCTACGAGGACACGACTGAGGTAGTATCTCAGATGTTTGATATTCAGTAAGAGCATAAATACACAAAGGGAACGGCAAAGGATGCCGTTCTCTTTTTTGATAGATTGATTCTTAAGAAATGAATTAAAAAGGAACAGCGGGAGATGCTGTTCCTTTTTCTTTGTTTAATAGCGTTCTATTTTATAACGATTATTATTCTACTGTAACAACCGCATCCGCAGGCTGCATACCAACGCCGCTTACAACGTTCCATACAGCGATCTTGTCGCCTGCAGCAGCAGCCGTAATTGTCGTTTCAGGCTTTGCTTCAACCAACTCAACGCTTGTGAGTCTGCCTTCTGCATCATAGCTTGCATGTATCAACTGAGCTGTTTGGTCACCAAGGTCGTTAATCTTAACTGTTGTAGCACCTACAGCAACCGGATCGATCTTAACCGATACAGCCGGAGCTAATGTCGGAGCCGGAGTCGGTGTAGCCTCAGGAGCAGGTGTATCTTCGGGAGCAGGTGTGCCCTCGGGAGCTTCGCCCTCTTCAACTATCGGTAACCACTCTTTTTCCATCTCGTCAGCATAGTATGCAACTATGTTATCAACAAGAGCCTTTGACTTAACCGGGCTGTCTGTACCGGCGTTATCAATTGCGATTACAGGCAGGTTGATCGGCATATATGCCGCGCCCTCGCCGTAGTTTACGTTTGTTCCTTCAAGGTCAGCCGCAAGTCTGCCGTCCGCACCCGCGTAATTGCCGTCTACGAAAAGTCTGTACTTATCTTCACTTACCGAAATAGTAATTACGTGCCACATATCAGGATCTACTCTGAGAACCTTGTTGTTCTTTGTTACGTCTCCGCCGAACGCGCTGTCCGGATCTGTTTCCTCATCCTCAGCCGTGATCATAGCGAATACGTTCTTGTAATATGCCTCAGCTGATGAGCTGTTATTTACATTAGCGCCTTCCGATCCGCCTTCGCTGTCTGTATCAAGAAGCCAAATTCTTGATTTGTTGTCATCTCCATCAGCCTTTGACAGATATACGGCGAATGCCATAACCGCCGAACCTGTGTTGGACGAAATTTCAAGATTGTCAGTAAGGTGGAGCATCGGGCTTCTGCCGCCTGTCGAGAAACGACCGCCTGTAAGCTTAAGTGCCTGTGTTCCGTTATCAACCTTGACTATAGAAGCAGTAGCGTCACCGCCGTCAGCTCTGTCGCCTGCCGATACATACATTGCACCCTTTGCGATTTGCTTCTCGTTCGGAACTTCCGGATCATAATCAGCGGCATTACTGTTACGGATATTAACAAGCATACCCGTCTGTTCATCATTAAAATTTACTGAAAGAGCATCTTCAACTCTGTCCGGAGCTACTACGTTCGGAGCCATACCCGCTACCTTCTCGGGTTCGGGACGGCTTAAGCTCGGAGGAGCTGTAGCGCCGCCTTCTTCTTTTGCGCCCGGAGCTGTCGTGGTTCCGTTAGCTGTGCCAGCAGTCTCTTTGTAAACAACAAAGTTATCTACGATAGCGTACGGTGAATTTGAAGGTGTTTCGGGATTTGCGTAATCCTGATTGCCCGCCTTCTCAATCTGGTCCTTTACAGCGGGGAAATTCGCGGTATCAAGATAGCTGTACAAACCGATGCTGTCAATTTTCTTTACATTTGCAACAGCCGCAGCCGTAACTTCCTGCTGATTTACGTAAAGCTTAGCGCCGTTTGCGTTTGATACAACAATTCTTACATGCGCCCAGTCATCACCGATATTGGCGTCCTTCTTGCTAAGCTCTATAGCCGTTGCAGCCTTTGATGACGGATCGAATGAGCCGAAACGGAGGATAGGATTACAATAATTTTCATCATATTCACCCTTATTGCTTCCGTCTACCATCTTAACATCAAAGTCAAGAATGACATCGTCTGCAGCGTCAGCTACAAGTTTTCCTTCCATATCGCCTATAAAGTCGACATGAGCCCATCTACCGTTCGCAGCATAGTCACCGAAGCACGGTAAACTCATCAGGAAACCTTTTCCGTCCTTACCGTCAACGATTGAATAATATGAACCGCAAAGATGTTCATCGCCGTTTGTGTCGGTATATGTACCCGCGTCACCATCGCCTCTGTTTGTTGTTACAAGTCTCAGGCTGGGGATTACTCCCTCGTCGGTAGCCGCGTTGGTTGTTACACCGTCAATAATAAGACCTGAAGCCGTAGCATTAAAGTTGTTCGACCAAATCTCGGTCTGAGCCGCGCTTGCGTTAATCATTATACCGGTCAATGCAGTTGCACTAACAGCCGCAGCGCACAGTAAAGAAATTAACTTCTTACTTTTCATTTTTTCTCTCCCTTTCTTTCCTTCACGGACGGTTTTCTCCCTGACCGCCCGCAGTTTTTTTTATTTTCTTTCATTATTTTGCCGCACAAACACACGGCGTCCATAATAGATATATATATTATAACATCTTCTTTTTGCAAATTCAAGTAAAAGTAATGTTTTTATCGTATACAATTTGCACAAATTAAGTAAGCTTTTTTTGTGTCATTTGACTATAATACGGAATTTTTTGTTAATTATTCCATTTTTTTCAAATTCTCCACCCCTCAAAATACTATCTTGACAGATGTGATGTTGTGTGGTATAATGTAAACAGATTGAAACAGGACTTGAGTCCTGCTTTCGGTTGACAAGGTTATGCAGAAAGCTTTGCTTTCTACCCGATAGTTACCTAACTGCTAATTAGGTAACTATTTTTTCCTTATCACTATACATAGCACTATCAGACCGGTCAGATAAACATCTACCAATGTATGTGATGCTATCTTAATTAATGCGGCTAACAGCATTAGTATCGACCTCCTTAAACAGAATGAGGTCAACCGAAAACAGGGCGCAAGCCCTGTTTCGTTTTTTATTATAACAGATTACGTCCGAAAAGTCTATTTCCGCATTATTACACAGCTCTTACAATTCCGAGTCATATATTGTCAAATCAAGGCGAATATGATAGAATAATCCCGCGGAAAATCCGCAAGGCAAGATTTCTTCGGTGTAATCACCGGCGGTTATGCCCCGTTCCTTAATACAGGCTCTCCGAGCCGAGTAAACGAGGAAGGAGGGGGTGCTTATGAAAAGTAAGCACGCATATTATGCAAAAGGATATGCTTTTAATTATAATAAAAGTTGTTCTGGAAGTCATTGTAGTTTTAATCGACTTCTACATAAATGTAAAATAGCCGCCCATGCCCAAAAGCGGCTATTTTACTAATAGTCTGTTGAAGGCATAACCGTTTGAAATCTTGCCTTTTGTATTTATATTATATCACACCCGCGCGCAATTGTCAAGCGCGCGGGTGTTTTTTATTATAACCCCATTTGATCCTTTACATCCGCGAGGACGCTTTCAATCGTCGCCTGCGCCGCTTCGAAGCTGTCGGCGAATGTGCCGAGGTACAGCTTGATTTTCGGCTCCGTTCCCGACGGGCGTACTATAAAGTATGTCTTTTCGTCGGACAGATTGTACTTCAATACGTTCGATTTCGGCAGTCCTTTCAACGGAGAGGTAGCTCCGGCGGCGGTTTTTATCGTCTGAGACTGATAATCGGTGTAAAGCACGACGTTTTTGCCGTCAACCTTTGTCGGCGGGTCTTTGCGAAGTCCCGTAAGCAGCGCCGCCATTTTTTCCATGCCGTCCTTGCCGGGCATTGTGAACGATACAGTCTTTTCCGCGTAAAATCCGTACTTATTATATATATCCTGCAGTGCTTCGTAGAGCGACTTGCCTTTCGTCTTGTAGTACGCCGCCATTTCCGCGATAAGCATCGTCGCGACGACGCCGTCCTTGTCGCGCGCGTGCGTGCCTACGAGATAGCCGTAGCTTTCCTCGAAGCCTATTAAATAGGTATGGTTTTTCTTTTCCGCGAACTCCGTCATCTTTTCGCCGATGTACTTAAAGCCCGTCAGGACGTTCATGACCTCAACGCCGTAGCTCTCCGCGATCGCCGCCGCGAGCTCGGTCGTAACTATTGTCTTTATAACAACGCCGTCCTTCGGCAGCGTACCCTTCGCTTTTTTGGACGCGAGGATATACTCAACGAGCAGCGCGCCCGTTTGGTTGCCTGTGAGCGTTCTGTAAACGCCGTCCGCGTCGCGCACTACTATACCTACGCGGTCGCAGTCGGGATCTGTGCCGATTATAACGTCAACGTCGTTTTCCTTCGCCATGCGTATCGCGATCTCGAAGCCCTCTTTATCCTCGGGGTTCGGCGATTTGACCGTCGGGAAATTGCCGTCCTCGGTGTCCTGCTCCTTAACAACGAGCACGTTTTTGAAGCCTATTCTCTTTAAAATTTCCTTTACCGGACGCGAGCCTGTCCCGTGGAACGGCGTGTAGATGAGCTTAAACTCGTCCGCGACCGCCGTAACAGCCTCGGGGTTCTGCTGCTGCGTCATAACGGTTTCGAGGAATTTCTCGTCGAGGTCGGGGCTGATAACGGTAACGATACCCTTGTCCATCGCTTCCTGCAAGTCCATGAATTTTACGTCGTCGAAAATGTCGTAGCTGTCTATCGCCGCGACAACAACGTCAGCCGCGTCGGGCGGAAGCTGACCGCCGTCCGAGCCGTATACCTTGTAGCCGTTATACTCCTTCGGGTTGTGGCTTGCCGTGATCATAACTCCAGCGGCGCATCCGAGAGTGCGTATTCCGAACGATACCTCGGGAACGGAGTGAACGATCGGGAACAGATGCACGTTTACGCCGTTAGCCGCGAGTACCTTCGCCGTTTCCTCCGCGAATGTTCTTGAGAAATTACGCGTGTCATAACCGATCAAAACGCCCGCTTTAGCCGCGTCCGCGCCCATTGAGTTTACGTACTTCGCTACGCCCTGGCTCGCGCGGCGCACGTTGTAGATATTGATGCGGTTAGTGCCGATACCGATAATTCCGCGCATACCCGCCGTGCCGAACTCAAGCTCGCGGTAGAAGCGTTCCTCGATTTCCTTTTCGTCGCCGGAAATAGCCTGTAATTCCGCTTTGGCAGCCTCGTCGAGAGCGGGCGAGTTCAGCCAGCGTTCATATGTTTCTTTATAGCCCATAGTAAAAACCTCCATATAAAATTTGTCTGTAAATCTATTATACACCAAAATATATTACTTTTCAATTATCAATATGTAAAAAATATTACCGGATTATAGTTTATTTATTACAAAACAGCCGCGCCTCTTGACGAAATTTGCGCTTTGTCGTAAAATAATGAGGGATAATATTATTTTCGCGCAATATAATATAAGGAGGATTTTATTGTGTCAGTAAGAGTAAAACAAGAGGGCTACGGAAAAGGTAAAGCGCTTGTTATAGTTATAGCGGTTGTTTTGGCGGCGATTATCGCGGCTGCTGCGGTGTTGCTCAGCGACAGTCTCGGCGTTGACACGAACGGCGAGAGCGTGCGCGTTGAAATAGTCGAAGGCGACGGAGGCTCATCGATAGCGCAGAAGCTGGCGGATCAGGGTATTATAAAATATCCTCTGCTGTTTAGGCTGCAGTCAAAGCTGAGCGGCTATGACGGCGGTTTTCAGCCTGGCGCGGCAACGATAGAGGACGGCATGAGCTATTCGGAGATACTCTCGCTTATGGCGGAGCCGAACCGCGAAACGACCAAAATAGTGATTCCGGAAGGCTTTGAAGTGCGTCAGATCGCGGACAGGCTGGCTGAAGCGGGACTGGTAAGTCAAGATGATTTTTACGCGGCGCTCAATCCCGCGGATTACAGTTACCGATTTTTGGAGAATCTGCCGGAGCGCGATATGAAGCTGGAGGGTTATCTGTTTCCGGCTACCTATGAAATACCGGCGGGTATGTCGGCGCACGACATTGTGGATTTGATGCTTTCCGCTTTTGACGCGCAATTTACACAGGAATTTTACGACAGGGCGGCAAGTCTCGGCATGACCGTAGACCAGGCTATAACAATGGCGTCCATTGTCGAGCGCGAGACAGACTCGGAAACGGAGCGCGCAAAGGTTGCGGGAGTGTTCTATAACCGCCGAAACGCGGGAATGAAGTTCCAATCGTGCGCGACGGTGCAGTATGTTCTCGGCGAGCATAAGCCGGTGCTTTCGATAGCGGACACGCAGATCGACTCGCCATATAATACATATTTATACCCGGGTTTCCCCATAGGTCCTATATGCAACCCCGGGCTTGAATGTATCAAAGCCGCGCTGTATCCGGAAGTGACCGACGCGTACTATTTCGTGCTTGGATCAAACGGTGAGCATATCTTCTCGAATACATACGAGGAGCACGTCGCGGCGATGAACAGCACGGATATGAACATAAGTGTTGACAGCTCCGCGCTTGAAAATCAAGATGGAATGATAGGCGGCGCTCCGGCGGCTGACGCAAACGCCGCTCCGGCGCAGTAATTGAGGATCAAAATATGATAGAATACGACAAAAACGCGATAGTTCCGCCGTATATAACGGAATATTTGCGAGCAAAAATAACACACTCCGACGCGCTCCTTCATGAGATGGAAGAGTACGCCGCCGAGCACAGCGTGCCGATAGTCGAGCCCGAAACGGCGCGGTTCTTATCGGTCGTCTGCCGCGCGGTGAAGCCGAAAAAAATACTTGAGGTCGGCGCCGCGATAGGCTACAGCGCGATACTTATGGCGAAGGCGGCGGAATGTGAGATCTCAACGCTCGAATACGACGCGGATATGGCGCGCATCGCGCGGGAAAATATCGAAAAAGCGGGTTATTCCGATAAAATAAGAGTAATCGAGGCGGATGCGAAGGATTATCTTTCGTATATCGACGAGGACGAAATTTTTGACATAATCTTCCTCGACGGTCCGAAGGCGCACTATATCTATATGCTTGACGAATGTGTGCGTTTGCTAAAAAAAGGCGGGATAATCATAACCGACAACGTGCTCTACAAGGGCATGACCGCCGACGACAACCACGTTGTCCGCCGCAAAATCACGATAGTAAAGCGGCTCAGACGCTATGTGGATATGTTGATGGAAAACAAAGAGCTCGAAACCGCGATACTTCCCCTCGGCGACGGGGTTACGGTTTCTGTGAAAATTTGAAAAAGGTATTGCAATTTTTATAGAAATATGCTATAATAAAAACAGATACAGAGGTATGCCGTTAAACGGTTGCCTCGGTCAATGGATTATTATTTTAAATAATAACCGCCGCGGGCAAGAGCGACGGTTATTGTACTTTTTGAGCAAACATCACTAATATAATAAGTACTATTATAATAATTCTGACAACTCGTTTCATACTATCACCTCCGCACCCGCCGGTGCTGCGGGGTGAGGCTAACCGTCAAACTCGCAATACTCTGTATCTGCGAGTTTGATTTTAATACAAATTATGACAAAAATCAATAACAGGGATATTACATTTACAATACAAAAGGACATAACAAAATGAAAAAACCGGAATTGCTCGCTCCCGCGGGGAGCTTGGAAAAACTGAAAACGGCAGTCGATTACGGCGCGGACGCTGTTTATATCGGCGGCGAAGCGTTTTCTTTGCGCGTCGCGGCGGAAAATTTCAGCGTTGACGAGATCAAAGAGGGCGTTGAATACGCGCATGAACGCGGTAAAAAGGTGTATCTTACCGCCAATATTTTCCCGCATAACGCCGACATACCCGAATTTGAGAAATTCATAACCGAAGTCCGTCCGCTCGGTCTTGACGCGGTACTCATTTCGGATTTGGGGCTGTTCGATATGGCGCGCTCCCTCGCTCCGGAGCTCCCTATTCACGTCAGCACACAGGCGAACAACGTAAACTACCGCTCCGCTTTAATGTGGCATAAGCTCGGAGCGAAGCGCGTTGTGCTGGCGCGGGAGATGTCGTTTGACGAAATCGCGGAAATACGGAAAAATATACCCGACGATCTGGAGCTCGAAGCGTTCGTTCACGGCGCGATGTGCATATCGTACTCGGGACGCTGTCTGCTTTCGAGCTACATGACGGGGCGTGATTCAAATCAAGGCGCGTGCGCGCATCCGTGCAGGTGGAAGTACAGCCTTGTCGAGGAAACACGCCCGGGCGAATATATGGACGTAATCGAAAACGAGCGCGGCACGTTTATTTTCAATTCAAAGGATCTGTGCATGATACGCCATATACCGGAATTGGTAAAAAGCGGCATATCGAGCTTTAAAATTGAGGGACGCGTCAAAACCTCGTACTATGTCGCGACGGTAGTAGGTGCATACAGACGCGAGATCGACCGCTATTTTGCCGACCCCGAAGGCTACGTTTTCAACGAGGACGAATACGAGGAGCTTTGCAAGGTGAGCCACCGCCCCTACACTACGGGCTTTTACTTCGGCAAGCCGGACGCGGACGCGCAGGTGTACACGTCAAGCTCGTATATACGCGACTACGATTTAATCGGAATAGTCGAAGCGTACGACGAGAGCACGGGCATAGCTCAAATCACACAGCGCAACCGCTTTTTCAAGGGCGACGAGGTTGAGATAATGCAGCCGATGAAGCCGTATTTTACGCAGAAAATCGAGCGGATAACGGATGAAAACGGAGACGAAATTGAGGTCGCGAACCACGCCGAGCAGCGGCTTTTTATCCCGCTTAAGCAAAGCGCCGCGCCGGGAGCAATGCTTCGCAAAAAGAGATAAGCCCGCCCGCGAAAACGGCATAAAATCAAGTTAAAATGAAATCGGGATAAAAAATCCCGATTTTTTTGTAAAAATTATTCACAAAATCCTTAAAAATTGTTTACTTTTTTGTTATATTGTGATATAATTATAAAATCTATAAAATGGGTAAATTTTATAAAAAAGGAGAGGAAAACATGAAAAGAAATTTGAAAAAGCTATTGTGCGCCGCTTTGTCGCTCGCAATGGTATCGGGTACGATTATGCTCCCGATGACTGCGGCAAACGCGGAAACAACTCCCATCTTTGAAGGCGATACGGTCATAAAGGAATGGAAGTTTGATTTCGGCGCTAATGACGCAGCGGCAGAGGACGGCTGGACAGCTGTTACTCCCGATACGCACTTCGACAAGGAAACATCCGAATACGGATTTGTCGGCACAAAGGAAGAAGATGTGAAGCTCGGCGACCGTCTTGACGGTTTCGGAACGCAGGAAATGCAGATGGAAAACGACGACGGCAAGGTTATAAAGCTCGCGGCAGGCGGCGGAACCGGTCTTAACGACGGTATCGGTTCGACCGGCGCCGATATGTTCGATAACGCCGGCGACGTTTATTATCCCGCGCGTTTTGCTCTGAAGGCTGAGGACGATACATATTTCAGAGTAAGAGCGACGGTTACTACGCTCGACCCGTCGAAGGACGCGGAGATTTCGCTCTACACCGAAAGAAAGCACCCGCTTTTCACCGACACGAAGGTTGCGGCGGGCGAAACAAAGACGGTTGAGTTTTCGGTAAGACCTACTCCGATTTACTATCAGAAGTCAAATCCGACAGGTCAGATAAAGGACGAAATGGTCAACGTCTGCGTTCTCGGAGAAAATTCGGCTCTTGCTTCACTCGAGATACAGCAGGTAGAGGAATATCCCGTATTCTGGGTACTCGGCGACTCGACCGTTACGGACGGCAACTGCTCGCTTCCGTTCTTCAGACTTCAGAACTATACCGGCGTAGGCACGGGTCTTACAAAGTATCTCCCGCGCAATATAGCTATGGTAAACGAAGGCGAGGGCGGACTTAACGCGACGGACAGCGCACACTTTAATATGGTATCAACGCGTATTAAGGCGGGCGACTATATGTATGTCGAATACGGTCACAATCACAAGGACGACGGCCCCACGGGATATTTAGCAAATCTCGAAAAATATTACAAAGCGTGCCAAAATGCTGAGGGAGGGCCGGCGAACCTTATTCTCGTAAGCCCAATTGAAAGAATAAATCAATGGGACGACGCGACTAAAACATACACGCATTCTCTCGCGGGTTTTGCGGACGCGGCAAAACAGTATGTTGAAGAAAAGACCGCGGCAGGCGCGACAAATATCGCGTATGTAGACCTCAACACCTACAGCCTTGACTTCTATAATAAAATGGTAGCCGACAACGGCAACGACAAGAACGCGATAAAGTTCTATTTCCAGACGACCTCTGCGGGCGCTACGGATACAACTCACCCGAACGACGCGGGCGCTGAAAATCTCGCGTATGAGTTTATAAAGGCGGCAAAGGCAAGAGTGCAGGAGACGGCGAGCGACGCGGAAAAAGCTGTTCTTAACGGATTCCTTGATAATATCACCGACGAGCAGCCTAATCTTGTTCCCGAGTCGATAACGTCAAAGGGACTCGGCGGAAACGCATGGCCGAAGTATGTTGTAGGACCCGAATACACATATCCGAATGATATAACATCCGTTACGGTTGAAAACGGAAAGCTCAAGGATATGACTGTAAACGTAATAGGCAGCATGGAAACATACGCTCTCGGCGTTGTTGAAATTTACGGCGCGGACGGCGAGTTAAAGACAACCGTTACATCGGCAAATAACGTAGATAACTCCACGGGCAAAGGCTCTCAGACAGTTACATTCGCCGACGACGCTCCGGCTCTTGCCGAAGGCGACACATATCAGGCGTATACATGGTCGGCATATGACGACAGACAAGAGCTTATTCCCGAAGCGGAAGGCGGCAAGCGCTTATCGTCAATATATACGCCTATCCCCGCCGTAAAAGAGCACCTTATCATGAACGAGGCAAAGACAGGAAACGAGGATTTCAATTTTGCGGAAGCGCAATATGATGGTTCTTCGGTTCTCAGCAGCGACGATAATGGATTTAACGGCTGGTCGGCTCTTGGAAGCGGCGGCAAAACTCTTACGCTCGGCGAAAATGATTCGTTCAAATATACTACGATCCAGACCGACGGCGCTAAAAACGGTTCCGCGAATCAGGGTTCGTTCTATATCTCGAAAGCGCTCGAAAAGCCTATCGGCACAAGCGGCAAATATATTATCTCCGCCGATATGAAATATTTGGACGGCGGCGGAATGAACGTCAAGTTTGTAAACGGAAACACGACAGCCGAGCCTTGGGGAACGAGCGAGCTTATCGCGTTCTCTATAGCGGCGGGCGGTAAAATAACGGCAAACGGCAAGGAAGTCGGTCAGCTTTCACCGGTCGGCTTTGGCAGAGTTACATACATAATCGACATGGATTACGGCACAGCTACCATTAATGTTGCCGGATATGATCCCTTTACGTACAGCCTTGCAAATTACGACACAATGTCTCCCGACATCGAGCCGGCGCAGCTTTCATCATTTATGTTTGAAGCGACAAAGGTCGCGGCAGGTATTCAGGTTGCAAATCTTACGGTAGCGGAACTCGACGCGGGCGAACTTCCCGAAAAAACACTTACAGCGGTTTCTTCCGACGACGAGAAGGGAACGGTAGAAATCAAATTAGCTGAAATCCCCGAGGAGGGCGGCGAAACCGAAGATAATCAGGAGACGCCGGCATCATTAATGGCTGTAACGGAGTCCGGAGTAAATATCAACGCGGAATACACCTTCGGCAAGCTGAACATAACCTCGGACGGAGAAGTAAGTCTTATTCTTACCGACGCGGAATACGACGAAAATAACACTCTTGTATCTGTAAAAACAACGCCTGTTACATTCAAGCAGTCCGGCACTCAGGTATACAACGTCGGAGAAGGTCACACAATTATGATTTGGGATTCTCTTTCGGGTATGAAACCGGTTATGCCGGCAATGATTGCAAAGCAGAAAATAGGAGAAACCAAAACTCTTAAAGCAAAGATGAACACGGTAGTTACGGCTACGGCAAAAGCTAATACGGGTTATGTATTCACCGGATGGCTCAATCCCACAACCGGAGCGGCGATATCAAACGAGCAGGAATACACATTCAGACTGCATGACGACGTATCGCTTTACGCTAATTTCGTATTACAGCAGGGTGTGGAAGCTACAAAAGACTTTGACATTTCCGTTGATAACCCGTTTGTAAAGGTTGGAACAGAGGCAAAGGTTACTGTAAGCGTAAGCAATATCGTTGACGAATCTGGAAATCCCGTAAGCTATAAGCCTGAGGACATAAAGCTCTCCGTTTCTGACGGTCTTACGATTTCCGGCAATGTTCTTACCATTCCGGCTGACTTCAATATCGGAGATACCGATAAGAAGGACGTAGTTATAACGTGTACAATAGGCGGATGCGAAAAGACAGCAATCGTCAGCGTCCATTCCTATGATGTAATTCAGACATTCGACGATCCTGAGGACGTATGGGGATTTGAGGGTGCCGGCGGCGCGGTAATCAACAGCGAGGGCGCTCTCCAGCTACTTGATCAGAGTAACGCAAGCGGAAGCAGAACGTCAGAAAAAGCTCTTGACGAGTCTATAAGCGCGTCATCTAAGGTACACATCATGTTTGACTGGAAAGCGCTTATCGAGTCCGGCAAGGGCAGAACTTCCGACTTCAGGCTCCTCGACAGCAATGACAACCTCATCTTCCTTGTAAACGGAAACGGAAGCAAGGGCTTGTTCTATTCGACAACAACAACCGACAGCGCCGACTACAAGTCATTTGCGAGCTACTCGCAGAACTGGTATTCAGTAGATCTTACGATTGACTTTACCGCAAAGACATTAAACGGATCTATCACGGATGCTAACGGCAAGGTAGTAAAGGAATTTAACAATGAAACGCTTGCAAATTCACCGACAAATCTCAGCAAGCTCCAAGCAATAAATACATATTCTCTCGCGCCTATGGCGATTGATAATGTAATTATAAAGGCATTTTGATGAAAGAATAAAGCTTTTACTGAAAAAGACCGCTTCGGCGGTCTTTTTCTTTTCCTCTTGACGTACCCGCGATTTTTCTATATAATTAATAATAGGAAAGGAATGACAGAGAATGATAATTGATTTTCACACCCACATTTTTCCCGATAAAATCGCGGAGCGCACCGTTAAAATACTTGAGGGAAATATACTTAAAATGCAGGGACATCCCGAATACGCGGTGATCCCCGCGACACTTGACGCGCTGCGCGAATCCATGAAACGCAGCGGCGTTGATTACAGCGTAGTTCTGCCTATCGCGACCACTCTTACGCAGTCAGCGTCGATCAATCGTTTTGCAGCTGAGATAAACAATACCGACGGCATATTCTCGCTCGGCTCGCTCCATCCGATGCAGGAAAACTGGGAGGAAACGCTTTACGATATAAAGGAAAAGGGGCTTCGCGGAATAAAGCTGCACCCCGAATATCAGGAGGTTTACATAGACTCGCCCGAGGCGATACGCGTGCTGAAAAAATGCGCCGAGCTCGATTTGCTCGTGGTGCTTCATACGGGCTACGACGTGGGCTTCCCGCCGCCGTCGCACTGTCTGCCGGACAGGCTCCGCCGAGCTCTCGATGCTGTTCCCAATGTGACCGTTATCGCGGCGCATATGGGCGGCTGGAGGGCGTGGGACGACGTGGAGAAATACCTCGTCGGCACGAATGTCTATCTTGACACCTCATACGCGCTCGGCTTTATGGAACGCGAACAGATCCTTCGCATATTCGAAAATCACGGCTATGACAAAATCCTGTTCGCGACCGACTCCCCGTGGGAAGCGCAGGGCGAAACTATAAAGTTTGTACGCTCTCTCGAGCTGGACGCGGAGCGGGAAAATATGATTTTTTCCGAAAATGCAAAAAAACTTTTAAAAATATGAGAAAAGTTATTGAGATAATTGATAAAATATTGTATAATAATAGTAATATGTAGATTTTGAAAGGATAGAAGCATATGTTCACCAATGACATAAGCATTGATTTGGGTACCGCTACGATGCAGGTATATATTAAGGACAAGGGCATTGTCCTGCGCGAGCCTACCGTTATTGCCGTAAATACCGACACAAACGAGGTTTGCGCCGTTGGAAACGAGGCTCTTAAAATGCTCGGTAAAACTCCGCCGAACATTCAGGCGGTGCGTCCGCTCCATGACGGGGTTATTTCCAACTTTACCCTCACGCAGGAAATGATCAAGGCATTTTTATCGAAAATTCTTTCAAAATCCATTATCAGACCGAGAATTATGATGTGCGTCCCGTCCGGAGTCACGGACGTTGAGCAGCGCGCCGTGATCGATTCCGCGCGCGAAGCGGGAGCGAAGGATATTTATATAATAGAAGAACCCGTCGCGGCGGCGCTCGGCGCGGGCTACGACATATCGCAGCCGCACGGCGTTATGGTTGTCGATATAGGCGGCGGCACTACGGATATAGCGGTTATGTCGCTCGGCGGAGTGGTTGTAAGCCGTTCGCTGAAAATCGCGGGCGATGAGTTTACCGAGGCGATTGTACGCTATATGCGTAAGGAAATGAATTTATATATCGGGCCGAAAACGGCGGAGTATATTAAAAGAGAAATCGGAGGGGTTATTCCGCACCCGAAGGAGCTTCTGTGCGAGGCTAAGGGGCTGAGCGTTATAACGGGACTGCCAAAGGCGGTCGTGGTATCGTCGAACAGTCTGTATCCGATATTCGAGGAGCTTGTTTTCAATATAACCGAGCGAATAAAAGAGGTTCTCGAGGAAACGCCGCCGGAGCTTCACGGAGATATAATCCAAAACGGAATAGTTATGACGGGCGGCGGTTCGTTAATTTACGGTCTTGATCAGGTCATAAGCCGCGAGATAGGCGTTGACGTGCATCTCGCGCCGCGGATTACGGATTGTGTCGCTTTGGGAGCCGGTATCGCTCTCGACGGAATCGACACGGTGAACGATCCGACGCACATATTCCATAAGAAAGCATATATACGAGATTGACGAGGAGGGATACACCATGAAGGGCGCAGAAACAATTCTTAACAGCATTGACATACAAAAGATACTGCCTCACCGTTACCCGTTTCTTTTGGTGGACAAGGTGACGGATATGGACGAGGATAAAACCATAACCGGAATTAAAAACGTGACGATAAACGAGCCGTTTTTCCAGGGACATTTCCCCGGCAACCCTATTATGCCGGGCGTTCTCCAGTGCGAGGCGCTCGCGCAGCTTACGGGCGTGCTGCTTCTATCAAAGGAGGAAAATAAAGGCAAGCTCGGAGTTTTCACCGGAATTAATAATTTCAAATTCCGCAAGCAGATCGTCCCGGGAGACACGCTCGTGATGCAGTCCGAGATACTTAAATACCGCCACGGCTTGGCGGTCGCGAAGGCGCAGATTACCGTTGACGGCAAGGTTGCCTGCATGGGCGAGATAAGCTTTGCCATAACGGATAATCCCGTGGGAGCCTGATGCAGAGAACTATGCAATCCATAAAAACGAGTGTATAGACGATTTGCAGCTTAACGGGCTTCGTCTCATACAAAAAACCGACGGCTTCAAGTTCGGCATCGACGCAGTGCTTCTCGCGAATTTCGCGAAGGATTCGCCGTCAAAAAACACGCTTGATTTATGCACCGGAACGGGAATAGTCCCGATACTTTTGAGCGCCAAAACCGACACGCCGCGCATATGCGGACTGGAAATTCAGCCCGACATAGCCGACATGGCGCAAAGAAGCGCGGCTATGAACGGTCTTGCGGACAGACTTGAAATCAAATGCGGCGATTTGAACGACGCTGTTTCGATATACGGAAAAAGCTCGTTCGATAAAATCACCTGCAATCCGCCTTACATGAAGCGCGGCAAGGGCATGACGAACGACAGCTGCTCCAAAACCGTGTCGCGACACGAGGTAAAATGCACACTCGACGACGTAATACGCGTCAGCGCCGAGCTGCTCGTTCCGCAGGGACGGTTTTATATGGTACACCGTCCGTCAAGAATGGTTGACATAATGTGTACAATGCGAAAATACAAAATCGAGCCGAAGATAATCAGGCTCGTCTATCCGAACGCGTCAAAGCCGCCGAAGCTGGTACTTATCGGTGGGATGTTGAACGGCGGAGAGGAGCTTAACTTCATGCCGCCGCTGTTCGTGCATGACGAAAACGGAAGCTATTCCGAAGAAATTAACCGTATTTACGGGAGATAAAAATATGAACGGTACTTTATACCTGTGCGCCACGCCGATAGGAAACCTCGGCGATGTTTCGGCGCGCTGTCTTGAAATATTAAACAGTGTTGATTTAATAGCGGCTGAGGATACAAGGCGCACATTACAGCTTTTGAACCACTTCAACATCTCGAAGCCGCTAACGAGCTACCACGAGCACAACAAGCGCGAAAAGGGCGAATATATAATAAATTTGCTCAAGCAGGGCAAAAATGTCGCGCAGGTGTCCGATGCGGGGACTCCGGCGATTTCCGACCCGGGCGAGGATCTGGTAAAATTATGTATCGAAAATGATATAACGGTCACGTCGGTACCCGGTCCTGTCGCGGGAATAAACGCGCTGATTTTATCGGGCTTATCTACGGCGCGCTATGCCTTCGAGGGGTTTTTGTCGGTAAACAAGCGCCACAGAAAGGAGCATCTCGCGGGCGTGAAAAACGATACATGCACGCTGATTTTCTACGAGGCTCCGCACAAGCTCAGAACTACGCTTTCCGATATGCGCGACGCGTTCGGGGCGGACAGAAAAATCGCGCTCGCCCGTGAGCTTACAAAGGTTCACGAGGAAGTACTTCGTCTCACGCTTGACGAGGCGGTAAAATATTACGAGGAAACAACTCCGCGCGGCGAATATGTGATAGTTGTCGAAGGCGCGAAGGAGCCCGAAGCGGAGGCGTCATGGTGGGAAGGCTTAAGTATCGCCGAGCATATTGAAAAATACATCTCCGGCGGCATGGACTCGAAGGAAGCGATAAAGCAAACCGCCTCCGACAGAGGTATACCAAAACGCGAGGTATATAACGAATACCACAAAATTTAGGAAAGGGGATTTTCCGATGGCAAAAAAGAAAAACGGCAGTATGCTCCCGATTCTCGGAGCGGCTGCTGTCGCGGGGATATACGGCTATATAAACGGCAAGGGACTGTTCAACAAGCCGCGCTTCAAGGAACAGCACGACGCGATTTCGCGCTATGTTGACAGCCACTACCCGGGCGCGCGCTATTCTCCGATAGAAGCCACCACCAACGGCTACATGACTGTAATATCGCGCCGAGGAATGCAGAAAATCCTGCTTTACACCGAAAAAACTCCCGACGGCGTATATGTATTCAATGAATCCCCGATTTTACACACATAAAGTAACACATTAACCTCCCAAGGCATAATATAAATTACAATTATGCTAAAGGAGGTTATTTTATGGGACTTTTCGGAGGGAACAACTGCAATAACGGCGGTATCGGCGATTGGATATGGATTATAATCATCGTTGCGCTGGTGCTCTGCGTATGCGGCGACTCGAACATATTCGGCGGCAATAACAACAACTGCTGCAATAACAGCGGCGTAAGCGGCGGAACGAGCAACAACTGCTGCGACCCGTGCGATCCATGCGATCCGTGCAATAATTACAATAATAATTGCTGCTAAAACGGACATAAAAAAGGAATACGGCGGATTTTGCCGTATTCCTTTATTTTACCTTATTTCCGTCAATGAACACGCTCACGCACTGCGCGTCAAATTCCGTCGGGAGCTTCGTGAATACGCATAGATCCGCGTCCTTGCCGATCTCAATACTTCCTACTCTGTCCGCTATGCCGCAGTTTTTTGCGGCTGTGATCGTAATTCCCTCGAGTGCCTTATACGCGTCCATACCGTGTTTTACCGCCATCACGGCGCACAGCGGAAGATTGTCAACCGTAATTTCGGGATGGTCGGTTATGATAGCGACGGGTACTCCTCTGTCGGAGAGATTTTTATATGTCGCGAACGTCAGATTTTGAAGCTCCGGCTTGCTTCGGTCGGAAAGCGTGGGTCCCAGCATAACGGGCAGCTTTTCGCGTTCGAGTATGTCCGCTATTCTGTCGCCGTCCGAACAATGTTCGATAGTGACGTTTATATCAAATTCCTTGCTTATGCGGATCGCGCTGCAAATATCGTCCGCGCGGTGCGCGTGGATCTTCACCGGTATTTCCTTATTCAAAACCGGAATAAGCGACTCCGATTTTATATCAAACTCTGGCAGCTCATTATTTTCGCTGTCGGCGTTGTAGTCGTCAAGCTGCTTTTTATACCGACGCGCCTTGATAAGCGTCTCGCGTATCAGCGCCATAGTACCCATACGCGTGACGGGCGCTTGTTCCTTCTCGTTATAGACCGCCTTCGGGTTTTCACCGAGCGCGAACTTCATCGCGGCGGGAGCTTTTATGATCATATCGTCCACGCAAATGCCTACCGTTTTGATCGCCGCGAACTGACCGCCTATCGGATTTGCGCTGCCCGGTCCCGTCACGACCGAGGTAACTCCGGCGCTGCGCGCCTCCCCGAAGCCTCGGTCAAACGGATTTATCCCGTCTATCGCGCGAAGCTGCGGCATAACGGGATCGCTGTCCTCGTTTCCGTCGTCGCCCTCGAACCCGAGCGAGTCCTCAAACATACCGAGGTGACAGTGCGCGTCAATAAGACCGGGTATCACAAACATACCCCGAGCGTCGATTTCCTCGTCGATATCATATTCGGAAAAATCCTTCATTTCCCCGACATACACGATTTTCTCATCAAACACCACCGCCCCGTTTGCGTATTCGCGGCGTGATCTGTCCATTGTAAATATATGTGCGTTTTTTATTAGTTTCATGATTTATTCCCTTATCGGCGTATAGCCTATTTTTTCTATAATTTCCTGTCCCTGCTCCGACAATACCCATTCTACCAATTTTTTCGTATTCTCCGACGCGTCGGCGCGGGTTACCGCGTAGAAATCGTTCGCAATCGGGTATGCGCCGCTGCGGATATTTTCCTCGTCGGGGTAAACGCCGTTTACGCTGAGGAGCTTTATCCTGTTGTTTCTGAACATAGACGCCGCATAAAAGCGGAACGAATATCCGATCGAATTGCGGTAATTCTTATAATCAGCCACCTTTGATATAATTCCCGCCATCATGTCAACATAGTCCTCCGCGGGCGCTTTCATGATAGGCGTGCCGTCCATCAGCCGTTCGATCGCGGACTGAGAACCGCTGTTTTTGTTGCGCTGGAACGCCTTGATCGCGCCGCCCTTTACGCCGAGCTCGCTCCAATCGGTAATCTTGCCGGAATATATGCCTTTGATTTGGTCGATCGTGATATCGTCAAGCTTGTTAGCCTTATTTACGAAAAATACAAACGCTTCCTTGCCTATCGGCGTGAACTTTAGCTCCACACCGCTGTCTTTCGCCATTTTAAGCTGTTCCTCCGACGGGTACGCGGCGAAGGCTATATCATACGAGCCGTCTATGAGCAGCTCGTAAACATAATCGCTGCCGCCGTAGTCGAGGTATTGCATATCGCGCCACACGTTTTCGGGATATGCCGCCTTCGCGAAGGACGCATAAATCGGATACAGCGCCGTCGCGCCGTTCATGCGCGGTAAATCGTCGTTTTCGTCAAATACGAGCGCCGAAGGCTCGCCGAGCGATACCGCTTTTGAATTTTTCTGCGCGGGGTTGTAATCGTAAACATTTTCTTCCTTCATGGTGAGCACGTTGTTTTGATAATAGTCATAAAATCTGACCGCGGGAAACGCGAGAACGAGCGCGCCGAGCAAAGACAAAACCGCAATTTTCGCCCACTTTGTCCGCCACAGCTTCCATATCGAAAAGGCTATAATCAGCTCAAGCGTGATACCGAGCACGGCGGTTATACACATATTCGCGGTATTGAAATGATTGACCGTCGCAAATCCGACAATCACTACGGCAATAAAAGTAAAAACCGCAATTGCGGCAGCCGAGACAACCGTCGCGATAATTTTGCCCGCAAGCTTCTTTTTTGTGTTTTCCGAGCACATCAACATAATCGACGCCGCCATTACGCCCGCAATGAATACCAACACGCCAAAAATCCAAATCCCGCTCATTTTATATCACTCCATTGACATAATTCACCGCGCTTGTCGCGGCAATCGCGCCGTCGGAGGCGGCGGTTACTATTTGCCTTAGCGGCGTAGTCCGCACGTCGCCTGCGGCGAATATGCCGGGGAGATTCGTTTTCATATAAATATCGGTCTTGATAAATCCCAATTCGCACGTTTCAACGCCGCAGCTCTTCGCGAGAGCCGAATCGGGCGTTACGCCTATCGCTATCACCGCGCCCGCCGCGTTTATAAATCCACGCGCGTTTGTCGCCGTGTTCTTGACGTACACGCGCTCGAGCGTCTGTTTCCCGTCAAAATAATCAACGACAATATCGGTATAAATTGTGATTTTTGTGTTCTTTTTGACCTTCTCGACAAGCGAAGCGGCGGCGCGGAAGCGCTTGCTTCTGTTTAAAATATACACGTTTTCGCAGAACCGCGCGAGATACAGCGCGTCCTCGAACGCCGTATTTCCGCCGCCGACAACGACCGCGTCTCTGCCCTTGAAAAACGCTCCGTCACATGTCGCGCAGTACGACACGCCGGCACCCGCGAATGTGTCCTCGCCCTTAGCTCCGAGCTTTTTCGGCGACGCGCCGAGAGCGAAAATAATCGTTCTTGTCTGATACTCGTTCCTGCGTGTCACAACCGTTTTGATAGGTCCTGACGCGTTCCTTATCTCTTTTACGTTTTCGGTCTTGAACTCCGCGCCGAATTTACGCGCGTGCTCCTCTATGCGCTTCGCAAGCTCCGCGCCCGACGGGTTGTCGCCGAAGCCGGGGTAGTTATCCACCTCGTACGTTTTCACCGCCTGACCGCCGCAGGCAAGCTTTTCAAGCAGCAGAGTTTTCATTCCGCCGCGCCCCGCGTAAATCGCGGCGCTCATTCCGGCGGGACCGCCGCCGATTATTATAATATCATAAATCATTTTTGTACTCCTCGATTATAAATCTCGGACGGCGCTTGACCTCGCTGTAGATCTTGCCGATATACGTTCCGACAAGTCCCAGCGCGATAAGCTGTACGCCGCCGATAAACCATATCGACATCATCAGCGAAGCCCAGCCCGCGTCCGTGTGTCCCATAAATTTCTGCACAACGCTGTAAACTCCCATAACGACCGCGAACACGCATACGATAAAGCCGAGCGTTGTGATAAAGCTTATCGGCTTTACGCTGAACGACGTTATTCCGTCGAGCGCGAAAGAAATCATCTTTTTCAGCGGGTATTTCGATTCGCCTGCGAAGCGCTCGTTTCTGTCATAGTACACGCAGTCGGTCTTAAAGCCCAAAAGCGGTACCATTCCGCGCAGGAACAGGTTGCGCTCGGGGAATTTCGAGAATTCAATCAGCGCCTTCTGCGACATCAGCCGAAAATCCGCGTGATTCGGGATAATATCCGCGCCCATGCTTTTCATTACCTTATAAAATCCCAGAGCTGTCGAGCGTTTAAACGCCGTGTCGGTATCGCGCTTGCCGCGCACACCGTAGACGATCTCGCAGCCATCGATAAATTTCTGTACCATTTCGGGAATCACATGAATATCGTCCTGCAGATCCGCATCGATCGAAATCGCGCAGTCGCAGTCGCCCATAACGGTCATAAGTCCCGCGAGCACGGCATTTTGATGTCCGGCGTTGTGCGCGAGCTTAATTCCGCCTATCTCCTCATGCTCATCCGAGAGCCTGTCTATTATTTCCCATGTCTTGTCCTTGGAGCCGTCGTCAACAAAGATTATGCGGCTTTTTTCGTTTATTAAATCCTCCGATTTCATATCGTCAAACAGAGCGATCATCTGCCTTGACGTTTCCGGAAGCACCGCCTCCTCGTTGTAGCACGGGACTACAACATATAAATTAACGCTTTTGTTCATTTCGCTATATCTCCTAAGTATTGTTTTATACCATTATACACCACTTTTTATCATTTAACAAGTGTTATTTAATATAAAAATCACGAAGGACGGATAATCCTTCGTGATTTCATTTTTATTCGTTGTTTTCATGCGCAAAATAATCCTCAAAGCTCTTATATTCCGCCTTGTGCTGCTGCGGCTTGAAATCCGCCTTGTATGTCGGAGGCGGAGTCGTCGGCTTCGGAGGCTCCTTCGGCGCGTCGTTTACACGGCGGCGCTGATTATTATTTCTTCTGCGGTTATTCTTTTTGTAAGGCTTCGCGTCCTTGGGAGCGATTACGACCTTTCTGTAAGGCTCCGAGCCTACCGAGTAGGTGGTGACGCGCTCGTCGTCCTGGAGGTTTGCATGGATAATGCGTCTCTCATACGGATTCATCGGCTCAAGAGTAAATTTCTTGCCGTTTTTTGCAACCTTGTCCGCGAGGCGGTTTGAAAGCGCCAAAAGCGCTTCTGTTCTCTTCTCGCGGTAGTTTTCCGTGTCTATGGTGACCTTGATGTAATCATCCGTTTTGTGATTTACCACGAGCGACGTGAGATACTGCAGGCTGTCAAGCGTGTCGCCGCGCTTGCCTATCACGATACCCATGTTATCTCCCTCCAAATTAATTGAAAGCGAGCTGTCATCCGACATTTTTGCCGATACGGACACGTCAAGCTGCATCGCGCCGAAAATGTCGCGCAGGAATTTTTCGGCGTCCGCTTCAATGGAAGCGGCGTCTGCCGGAGCGCTTTGCGGCTTTGTGTCCGGTTTTGCGGACGCTGTATTTTCTGCGCCCGATTTTGCCGCGCCGGAAGCCGCCGGACGGTTTTTTAGGCTTACCTTTACAACCGCTTCGCGCGCACCGATTCCGAGAAAGCCTTTTGAACCTTCGTCTATAACCTCTATATCTACCTCGTCAGCGGTCGCGCCAAGCTCCTTTAAAGCCGCGTCAATCGCGTCATTTACGTTTTTTGCTCTTTGTTCCGTGGATTTGTTTTGATTCGGGAAGTTTGACAACAACTTCATCCCCCTTCTTATCGAAATACATGTTAAGTGTTATTTGCTGTACGATCTGCATCAGCGAGCTGGCTATCCAGTAAAGACCCATACCCGCGGGCAGAGTGAATGTGAATACGAGCGTCATTATCGGCATCATCATATTCATTGTTTTCGCCGTCTGATTTACCTGAGTATTGTTTTGATCCTGCCCCGACTGCTTCTGCATAATCTTCATCGACAGCCACGACGCAAGCACCGCGAAAATCGGTATAAGCAGGAGCGCCAAAATTTCAGGATGGCTGAAATCGAGATGCATAATATAATTGAGTGCGCTCGACGGATTCGTTGAAAGGTCAAGCCCGAGGAAATTGAAGTTAATTACCCACGGGTCGTTAGGACCGTTCACTATTTCAGCCCATCTCGAAAGCTGGATCTGCGCCGTGTTCGCGAGCGCCGCCTCGGTCTGCTGCGCAAGGTTTCCGATCGAAGCCGCCATAGCGTCGCGGAGCATATAAACCTTGTCGATAACCGGCTGCGTCATCCAGTCAACGCCCTTAAGATACGAAAGCGGCATACGGATTACCTGATACAGACCTATAAGAATAGGCATCTGTATAAATGTCGGCAGACAGCCGCCGGTCATGCTGACGTTGTTTTCCTTGTAAAGCTTCACCATTTCTCTTTGAAGCTTTTCCTGGTCGTTGGCGTATTTTTTCTGAAGCTCCGCCAGGATAGGCTGTATTTGCTGCTGTTTTTTCATGGCCTTCTGAGATCTGATGTTAAGCGGCAGCAGTATCAGCTTAACTATGATTGTGAAGATTATAATAGCGAGGCCATAGTTTGCGACCAGATTATAAATCTGCTGGATTATCCAGCCGAGCGGCCGCGTTATGAGATATTCCCACATCTATCTGTTCCTCTCCGCTGCCCGTTTTATGGCAGAGGGTCGTATCCTCCCTTGTGGAACGGGTGACATTTCAAAATTCTTCTCACCGACAGATACAATCCCTTAGCCGCGCCGTATTTCTCAAACGCCTGAAGAGCGTATTCCGAACAGGTTGGTATAAAGCGGCAGCAAGCTCCTCCTTTATACGGCGATATGTGGTGTCTGTAAAACTTAATCAAAGCAATAAAAATTCTTTTCAATTTTTTATAACTCCCAGCTTTCTCATCGCGCACTCTACGTCCGCCTGAATTTGCGCCTGCGTTTTACCGAGCGCCCTTGCGCGGGCGACAAGAATAAAATCAAAGCCGGATTCAAGCCGGTTTTCGATAAGTCTGTAGCTTTCGCGCATAAGACGTTTTAAACGGTTGCGCTTTACGGCTTTGCCGGTCGATTTTGAAACGGTCAGCCCCAGCCGGTTTGCGCCGAGCCTGTTTTTGCGCGCGTACAAAACCACATACGCGCCGACGCAGCTCTTTCCGCGTGCGTAGAGTCTCCTGAAGTCCTTGTTAAGCTTCAGGCTTTGGGTGTTTTTCATGGTTTAACTCCATCCGATAAAAAATACGGCGGCTTATAGGCAAGCCGCCCTACAGATAATACTTAATTTACGCAGTTAATGATTTTCTGCCCTTCTGTCTTCTCGAAGCTAAAATCTTTCTGCCCGATCTCGTAGCCATTCTTTTTCTGAAGCCGTGCTCTTTGGCTCTCTGACGCTTCTTCGGCTGAAATGTCATTTTCATTGGTACAGCACCTCCCTATCATGCTTAACGATTCTATATTAATCGTCTGTAATACAATTCTAAAATTCAGACACCTATCCTATTATATAGATTTTGAATATGGTTGTCAAGAGTTTTTTAGAAAAATTTGATTATTCCCAAAGTATTTTTGTGCTTTGGGGGATATCATAGTAAATCTTATAATATTCCTCGTGGAATTCACTGTTATACGGCATAGACCAGCCGAAATCCTCAAATACAAGCTTATGCTGAACAAGCGAATCTCCGCCGGCTGCGCGGTATTGTTCGATAAGCTCCTCGTTTTCGATGTAGACCTTTGCGTTTGCGCGATAGCCGGCGTAAGAGGTGTATGTGCTGTTTACGGCGACCGCGCATATTACGGCGGTTATGATGACATAAACGGCTTTTCCGCATATCTCCGTTTGCAGCAGACATGATATATACATCGTGTAAATCACTGACGTTAAAAACAGAACGCGCGGACCGACAGTGGGGGAGAATATGAGGAATATATTTGAGCATACCGCCGTTACAAGCGCGAAGATGAGCGTTGCGGAGCGGTTTTTTCGATAAAAAACCACGGCGGTCGATAAAAACAGAACGGCGCAGTAAATGATTACCGCCTTGCTCATAATATTATACTGAACAGCGGAAAGAAAATCGATTTTTTGCGGAGTGTTCCCGAAATACATACATAAAAATATTAGCGGTGATAAAAGCGGCAGAATACGAAATTTGTTTTTCCATAAATATACGCACGACAAAGCCGCGGCAATCGCGCAGAGCCATATGTTGCAGCCGCCGAATATGTTGTTTACAATAACCGTGGCGCTCGCCGATATCGTCCCGACGGAGCCGCCGGCATCCTCTCCTCCGATACGGGCTATGGTTCCCGGCGCCGCAAGCACTGTAAGCGCGCCGATAACCGCAAATATAAGCGAATAAATGTATTTTTTTTCAAATCTTCCGTTTTCGCTGCGGCTGTAAATAATAAAGCAAAACGTCAGAACATTTACCGCCACTGCCGTATGCTCTATTGTAGCGGCGGCAAAGAACGCCGCAGCGTAAAGCGCGGCATTGTGTTTGCCGTGCTCGAGAAGATACCAATAGAGAACAAACATAAGCGCGGGATAAACGTAATTGCATGCGCCTGCCATCCAGTAAACGCATTCGCGTGTGATGACGTAGGGGAGCATAAGGATAAGAAGGATCGTCGCTTCGGAGCGATTGAGCCGATATACAAAATACGCGACAGCCGTTACCGACGCGGCGTTTACGACGTACCACACTCTTATATCAAGCTTCAGAAAAACCGTAAGCAGCAGGTGATTTATAAACCTCCCGTTATTGTACATATAGTTTTTGAGATGCTCCTCCCAAAAATTCAAACGCAGGAATGTAAGGTAGCAGTAATCGTCGCCGGAATAGTGGACAAATCTCGTCACCGAAAATATCCCGAAAAACAGAACCGCAAAGCAAACTGCCGCGAAGAAGCTTTTCTTTTTCAGCATAAGTACAAACCTCCGTCTGCGGCGCCGTTACTCCGCAACAGAATTATAAAGCCGTGTGACCGCTGTGACAGCCTGCTCGATCGAAATCATTCCCTGCGGCTGAAATTCCGAATTTTCGACGCCCGTCATAATGCCTTTTTCGTTTACCCATCTTACAAAATATTCCGCCCAATCGGAGATTGCGCCTCTGTCCGAGAACGTTAGATCCATTGTGGCTTCGATCGGAATAAAAAGTCCCGCCGCGCGCGATATTATAACAGCCGCCTGCTCGCGCGTTATGCTGCCGGAGGGGTCGAAGGTCCCGTCTCCCTGACCGGTGATAATGCCGAGGGCGTATAACATGTTTACCGATTGGTCGGCGAAGGTACAGTCCGAAAAATAATTTGACGCGTATCCGACGCCGCGCGATTCGAGATATGATTCAAGCGAGGCGCAGTTGGAAACGACCTTTATAAAATTACCGATAAGAATGCAGAACTGCTCGCGCGAGATGTTGCTCGAATATGCGCCGGTAAGCTCATACGGCAGCAGGGATTTTGCCGCCGCGTTCCTGATGGGCTCCTTAGCCCAGTCGGATTCGGGAAGCTTCAGAAAATCGGTCGATGTATTCACGAAAAGCTCATTTCCGGATGAGCGCGAGGACTCGAGCGAGTCTCTGTACATTGTGTCGATATAGGAAAGCGTTACGTTATCCTCTCCGCGCACCTTATAGCATACATAATTTTCACCGCCGTAGGTTCCTATCTGAACGCCGGCGCCCAAAGTATAGCTTATCGCGCCGTTTGCGGTGTACATATTTATAACCGTTCCTCTGAACGGCGTTTTTGTTATCGAGCGGTACACTGTCATGTTTTTTGCGCGGTCAAAGAAGTTTCTTATATCGTTGCTGTCAAGCTCTATGTACTGACCGTCCGGAATATTGTACACCGTTGCGCGGACGATCTCGCTCGCGTTGAAAATGCCCAAAGCCTCGGACATGCTCATGCTGTTGGGCAGGTCTACGACGTTATAGGCGTGCGCCGTCACTGCCGATAAAAGAGTTATGAGTATCGGTATTAAAATTTTAACTATTCGTTTCATTTTTCCGCCGCCTCCTTAAATATCAAATCTTAATATGTCAGAACACGCAATAATCGGACATATACTGCTCCATTTTTGCGAGAATTTCCCCGTAGGAGCCGTTCTCCTTGAGGTATTCGTAAATATCGGTCACGTTTATTATCGAGCGGACGTTTATCCCAAATTCGTCCATAACCTCCATAACGGTTGTCTTTTCGGGATTTTTTCCAAATTCGCAGCGGTTAACCGAGATAAACATATCGTTTATTTTGACATTCGCCGCGCCGCGAAGTATCGGCATTGTTTCTCTAAGAGCCGTGCCGGCGGTGATGACGTCCTCGATAATTATTACCCTGTCGCCGTCCTGCGGCTTATAGCCGACGAGCGAGCCGCCTTCGCCGTGATCCTTTTCCTCCTTGCGGTTGAAGAAATACGGCTTGTCAATGCCGTATTCGTTGTAAAGAGCCGCCGCGGCTGACGTCGCGAGAGGAATGCCCTTGTACGCCGGACCAAACATGCAGTCAAACTCATCGCCGATGCTTTCCTTAATAAGCTTTGCGTAAAATTTTGCCAAGGTTGCGATCTGTCTGCCCGTTTTAAAGTTGCCGGTGTTTACGAAATACGGCGTGTTTCTGCCGCTTTTTGTGACAAAATCACCGAAGCGCAGCACGTCTGCGCTCATCATAAATTCTATAAATTCTCTTTTGTCGTTTGATAGCATGATTTATTCCTCCAAAATTATATCGTTTTATATTTTAATCCCTGAAATACAGTCCCTTTAATTTTTTCAGCAGTCTGCGCTCGAATCTTGATACCTGCATTTGCGATATCCCCATAAGATTTGCGATGTCCTTCTGCGACATTTCCTGATAATAACGGTATTCAACAAACTTTTTCTCATTCTCGTCGAGCCTTTCCATGCAGAATTTGACAAAGTCCCTGTTTTCTATCATAAGAAAATTTTTATCGTCCGCGCCGAGCACGTTGGCGAGATTAAGCGCGCCGTCCGCGTATGCCTCGTATTCGAGAGATTTCATAAACGCAGTGTCTCCAAGCTCAAACGCCTCGTCGATAACCTTGTCCGATAAATTCAGTATACGCGCGATTTCGGAGGTCGACATGCCGCCGGAGCCTCGCTTTATTTTTTCCGCTTTATAGAATATCTCGTAAAGGCGTCGGGGGATGCGTATGAAGTTGCCCTTGTCGCGGAAGTACTTGCGTATTTCCCCGAGTACCGTCGGCGTCGCGTAGGTGGCGAATTTAACGCCTCTGTCGGGGTCGAAACGCTCAACGGCGTAGAGCACTCCCATGCATGCGACCTGATATATATCGTCATATTCAACGCCGCGGTTTATGAATTTCCGCGAAAGTATTTCGGCAATATAAATGTACGACGAGACAATTTCATCCCGCAGCTCACGGCTTTTTGTTCTTCTGTATTCTGAGAACAACTCGTATTCACTTAATGCCGGTTCTTGCTTTACTACCGCCAAGCCTTATCGCCTCACTGTGCCAAAATATTCGCGAGCCGCACCGCGTTTGCGGCGGCAGCCGCGCTTTTGTTATCGTTTGAATAATTTTGCTTTATCACCGCGTACAAATCGTCGCAGTAAATGCCGTTATCGCGCAAAATTTTGCTGTCTTTAAGATTTACGGCATACCGGAAGCCGTTTTTTTCATAAATTTTTTCGGGAGCAATATTTTCGCCCCATTCCGATACCGATAAATAAATTTCATCGGCAGCCTCGCGGTTCGTCATGAGCTCCAGCTCCGACGCGTCGTATAAGAACAGGTATGAGTTATCGTTGCCAAGCTCGATATCGAGCTTTGTCTGCACCGCGTAATCAAATTCCTCGTTTCCCGCCTGGTCGGAGAATGTCAGCTGCTGAAGAAAGAGCGCGCTTTCCTTGTTTCCGTCCGTATCATCGACCTCGGGAAGAAGCAGATCGTGCAGCTTTTGCATTTCCTCGTCGGAATAGACCATATGTCCGGCATATGTAACGGTTTGATCGTATTTTTGGCGCGTTGCGCACTGTGTAATGGTTACAACGGCGAAAATAACCGCGAAAAGCGGAATAAGCACATGCCATTTGTAGTATGTCCAAAAATATTCCCACCAGGCGCCGGTAAAGCGCGGCGGGACGGTACCGTATTTTTCAGCCATTCGAACTGCCTCCCAAAATTATATCAATACAATATCATTTTATATTATAACACAAGTACAGCCAAAATTCAAGCCCTTTCCCCGAAAATGAAATCAATGCGCGGAGAACCGTTCAAATATTTGATATTATTTTCAGAATACACTTGCATAAAAGGAAGGGAAATGATAAAATAAAATTATATTAATATGTTTAAAGAGAGGAGAATTTATTATGAGGCTAAAGAAAATCATATGCGCAGCTGTTTCAATCGCGATGGCGTGCGGTTCGATTTGCATATCCATACCGGCTTCGGCGGCGGCTGAGACGGTGCGGCTCGACCCTTCAAAGGCGTCGCCGTTTAACGGCGGCAAGTTCGAGGGTTGGGGTACCAGTATGGGCTGGTGGGGCAACCGTATCGGACACAGTGATAAGATGTCCCAGCAGGCGGCGGAGGATCTGTACTCCGAGGACGGACTCAGCCTTGACATTGTACGATATAACGTCGGCGGCGGAGACGACCCTACGCATAACCATATCACGCGCTCGGACTCGAAGCTTCCCTGCTTTGCGGTACCGGAAATGGCGGAGGACGGTTCTCTGAAAACGGATGAGGACGGAAACGTACTCTACCAATACGACTGGAACGCCGACCACGACCAGGTTAATGTTCTTACAAGAATAAAAGAGCAAAATCCGAATGTACATATCGAGGGCTACACGAACTCGCCTCCGTGGTTTATGACAAACAGCGGCTGCTCGTCGGGCGGAGTTGACGCGGCAGAGAATCTCGATCCGAAAAACTACGGCATATTCGCGGATTTTCTCGCTGACGTAACGCAGCATATGGCTGACATAGGACTGCCGTTCGACAGCTATTCGCCTATGAACGAGCCTGACCCGAGAACAAAATACTGGGGCGCGAACAGCCCGAAGCAGGAGGGAAATCAGGTCGCTCCCGGCGAAAATCAGTCGGGGCTGTTAAAGGCTTTAAAGGATGAGTATGTTTCGAGAAATATAGACACTCTCGTCGCGGGTCCCGACGAAACGGATTTAGGTTATACGATAAGCTCGTATAACGCGCTTACCGACGAGGGCAAGGCGGCGCTCGACAGAATAGACACTCACACCTACGGCGGCTCGAACCGCGCGGGCGTGAAGGCTTTGGCTGAAGCGGCGGAGAAGAACCTTTGGATGAGTGAGGTTGACGGAAGCTGGAACGGCTTCGGTCTTGCGGAAAGAATTATAACCGACTTAAACGGTATGCAGGCTTCCGCGTGGGTTATGTGGGATATAATCGACTCGCACAGAGATTCGAATTTTACAAACCCGTCCGGCAGTAAGTCTGAGGCAAATACCACGCTTAACGTAACGGGCGCGCTTTGGGGCGTAGGTATGGGTAACCACGACACGGAAACGGTGGAGTGGGCGAATAAATACTATGCGTTCGGTCAATTCTCACGCTACATCAACCCGGGCGATACGCTCATAGCGTCGTCAAACACGACTCTCGCGGCATATAACCGCGAAACGGGCGATATCAAGGTGGTCGTAAACAACTCGGGCGCGAACGATGTTCCGTATGTGTTTGATATGTCCGCGTTTAAAACGGTCGGAAACACCGTTACGGAGATCCGCTCGAACAATCTCACGGGCGACTCGACGGAGCACTGGAAGGAAATTACCGGCGAAGCGACGCTTGCGGACAAGAAGCTCACAACGACCGCGAAAGCCGGCACAATTACAACTTATGTAATAAGCGGAGCGGAAAACTTCGAGGATAAATACGCGATAATCATAGGCGGCGGCAGCGAAATAAACATAAACAGCTCCGTTCAGCTTTCTCTCAGCACAAACATAGAAGGTGACGTGACATGGACTGTGGACGACGCTCAGACAGCCGATATAACGCAGGACGGACTCATCACGGCGAAAAAGAGCGGTAATGTTACCGTTACGGCGACGGTTGAGGGCTATTCCGTTTCGAAAACATTTATAATTCCGGCATATAAGCTGTCGGGTACTCCCTCGTGGAGCAACAACTCGACCGCTCCGTCGGACGCGGATGATTACCGCAAGGCGGCTGACGGCGATTTATCGACATATTTTGACGGCGCTCAGGACGGCTGGGTAATGTACGATTTCAGCGCGCCGTATAAAATAAGCGAGATCAAGCTCGCCGCGCGCGACGGTAATTCACCGCGCACCGAAGGCGGCAAGGTTCAGGCGTCGAGCGATGCGATAAACTGGACGGATATTTATACCGTGACCGAGGCGATTCCCGCAAACGAGTATACGACCGTAACCGCGGATATGCTCTCCGATACGAACGCGTACAGATACTACAGATACACAAACCCGACCGATATGACGAATATCGCGGAGTTCCAAATAGACGGCGCGCTCTCGTCGGAAAAATTCACTCAGGTAATAGATAAATTCTCCGCATCCGACAGCGGGCTTTCGTACAGCTACACGCTCCCCGACAAGTTGAAGGGACATGACGCGTATTTCGCTTCGTACGACAAGGACGGAAGGCTTACATATATTTCAAAGAACAACCCGTCGGGCGAGGCAGACGGCGATTTTACGGACAATACCGCAAGGCTGCTCGTATGGGAAAAGGACACGAATAAGCCGGTTGATATGTTCAATTATATAGAAAACGCGCAGGTGGAAGATATAAGCGCGTTTACCGATAATTTCGAATCCAGCACCAATATCTTCGGCGGCGTTCCGGGCGGACTCGAGGACGGCAAAATAGTTTACGAGTCGGGACTCGAACGCTTCGGAAATGTGTTCATTCCCGCGAACGAAACGGCGTCGTCCGAGCTTGAAAGCGCTATAGAGCTTAAGAGTAATCAGCTTTTCAGATTGAAGTTTGATATGTTCGCGGGCTGGGAGCAGAACGGCAAGGACAACACGTTCGCGATAAAGGACGCGGAAGGAAACGAGCTTGTCGCGCTGTATCTCACCGGCGGCGGCTATAATCTCACCGAGCTTCGTATCGGCGGACAGAACGTGCTCGCGTCTCCCACGGTTTCGCAGAGCCGTTCAAATCCCGGACATAACAAAGCCGGTGCGAACGGCTGGGATAACGCTTCTCAGCCCTACAGAAACAATATGGGATACAACAAGAGCGTTGAAATTATAATTAAAGGCACGGGCGCGGTAAGCGTTTCGTTTACCGGCGGCATGGAGGACACGGAAGCGAGCGGAACGCTCACGGCTCCGATAAGCATAAAATCAATCGAGGCAACGGGCGCCTGCAACACGTCGAGAGGCAGAATTGCGACGTACGATAACTTCGACGGCGATCTGATTACATACACGACAGATTTCGCGGCTCCCACACCAATGCCCACGCCGAGCCCGACTCCCGTTCCCACGCCTACTCCCATTCCAACCAACCCGCCGGTAATGCCGGAGGACGGAACGCTTATCAGCCTTAACTTCGATAGCGGCGATTTAACGAGCGGCTCGTCATACGGCAAGGCTTCGGGAACTCCTCAGTTTGTTGAGGTTGACGGCAGAAAGGCGGCTCAGTTCACAAACTCCGCCGCGACTGTCATAACACTCACAGACGCGAACGGCAACGGACTTTTGGCGGGACAGGAGGAAATAACGGTCTCGTTCTCGTTTAAGCCGACAAACAGCTCCGTGGCTTCGTGGTGGTTCTTTGCCGCTCCGAACGCGGACGAGCAGACATATCAGCAGGAGCATTATCTCGGCGCGCTCAGCAATACCGCTTTGAGCATCGAGCGGTATAACGGCGGCGGCTCGCGCGCGGAGGCAAACAACGGCTCGATCAAAATAAACGAGTGGAACGACGTTAAGATCTCCTTCGCCGAAGGCAAAACCGATTTGTATATAAACGGCGAAAAGACGAGCAGCGTTGAGTCGAAATTCAAGCTGTCGGATATACTCGGCGCAAACCCCGTGGCGTACATAGGAAAGGCGAACTGGGGCAGCGGCGAATTTGCGACGGGCTATATAGACGACTTTAAAATTGTGAAAGGAGCTGTTCAGACAGTGCTTGACAAAATAGATTTGGGCGATTTATCGGCGGTTACGGAAAATCTCACGCTGCCGACCGAGGGCGGAATAACATGGACCTCGTCAAACCCCGACGTGATCTCGAACACGGGCGTTGTAACGCGCCCCGAAAAATCAACAACGGTCACGCTCACCGCGAGCGCGGAGGAAAACGGCAAGATGATAACGAGAGTGTTCAGCGTCGTTGTCGCGGGCACAAAATCGTCGGCGTATCTGTTCGCGCATTTTGTGGGGAATGAATCGAACGCCGACCACGAGCAGATTTATTTCTCGATCTCGCAGGACGGCACAAGCTGGACGACGATTAACGGCGGCAAGCCGATACTTACGAGCGGCGTCGGAGAAAAGGGCGTAAGAGACCCGTACATACTGCGCGGCGAGGACGGAAAATTCTTCGTTATCGCGACGGATCTGAGCATCTACAACCGCCGCGGCGACAGCAACCGCTGGAGTACCTGCCAAAAATCCGGCTCAAAGAGCATAGTCGTATGGGAAAGCAGCGACCTCGTTAATTGGAGCGAGGCGAACCTCGTAAAGGTAGCTGTTGACAACGCGGGCTGCACATGGGCGCCCGAGGCGATTTACGATAAGGAAAAGGGACAGTATATGGTATTTTGGGCGTCAAAGGTTTCGGACGACAATTACGCCACTCAGCGTATGTACAGAAGCTACACATCTGATTTCAAAACCTTCTCCGCGCCCGAAATCTACATCGACGGCGGAACGGTAAGCAATATCGACACGACTATCGTCGAGGAAAACGGCGTATACTACCGCTTCACGAAAAACGAGAGCAAATCCTCGGTAACAATGATGCAAAGCACGTCTCTTGACGGACCGTGGACTGACGTTGAAACGTATACGATAAACGGCACGGCGGGAAATACCGTGACCGGCTACGAAGGACCTACGGCATACAAAAACATCGACGGCGGCTGGACGCTGCTTTTGGACTACTATTCAAAGAGCCAGGGCTATAAGCCGTTTGTAACGGATAACCTCGCGGAGGGACATTTCACCTCGGCGGCAGACTTCAAATTTGACGCGACCTACCGCCACGGCACGGTAATGCCGATAACGCAGGAGGAATACAAGGCGCTTGCGGCAGTTAAATAAATGCGAAAAAACGAGATGCAGCAGCATCTCGTTTTAGCTTGCGGACAAATGCCTATAATATGAAAGCCGCCCCTCGGGGCGGCTTCGTTTTACTCTATAGGATATTCAACGCCGTTCACGATAACGCCTTCTATGTCGTCCATTTCGATTATATTGTTAAAGCGCATATAATACTGTAGTATCATACAGTTTTCTCCCTCGGGGAAATCGCCCGTGCGGAACGGTTTCGCGTTCTGCCAGTCTATTACCGTGCCGTCCTTCATTTTCACGGATAAATAATCGTATACATAAGGCCCCACGCTGCTGAATATATCGAGACCCGCCCGATCGTTCTCCGCAGCTTTTGCCGCTTCGTCCTCCGTCAGCTCGCAACGTACAATAAACTGCGCCGACAGCGGCGACAGCGTTATATCGGTAACGGTTATATTGCGCTCCTCACATTCCATCGGAATGTTGACGCTAAGCTCCAGCATATCGGGATTTTTCTCGCTGCTGTAGTTCCATTTGAGAGTCCATTTTCCGTCAATATATCCGTACCATTTATGATTTGGTTCCGCGCCTTTAAAATTACCGATATTTTCAAGTTCCAGCATCCATTCGCAGTCGGGCAGTTCCGACGCAAAGCCTTCAGCCGTCGCTATGCACTTCATTCTGTTGCCGTCCGCTTCGACGACCGACACATCCATTGAAAACGAGCTGTATTTTTCCGGGTTATCCCACCAGTCCGAGGGATAAAAATGATACTTTTCAAACTCGTACGACTGTTTCAGCTCCGTCCCCTCCGGCGCTACTACTTCAAACACCGCGTAGATCGTCCGCGAGTCGGCAAGAGTTTGCAGCACGTTCACCGTAACGCCGTTATCCTCATCCGAGCACACGGGCGCGTCTACGGCATTTTCTATCTCATAGAAGTTTTCCTCCGTAACGCCGAGCATATCGCCGAGCGGCTTTTCAAGCTCTATAATGTACGCCGCAAGCGCGGTTGTGGCAGCGAGAAAAGCGGTGGCGCAGGCGGCTATGAGCAGCGTCCGCGCGATACGCCGCTTTTTCCGTTTCGGCGTAATTCCCGTTTTGCTGTTTATTATGCTTAAAATTCGTTTTTGCTCCGAGCGCGTGAGCGGCTCGGAGTAATCGTCGTCAAGATTTATATTGTGTAAAATTTCGTCTATTCCGTTCATATGTTGATACCTCCTTTGATTAATTCCGCTTTCAGCTTTTCCTTGTAGCGGTGTAGAGTGTTTTCCACTTTCTTCTCATTACAGCCAATATGATGCGCGATCGACTTGACCGGCTCGTACAGATAATACCGCCGCACGAATATTTCACGCTCGAACGGCGGCATTTCGGCGATTGCTTTACGCACGATTTCTATATTTGCACGGCGGGTTATTTCGTCGGTCAAGTCAGTGTCAATGTCGGAGTCGATTGCGGCTGTCGGCGCGATTTTCAGCACCGCGCGCATTTTATTGAGAGCGCAGTTTCGCGCGATACCGATAAGATAGCCCTTGAGCGAAGCCGCTTCCGCAAGCCTTTCGCGCGACCGCCAAAGCCCGATAAAGCTGTCCGCCGCCGCTTCCTCTATATCCTCGCGGCTGAAGCCGGATAGAGTATTTTTACAGACTGTTTTCACTACTCCGCCGTACTCTTCGACAAGAGCCTTGAAGCCGCGCTCCGGCTCGTTTGAAAGAAGTGTGATAAGCTCGTCGTCGGTCATTTTTTGTACCTCCTGTTTTCCGAATTAAAAGCGCTTTCATTAATACAGTCCGCTCCGGAAAGGGATTTCACTCATAAAAATCAAGGGGAAATATAATTTATTGACAAAAAAGTATATAAATAGTATAATAAAGACATAGCAGAAGGGTTCGCGGTTATTCTGATACCTTTGAAATCGGATTTTCCGAAATTTCGATAGAATGGGGGTGTCAGTCTATGAGTGTTGCTATCTTGGAGCATATTTGTACCATCATAGAACTGTTGATTTTATTAAAAATCATAAAATACATAGATAAGAAATAACCGCCTACTCTGGACAGTAAGCGGTTAAATTAATTATAAACGTTTACATCAGAATAACCGATGTTATCCTTCTGCTTACATTCTATCATAACAAGATAAAAAAGTCAAGAATTATCCGAAATATTTTCTGTCAAGGCTTCTATACTGTATCGCCTCTGCGATGTGCGCGGCGTTTATGTCTTTTTCCTGCTCCAAATCAGCTATCGTTCTCGCGACCTTTAATATTCTGCTGTGCGCGCGTGCGCTCAGCCCCAAGTCCTCGAACGATCTTTTCAAAACCTTGTTTTCAGCTTCTCCGAGTGGACAGAATTCCTGCAGCATCCCTGCGGTAAGCTGTGAATTTGAGTGTATGCTGAGCCCCTTGTACCTCTCCAGCTGAATACGCCGGGTGCGGTTTACGCGCTCCTTTATTTCTTCACTCGTCTCGCCTTTTTCAACAGAGCTGAGATCATCATACTCGACGCTGTCAACTTCAACCTGTATATCGATCCTGTCAAGAAGCGGTCCCGATATTTTGCTTCTGTATTTGTTTATTGACGCCGGTGTGCAGGTGCATTCGTGACGGCTGTCGCCGAGATAACCGCATTTGCACGGATTCATGCTCGCAATCAGCATTATGTTGCACGGATATGTAAGCGTGGCGTTTACGCGCGAGATCGTCACCTTGTTATCCTCGAGCGGCTGACGGAGCACTTCCAAAACGTCGCGCCGAAATTCGGGCAGCTCGTCGAGAAAAAGTATTCCGTTATGCGCCAACGAAAGCTCGCCGGGGCGCGGCACCGAGCCGCCGCCCGAAAGTCCCGACGGCGAAATGGTATGATGCGGACTGCGGAACGGACGATTTACTATAAGCGGCATATTGTCGGGAAGAAGTCCGGCGATTGAATGGATTTTTGTAACGTCGAGAGCCTCTTCGAAGGTGAGATCGGGAAGAATACCCGGCATTCGCTGGGCAAGCATCGTTTTGCCCGTTCCGGGGCTTCCTATCATCAGGACATTATGATTGCCAGCCGCCGCGATTTCAAGCGCGCGCTTTACGCTCTCCTGACCCTTTACGTCACAGAAATCAAGCGGGAATTTACCGCGTTTTGAAAGGATTTCTTCAAGCTCTACATGATGCGGCTCGATGCGGCGTACATTTGAAAAATGCTCGCATATATCGGACAATTTTTCAACGGGGTATATCTCCATTCCGTCTATAACGGCAGCCTCCGAGGCGTTTGCTTTCGGAACAAACGCGCGCGTGAAGCCGTTTTTATACGCGGAAATCACCATAGGCAGCACGCCCGAGACGGAGTTCACGGAACCGTCGAGCGACAGCTCGCCTATGAAAACGGTCTTTTCGCGCTCGTCTATTTCCATTTGCTCGGTGGCGTTGAGAATTGATACTGTTATGGGCAAATCGTAGCCGGAGCCTTCCTTTTTGAGCGACGCGGGCGCAAGATTCATAATGATGTGCTTTGCCGGAAAATGGCAGCCGGTGTTTTTAATTGACGCGCGCACGCGCTCCTTCGCCTCGCGCACCGCGGCGTCCGGAAGACCGACTATATCAAAGCCCGGGAGACCGTTTGAAATATCCGTCTCAACGCAGACGGTAAAGCCCTCGATTCCGGAAAGACCGCATGAATAAATTTGTGACAGCATAATTCCACCTCTTTTTTATTTATTGTTAAACCGTTTGAACACGACAAATTTCATACAGATAAAGGTAACCGGCGTGCCTATAACGGCAGCGGTTATATAAGCTATGGTGTGGTTCCAGTGAAGCGACGTGAAAACGAATACCAAAATATACTGTATCAGAAAATTCGGTATATAGCTTATGGGAAAGCGCAGAAAACGCTTCAGCGTAGGCGGCTGGTGAAACGTGAATTTTGAGTTCAGGAAAAAGGACAATACGATACTTGCCGCATATCCGATGATAAAGTTTGTGCGGAAGGCTTCTATAAAGACACGCAAGGAGCTGCCCGCAGAGAGAAACATATTTTTAAGAATATCAAGTCCCGAGGCAACCATTACCGAAAACACGGTATTAATAAAGCCCATAAACATGAAAACGAAAAACTGGACGGTAAGAAACGGTCTGACAACTTTCATCGCGCCTTCGGGCAGACGGGTCGAAAGCCAAACGCGGAAATCGGAAAGCAGCTTGTCCAAAATTTCACCCCCATTGGTAAATTAATGATATTATACACCAA
This sequence comes from uncultured Clostridia bacterium, assembly GCA_947631085.1. Taxonomy (GTDB): domain Bacteria; phylum Bacillota; class Clostridia; order UBA1381; family UBA1381; genus CANQXJ01. Next base: position 3,027 of record CANRJY010000015.1, on the reverse strand, counting down.
TACGCCGATAAAAACAATAGGCAAATGCGATAAAATTTTCATATAATGCTTGACAAAGGCATATATATATGTTATACTGATAAAGCACCTCAAAAGAGGGAACATATCGCGGGGTAGAGCAGTTCGGTAGCTCGTCGGGCTCATAACCCGAAGGTCGTTGGTTCAAATCCTTCCCCCGCAACCATACCGAGTGTTCTTACAGAACTTAAAGCTGTAAGAACACTCATTTTTCTTTTGTTTACATGACAGCACCCGCGAAGTTTATATCCACGCCCTGCCGCGTATTTACCGTCACCGCGTTATCCGGTATCAAATCAAGATCCGGTATCTCTATTGAGCCGATACAGTTATAATATATTTTCAGCCGCTGTACCTTCTTCCCGTCGATTATCTCAGCTTGACAGACTTCGATTTTCTCTATAAGTTCGTTAAGCATTCTCGGCGTTAATTTTCTTGCCCGCGTGTATTTGCGGACTATCGCCATAAACTCATCCGTGGAAACGCTTTTGTTTTTATCGCTGTCCAATTCCGCTTGAAGCTCGTTAATTTGTTTATTCAGCTCTTTTTGCTCCGCGTCATATTTTACGGACAGCTTGCCGAAACGCTCGTCTGAAAGGCGCCCCATAGCGTTATCTTCGTAAATTTTCTCAAACAGCACATCAAGCTCCTTATCTCTGGCGAGAAGCGTTTTTAACTCTTTTTGCTTTATCTGTCGCTCGTGTTCCGCGTCTTTCGTTGATTGACCGATAACAAGTTTCAGAAACTCACTCTCATATTTTGTCGCCAGTTTTGTGAGCCGCCTGATCTCGCCGAGTACAACCTTTTCAAGAAAATCGAGCCTTATGTAGTGCGTTGACGAACAAACTTTTCTGCCGCCTTTGTTGTAGCCGGAACAGTTGAAATATTCTATGCTCGGATTTTTTTGGTTGAAGTGATACCACAAATTACTGCCGCAGTCGGCGCACACGAGCAGACCGGAAAACATATTCTTTTCACCGTCGGATTTCTTTCGTTTGCGGGCCTTACCTCGCTTTTCCTGTATCTTTTCCCATACGGCACGCTCGATTATCGGCTCGTGTACGCCCTTGAACACAACCCAATTTTCTCTGTCATTATCAATTCGCTTTTTGTTTTTGTACGATTTTGAATACGTCTTGAAATTGAGTATGTCGCCGCAATACTCCTGCAAGCTGAGAATATGGACTATAGTCGAGCAATTCCATTGATACGGATTATCGGGATTTTTCTTCCCAGGTCTGTTAATGCCTTTGCTCGCCCAATAGTTTGTGGGCGTAAGTATTTTATCTTTTTCGAGCGTTTCGGCTATTTGCTCCGTACCTAACCCGTCAATCGTCATTTGGAATATCCTCCGCACCACCGGAGCCGCTTCTTCGTCTATTATCCAACTCTTGGGATTGTCAGGATTTTTCATATACCCATACGGCGGCTGTCCCATCGGCTCGCCGGAGTTGCCCTTGATTTTATTGCTTATCCGCCGTTTTTTGGAAATGTCGCGGGCATACCACTCATTGAACAGATTCTTTATCGGCGCAAGCTCATTTTCGCCCTCCTGCGTGTCAATGTTGTCCGAAACAGCGACGAAGCGAATATCGTAATCGGGAAAAAATTCCTCGGTCAGTCTGCCGACCTCAATGTAATTACGCCCCAAACGTGATAAATCCTTGACGAATACTGCGGAAATTTTGTTGCTTTTAATATCGCTTATCATCTGCTTATAGCTGGGGCGATCCATCGTAACGCCTGAAATTCCGTCATCGCAGTACGTCAAAAGGTTGGTATAGCCTTTCTCTTTCGCCACCTTCGTAAGCAGCTTTTTCTGATTTACGATACTGTAGCTGTCACCTTCCAAGTTATCGTCGCGGCTGAGCCTGACATACAGAGCCGCTGTTAATTCTTTCTTTGTATTCTTTGACTGTCTCATAAATAACTCCTTTCCCTGACAGTCAACAAACAGTATTACAGTTATTATACCGCAATATTTTCCGTTTGTCAGCCTGTTTTGAAAATTTAATTATTCGCAGTCATAAGCCGCAGCAAGACCGAGCCGAGCGTTTCAGCGGATCGCTCCTTGAAAACCGGCTGTACGATAAATGTAATTTTGTCGATTTCGTATTTTGTCGTTTCGGCAAAGGTAGTAATTTTATTTTTTGTCATGTACATACTTGTCCTCCTTTGAAAAAAATTTTACTACCCCCATTAACAATTCACCAAACGGTCGAGAGCCGATCGACCTCACAGGAGTTTCACCTCCGCCGCGTCCGCGCCGGCCGCCCAATTCTGTGACGAGTTCAAGGCGGGAGTATCATTATGCTTTCCGAACAGTCGTGACCGTACCGGCGGCAAATCCGGTATTTCATTGAAGGCTTGATCGCTCGGCTATACAGCGTCGTGGCGCGCCCGCAATAGCGGCTCTTGTTCGGAAAGAACGTATTTGATGAATGGAATATTCAGTTGTCAATCAAGTGCGGTATTAAAGGCATATAAGCGTATTTTCTTTAAACGCGCTCATACTGAATATCGCTATTGGTCTTTAATTTTTACCTCCCTAATTTGTGAACGTTTGAAAGTGCAAAATAACAACCATTTTCAGAAAAATTATTTATACTTTTTCCGTTGTTAATATATATCCCCTTTATTAGCAATGGTTAAAAAAATGGTATTTTTTTCCTTCTATTATAGGTAACAAATAAAAATCGAAAAATAATGACTTTTTTAAAAATTTTTTTACCTACATAGAAAAATTATCATATTTTTGCAGCGAAGCAAGCACAGCAAAGCGGTACCGCTTTTACGCAAATCAAATTTTACGGCTTGCTGTTTTCATGTAGCAGCAAGCACAGCAAGCGTGTACACACTTACAAAAATTTGATTTACTTGGGGAAACCCAAACCCTTTTTGCCCCTTCACTTCATAAACGATAAAGATATGCAAATAACAACCGATTTGTTTAAAGTTTTTTTGAAAAATAAATTTTTTGTGCAAAATCAACAAGGCGGCATTGCCGTA
>CANRJY010000014.1 GCA_947631085.1 uncultured Clostridia bacterium | reverse complement strand
ATCTCACTGAATTTCTGCACTTTTTTCTTGCTTTGATTAATGTTACAACTTTGTTAATAAATTAGATTGACGTGAAACTGTATTTATGTTACTTGACAATATGCGGCGGATATTATAAAATTAGGAAAATGATGAAATAATACCGATAATAAACGGAAACGGAGGCAAAGACAATGAAATCGAAAGTGTATTTTTCTGAAATTATATCTCCCGAGCGCGTTCTCGAAATGTATAAGGGCTTAGGAAGGGAGCTTACCGGCAAAGTTGCCGTTAAAATTCATTCGGGCGAGGAAGGCAATCAAAATTTTTTAAGACCCGAATTTTGGAAACCAGTTATAGATTATGTAGGCGGTACGGCTGTTGAATGCAACACCGCATACGACGGCTCGCGCAATACGACCGAACGGCATCTCGAAACGATAAAACACCACGGTTGGAGCGCCGCGTTCGATTTTGACCTTCTTGACGCAGAGGGGCCCGATATGGAGCTGGAGGTAAATAACGGCGCTGTGCTTAAGAAAAACTATGTTGGAAAAAATTTGGCAAAATATGATTCCATGCTGGTGCTGTCGCATTTCAAGGGTCATCCTATGGGCGGTTACGGCGGAGCGCTCAAACAAATATCAATAGGAACGGCATCATCGTTCGGCAAGGCGAACATACACGGAGCGGGAGAGCCGGAAAAGGTATGGTCGCCCGAAGTTGACAATGATAAGTTCCTCGAAGCGATGGCTGACGCGGCTATGACGGTAGCGGATATGTTTGGCGACAAAATTGTGTATGTCAACGTAATGTGCAATATGTCGGTCGACTGCGACTGCTGCGCCGTAGCGGAGGATCCGTGCATGAAGGATATCGGAATACTGATTTCAACCGATCCGGTAGCGATCGACAAGGCTTGCCTTGATTTGGTATACGCCGCGACCGACGATCCAGGGCAGGCGCATTTGATAGAGAGAATAGAAAGCCGCAACGGCGCGCACACCGTGGAAGCGGCTGTAAAGCTCGGCATCGGCAGTACCGATTATGAGCTGATAAATATTGATTGATATAAAATGAAAAAAGCGGAGCCGAGTGCTCCGTCTTTTTTCCAAAGTGTTCAGTTAATATATAACTACCCCTTTTTATCCGTGATTGTATTATACAATACGGTTTCGGATAAATCAATAGGAATCGCCGAATGTAAATAAAATGTAAGGCTTTATGTATATGGCTGTAATTGAATTACAGTATTTTACGGATAAAGTTACAGTGATTACAAACAGCCGGCATAATTTACAGCGCTCTTACAGTGATTACAAAACGCCGGACAATAATTACAGCTCCCTTACAAAAAGCTTACAGTGACGATTTCCAAAGCCCGTGAAGGTTGCAGTACGCGTAGACCGAAACAGGAACTCTGTCGGGAATGCGGAAGGTGACGATTGGATCGTCGCCGGTTTTTAAATTCACCCGCTGATGCGAATATTTTGTTTTTGCCTCTACCCACATTATATTATGCTCGCGGCTCATCGGATGAAGGAGCCGTCCCACGCATACTATTATGCATCCGTCGCCGCGTTTTATTACGGGCAGATGCTTTTCCTCAAGAGTTATAAGCTCGTTCGGCTTTATCAGCTCCATAGGTCTGCCGCAGCAGGTCAGCTCGTCGCAGCACTGCGGACTGAGCGTTTCAATCATCGTGCGGCAGATTGTGCATTTGAGAAATTTCGGTTCATTGAGCATTAAAAACACCTCTTTTGTATATATTCTGCCTTTGTGACGCGCAGATTATACTCTAAAATAAATCCGAGAAGAAAATAAATCCGAGCGCGAGAAGCAGCAGCTTGTCGTCGCAGTCGTCGAGAAGCAGCGCGAAAATAACGACAATCAGGATAATGTCGTCCGTTTGGATATTTTGCAGCAAGCCGCCCAATCCTTCCGGTTTTTTTTGTGCGGGAGCGGCGCGCTGAACTGTTTCTTTCGGCTCCGGCGCGCTCTGCGGCGGAGGCTGAGCGGGAGAAGGTTCGCGCCTGATGATGGGCTGAGGCATGTTTTTATAGCTGTAGCTGCGGTACATCGTGATCCCTCCCTGATTTTACTGCCTGAAAAGCTGTGCGAGCTTCGTCATGTTGAGAAGCTTAACAGCCGAGTCAATGGAACGCTGTCTGTTGGATCGCATATAAGGTCTTAGCGACAGCAGCAGATTGGAGCGGGGGTCGTCGTGAGAATTGCCGAGCTGTGAGATGATGCTTTTAAGCTGCATTATGTAATCCAAACTCTCAATATTCGCGTTAGGCATTTTAGGCTCGTCTGAGCCTAAGCTGTTCATCACGTTCTTGATTTTGTCCTCCGCGTCGTCGCCGAGTATGCTTTTTAACGTGTCTATTGCGTCCGCCATAATATCGCCTCCTACAGCTTGCTTATAATATTGCGCAAATCATCGTCGCTCAGCTGAGACAGTCTGCGCCGCACGTCGTTTGTGTCAAGCTTTGAAAATTCGCGGATGAGCTTGTCGCGCTCTGTCGAGCCGAGCTTTTTTTTGAGCCGCTCGCCCTGTGCGGAGTTTAGGAAGCTGTTAATCTCGCGGAGCTGATTTTGATTGAAGCCGCGGAGCATATCCTCGATTTTTTTATTCATGGGTAATCATCCCTTTCGCCTTTATTATGATATCTATTATATTCGGCGCACATAGAAATGTTTACAAAGACGGATTGTCCTTTTAAAACTATGTACGGCGGAGCAGAATTTATCCGTCCGCATGAATATGACAAAAAACGGACTGCCGGCGCGGTTTACGCGACCGGCAGTTTTGTCCCGAGCAAATGGTGATATTTAAGATAATCGCGTGGATTTGTGCTTATGATCCTGTCCACGCATCCGTTGCTTATTTCAAAGGTCACGCCGTCGTACAGGCGCAGATGGCGGCGGTTTATCCGCGTGTTGTCGAAGAACACGACATCCGCCGGCACTATTGAGTGGAGCATTTTCTCACCTCCGCGATAAGCTCATACATTTTTTCCAAAGCGTCCGAGAGCCCGCCGATACTGTTGATAAGCCCGCATTCCACAGCTTTTTCGGCGAATAATATGCTTCCCACGTCATTTGCGATTTCGTCTGTGGTCAGCATGAGTTCCTTAAACCGTTCATAGGTGATATTGGAATTTGACACTACAAATTCGATGATTCTGTCCTGCATGCGCTGAAAATACTGGAACGTCTGCATAACGCCGATCACAACGCCGCTCATGCGGAGCGGATGTACGGTCATGGTCGCCGTGGGCGCGATGAATGAGTAATCCGCCGCGACCGCAAGCGGCACTCCGATACTGTGCCCTCCGCCCAATACGAGCGACACCGTGGGCTTTTTCATACCTGTGATGATCTCGGCTATGGCAAGTCCGGCTTCTACATCGCCGCCGACGGTGTTTAAAAGCACTAAAAGCCCGTCGATATCCGGATCCTCCTCGACAGCCACAAGCTGCGGCATTACATGCTCATATTTTGTTGTCTTATTCTGCGGAGGCAGAACCATATGCCCCTCGACCTGACCTATGATACTTAGACAATGAATATTCCCGCGGGGATTGTGCGTTTCAACGCTGCCAAATTCCTTTATCTGTTCGCGGTTTTGCTCTATCATGTCGGGTTCGTCCTCGTATTGGTTACGGTTTTCGTTTTCTTCGTTCAATTAATATCCACCCCTTTAAACTGCGGTATTTTTCTTTTTAGTATAGTTTGTCGGAGCGGAATTTATTCTTTTTGGGTTGTAAAATATAAAAATGTGTGTTATACTTGGTGTGTATTAAATTACAAATTATTTCAAACGGGAGAGACACGCTATGCCAATTAAAATACCGGATAAGCTGCCGGCAACTTCCCAGCTTCGCAGGGAGAATATTTTTGTTATGAGTGAAAAAAAGGCTATGCATCAGGATATTCGTCCGCTGAAAATCGTTATAGTAAATCTGATGCCTACCAAAATAACAACCGAAACACAGCTTTTACGGCTTTTGTCAAACTCACCCCTGCAGGTCGAGATTGACTTTCTTCAGATGGACTCGCACACGTCAAAAAATACGTCGCAGCAGCACCTGGCGCAGTTTTACAAGACATTCGACGAGATAAAAAACGCAAAATACGACGGTATGATCATAACCGGAGCGCCCGTGGAAAATCTCGAATTTGAGGAGGTAGACTACTGGGAGGAGCTCGTTAAGATAATGGAATGGTCAAAAACACATGTCACTTCCACGCTCCATATCTGCTGGGCGGCTCAGGCGGGACTGTACTATCACTACGGAGTGCCAAAATATCCGCTTGAGAAAAAGTGCTCCGGAGTTTTCCGCCACAGGATCAACCGCCGCACGGCAAAGCTGATACGGGGCTTTGACAATGAGTTCTATGCGCCGCACTCGCGCCATACGGAGGTAAGGCGCGAGGATATCGACAAGGTCAAGGCGCTTGAGGTGCTTGCCGAATCGAAGGAGGCGGGCGTGTATATTGTGTTTACGAAGGGCGGAAGGAAAATCTTCGTGATGGGCCATTCCGAGTATGACGCGAATACCCTGCGGGACGAGTATTTTCGCGATTTGGAGCGCGGGCTAAATCCGAGCGTGCCGAAAAACTATTTTCCGAATGACGATCCGACGAAAAAACCGTTGGTGCGCTGGCGCTCGCACGCAAATCTGCTGTTCTCAAACTGGCTTAACTATTTTGTTTACCAAATTACGCCGTATGATATTGACAGCATAAAGTAATGCGAGGTAAATTAATTGGAAAGATATAAGGAAATAGAAAGAACAATAATAACCACATACAGAAAGACTGTTTGGAAGAGGTTCATATCGGGAGTCAACAGGTATAAGCTTATCAACGAGGGCGATAAAATAGCTGTCTGCATATCGGGCGGCAAGGATTCAATGCTCATGGCGAAGTGTATTCAAGAGATGCACCGTCACTGCGTTGTAAAGTTTGACGCGGAGTATCTTGTTATGGATCCCGGCTATAACAAAGCCAACAGGCAAAAGATAGAGGAAAACGCGGCTCTTTTGAACGTCCCTGTTCATATATTCGAAACGGATATTTTCAATTCGGTCGTGAACGTCGGAGATCATCCGTGCTATCTGTGCGCGAGGATGAGGCGGGGTTATCTCTATAAAGAAGCGCAGAAGCTCGGATGCAACAAAATAGCGCTCGGACACCATTTTGACGATGTTATAGAAACAATACTCATGGGAATGCTTTACGGAGCTCAAATCCAAACCATGATGCCGAAGCTCCACAGCACAAATCATCCCGGCATGGAGCTGATACGCCCCATGTATATGGTGAGGGAAAAGGACATAATCGCATGGGCGAAACGCAACAATCTTGAGTTTATTCAGTGCGCGTGCCGATTTACCGAAAATTGCGCCGAACAAGGCGGAACAGGCAATTCAAAACGGCTGGAAATGAAGGAGCTTATAAAAAAGTTCCGCAGCGTAAGCCCGTATATAGATAAGAACATATTCAACAGCGTGCAGAATGTTAATCTTACCACGATTATCGGGTATCATGATAACGATACCGAATATAATTTTCTTGACGACTATGATGAAAGACTGGAAAAAATAAAAAGGGAGCACAATGCGGAATAAGAGGATAATATGGATAAGGTATCTATTGTAAAATGCGCCGATTATTCGCGGGCGTACGATGCGGTAAAGCAGTCGCTGGATTTGATCGGAGGCATTGAAAAATTCGTAAAAAAGGGAGATAAGGTGCTTATAAAGCCGAATTTTGTATCACGCCGCAAGCCGGACGAGGCAATTACCACGCATCCGGAAATAATAAAAGCCGTTATAAGGCTCGTCGAGGCGGCGGGTGTAGTTGTTACGGTCGCGGAAAGCCCGGGCGGGCCGTATAACGCGCCGTTGCTGCGCGCGGTTTATTCGCAGTGCGGAGCAAACGACGCGATTGCCGGAACGAACGCGTCGCTTAATTTGGATACCGCCTTCGAGGAGGTTGGTTTTCCGGAGGGACGCACGCTTAAAAAATTTCCTATTATAAAGCCGGTTCTCGACGCGGACGTTATAATATCACTGCCGAAGCTGAAAACTCACGCGATGACAAGCTACACCGGCGCGGTGAAAAACCTTTTCGGCGTAATTCCCGGGACGTATAAGGCAGAGCTTCATTTCAGGCTTGACGAGCGTGCGGCGTTCTGCTCGATGCTGGTGGATTTGTGCGAATGCGTGAAGCCGACGCTGTCAGTTATGGACGCTGTATGGGGAATGGAAGGCGACGGGCCGACGAACGGGGTAAACAGGCATATCGGGCTTGTTATGGCTTCTGCAAATCTTCACGCGCTTGATTATGAGGCGTGCCGTCTGATAGACTATTCTCTTGGCGAGGTAGACACTGTAGCGGACGCCGCGGAGCGCGGGCTTTTTAATCCCGACGAGGTTGAAATTGTGGGCGAGAGTATCGAGTCGCTTATAATACACGATTATGTGAAGCCGGAAAGCCATTTTAATTTGCTGAAGCTGCTGAAGCTTCCGCCGTCGCTTAATGCGAAGGTCACGGCGGTGCTGGCGTCGCGTCCGCAAATGAATTATGATAAATGCGTTTCGTGCGGAGAGTGCGCGCGGTGCTGCCCGCCGAAGGCTATAGATATGAGCGGCGGTAAACCGGTCATAAACAGAAAAAGCTGCATAAAATGCTTCTGCTGTCAGGAGCTGTGTCCAAAGGGCGCGGTGGATATTAAGAGACCGCTTCTCAACCGTTTTATGCTGAAATTTCTTAAATAATTAAAAAAACAGGTTAAAAATCGCTCTAAAACAGTTGAAAAAAATAAATTTATTTGATATAATGGTTTTAATTATAATTACAGGAGGAGATAAAAATGAAAAAATTAGTTGCTTCGCTGCTTACGGCGGCTTCAATATTTACATTTTCGGCAGCCTGTCTCGCCGACGCCGAATCGCCGGCGGTGTATCTGAACGGTCAGCAAATGACGTTTGAGGCCGCTCCGTTTATGGAAAACGACAGAACGCTTGTTCCGATGAGAGCTATTTTTGAGGCGGTTAAATCAACGATTCAGTGGGATGAGGATACAAACACCGTTATAGGCGTTAAGGAGAAAAACGGCGAAACAAATTTTGTGACGCTGCAGATCGGTTCTGTGACGGCGTTTCTCAACAGCTCGCCGGTAACGCTGGACGTTCCTCCGGTTCTTGTGAATGACCGTACATTTGTCCCGCTCAGATTTGTTGTCGAATCGCTCGGTGAAAAGGTTGAATGGGACGATGCTACGCAGTCGGTATTAATAACGACGACCGATTAAAATCAGAGAACAGAGGAGATCAGAATAGTGGAGAGAAAAGGAAGATACGGCGAGTTCGGGGGACAATACGCTTCCGAAACGCTTATGAACGCTTTGATAGATTTGGAAGCGGCGTTTGAAAAGTATAAAAACGACGCGAAATTTCTTGACGAGCTGAATTATTACAACAAGCAATATGCGGGCAGACCGTCGATTTTGTATTACGCGAAGCGCCTCAGCGAGGACATAGGCGGCGCGAAAATTTACTTAAAGCGCGAGGATTTGAACCATACGGGCGCGCACAAAATCAACAATGTGATCGGACAGTGTCTGCTTGCAAAGCGAATGGGAAAGAAAAAGGTAATAGCTGAAACAGGCGCGGGACAGCACGGCGTTGCAACGGCGACGTTCGCGACGGCGCTCGGGCTCGAATGCGACGTATACATGGGCGAGGAGGACACGAAGCGTCAGGCGCTCAACGTATTCAGAATGAAGCTCCTGGGCGCGCAGGTCCACGCGGTAACGTCGGGAACGGGAACGCTCAAGGACGCGACAAACGAGGCTATGCGCTCGTGGACGGCTCACGCGGACGACACGTTCTACGTGCTCGGCTCGGCGGTCGGACCGCACCCGTATCCGGCGATAGTAAAGCATTTCCAAAGCGTAATAAGCAAGGAAACGAGGGAGCAGTTAATGGAAATGGAGGGACGCTTGCCCGACGCGGTAATGGCGTGCGTCGGCGGCGGCTCGAATGCTATAGGAATGTTCGCGGACTTCATAGACGAGCCTTCGGTAAAGCTCTACGGAGCGGAAGCGGCGGGCGACGGAGTTGACACGGAGCGCCATGCGGCGTCCATAGCGAAGGGAACGCTCGGAGTTCTGCACGGAATGAAGTCGATATTCCTCCAGGATAAGGGCGGCAACATAATGCCCGTATACTCGATCTCGGCAGGACTCGATTACCCCGGAGTAGGACCGGAGCACGCGCACCTTGCGAAAACCGGCAGAGCGGAATATTACCCGATAACCGACAAGGAAGCGGTCGACGCGTTTATGTATCTCTCGCGTTTGGAGGGAATTATCCCCGCGATAGAGTCGGCTCACGCGGTAGCGCTTGCGAGAAAAATCGCGCCTGAGATGGGGAAGGACAAGATTCTTGTAATATGCCTGTCGGGACGCGGCGATAAGGACGTTTACTCCGTAGCGAAATATCTTGGAGAGGATATAGAGGAAAAATAAATAAAAACAGGCAAAATTTATTCTTGACAAAATAAAAAGCAATATGTTAAAATAGTGCTTGCGAAACGAAGACACATGTATTATTTCCGCAAAAGAACGCTAATTTGGCGTGACTTGGCGAAGTATGTAAATCTGATTACGGAACGTACAGCTTTCAGATAATACATGTGTTTTTTGTTGCAAATTTTAAAATTTAACGGAGGAATTTTTTTATGCCTAAAAATCAATTTCAAAGAATGGTATTCGCTTTTTTGACTGTGCTTGTAACTGTTCATGCATATGTATTTTACAGCTTGTATGTTATAAACGGTGAGACATTTATGCAAATCACCGGAGCAAACAGCGTATTGGATGCGATACAGATAATGGGTGGGGTAAGCGTGTTTGGAAGTCATTTGCCGATATGGGCAGTTGTGCTTATTGAATTCGTGCTTGCATATTCGCTGGAGGTGCTTATGGGGAGCCCGTGTTCTTTCAGACTTGCGGCAAAGGTGTTCAATCCGGAAAAGACAAATCCCGTATTGTTTGAAACCGCTGTAATCTGCGCGACGGTAGGATTGATGTGTCCTGCGATGAGCTTTTTAGCCGCGTGGCTGTATTATCCGTATTATGAGGGCTTCAATATATTTACGCTGCTTGCTAATTGGATCAAGCTCGTATGCTTTAATTTCCCGTTTGCGTTTTTTTCGCAGCTATTTTTTATCCAGCCGCTTATACGCACGGTATTTAAACTGCTGTTTTGCGGAAAGTCTGCCGAAATTAACGCGGAATATTCGAGGGCTTGAAATATTGGCAAACTAAAAATCAGGGCAAACGCCCTGATTTTTTTAGCGCATTACATTAATAGCGGTGTCAATCATACTGCCAATGTTTTTGAACACGCCTTCTGTTTTTTTTTGAAGCTTGCTCCTCTGCTTGTCCGTGATAGGGTCGGCAAGCATCGTGACAGTCGCGCCGACGACAAGTCCCGCCGCCATGCCCTTGACAAAACCGCCGTAGCTGTGAATACTCATAATAAATTCCTCCCGCCTATATGAATTATCACATGTTTATTATTGAAAATTTTCAACAAAAAATGCGTGTAATGTTCTGCTAAAATCGCTAAAAATCGTTTGTAATCAAAATGTAACATAAATTAGCATTGACTAAAAACGAAAACTATTATACTATATAAATGGATTCGTGTATGGCACAAAAACATTAATTTAACGGAGGAAATTATGGCACATATTAAACCGTTCAGAGGGTACAGATACAATCCCGAAAAAATTTCAAATATCGGCAGCGTGGTTTCACCGCCGTATTACAATATAAACGAAAAGGACAAGGCGCGCCTTTACGATATAAGTGATTATAATTCTATTCGTCTATACTCGGGAGAAAATCTCGAAACCGACACCGAGACGGACAATAAGTTCACGCGCGCGAAAAAATATCTGCATGACTGGATCGAGCAGGATATAATCGTCCGCGACAAGGAGCCCGCAATTTATATGTACGAGCAGATCGTCGAGGTCTACGGCGTGCAGTATTCCAACAGAAACTTTATTACGCTTCTGGAGCTTGAGGAATACAGCAAGGACTCGATCATGCCTTGCGAATCGTCAAAGGAAACATCTATGAGCGACCGCTACAACTTCCTTTCGGCGACAAACGCGGACATGAGCATGATAAGCTGCCTGTATGTCGAAAACGAAAAGGAGCTTTTAAAGCTTATGAACGAGCTGAGTGAGGAAAAGCCCGATATGGAGTTTGACTCGTACGACGAAAATCAGCATCTTTATCACCGCGTATGGGTTATTACATATAAGCCGACGATCGACTACATAGTTGAGCGCTTCAAGGATAAGCCGCTCTATATAACGGATGGTCAGGCGCGCTACGAGGTGTGCCTCAAATACAGAAACTACATGAAGGCGAACAATCCCGACCACGACGGAACGGAGCCGTACAATTATACAATGGTATCGCTCGCAAATTCCAATTCGGACGGAATTGTAATACTGCCGTTCCACAGAATGGTGCATCATCCGCGTTTCCGCGAGGAATTTTTCGTCGCGTGTATTCAGGATCATTTCAAAATAGAAAAAATCATAATTGACTCGACGGACGACAGTATGCCCGATACAATGCGCCGCCAAATCGCGACGACAAAAAACGAAACGCGCATAGCCGCGTATATCGGCGGCGACTATTTCTACCGCCTGACGCTTACGGACAAGGATTATGTAAAAAACAGCGTTCTGCCGGAAATGTCAAAAGCATATTGCGGGCTTGACGTTGTTGTTCTTAATAAGCTGATACTGGAAGAAATTTTCCATATGGACGAGGAAAAGCAGAAGGAAAACGTAGTGACGAACAGGAGTTATGTAACCTGCTGTAATTCTGTCGATATGGGTCATTCGGAAATCGCGTTTATTATGAATTCCGTAAAAACGGAGCAGATAAAGAACGTGACCGCCGCCGGAGAGAGAATGCCAGACAATACGGTATGTATCTACCCGAAACCGTCGGTGGGCGTTGTTATAAATATTAAAGAAGATTAAAAAAAAGTATTGACAAAATCGCCTGATTTTGTTATAATATCACGGTGACCGCATAGAATGGGTTTTAAATTTCCACGGAATACCTACGATAGCGTGTCCTCATAAATTTAAGAGGAGGTGTTTATATGTACGCAGTAATCGTAACAGGCGGTAAGCAGTACAAGGTATCGGAGGGCGACACGATTTTCATTGAGAAGCTCGATGTTGAAGAAGGCGCTTCGGTAACATTCGATCAGGTGCTTATGGCAGGCGAAGGCGAAAACATAACTGTCGGCGCTCCGGCAATCGACGGCGCGACGGTCGAGGCTAAGGTCGTAAAGAACGGCAAGGCTAAGAAAATCTACGTTTTCAAGATGAAGAGAAAGAAGAATTACAGACGTAAGAAGGGTCACAGACAGCCCTACACGAAAGTGGAAATCACAAAGATTAACGCATAATTAAACCGTATTTTAGCTAAGATAAGTGAGGTGTTTACAGAATGGCACATAAAAAAGGTATGGGCAGCACAAAAAACGGCCGCGACAGCGAATCGAAACGACTTGGTGTTAAGCGCGCAGACGGTCAGTTTGTATTAGCCGGAAATATTCTCGTAAGACAGAGAGGAACAAAAATTCATCCCGGAACCAACGTAGGCAAGGGCAGCGACGACACATTGTTCGCGCTTGTTGACGGCAAGGTAAGATTTGAAAGACTCGGCAGAGACAGAACAAAGTGCAGCGTATACGCTGATTGATTGGATTTTTAAAGGGGACTGTTTTACAGTCCCTTTGTTTTTTGACGGAGGAAACGATGTTTATTGATAAAGCGAAAATATTTATAAAAGGCGGCAAGGGCGGAAACGGGGCTATTTCGTTTCGGCGCGAGAAATATGTCGCGGCGGGCGGCCCCGACGGCGGCGACGGCGGTAAGGGCGGCAGCGTCATTTTCAGGGTAGAGCTCGGTATGACTACGCTTATGGATTTCCGCTACAAGAGAAAATATACCGCCGAAAACGGCGCGGACGGCATGGGACGGCGCAAGACGGGCAAAAAGGGCGAGGATATCATAATCAAAGTGCCGCAGGGGACGATCGTGCGCGACGCGGAGAGCAACCGCATAATCGCGGATTTGTCCGATCCCGATAAAGAGGTCGTTTTGGCTCGCGGCGGAAACGGCGGCTGGGGCAACGCGCACTTCGCTACGGCTGTGCGACAGACTCCGAATTTCGCGAAAAACGGACAATCGGGCGACGAGCGCGGGATCATACTCGAATTGAAGCTGCTTGCCGACGTGGGTCTTGTCGGCTTCCCTAACGTGGGAAAATCCACGCTTTTATCGCGCACCACAAAAGCCGACCCGAAAATCGCGGATTATCATTTCACCACGCTCGAGCCGAATTTGGGTGTTGTTGATTTGGGTGACAGCCGCAGCTTCGTTTTGGCGGATATACCCGGAATTATCGAGGGCGCGAGCGAGGGAGTGGGGCTCGGACACGAGTTTCTGCGCCATATCGAGCGCACGAGAATTTTGATCCATGTGGTTGATGTGTCGGGAATTGAAGGCAGAAATCCTATCGAGGATTTTGATATAATCAACGACGAGCTGTCCAAATACGACATGGCTCTTGAGGAGCGCCCGCAGATAGTGGCGGCGAATAAAATTGATATAATCCAAGACAATGAAGCGTACAAGGCGTTCCTTGCGGAAATGGAAAAGCGCGGCATAGAGGTATTTGAAATTTCAGCCGCGACGAACAAGGGCGTGACGGAGCTTATGAACAAAACGTACGAGGAGCTTTCCAAGCTCCCGCCTATCGCGGT
Source organism: uncultured Clostridia bacterium (assembly GCA_947631085.1). GTDB lineage: Bacteria > Bacillota > Clostridia > UBA1381 > UBA1381 > CANQXJ01. The sequence goes on along the minus strand of CANRJY010000014.1, from coordinate 41,964 downwards.
GTTCGAGCCCGAAATGGACATCGAGGAAGAACCGTTCGAGCAGGATGACGCGGGATTTGAAATAACGCGCGACAATGAGGTTTACGTAATATCAGGCTCGTGGATAGAGGCGGTCGGAAACAGCGTCAATTTCTCGGATAACGAGTCGCTGCAATATTTCCAGCGCGCGCTTTTAAACCGCGGCGTAATAGAAGCGCTTATCGAGCGCGGCATCAAGGAAGGCGATACCGTCCGTATCGGCGATTTGGAATTTGATTTTGTTTATTAATCATATAACACAGAGGGACACTAAAATTTTAGTGTCCCTTATTTTTTAGTGTCCCTTCGCAGCGGCAGCTTCTGAGATACAGCCAGACCGCGCATGCGCCGCAGGCGAGTATCGTTATCGCGGTGAATATTGCTTCGTACACGCTCACGGCGGCGAAGGCTCTTCCCGCAGACGGCGCGAATGTGAACTCCGCTATGGGGCGCAGACGCAAACATATGAACGTGTAGACCGCGGCGATTATCCCGTGAAATATTTTCCCGATTATATACGGCTTAAGGCTCAGACCGTATTTTGACACGACCGCCATAACCTGAACATGAACGCTCAGACCCGCGAAGCCCACTACGGCGGAGGTCAGTATCAGCTTTGAAGCCGTCGGTATATCGAGTGCCGAAATTTTAAGCGTTCCCGTCACAAACTCGCAGATTCCCGACGCCACCGCGCCGAGCCCCGCCGATAACGGCAGTAAATCCAAAAACAGGCGGCTTATAACGCTGAAAAAAAGCACTGCCCCGCATACGGTGAGTATGCTCGAAACCGCGTTTTGGAGCGCGATATTGAATATTTCGCCTATAGGTCGTTTGGGAGTTCCCATGACCGTCGGCGGAGCGACGTATTGCGAGGTTTTGTAAAACCGAAAAATAATTCCCACGGTCAGCGCGGCGAGTATGTGCGAAATGTACAGCATAACGCCGAACCGCATATCTGAGTAGACCGCCGCTCCGACAGAACCGAGAATGAACAGCGGTCCCGAGTTGTTGCAAAACGCTAAAAGCCGCTCCGCCTCGGTTTTTGAGAGGTAGTTATTGGTATAAAGCTCACCCGCCGTGACCGCTCCCAATGGATAGCCGCTGACAATTCCGAGAATAAACGCCGACGAGCCCGCCGGATTTATGCGGAAAAGCGGCATCATGCAAAAACGGAACGCTTTCGCCAAAACCTCGCAGAAGCCCGAGTATATCAGCATCCCCGAGCATATGAAAAAAGGGAAAAGCGTCGGTATTATCATTTCAAAGCACATATCGAGCGCTTCGGACGCGTATGAAACGGATCTTGACGCTCCGGCGATGATCAGAGCGACCGCGCCTATTACGGCGGCGTAAAGCAGAAATTTTTTCAAAATTATACACTTCCTTTTCAGTAAAATATATGCCGTGCAAATGTACTTAAAACCTCGGAAATCACATAAATTTAATTTGGGAGATGATGGGCTTGAAAGGCATATATGAGATTATTGCGGATAAGTGGGGAGTAGGTAAAGAGATTATAATGGATATCCCAAAGCTCACTATAGCGGGCAACAGGGAAATTTATATAGAAAATTATAAGGGAATATTGAGGTATGAACCGGAGGAAGTGTGGATATCGAGCGCGATGGGGACGCTCATAATCAAGGGCGCGGAGCTTAAAATCAAGTATATCGGACTCGAATCGCTCCTCATTTCGGGCGTATTTTCCGAAATAAAATACAATATTTAACGGAGAATTAAAAAAATGTTCAATAAAATCTTTAAATTTCTGAAAGGATATGTTATAATAGAAATATATGGGCTTGAGACTGCTCGTTTTGTCAATATCTGCCTGAGACGCGGCATTGATATCGGGAATGTTCTGCCGACGGAAAAGGGTATGTCGCTGTGCGTCAGGAAGAGCGATTTCGGCAAAATCCGCTCCGTCGCGAGGAAAACGCGGACGAGGGTTAAAATTTTGCAAAAGGTCGGGCTGTATGATCTGTTCGCACGTTACCGCAAAAGATATTTTTTCGTCATAGGACTTGTCATGACCGCCGCGTTTTTCGCTGTTTCGTCACGGTATATATGGGTGGTCGAGATTAACGGCGCGGAGACTGTCGACATGGATAAGCTCGCCGCCTCGCTTGACAGTATCGGTGTAAAGAGCGGAGCGCTCAAAAAAAATCTGCCGCCCGGCACGGAGATAAAACGGCGAATTACCGACGCGAACGAGGGCGTGGCGTGGGCATGGGTGTATATTGAGGGCGCAAAGGCGCGCGTTGAAATAAGCGAGAAAATTTTAAAGCCCGACGTGATAGACCGTGACGCATACTGCGACATAGCGGCGGCGTGCGGCGGCGTGGTCAAGAGTATGGTCGTCAAAAACGGCGCGGAAGCGGTCAAGGAGGGCGCCGTGGTGGGCGCCGGAGACGTGCTTATAAGCGGAAAAGTGCCGGTCTACAAAGAGGGACAGCCCGAAAAATATATGTATGTCCACGCGCTCGGCGAGGTCGAAGCGTACACCTCGCACAGCAGAACGGGCGATTACAAGCTGTATTACGAGTCGAGAAACGTTACGGGACGCGGAAAAACCTTCTATTCGCTGGAGCTGTTCGGCAAGCGGTTTGATTTGTTCCGAAGTATGAACGTGGATTATGATGATTATAATAAGACTGATAAGCGTAACGAGCTGAACATAAACGGCTATTCGGGAATTTGTCTGAACAGTACGCGCTTTGACGAGGTAATCGTGAATCGCGAGCCGATAACGGTCGATACGGCGCTTGAAATAGCGAGAAATAAAATGGAGGCTGAAATCGCGAAGGAGCTTCAGCCGAAATCTCAGCTTTTGGGCTCGGATATTTCATACGAGCAGCTTGACGATGAAACGATCAGGGTCACATTAAACATGAGCTTTATCGAAAAAATAGGAATTGAAAGTACGGGAACAGAAGGAACGGAAACCCAAAGCATTGAAACGGAAAATACTCCGGCGCAATAGCCGGAAAAATATACAGAGGAGTGAAATACTTGATCAAAAAACAGATTGAAGTGCCGCGCGAGGTAGATTTGTCATCTCTTTTCGGCAGCTTCGACGAAAACATCAAAACGCTTGAAAAGGCGCTGGGAGTGAGCGTCGTTCCGCGCGACGACGGACTGAGAATCACGGGCGAGGAGGAAAACGCGGAAAAGGCGGAGCAGGTGATAAATCTACTCATGCAGATACTCTCGCGCGGAGAAGCGATAGACCAGCAGAAGCTGATCTACGCGATAACGATGGTGCAGGAAAACGGCGGCATTGACATGAAAATGATGGGAAGCGACTGCATAGCGATAAGCGCGCACGGCAACCCTATCAAGACGAAAACGCTCGGACAGAAGAAGTATGTGGACGCAATCAACAACAACACTATCGTGTTCGGAATAGGTCCGGCGGGTACGGGCAAGACGTATCTGGCTGTAGCAAAGGCTGTCACGGCGCTTCGGAGCAAGGAGGTAAGCCGCATCATACTCACGCGTCCTGCTGTCGAGGCGGGTGAGAAGCTCGGATTTCTGCCGGGCGATTTGCAGAACAAGGTCGATCCGTACCTTCGTCCGCTCTACGACGGAATGTATGAAATGCTCGGACCCGAAGGCTTTATGCGCTATCAGGAGAAGGGCGTGATCGAGGTCGCGCCGCTCGCGTATATGCGCGGACGAACATTAGACAACGCGTTTATAATTCTCGACGAAGCGCAGAACACCACGCCCGAGCAGATGAAAATGTTTCTTACGCGTATAGGCTTCGGCTCGAAGGCTATCGTCACGGGCGACATAACGCAGATAGACCTCCCGGGCGACAAGCGCTCGGGACTTAAAGAGGCGGCGAAAATACTCAAAAACATAGAGGATATAGCGTTTTGCACGTTCACCGAAAAGGACGTTGTGCGCCACCCGCTCGTACAGAAGATTATCAAGGCATACGCGAAATACGACGAGGAGCGCGAAAGGGCGCGCATGAGGAAAAAGACCGCTCAAAGCGGCGGAGGAAAAAATGGTTGAGCTTATAATATCAAACGAACAGGATAAGATCGAATTTACGGAAGAACTCGAAAACGCGGTAAAAAGCGTGTGCGAGGCTGTTCTCGCCGAGGAGGAGTGCGATTTTGACGCGGAGATAAGCCTTACTCTCACCGATGACGAAAGCATACGCGAGATAAACCGCGAGCACAGAGGTATCGACAAGCCCACCGATGTGCTGTCGTTTCCCATGCTCGAATTTGACGGGGACTGCTATGACGCTGAGGAGGAACCCGACAGCGGACTTGTCGTGCTCGGCGATATAGTGATTTCTATGGAGCGCGCGGCGGCGCAGGCGGAGGAGTACGGACACGGCTTAAAACGGGAGGTTGCGTTTCTGACGGCTCACTCCATGCTTCATCTTTTGGGCTACGACCACGTTGACGACGAGGAGGGTGAGCGCGTAATGCGCGAAAAGCAGGATAAAATACTGAACGGACTTAATATAACAAGATAAAAACAGGAGAATAAGGATGAAAAATAAACACTTTAAATCGGGCTTTGCCGCTATCGTCGGTATGCCCAATGTCGGAAAATCGACGCTTTTAAACGCCGTTGCGGGGCAGAAGGTGGCGATAATTTCCGATAAGCCGCAAACGACAAGAAATAAGATTTTGGCTATATATACCACGGATGAGGAACAGATAATTTTTACGGATACACCCGGTATTCATAAACCCCATAACAGACTCGGAGAATTCATGGTAAATGCGGCAAACGAGAGTATGAACGATACGGACGTAATTGTTTTCGTTGTGGACGCGACGAGAAAAATACAGGATATGGAACGCGAAATAACAAAGCGTATGGCGGAAACGGGACTGCCGTGTATTTTGGCACTCAATAAAATCGACGTTGTGAAAAAAGAAGATTTGCTGCCGATAATCGCCGATTATGCAAGCATGTATGACTTTTCGTCAATCGTGCCGTTGAGTGCGAAAAGCGGCGACGGAGTACAGCTTCTTATCGATGAGATACGCGAGTTTATTCCGGAGGGGCCTGAGTTTTATGACGAGGATATGGTAACGGATCAGCCGGAAAGACAGCTTGCCGCGGAGATAATCCGCGAAAAAATGCTGTGGCTCCTCGATAAGGAGGTTCCGCACGGCATAGCGATCGAAATTACAAAAATGCAAGAAAAGTCAAAGATTACCAATATATACGCGACAATTTTCTGCGAAAAGGCGTCGCATAAGGGAATTATTATCGGAAAAAACGGAGAGATGCTGAAAAAAATAGGCACGCTCTCTCGGAGCGACATTGAAAAAATGCTCGGCAAACAGGTGTATCTTGAGCTATGGGTAAAGGTGAAATCGGATTGGCGCAACAGCGATTTCCTGATTAAAAACTTCGGCTATGTGAATGAATAGAAAATAGTGTCAGTATAACCGGTCGAAAATTGAAAAAAACTACATTTAAAATAAGAAAGGTAAATTTCATTTTTCGGAGGGACACAGAATGGACAACGCGGCTTACTGGGAGGAATTTTTGGAAACAGGCGAGATCGACGCGTACTTATTATACAAAGGCACGGATAACTTTGAAGAAGCGAAGGATAATGATGCACAGTGGCAAACATTGAAACAAAAGGCGTTATAATCAAACAAAACGATTACGGCGAGGGACACAGAATGCTTCATGTGTTCACGCAAAGCCGCGGCATAATAAAGGCGGTACGCTACAATGCAAAGCGTATGCGCAGCAAAGCGGCGTCAAGCCAGTTTTTGAGCTACGGCGATTTCGAGCTTCGCGGCTCGTCGGGCGATGTGATGACGGTTCACAGCATGGAAACTATCGACAGCTTCATGCCTGTGAGCGAAAATATTAAAAAACTTGCTCTCGGCAACTATATGGCGGATATAACCTACGCGCTTCTCGGCGCGAATAATCCGGACGAGAGAATACTGAAAATTTTTCTGAACGCGCTTTACGCTCTTGCGTACAGAAACGAGAGCGAGGGAAAAGTAAAGACCGTATACGAGCTGAAGCTAATGTCAGCCGGCGGATATATGCCGCTTTTGGACAGATGCGCCGTCTGCGGGAGCGGCGAAGCGGCTGCGTTTGATATCGAAAAAGGCGCTGTATTCTGCAAAGAATGCAAAAGCGCCGGAGCGATAAGCATAAGCGCCGGCGCATACCGCGCCCTGCGTTACATAACAGGCTGCGAGGACAAGAGGATGCTCGCTTTCAGAGCGGACGCCGCTCTGATTTCGGAGCTTAACAGAATAAGCGAAAAATATGTGAGCACGCATTTGGACAAGGGCTTTAAGAGTCTCGAATATTATCGTTCCGTGGCTGAAATGTAGTCGGGGGTTATGTATACAATATGTATATATTATGAAAAAAATGCAAATTGTTTTGGTCATTTTGCCAAAAAGACCGCACAGCAATAAAAAATACTTGCAATTACATTTCTGATAGTATATAATGTTATGGTATTATAGATTAAATTTTCGGAGGTGTAAGAATTGCCAAATATCAAGTCGGCAAAGAAAAGGGTAAAGGTAATCGAAAAGAAAACAATGATTAACACTGCCCACAAAACTGCGCTGAAAACGGCTGTTAAGAAGTTTGAAGCAGCCGCTGCGGCAGGCGATAAGGAAAACGCAAGAGTTTTGTTCAACGAAGCTGTAAAGAAGCTTGACCAGGGCGTAAGCCAGGGTATCCTTCACAAGAACAACGCGGCGAGGAAAAAGTCGCAGCTTGCGTTAAAACTTGCAAAGTTAGGCTAAAAAGAAAGAATGTCGGAAAAAAGCCGGCATTCTTTTTTTCTTATTTAAATTGACATTTCCGAGTAAAAATGGTATTATTTTTACAGAGAAAATTTTTGATGAAAGGAAGGAAAACTATGCCGATAACAAAGAAAAGCTTCGGAACACTGCCGTCGGGCGAGGAGGTTTTCGTATATGAGATGGACAACGGAAAAGGGCTCGGCGCGGAAATTTTAAGCTACGGCGGGATTGTAAAAAATCTTTATTTTTCAGACAAAAACGGAACAAAGACGGATGTGGTGCTCGGACGTGACACACTGGAGGATTATCTTAATAATGACGGATTTTTGGGCGCCGCCATCGGCAGACACGCAAACAGAATTGCCGGCGGAAAATTTGAATTGAACGGCGCCGTGTACAGCGTTGACGTCAATGAGGGCAATAACAGTCTCCACGGCGGTGCGCGGGGCTTTGACAAAAAGGTCTGGACGGTAACGGAGAGCGGTACGCCGGATGAGCCCGAGCTTATAATGACGCTTACATCGCCGGACGGCGACGAAGGATTTCCGGGTAAGCTCGAGATTGCGATGACATATACGCTTACAAAGGATAACGCGCTTAAGATTAATTATAAAGCCGCAAGCGACAGGGATACCGTGGTAAATCTGACAAATCACAGCTATTTTAATCTCGCGGGACATTCAAGCGGAAAGATGGTAAATCAACTGCTGCGGCTTAACGCCGATTTCTATACTCCGAACAACGAAGAATGTATGCCGACCGGCGAGGTGCGGAGCGTGTCGGGAACCCCGTTTGATTTCAGGACAGAAAAGCCTATCGGGCAGGATATAGGCTCCGATCATGAGCAGATAAAGATGTTCGGGGGATATGACCATAATTTTGCCGTAGCCGGACGCGGATACCGTCTCGCGGCTGAAGCGCGGTGCGTCGAAAACGGAATACGGATGGAAGTGTTCACCGATAAACCAGGCGTTCAGCTTTACACATCAAACGGCCTGAAAGAGGGAGTTTACAAAAACGGAGCGCGCTACGGTATTCATCAGGCATTTTGCCTGGAAACACAGTATTTTCCGAACTCAATGGCGAACAGTCACTTCATAGCGCCTATCCTCAGACGCGGGGAAACATATGATTTCACCACGGAATACAGATTTTCAAATATGTAAATTATGGTAAATATGCACAAAAGGAATTTGAAAAATTTGTGCAAAAAATTTTAATATTTTCATAAAGAAAATTTAATGATTTGTTTGACATTGGGCATATGATATGGTATAATTAAGACAGTAGATACAGATAAAGGCAAAACTGTCGCAAGGCAGTGACGCAAAGCTATAGGGTCTTTTCCGCGGGCGGAAATCAATAATGGAAAAGACAGCCAGTTACCGTATTATATGGAACTTATTTATTTATGATACGGTTTTTTGCGTATCGGGGAAAAATTCAAAAGGAGGATTTAAAACAATGAGAGCAAAAAAAATTATGGCAGCTGTGTTGGCTATGGCTTTTTCGGCAACGGCTTTCACAACAGCGATGGCGGCGGCTCCGTCTGCATATGACGGACAGTCGTATGAGAGTGTGGGTTATACCTCGGACGATCCCGACGGTGAAATCAACCTCGCGGTAATCGCAAACGACGATGTATATATTGGTAATTCGATGTACATCAAGGGAAGCGTGTATTCAAATGGAACAATTTATGCCCATAACGGCGATGGTAATACCATTGACGGATTGTTTATTTCAGGCACAAAGAATGAGAAGCAGCGTTTCGACGGCGGCGAAGAGTATTTGAACGGATACTACATGCTTGAGCAGTGGAATGATAATCTTATGGGCGATATTATTTCACAGTGGGCGGTTGATCCCAAGTATGAGGGAGCAATATATGATCCTTCGACGGGATTTGGATGCTCATATGAGCCGTATGAAATCCCTGAAATATCCAATAAAATGGATTATGTTAACATGAACGTTTATGAAGGCACAAATTGGGATGGCTCAGTGTCGCCGAACGCTCCGAAAACTATTTCTGAGGACACCTATATTGAAAGTTTGGATATATCGGGCGGTGAGGATAACTACTTCAATCACAGAGCTGCTATGACGATAGACACCACTGCGGGTGATGTAAATGTTGTAATCAATAAATTAGGCAGCATTAATATGCCGAGCATTTATGTTGTTGGTAACAATAAAGCTAATATATATATTAATAATGTAAGTTATATAAATAATTTTTCAATTAATATGTATAAAGACGAGCTTGACGGAAGCACCAAAAACACTTATCTTCACCTTTCGGGCGATGAGATAACATTGGATCGTGCAAGAATAGGTGTTGCAAATATCAGCGTTGACGCAAGAAAATTAACGATTTCATCGGATTCTAAGATATTTGCTGATGTTGAGTCGAATGCTAATAGTTTTGTATTAAAAGACGGTCAGTCGGAATTAACCGGTACTGTATGTGTTCCGAATGCGGATTCTGAAGTTATTAATTCAGCAACGCTTTACGGACAGCTCCATACAAACACACTGAGAATCAACGGATGGGGTCAGATTATTTGGAAGGCAGACGCAGCTGTAGCTGAGGCTGCACCGGCTGCAACGGAAGAACCGACAGAGGAACCCGTTGTAACAGAAGAGCCTGTTGTAACTGAGGCTCCGACAGAGGCGCCCGTTGTAACAGAGGAGCCGGTAGTAACGGAAGAACCGACAGAGGAACCCGTTGTAACAGAAGAGCCGGTAGTAACGGAAGCTCCGACAGAGCCCCCGCTTCCTCAGGGGGATGAGATCACTCTCAGCGGCGGTTATGCTTACATCTTCGGCGACGAGCCGGGCAAAGATGAAAACGGTAATGCCATACCTGAAATTTATATGGCTCCCGAAAGAAACGTAAGCCGTGAAGAGGTTGCTACGATGCTTATGAGAATGATTGACCAGGAATATAATACAAAGGGCGTAAGCTATCCGCTTTCAAACAAGACATTACCTTATAAGGGCGAATGGTATGAGCGTGGTCTTGCGTATATGGATCATCAGGGCGCATTTGACGATGTTTCAGAAGTATGGCTCGGCGATATCACGCGCGGTGAGGTTGCCAAGATGATGACCTTCGGTTTGAATCTTGACGCTTCAATGGCTCAGGATACAGGTCTTGCGGACGTTGCGGGTCATCCGTATCAGAAATACATTGAGATTATGTACGGCTACGGCTACATGCAGGGTCGCGGAGGAGAGTTTGCTCCCGACGATTACATGGAAAGAGCTGAATTCTGCGAGATGTTCAATAACATTATCGGACGTACGGAGATGGATCTTATTACTGTTGACGGTGAGGAAGTAACGCCTGAGACATATTCGATCGTTGACCTCGATCCCGATTTCTGGGGTACGCCGGCTATGTTGAAAGCTACAAGCGCTTATAACAGCGACGGACTTATCGACCTTGAGATCAGACAGAGAAATATCAGAAACGTCCTTGACAACTATAACGATCAGATAGATTATTAATTAACGGACAATTCCGAGAACAGTTTGATTAAATAATTTAGGTAAAAACCCGAAGAGCATATGCTCTTCGGGTTTTTTAACGTAAAAAAGCGAGATGTATCAAATCCCGCTTATAGATTTGCTTTGAAAAAGCTCTCGATTGCCTCTGCGGCGTCATTCTCGTCGGAACCTTCTATTTTGAGCGAAACTGTTTCTCCGGCTTTTACTCCGAGCCCCATAAGAGAAAACAATCGTTTCGCGTCCGCTTCGTTACCGTTTTTTTCAATTTTTACAGATGATATGAATTTTCCCGCCTCTTTCACAAGCATTCCCGCCGGACGCGCGTGTATGCCGAGCGCGTCGGTGATTGTATAGCTGAATTGTTTCATTAATGTCGCTCCTTTGCCGATGTCTTAAAGCTATTTTATACGTTAATTCGAAAAATATCCGTTTCAGTGCTGTTGGAGCTTTTTTGTGAGACGTATAAGAACGGCGAGGCACCGAACAAAGCCGAGCCGCACGAGCGTAAAATAGATTTTATGAACAAGCGGCATTGATTTTATCGAAATTTTACCGATTATACCGCGTTCCTTCGATGATTTTATTATACCGCGTATTGTTTTAAGCTTTTCCGAATACGGGATTTTGTTTTCGGGATTCAGCTCGTTTGAGATTGATATTTTTGTCATGTACGCAAAATAATAATCGAGTTGTTCGGGATATTTTTCGGCGATTTTTGAATGTTGGAACAGATTGTAAAGCTCGGATATCTGTTCGGGCAAATTTTCGCTGTAGCGGACAGTTGTCTGTGAATCGTGACGGCGGTATCTGTAGAGCGCCATGCTCTTGAGGTAATACATGCATGAGCAATCTGTAATGCTCGGATATACGCATGCCGCGTCCTCGCCGATTTTAATTCTCGGGACGTTTTTCTGACAATGCCGTACAATAATGCTTCGGCGAAAGATTTTATTCCACAGCATCGGAACTATGCCGAAATCAAAAAACTGACCGCTGTACATCATTTTCGGGAAAACAGAGGTTTCCATATCGCTGAGCGAATAATAGCCCTCGCGCAGCGCCGGAGCTCCGCTCATTACGGTTTCGGAGGATTCGCTTTCCGAAAGAATATCGCACATAACAACATCGCAGTCATGCTCCATAGCGCACAATGCCATAATTTTGTACATATCGGGTTCCAGGGTATCGTCTCCGTCCGCAAATCCGACGTATTGACCGGACGAGGCGCGGACTCCCGTATTGCGCGCAGCCCATGCTCCGCCATTGGGCTGATGTATAGCCTTAATTCTGTAGTCCTCCGCCGCGAACGAATCACAGATTTCGCCGCAGCCGTCGGTAGAGCCGTCGTCAACAAGAATAAGCTCAAAATTTGTAAATGTCTGATTTTTAATGCTTTCGACACATTGACGCAGATATTTTTTGCAGTTGTAAACCGGTACGATAATGCTTAAAAACGGCTGCATATAATCACCCCCACGTTTCAGAATAGCATAAAATTTTCCTAAAGTCAATTATTATATTTACAAGGCAGGTGATCTATGATAAAATAATTTAAGAAGCATTGGCGGGAGGAAAGCACTATGGTATGTGTGTCGGTTATTGTGCCGGTATATAACGGCGAGAAAACGATCGGACGCTGTATAGAAAGCATATTAAATCAGACGTTGACCGATATAGAAATAATTGTCGTCAACGACGGTTCCGTTGACGGTACCCTTGACGTGTTACGCGTGTTTGACGACGATCGCATAACGGTGCTGTCCGAGCAAAATGCGGGTCAGGGCGCGGCGAGAAATGTCGGAATGAAGCTTGCAAAGGGAAAGTATCTGAGCTTCGTTGACGCGGATGATATCATAGCGCCTGAAATGCTTGAAAAAATGTATAATGCGGGAAAAGAAAACAATGCCGATATAGTTCAGTGCGGACTGCGCAACATCTATCCGGACGGACGTGAATACATTCAGAAAGAATGTATTCTTGACGCTGTTTTGGAGGTGAAAGACAGGGCGGACTATATCGACAGATATTTTACGCCGTGTATACACAGCCGCGCCATAGCGAACAAAATATTTCGGCGTGATTTTATTGCGGATAACAATATTGAATTTGGAGACAATAAACGTTTTTTTGCCGAGGATTTGATATTTAATATGGATACCCTCAAATATATGAAAAGGATTTGCTTTATATCCGAGCCTTATTACAATTATATGCGCACTCCGGAAAGTCATAGTCAAAGCCATAAAAATGACCTTGAGAAGCTGACAAAAATGAACGATTTGTTCCGCTTGGAAATATCGTCAGCTCCCGAGGATATAAAGGATGCCTTTAAGTATACCGCGTCGATTGTAAGCGTGTATAATATAGGGGCGTGCGAGGGAAGCGACATAGGCGCCGCGCGAGATCTTTTGAAAAGCAAGGAATTCAGAGGATGGCTGAAAGCAGCGTTAAAACGTAAATGTACGCTAAAATACAGATTACTGCTGACGGGAATGCTGCTTGCCCCGACAGGCATAGCGATGAAGGCGGCAAAGCTTTTGTATTCGAGATAGGAGACGGAAATGAATATTTTATTAAAAGGATATATAGACAGAAATTTCGGCGACGATCTTATGCTGCGTATTGCCGCCCGCGGACTCAGAGAGCATAACGTGCGTCTTGACGTGCCTGAAAATGATTTGATGTATATATACGAACGGTTTGGAATGATTCCGTATAACGACGGCGATATACAGACGGAATGCACGGTTATAGGCTCGGGATTTATAATCAGAAGCAAGGTTGGACTGCTTTACAGAACGAAGGAGATAATAGAACAGAAGCAGCGCAAATCCAAAAAAGCGGTTTTGGGCTGCAACATAAGCGAGTTTACGGTAAAGGGAGCCGAGTGGCTTATAAGACGTCAGCTTGCCGATTATGATTTTATAACGGTACGCGACACATTCTCGCGCAATTACATACGGAAGAATGTTTCAAAGGCAAAATGCGAATATTATCCGGATATAGTTTTTTCGATTCCGGATGACATGCTGTATAACACGCCAAGCGAGGGCGCGCTTGGAATCACGGCGTATAACAGGCTGTTGACAAACAGCGTTGCCGAGTATGAGAAGCTGGCGCGCGTTGCGGATAATTATATCGAAAAAACAGGAAGGAAAGTCTTGATTTTTGCGTTTGACACGGGTATAGAAAATGATTCCGCGGCCGCGCGGGCAATAGCCCGCAACTGCAAGAATGCCGAAAATATCGAAATAATCAATAACGACGGAGACGATTCGATTTTGAAAAATCTTCCGCGGTGCTCAAAGCTTGTGGCGATCAGGTTTCACGGCATGGTGCTTGGTCTGCGTATGGGAATACCGATTATTCCTATTGCATACTCGAATAAGATGCGTAATGTGTTAACTGATTTGGAATACAGCGACCCGATTTTGGACGCGTCAAATTTTTCGGCGGAGGAGATAGAAGAGCTTGCAATTACAAATAATGCCGGATATAAGCTGCCGCGCGAGGTTACTGAGCTTGCGGGTATGCATATAAAGCGTTTCCTTGAAGAATTTTCCGATTGAAATTTTGTGGAAAATTATTAAATTTATATTGAAAATATTATACAGTTGTGTTATAATTACTATATATAATACGATATTTATGAGGTGAAACAAGAATGAGAAAATTTAACACCACTGATTTACCGATGACAGACAGAATACGCAAGCTTCTCGATGATTTGTTCGCGAAGATGCCGGAAATTGAAACCGACCGCGCGGTGCTTTTAACGGAAAGCTATAAGCAGACCGAGGACAAGCCGATTATTATGCGGCGCGCTCTCGCGTTTGAGCATATTCTTGAAAATATTCCCATCACTATCCGCGACGGCGAGCTTATTGTAGGAAGCGCGACGAAGTCGCCGAGGAGCTGTCAGGTGTTCCCCGAATACTCGTACGAGTGGCTCGAGGGCGAGCTTGACACGGTCGAGTTCCGCGAAGCCGATCCGTTCCATATTTCCGAGGAAAACAAGCGGATCTTACGCGAAACTTACCCCTACTGGAAGGGCAAGACCACGAGCGAGCTGGCTACCGCGTATATGGCTCCCGAGGCGATTTTGGCGATCGACCACAATATGTTCACGCCCGGAAACTATTTCTATAACGGCGTAGGTCACGTTACGGTCGATTACGGCAAGATTTTAAAGATTGGCTATAAGGGGCTTATCGCCGAGGTGCAGGCGGAGCTTGACAAGTGCAATGTTTACGACGGCGATTACGCGAAAAGGCACGAGTTTCTCGAAGCCGTTATAATATCGTGCAAGGCTGTTATAACATACGCGAGACGCTACGCGAAGCTGGCGTACGACACGGCGCAGAAATGCACTGATCCGCAGAGAAAGCAGGAGCTTTTGCTCATCGCCAAAAACTGCGCGACAGTTCCCGAAAACGGAGCGACAACGTTCTATGAGGCGTGCCAGTCGTTCTGGTTTATTCAGATGCTTATTCAGATGGAATCGAGCGGACACTCGATTTCACCGGGACGTTTCGACCAGTATATGTACCCGTATTACGAGGCTGACATAAATAAGGGCATACTCACTCGCGAGTTCGCGCAGGAGCTTATCGACTGCATTTGGGTTAAGCTCAACGACTTAAACAAGGTTCGCGACGCGGCTTCGGCTGAGGGCTTCGCGGGCTACAGCCTGTTCCAAAACCTCTGCGCGGGCGGTCAGACGAAAGAGGGACTTGACGCGACCAACGATTTATCGTTCCTATGCATACAGGCTTCAATGCACACAAGAATGCCCGCTCCGTCGTTCTCCGTAAGAATTTGGAACGGCACTCCCGACGAGTTTATCATAAAGTGCGCCGAGCTCACAAGAACCGGTATCGGACTTCCGGCGTACTACAACGACGAGGTAATTATTCCCGCGCTCATGAGCCGAGGCGTATCGATCGAGGACGCGAGGGATTATAACATAATCGGCTGTGTTGAGCCGCAGGCTTCGCACAAGACCGAGGGCTGGCATGACGCGGCGTTCTTCAATATGTGCCGTCCGCTGGAGCTGGTATTCTCGAACGGCGTTGACAAGGGCGTACAGGTAGGGTTACAGACCGGCGACGTGTTGCAGATGAGAACGTTCGACGAGTTCTACGACGCGTACAAGGCGCAGATGAAATACATGATACGCATGATGGTAAACGCGAACAACTCGATCGACGTCGCTCACGCGGAGCGCTGTCCGCTGCCGTTCCTCTCGTCAATGGTCGACGACTGCATCAAGCGCGGCAAGACTGTCCAGGAGGGCGGAGCGATTTATAACTTCACAGGCCCTCAGGGCTTCGGTATCGCGAACATGACCGACGGCTTATACGCGATAAAAACGCTCGTATTCGAGAAGCGGCTCGTTTCTATGGCTGACTTCAAGGATGCGCTTATACATAATTACGGACGCGGCTTAACACCGAAGGCGGCGGCGATCGCGACGCGCGAGGTTGTTGACAACTTAGCCGCGGCGGGCAAGCCCGTATCGAAGGCGCAGGTTGAGGAAATTTGCAGAATGTTCCTCGCCGGCACTCAGGACAGACAACAGCTTGCGAAATATGACAAGCTGCTCGAAATGATAGAGGATTTGCCGAAGTACGGCAACGACATAGAGGAGATAGACCTGTTCGCGCGCGACGTGGCGTACGTTTACACGAAGGAGCTGCAAAACTACAAAAATCCGCGCGGCGGTATTTTCCACGCGGGGCTCTATCCCGTATCGGCGAACGTTCCTCTCGGTGAGCAGACGGGCGCTACACCCGACGGCAGACTTGCCAACACGCCTATCGCCGACGGAGTTGGTCCGAGAAGCGGCTCGGACAAGAAAGGCCCGACAGCCGCGGCAAACTCGGTTGCGAGACTTGACCACGGCATCGCTTCGAACGGAACGCTCTACAATCAGAAGTTCCACCCGTCCGCGCTCAGCGGCATGGAGGGCTTGAAGGACTTCGCTTCGTATATCAGGGCGTATTTCGACCAAAAGGGAATGCATATGCAGTTTAACGTCGTAAGCCGCGAAACGCTTCTCGACGCGCAGGCGCATCCGGAGAAGTATAAGTCACTCGTTGTCCGCGTAGCCGGCTACAGCGCGCTGTTTACAACGCTGTCGCGTTCGCTTCAGGACGATATAATCAACAGAACGGAGCAGGCTTTCAATGCTTAATGAATTAGATTATTATAATTTCGATTATTACAGCGCCCGAGGCCGCATATTCGATATACAGAAATATTCCATTCATGACGGCCCGGGCATACGGACGATCGTATTTTTAAAGGGCTGCGCTCTGAGGTGCAGATGGTGCTGCAATCCCGAGTCACAATCCTTCGAGGTCGAGCAGATGATGTTCGAGGGAAAGAAAAAGACTATGGGTCTTGACGTAACCGTCGCGGAGGTTCTCGACATTGTCCGCGAGGATATGTTCTACTACAGACGCTCCGGCGGCGGAATGACGCTTTCGGGCGGCGAGTCGCTTTTGCAGCCGAATTTCGCGCCGCAGCTTTTGCGCGCGTGCCATGATTTTGATATAAACACCGCGATTGAAACGACGGGCTTCGCGAAGTGGGAAACGATTGAAAAATACCTCCCGCATCTCGACCATGTGCTGATGGATATAAAGCATATGGACAGCGCGAAGCATAAGGCGTTCACAACTCAGCCGAACGAGCTGATTTTGGAAAATGCTCGTAAAATCGCGGAAAGCGGTATGGTAAATCTCGTAATACGCGTACCTATGATACCGACGTTTAACGCCACGCCCGAGGAGATACGCCAAATAGCGGAGTTCGCGGCGACGCTTCCGGGAGTGGAGCGGCTGCATCTGCTGCCGTATCACCGCTTGGGGCAGGGCAAGTACGAGGGACTCGGACGCGATTACACAATGAGCCATATCGAGCCGATGCCGAATGAGTATGTGCAGCGTCTTTTGCAGGCGGCGCAGCATTCGGGCTTGAAATGCCAAATAGGCGGCTGAAAAATATAAATTTGCATTATGTAAGGGATAAAATAAGACTTCAGTGGGCCGCGTCACAGATAAATCAGTGATGCGGCTTTTCGGAAACGGAGGGAGAAGAATGAATAAGTTTTTAAAAGGCGTGATAGCTGCTCTTGCGTGCCTGTCAATGACGGCGCAGGTGTACGCGGCGCCGGAAGGATCGTACTCGTTCAGCGACATAGCCGATTTTGAGTGGGCTGTACCTTATATCGAGGCTATGCACAGCCGAGGTTACATATCGGGTTATGAGGACGGAACCTACAAACCGGACAACGACGTCACGAGACTCGAATGTATATCGCTTTTCGCAAGAGCGATGGGAAGTTCGGATCCGGTCAACGAGCCGATAATGAATATGGCGCGCGATATGTACGGCGGAATGCTGCAGTCGTACAATCTTGATTGGGGTACCGATGCGATTGCGTATATGATGTACAAGGGCATGCTCGATACGGACGATTTGAATACATATCTTGCCGGAGGCGCAAAGGATGAGCCGATGAAACGCTATGAGGCGGCAGTAATTATTACAAAGGCGATGAACGGCGAGGCTGAAGCGCTGAGCGATCTCGGCGCAGTGCTCGATTATACCGATTCGAGCGATATTCCCGCCGATGCGTTCCAGTATGTGGCGTATGTGAGCGACAAAGGAATAATGCGCGGCATGGACGACGGCTCGTTTTCGCCGCAGACGCCCGTAAAACGCAGTCAGGTAGCGGTTATGCTTGCCAATACCGTCAACGCGATGGAATATACATATGTCAGAGCGAAGATAACGGGCATAGATATGACCCGAATGATGATATCCACCGAAAATTCGGAGGGCGTGACAAATGTTTATCCGTATGACGGCGGAGTGATAGCGCGCATGGGCGGACAGAAGATACAGATGAGTTTGCTTCAGTCGGGAACAGACGCGGTATTTGCCATGTCAAACGGTACCTTGATATCTGTTGACGCAGTATCCGACGTTTCAACGGCAGAAACGGTAATAGGAATTTATCAGGGCAGCGTTGCGGGTGAGGACAGAACATATGTGCAGATTCTCGTCGGAGGTGAAACCGAGGTGAGAACGTATGCCTGCTCGAACGCCGCGGCCGCGGTCGCAGCCGGAATCACAACCGGAGAAACAATAACGCTTGTATTGTCCGAGGAAGGTATAGTTTCAAAGATAACCGTAGGAGCGGTAAGCAATCCTACTCAGGCGATAACTATAAAGAATGCGACGGTAACGGCGTACAACGGCACAACAATGACTATCGCCCACACTGAAGCCGGATATAACGGCAAGAGCTTTAACGTGAAAGCGGACGCGTCGGTAACGAAAAATTCGGTCATCTCGACACTGAATGATATTCAGACGGGAGATATAGTGACGATAAAAATTAACGATGGCGTGATTACGTCAATAGACGCCGTATCATCTTCGACTCCGGCGGAAAGCGGAAGCGGAACGATAAAACAAATCATAATTTCGGATCTTCCGTCCGTGACAATAAATATAGCGGGTCAAAACAGAACCTATGGCTTTGTGGAAAATCCGACATTTACGAGAAACGGACAGCCGGCTACCGTATACGAGTTCAGGCTGGGTGAAAACGTAAGGATAACATTCCAGGAACAGTCTATTTTGACTATGGAGCTCATCACGGATACGCAGCCGCAGCAGCCCGTGGTTCAGCCCACGGCTGAACCGCCGCAGAACGATACTCCGTCGGAACCGCAGGATGACGATTCGGACAGCAATAATGTAATGCTGACCGGAACGGTAGCGGGAGCGAGCCCGTCGGGACTTGTAATTATGACAATGTCCGACGGTACGCAGATCCGCATTTGGTGCAGAACCGATACAACCGAGTATTCCGATCTTGAAGGCACGCAGAAGTCGATGTCCGATATAGCGGTTGGACAGACACTGAGCGTCACGGCAGAACCGAGCGGCGACGGCGTATATATGGCATCGCTTGTGGTTATACATTAAAATAAGACGAAAATTACGGAAGGAAAAGCAATAGGAATATGAAATTTTTGGAAAAATATCGTAATTGGCTTATCGCGTTCGTGTTTGCCGTGGCAGTGATTGCCGTTTACAAGACATTCGATAATATCAGCAATATACTGAAGGCAATCGGCACGGTTTTGGGCGCGTTTCAACCGTTTGTAATCGGCTTTGTCATCGCCTATCTTTTAAATATACCCGCAAAGAAAATCGAGAAGCTTATAGGCAAGGCGAAGAATAAACATATAAGCGGAAAAGCGAGAGGACTCAGCATTTTATCGGTATATGTGATTGGGGTGATTGCGGTAGCGTTGGTATTGTGGGCATTAATTCCGGCTTTGTACAGAAACATTATGGATTTGTACAACAATTTCCCGTCGTATATGTCGATTATACAAAATAAAATAAATAATTTCGAGCTGCTCCGCAAGCTTGATATTTTCGGGGACGAAGGGCTGAATTTGAACAATCGTATTATGGCGCTGTTCAAATCCATAAACTGGGCGCAGTTCGGTAAATACGCGCAGGGATTATTCGGCTTCACCTCTCAAATCCTTAATGTATTTATAGCAATTATTTCATCCATATACATGCTTCTTGAAAAAGACAAGCTGTATAGGGGAGTTAAGCGCCTTATGGGCTTAATTTGGAATCAGACTACGGTAAATAAGATTACCGAGTATGCGAGAACTGTAAACGAGATTTTCACAAATTACCTTTACAGCAGGCTTATATGCTGCGTTGTAATGGCTGTTGTGTGCAGCATAGTCCTTTCCATAATGAAGGTTCGCTACGCTCTTATTCTCGGCATATTTATAGGCGCTATGGATATGATACCGTATTTCGGCTCGATCATATCCTGCGTTGTCGCGATACTTGTCACGATAATTACGGGAGGAATTTGGAAAGCGGTATGGGCAGGTATAGTGCTGCTCGTGCTCCAGCAAATCGACGGAAACGTGCTCGGTCCGAGAATTATGGGCAATTCGCTTGAGATAAGTCCGCTTCTTATAATTCTCGCCGTGTCCGTGGGCGGAAGCTTGTTCGGATTTATAGGAATGCTGATATCGGTTCCGGTGGTGGCGCTTATAAACGTGATCGCGGGCGGTTATGTGAGGGAATTGGAAGCAAAAAAGGAGAAAAAATGCGAAGAATAGCTGTTATAGGCGGCGGAGCATCGGGAATGACGGCGGCGATCGCCGCGTCAGATCCCCAAAACGATGTAATAATATATGAACGCAACGACCGTGTCGGAAGGAAGATACTTGCTACCGGCAACGGTCGCTGTAACATGACGAATATTAACGCGGATATTAATAATTATTACGGAAAAAATCCCGATTTTATAAAAGGAGCTATGAGTAAATTTTGGGTAAACGAAACGATCGATTTTTTCGAAAGGCTCGGAATACTCAGCCGCGAGGAGGATAACGGTAAAATATATCCGTATTCCGGTCAGGCTTCGGCAGTATTGGATGTGCTTCGGATGAAGCTTGACCAAACCGGAGTTACGGTTAAAACCAAATATGAGGTAAAGAGCGTTCAGAAAAACAAAAACGGCTTTACTCTGACATTTTACAACGGTGAAACGGCGTATGCCGATAAAGTGATAATCGCGTCGGGCGGGTGCGCCGCGCCTGATTTGGGCTCGACGGGCGCGGGCTATGATATACTTCGTAAATTCGGTCATACGATAACGGAGCTGAAACCCTCGCTCGTGCAGATAAAAACCGACGCGGAAACGGTGAAAAAATTAAAGGGAATAAAGCTTCGGGCGAGAGTAATACTCGGCGGATATTCGGAGTACGGCGAAACGCTTTTTACGGAATACGGTCTGTCAGGACCGCCCGTGTTTTCGCTGTCGGCAAAGCTCTCGGGACAAAAGGAGATCGCGCTCGACATGATGCCTGAGTATTCGGCGGAGGAGCTCGTTTCAATGCTGTACGCGCGCATTACGGAAAATCCCGAATGTACGCTTGAAAGCTTTCTTGTGGGAATGTTAAATAAGCGGGTAGGGCAGGTATTATTAAAATCAATCGGAATCGAGCCGCTTTCGAGGAGCGCGGACACTCTTTCACATGAGGAAATAACGCGGCTTGCCGATACAATAAAAAACTGGCGGTTTAATATACGCGGTACTATGTCGTGGAACAACGCGCAGGTCACAAAGGGCGGCGCGGACACGAGCGAGTTTGATCCCGAAACTATGGAGTCGAGACTTGTAAAGGGCTTGTACGCTACGGGTGAGGTTCTTGACATAGACGGCGACTGCGGCGGATACAATCTGCAGTGGGCATGGTCATCGGGATATATAGCGGGCGTGAGCGCCCGTCAAAATTGAATTGGGAGAGATTAATTTGAGAGAGGCAATAAAGGTTACAGTTCCTTATCAATTCGTAAATATGATCATAATGCATATTGCGGCGGCGGGAATTACATTTGTTTTCGGCATGATAGCGTTCTGGTATTTCACGGAGCAGCCGATATTTAAAGAAATTATATCGTGCATATTTATGTTTGTATACGCGAGCGTGATATATTTAAGAGCGAAAAAATTCGGACGCGACGACAGCAGACCGTATACTTCGTTAAAGCCGTTTAAGCTGAAGGGCTTTTTGCTCGGCGCGGGAATTTCCGCCGTAACAGCGGTGCTTTTGGTAATATTCAAGCTCATGTGGGCAAATTTCAACGTGGACGGCAGCATAATGGGCGTAATCCCGACGATAGTGAATTTCGTTTTCTTCTATTGGTCGTACCCGTACAACGGCATAATGGGCTTGTCTCAGGGACTTATGACGTGGTATTCCGTAGCGGCGATGCTGCTTTTGCCGATTGCGGCGGCGGGACTCGGCTATCTCGCGGGCTGCAATAAGTTTGAGCTGGCGGAAAAGATGGAGTCGTTTATGTACGAAAAGGAAGATGAATAAGAAAACGGACGGTCAGCCGTCCGTTTTTTCGGTCATGCATTTTAAAATGCTCTCGTAAATCATACCTGAGTTTTCCTTGAAATATTCTGCGATTTTTTCCGCCTGCTCGCGCGTGCCGGCGTATAGGGTTACGCTCATAAGCTGAGTTTTGTCATCATCGTAAAGCGCGCACTCCGCCGCGTATTCGCCGCGGCGTACCGGAGTTATTCCGGCGCGCACCGCGTTTTTGCGGCGCTCCTCCAAAAAAAGCGCTTTTATTGATTCCTCGATAGGCTCGCGGATGTATACGGGAATATTTGACTTAAAAAAATCTCCCGCGTTTTCGCCCTTTTGTGTGAGCGAGTAAATTTGGTTATGCTGTCCCTCCAGCCTTGTCCGCGCATGTCCCGTTGTGACAAGATTGTCGAGCGCGATTTGGAAATCGTTATAATTTATGTTGCAGTTGTCAAGCACCACATTTAAAAGCTCGTTATACGCAAGCGGCTTATCGGCTTGAGCAAGCGTAAAAAGTATTATAAATTGGATTAAAACCGAATCGTCGATTTCTCTTTGATAAAGCATGGTCAGCACCTCTTTTATTATTTTCTCCTATACAGTGTATCACAAATCGGTAAAAAAAGATATAGTTTTCGCTAAATTTAATTTCTTGTATTGTAAAAAATTTAAATATAAGGTAAAATATATACAAAATCAACCGAAAGGATTTTTAACATGGGTATGACGGAATTAAAAAAACAATCCAAAGGCTTGGCGCTGCTGAGCGGCAATCAGCTGAAGCTCCTGGCGCTGGTTTTGATGACCATAGACCACATCGGAATGCTTATTTTTACGAAATATAGGATATTAAGAATAATAGGGCGCTCCGCGCTGCCGATTTTCGCATATATGATAGCCGAGGGCTGCACATATACTCGTAGCCGCCGGAAATATCTGACAAATATTTTCCTGCTCGGCGTAGTGTATCAGATTGTGTATTGGTTTGTCGAGCATAGCCTTTATATGAGTATTTTCATAACTTTTACGCTGTCCATATGCATGATTTATTCCATAGATTACGCTCGGAAGCGTGAGAACATCCTCGCGTGGATCGTGCCCGTGCTGACTGCGGCGCTCGCGTGGATTTTGTGTGAGATGCTGCCGGAAATACCTGCGCTTAAGGCGTTCGGTTACAAGATAGACTACGGCTTTTTCGGCGCGCTCATGCCGGTTCTTATCTATCTGCCGAAGGAGAGATATCAAAAATTCATCGCCGCCGCCGCTGCTGTTTTCCTGTTGTATCTCGACAGACGCGGGGTGCAGGTTTGGGCGTTTCTCGCGCTGATACCGCTGGCGCTGTATAACGGAGAAAGAGGCAGACTTAATATAAAAACGCTGTTTTATGTGTATTATCCCGCGCATTTGGTCTTGCTGGAAATTATAAGTAAACTGCTGAAATGAAATTAATTTGTGAATTTATCACAAAATATAATAAAGCTATTGACTTTTTTACACGAGATATAGTAAAATAGATATATATGTATATTAACGAAAGATTTAGGAGGATTATTTTTATGATTACAGCAGGTGATTTTAGAAACGGCAGAACCTTTGAACTCGAAGGCAACGTTTATCAGATTGTTGAGTTTCAGCATGTAAAGCCGGGCAAGGGCGCGGCGTTCGTGAGAACTAAGCTTAAGAACATAATAAACGGCGGCGTGGTTGAAAGAACATTCAGACCGACCGAAAAATTTGAAGAGGCGCATATCGACAGAAAGGATATGGTGTATTCCTACGGCGACGACGATTTCTATCATTTCATGGACAACGAAACATACGATATGGTTGATATTGCGAAGTCGGAAATAGAGGAGCAGATGAAGTTTGTTAAGGAGAACGACGTGTGCAAGGTAATGTCATACAAGGGCAATATCTTCGGCGTTGAGCCGCCCACATTCGTTGAGCTCGCCATTACCGAAACCGAACCGGGCTTCGCGGGCAATACGTCCACAAACGCGACAAAGCCGGCTACGCTCGAAACGGGCGCGATTATTCAGGTTCCTCTGTTCGTTGACATAAGCGATATAATCAGAGTTGACACGAGAACAGGCGAATACATGGAGAGAGTTAACAAGTAATAAGGTTTTCTGAAAGGAGTGAATACTCATGGACAACCTATCAAAGAAGGTATCATATCTTAAAGGCTACGCTGACGGACTTGAAATCAACGCTAAAAGCGAAGAGGGCAAGCTCCTGAAAAAAATGCTGGAGGTCATTGACGAGATCGCTCAGACGGTGGATGAACTGGAATTTAAACAGGACGCTCTTGACGAGAGTCTGGCTGATGTTGAAGATGAGCTTTCGGCTATCGCCGATGATTTTTACAGCAATATGGATTTTGCCGACGATAACGGCGGCGATGATGAGGACGACGACGTTTTCATGGATAATTATGATAATTACGATGAGGACGGCGACGATTATTTTGAAATTCAGTGTCCGGCGTGCGGCGAGGATGTTATGATTGATTTTGATATGCTCGACGACGGCAACGAAATTATATGCCCGAACTGCCACGAGGCAATCGAGCTTGAAATTGAATTTGATGATGACTGTGACTGCGGTCATGACCATCACGAAAAAGACTAAATGACAAGGCTGCTTTATGCAGCCTTGTTTTTGTGTATTGGGAGTGAGAGTAATGTACGGGATATATGTGCATATTCCGTTTTGCGTGAAAAAGTGCAAATACTGTGATTTTGTGTCATTTCCGAATGCTGATGACATGTTCGATAAGTATATTGACGCGCTTTTAGACGAGGCGGACGAATACGCGGGAGCAACGGCGGATACCGTATTTATAGGCGGAGGAACGCCTACCGTTCTTGACGCGGGACAGCTTGAACGGCTTATAAAAGGCATAAGAAATAAATTCAGGCTGACGGGCAGCTGCGAATTTACAACAGAAGCAAACCCGGGAACGCTTACTGCGGACAAGATATGCGCGCTGCTCGAAAACGGGGTGAACCGCATCAGCGTCGGAGTGCAGTCGTTCGACGACGGAGAGCTTGCGGCGATAGGGAGGATCCACAGCGCCTCGGAAGCTTATGATACCGTAAACCGTTTGGCTGAGGCGGGATTTCAAAACATAAACGCGGATATAATGACGGCTTTGCCAAATCAAACAGCCGAGAGCCTAAGGAGGACGCTCAAAACCGCCGTATTTCTGCCAATCACGCATATAAGCGCGTACAGCCTTATAATAGAGGACGGAACTCCGTTGGAGCGCGAATATTCGCAGGGAATGCTGACGCTTCCGGATGAGGATACGGACAGGGAAATGTACTCCGACACGATAGATTTTCTTGCGCAGCACGGATTTACGCAGTACGAGATATCAAACTTCGCAAAAAACGGATTTGAGTGCCGGCACAATGAAAAATACTGGAAATGCCGCAAATATATCGGGTTGGGAGCGGCGGCTCACTCCTATATAGACGGCAAGCGGTTTTATAACACATCATCGCTGCGTGAGTATACGGAAGGAAACAAAAGAAGCGATGATGTGACAATACTCGGCGAAAAGGATATGATTTCGGAATTTATGATTATGGGGCTGAGGATGAATGAAGGAATAAGCGGAGCTGAATTTAAACGGCGTTTCGCAAAAGATTTGGAAGATGTGTTTGGAGCGGAGCTTAAGCGTTTCACGGCAAACGGCTTGATGGAGAAAAAGAATGACCGTTACGCTCTAACGCGGCGCGGCATAGATGTCTCAAATTCGATTCTGTGCTGCTTCGTTTAGATTTTCGAGATGATTAAAATCTATAAATTGTATGGACAAGAAGCAAATTTTGTTATATAATATATAATTAGAGAATTTTGGAATCGGCTATACTCAGGAGGACGCGATGGAGAAAAAGAAACAGGATTTATTGGGCTTGAAGCAGCTTAGCGCGGAGCAGATCGAAAATATTTTGGCTCACGCGGCGGAAATGAAAAGGCTTATCAAAAGCGGCACTAAAAAAATGCCGAATTTGCAGGGAAAAACGGAAATAAATCTGTTCTATGAGAACAGCACGAGAACGAGAATGTCGTTCGAGCTTGCGGCGAAATATATGAGCGCGAACTCGGCGAACATTACGGCGAGCGGCTCGTCGGTACAGAAGGGCGAAACTCTGCTCGATACCGCGAGAACGCTTGATATGATGCAGACGGACATTATCGCGGTACGCCACAGCATGAGCGGCGCTCCCGCGCTTATCGCGAAGAACGTGAACGCGTCGGTAATAAACGCGGGCGACGGTATGAACGAGCACCCCACTCAGGCGCTTCTCGATATGCTCACAATTCAGGAAAAGAAGGGGCATATCGAGGGCTTGAAGGTAGCTATTGTGGGCGATATCGAGCACAGCAGAGTGGTGAGAAGTAATATTTACGGCCTTACGAAGCTCGGCGCGGAGGTGACCGTAGGAGGCCCGTCAACGCTGATGCCGCCGTTTATGGAAAGGCTCGGCGTAAAGGCGTTCAGGAGCGTCCACGAGGCGATTGTTGACGCGGACGTGGTAATGGGCTTAAGAATACAGCTCGAACGCCAGGAAAGCGGCTTGTTCCCGAGTATGCGCGAGTATTTCCGCTTTTTCGGAATTGACGATTTAAAGCTGAAATCCGCGAAGCCGGACGTGATAGTAATGCACCCCGGTCCCGTAAATCGGGGAGTGGAGCTGTCAACGTCGGTAATAGACGGTGACAGGAGTGTGATAAACGAACAGGTGACGAGCGGCGTTGCGGTGCGTATGGCGGTAATGGATATGTTAGTGAATAACGGAGGATTTGACAAATGAGAATACTGATTAAAGGCGGGCGAGTTATTGATCCCGCGAACAACATAGACGAAGTGACCGATATTTTTGTGGACGGCAATCTGATTTCCGAAATCGGCGATGATCCCGAGCTTGAGGGAGTTGAAATGGAGGTTATAGACGCGTCAGGCAAAATCGTATGCCCGGGGCTTGTCGATATGCACTGCCACCTGCGCGATCCCGGGCAGGAATACAAGGAGGACATAGAAACAGGCACGAAAAGCGCCGTTATGGGTGGTATCACGTCTGTCGCGTGTATGCCGAACACGGATCCCGTTGTTGACAGCGAGGCTGTTGTGACGTATATAAAGCAAAAGGCGAAAGAGGTAGGCTATGTAAACGTGTACCCGATAGGCGCGATTTCGAAGGGCTTGAAGGGGAAGGAGCTCGCTCCCATAGGCGAGATGAAGTTCGCAGGAGCGGCGGCAGTTTCCGATGACGGCAAGCCTGTTGAAAACTCCGCTCTCATGCGTCGCGCGATGGAGTACGCGGATATGTTTGACATGACGGTGATCTCACACTGTGAGGATATGCCGCTCGCGAACGGCGGGGCTATGAACGAGGGCTATATGTCCACATATCTCGGGCTTCCCGGAATTACGCGCGCGGCTGAGGAGGTAATGGTTTCGCGTGATATAATCATAGCCGAGGCGACGGGTACCGCGATCCATATCGCGCACGTCAGCACGCGCGGAAGCGTAGAGCTTGTGAGACAGGCGAAAAAACGCGGCGTGAGAGTGACCTGCGAGACGTGTCCGCATTATTTCACCTTGACCGAGGCGGCTGTTGACGGCTACAACACGAACGCGAAAATGAACCCGCCGCTTCGAACCGACGACGACGTTGAAGCGATAAAGAAAGGGCTCGCGGACGGCACGATCGACTGCATCGTAACCGACCACGCGCCGCACCATATCGACGAGAAAAACTGCGAGTTCGCGCTCGCGAAAAACGGCATAGTCGGCTTTGAAACGTCGCTCGGGCTCGGACTTACTTATCTCGTAAAGACGGGAGTGCTTACGATAAATCAGCTTATCGAAAAAATGTCGGTAAATCCGTCGCGGATTTTAGGCATAAGCAAGGGCAACTTGGCGGTCGGCAAAATCGCGGATATCACGATTTTCGATCCCGAAAAGGAATGGACGGTTGACATAAATCAATTACATTCAAAAAGTAAAAACTCGCCGTACGACGGTTTCGTGCTCTGCGGCAAGCCGGAATATGTTATAGTAAACGGCGAAATAGCGGTTAATCAGGGCGTTTTGTTATAAAAAGGAGAAAAATTATGTCTGTTGATTTATTGGTAAAGAAAATAAAGGAAAAGGGAAACCCGTCGGTCGCGGGGCTTGACCCAAAGGTTGAGTATGTGCCGATGTTCATTCGCGAAAAGGCGTATAAGGAATACGGCAAATCTTTGCGCGGCGCGGCGGAGGCTATATGGGAATACAACAAGGGGCTTATCGACGCGCTCTGCGACGTGGTGCCTGCGGTAAAGCCGCAGTCGGCGTTTTACGAGATGTACGGACTTCCCGGCGAGGAGGTTCTCCACCGCACGATCGCGTACGCGAAGGAGAAGGGACTTTATGTAATTCTTGACGTCAAGCGCAACGATATAGGCTCGACGGCTGAGGCGTACTCAAAGGCGTATCTCGGAAAGGTAGATATAGACGGCGAGGAATGCGAGCCGTGCGGCGTGGACTGCGTGACGGTAAACGCGTATCTCGGCACGGACGGAGTGAAGCCGTTTATCGACGACTGCAAAAAATACGACAAAGCGATTTTCGCGCTCGCGAAAACGTCAAACCCGTCGTCAGGCGAGCTTCAGGATTTAATGTCGGGAGGCAAGCGCATTTACGAAAAAATGGCTGAAATGATAGACAAATGGAACGCGGACACGATAGGAACAAGCGGTTACGGCGCGGTCGGCGCGGTAGTCGGCGCGACATACCCCGAACAGGCGGCGGTTCTGCGCGGTATTATGCCGAAATCCTATTTCCTCGTACCCGGCTACGGCGCGCAGGGCGGCGGAGCTATGGGCGTAAAGCCGTGCTTCAACGATGACGGACTCGGCGCGATAGTAAACTCGTCGCGCGGAATTATTTGCGCGTACAAGAAGGGCGATTGGAAGGAAGAACAATTCGCCGAAGCCGCGAGAGCGGAAGCGATACGCATGAGAGAGGATTTAGTGAGCGTGATATGAAACAGACAAAATTATGTAAACTAATATCAAAATCAGAACCGATACCCGGGATTTTCGATTTCACAGTCGAGTCGCCGGAAATCGCGGCTGAGGCGCGGTGCGGGCAGTTTTTGCATATCGCGTGCGGGGGCGGTACGTTTTTGCGGCGTCCGATAAGTATATGCGACGCGCGTGATAACTGCGTGCGGTTTATTTTCGAGGTTAAGGGCGAGGGGACGAAAGCGCTCGCGGAGCGTAATATCGGGGATTTTATCGACGTTATGGGACCGCTCGGACACGGGTTTGAGGTGAAACCCGAGCATAAAAACGCCGTTATAATAGGCGGAGGAATAGGCGTTTTTCCGCTGTTTTTGCTTGCAAAACAGGTCAAATCGGACGTTTTTTTGGGCTTTAGAGGCAAGGACAGAGTTGTTATGGAGGATGAGTTCGCGTCGGTTGCAAAGTCCGTTACGGTAGGTACGGACGACGGAAGCTATGGCTATAAAGGCTACATAGCGTCGGCGATGGACGAGTATCTCGATAAAAATCCGTGTGATGTAATTTTCGCGTGTGGGCCGAAGCCTATGTTAAAGGCGGTCAAGGCTATCGCGGAAAGGCGCGGGATAGAGTGTCAGCTCTCGCTCGAACAGCGTATGGGGTGCGGTATCGGCGCGTGCTTGGTTTGCACCTGCGAATCGACAAAGGACGGTATGGACAAACAGCTTCGCGTATGCAAAAACGGGCCTGTATTTGACAGCAGGGAGGTGACGCTCAATGATTAACACGAAAATAAATTTCTGCGGAATAGAATTTAAAAACCCGATCGTCACCGCGTCCGGCACATTCGGATTCGGGGAGGAATACGGTGAGTACGTTGATTTGTCGGAGTACGGCGGCTTCGGGGCGAAGGGGCTTACACGCTATCCGAGAGAGGGCAACAAAGCGCCGAGAATAGCGGAAACTCCGAGCGGTATACTTAACAGCGTAGGACTGCAAAATCCTGGCGTGGAGTATTTCGCGGCGCACACCATGCCGTCTTTGAAGAACTGCGGAGCGCACGTTATCGCGAATATGTCGGGAAATACCGTTGAGGAATACTGCGAAATGGCTGAAATTCTTTCGGACACCGACGCGGCAATAATAGAGATGAACATATCCTGCCCAAACGTAAAGCACGGCGGGCTTGCGTTCGGCACGGACGCAAAAACAGTGAACGAGCTGACCGCGGCGGTAAAAAAGCATTGTAAAAAGCCGCTTGTGGTAAAGCTGTCGCCGAATGTCACGTCGATAACGGACATAGCCAAAGCGGCGGAGGACGGCGGAGCGGACGGCTTATCGCTTATAAACACGCTTTTGGGTATGAAAATAGACATACATTCGCGCCGTCCGATCCTCGCGAACAACATGGGCGGACTGTCGGGACCGGCGGTAAAGCCTGTGGCGGTGAGAATGGTATATCAGGTGCATCAGGTGGTAAAAATACCTATAATCGGCATGGGCGGAGTTATGTCGGGCGATGATGTGATAGAGTTCATGCTCGCGGGCGCGTCGCTTGTCGCGCTCGGTACGGGACTGTTCGTGAAGCCCGATTTAATTCTTGATGTAAAGAGGGACATTGCCGCGTATATGGAGCGGCACGGAATTGAGGATATAAACGATATAATAGGCGCGGTAAGGTTAAACTGAAATTTTGAAAGGCTTTGAAATGAATAAAAAAATCGATGCGGCTCATTCCGCGTCGATTTTTGCGTATACTCGGTTTTTTTGTTTACAATATTATATCAAAACTGTAACAAATATAGTGTTTTCGGAGAAAATATGGTATAATAACCTCACGGCGTTACCAAAATCAAAGATTTTGACGCCTGAGAGAACATTGTAACATAACGCTGCGGCGACGGTGCCGCCTTGCATTTATGAGATAATAACCTCACGGCGTTATCAAAATCAAAGATTTTGACGCCTGAGAGAACATTGTAACATAACGCTGCGGCGACGGTGCCGCCTTGCAGTTATGAGATAATCAATCTGTATGACAAACAATCGAGTTTATTTATATAAGGAGGGTTGTCCAATGGCGGCAACTAAAAAGAAAACAGCCGGCGGTAAAAGCGGATCGGCGTCGAAAAAAGCCGCTCCTGCAAAAAAGCAGCCCGAGAGGGAAACGAGCTCACACGTTACATACGCGGTGGTGACGGCGATAACGGCGATTTTGCTCGGAGTGTTTATGTTTGTGGACACAGGCAGCGGCGGGATCGTAAGCGGATTCGTTAAATCCGTTCTTTGCGGCGTGTTTGGAATTATGGCATACTTCCTGCCTGCGGTTATGGCGGGGCTTTCGGTTTATCTGATAAAATATAGGAATACCAAAAAGTTTTGGGTGAAGCTGTGTCTGGTAATGCTGGCTGTTGTAAATATAGGCGCGTTTATAGCGCTGTCTGGTGATGTACCTGCCGGAGACGCGTATGGTTACGGCGCTATGTATCATATGGGCGGTGGTCTTTTCGGCGGTTACGCGGCGGCGTTTATGGAGGAAATGGTGCAGAAGGTGGCGGCGTATATTATTTTTTCCGTTACGCTGCTTGTTTTGCTGAGCTTTATTATGGGAATGTCGCTTATCCGCGCGGGAATAAATTACGCGAGACGCGTCGCTGCCGAAATGTACGAAACATATGAGGGCTTGGCGGATGAACGCGAGGAACGCCAAAGACAAAAGCGCGAACGTATAAGACAGGCGGAGCTTGACGAGGAGCGCTGTGATGCGCTTAACGCGGCAAACGAGTTCGCGGCTGATACTGCTGGAGCAGTACACAAAAAGAAAGCCGGAACGCGGAAAGTGATCGAGGACGAGCCTGTCGCGGACGAGGAAATATTCTCCGACGGCATAGACGAGGTTTTCGGCGATCTGCCGCCCGCGCAGCCGATTATCGAGGACAAGCCGACCGAAAAAACGACCGAAAAACCCGCCGAGGAAAAGGCGGACAAAATAACGGAGCAGGAAAAGCAGGAGTTCCACAAGGAATTAAATGACGCGATAGAAAAGCAGCATATAGAGTATAAATACCCGCCGATCTCGCTTTTAAACAAGACGAAGCCCGTATCGGGTGACCAGCGCGAGGAAATGCGAAGAACAGCAGAAAAGCTCATCGCGGTGCTCTCAACCTTCGGCGTAAAGGCGAAGCTGTTGCAGGTGACGCAGGGACCGACCGTAACGCGCTACGAGATACAGCCCGACGCGGGAATAAAGCTATCGAAAATAGTCGGACTTGCCGATGATATAGCGCTTAATTTAGCGGTAACAACGGTGCTTATCGCGCCCGTTCCGGGTAAAGCGGCTGTCGGCGTTGAGATACCGAACAAAAAGGTCGCAAGCGTTTCGATACGCGAGATGATAGCGTCGGACGAGTTTAAAAAGGCAAAGTCGAAGCTGACGGTCGCGCTCGGCAAGGATATCGGCGGCAACGTCGTGATAGGCGACATAGCAAAAATGCCGCACGTTCTTATCGCGGGCGCTACCGGCTCGGGTAAGAGCGTGTGCATCAACACGATCATAACGAGCATTTTATTCAAAGCCTCTCCCGAGGACGTGCGACTTATAATGGTCGATCCGAAGGTGGTTGAGCTGGGCGTTTACAACGGCATACCGCACCTGCTCATTCCGGTCGTAACGGATCCGAAAAAAGCGGCGGGCGCTCTTAACTGGGCTGTCGCCGAGATGATGCGCCGCTATGAGCTGTTTAAAGAAACGGGCGTGAGAAAGTTGGAATCGTACAACAAGCTCATGGAAAGCGAGGGCGGCGACAAAGTGCCGCAAATCGTAATAATCATAGACGAGCTTGCCGATTTGATGATGGTAGCGGCGAAGGAGGTCGAGGACTATATCGTGCGCCTGACGCAGCTTGCCAGAGCCGCCGGAATACACCTAATCATCGCCACGCAAAGACCGTCCGTTGACGTTATAACCGGTCTTATCAAGGCGAACGTGCCGTCGAGAATTGCGTTCGCGGTATCGAGCCAGGTTGACAGCCGCACGATTATCGACAAGGGCGGCGCGGAAAAGCTGCTCGGTATGGGCGATATGCTCTATTTCCCGATGGGCGCGAGAGCCGCGACGCGCGTGCAGGGCGCGTTTGTGTCCGATCCCGAAATTGAAAACATACTCGAATTCATAAAGGAAAATTCAGGCGAGAACCACTACAGCGAGGACTTAGCCGAGCATATAGAGCGCGTCGCGACGGGTGAAAACGGCGTAACGCCCGACACCGAGGAGGATGGCGATCCGCTTTTGCAGGATGCGATACAGCTCGCGGTGGAGCTCGGTAAGATTTCCACGTCGATGGTACAGCGCCGTTTGGGCGTAGGCTATTCGCGCGCGGGAAGAATTATCGACCAGATGGAAGCGCGCGGAATTATATCGGGCGCGAACGGCTCAAAGCCGAGGGACGTGCTCGTGAGCCATGCCGATTTCCCGTCGGGGGATTATTATGATGACAGCGAAGAATAAATTTTTGCCTGTATCGCGTGCCGACATGGACGCGCGCGGCTGGGACGAGCTTGATTTTCTTTATATTGTAGGCGACGCGTATGTCGATCACCCGAGCTTCGGTCACGCGATAATTTCCCGAGTGCTCGAAAGTCACGGATATAAGGTAGGAATAATAGCTTTGCCCGACTGGCACAGTGTAGACGATTTCAAAAAAATGGGCAGACCGAGACTGGCGGTTCTCGTTTCGGCGGGCAATATCGACAGTATGGTAAATCACTACACAGTAAGCAAAAAACGCCGAACAGACGACGCGTACGCGCCCGGCAACAAAGCCGGACAGCGCCCCGACAGAGCAACGATAGTCTACTGCAACCGAATAAAAGAAGCGTTCGGGAACATACCCGTGCTTATCGGCGGCGTTGAGGCGAGTTTGCGCCGTTTCGCGCACTACGACTACTGGGACGATAAGATCCGCCGCTCGATTTTATTCGACAGCCGCGCCGATCTGCTGATGTACGGCATGGGTGAGAAGCAAATCGTCGAAATCGCGGACAAGCTCAACGCGGGAATACCCGTAAACGAGATAACGGACGTCGCGGGAACGTGCTATATATCGCGCGAATGTGATGAAAACGCGGTGATATTGCCGAGTTTCGAGGACTGCGTAAGCGATAAGCGCGCCTACGCGGATTCATGCAGGATACAGTATTACGAGCAGAACCCGTTTACCGGAAAAACGCTCGCCCAAAAGCACGGCGACAGGTATTTGATACAGAACCGACCTATGGTACCGCTTGACACGGCGGAGCTTGACGCGGTTTACGAGCTGCCTTACATGAAAACGTACCACCCTATGTACGAAAAGGACGGCGGCATAGAAGCGATAAAAGAGGTAAAATTCTCGCTGACGGCGAATAGGGGTTGCTTCGGAAGCTGCAATTTCTGCGCGCTGGCGTTCCATCAGGGACGGATCGTTACCTCAAGAAGCGACGAGTCGCTTATAAAGGAAGCGACGGAAATGAAGAAATATCCCGATTTCAAGGGATATATCCACGACGTAGGCGGACCGACCGCGAATTTCAGAGGTCCGGCGTGCGCAAAGCAGATGAAATCGGGCGCGTGCAAGGACAGACAGTGCCTGTTCCCGAAGCCCTGCCCTAATATGGAAATAACGCATAAATCGTATCTGAATTTACTGAGAAAGCTTAGGAAAATAGACGGCGTGAAAAAGGTGTTTATCCGCTCGGGAATACGCTTTGACTATCTGATAAACGACAAGGACGACACATTTTTCCGCGAGCTGTGCCAATACCACGTCAGCGGACAGCTAAAGGTCGCGCCGGAGCACGTCAGCGATAACGTCTTAAAACACATGGGCAAGCCCGAAAACGCGGTTTTCAATAAATTTTCGGAAAAATTTTATAAGATAAACGAGCAGATAGGGAAGAAGCAGTACCTCGTGCCGTACCTGATGTCGAGCCACCCGGGCAGCACGCTTCGGGACGCGGTAGTTCTCGCGGTGTACCTCAAGGAGCACAACATAAATCCGCAGCAGGTACAGGATTTTTACCCGACCCCGGGCACGATTTCGACGTGTATGTTCTACACCGGGCTTGATCCGTTCACGATGAAAAAGGTGTATGTGCCGAAATCGGGCAAGGAAAAGGCGATGCAGCGCGCGCTGCTGCAATTTCGAAATCCCGAAAATTACGCGCTCGTATACGAAGCTCTTACGAAAACGGGGCGCACGGATTTGATAGGCTATCAGCAAAGAT
This sequence comes from uncultured Clostridia bacterium, assembly GCA_947631085.1. Classification (GTDB taxonomy): domain Bacteria; phylum Bacillota; class Clostridia; order UBA1381; family UBA1381; genus CANQXJ01. Next base: position 6,428 of record CANRJY010000014.1, on the reverse strand, counting down.
GTCTGATAAAACCGCCGCAGGGCGATATACTTGATAAACAAAATCACAGGAGGAATAAAAATGGCAAAGCTGTTAATGGGAAAGGAAGTTTCGGCAAGAATAAAGGCGGAACTCGCGGAGGAGGTCAAAAACCTCAAAAAAGAGGGAATAAATCCGGGTCTCGCGGTAATAATCGTGGGTGAGGATCCCGCAAGTCAGGTCTATGTGCGCAACAAGGAGCGCGCGTGCGAGGAATGCGGGATTTATTCGGAAAAATACGCTCTCCCCGAGGAAACGACGCAGGATGAGCTGCTCGCGCTTATTGACAAATTAAACAAGCAGGAAAACATTTCCGGTATACTTGTGCAGTTACCCGTACCGGCGCATATCGACGAAAAAACGGTGATAAACGCGATAGATCCGAAAAAGGACGTGGACGCGTTCCATCCGGTGAACGTCGGCAAAATCATGGTCGGCAACTACGATTTTGTGCCATGCACGCCCGCCGGAGTTATGGAGCTGATAAAGGAGTCGGGAATTGACGTAACGGGCAAGGAGTGCGTGGTTGTCGGCAGGAGCAACATAGTCGGCAAACCGCAGGCGATGCTTCTTTTGCACAGCAACGGCACTGTCACGATTTGTCATTCGAAAACAAAGGATTTAGCCGAAAAAACCAAAGCGGCGGATATACTTGTTGCGGCGGTCGGAATACCGAATTTCATAAAAGGCGATATGATCAAGGAAGGCGCGGTCGTGATCGACGTGGGAATCAACCGCCTTGAAAACAAAAAGCTCTGCGGCGACGTGGAATTTGAGTCAGCCGAAAAGGTCGCGGGAGCGATAACCCCCGTCCCGGGCGGCGTAGGACCGATGACGGTAGCGATGCTGATGAAAAACACCGTCAGAGCGGCGGTCGTGAACGGCACGAAATAATTTAACGGCGAATTATTTGACTTAACAACAGTTATACAATTCATCTGTTTCGGCATATGCTGTAATAAAAACAATGCCGGAGGGGATATAATGAGAAAAACCGCCTTTTTGACCGCACTGCTTTTGACCGCGCTTTTGCCTGTATCGGCATACGCTATGGCGGAGAGCGCCGACTGCGCCTGCGTTATGGACGCGCTTACCGGTGAGCTGATATTTGAAAAAAATGCGTATTCACGTCACGCTATGGCAAGCACGACCAAAATCATGACCGCACTTATAGCGCTTGAGGAGAGCGAACCTGACGAAATTGTCACAATAAGCCCTAACGCTGACGCTCAGGAAGGGTCAAGCGCGTATCTTCAGGCGGAGTCGGGCGTGTATATGAAGGATCTGCTGTACGGGTTGATGCTTAACTCCGGCAACGACGCGGCTATGGCGATAGCGGAGCATATATCGGGCGGCTCCGAACAGTTCGCATATAAAATGACAGAGCGCGCAGCCAAAATCGGCGCTGCGGATACGTCGTTTAAAAATCCGAGCGGTCTTGACGCTGACGGGCATTATACAACAGCCTTTGATTTGGCGCTTATCACGCGTGAGGCTCTTAGAAATAAGGATTTCCGCGAAATAACCGCCGCGCGTACCGCGCGTGCCGAAACGATTGACGGGAATGTTTTGTATTTTAAAAATCATAACAAGCTGCTCGGCTCGTATTCGGGCTGTATAGGCGTAAAAACAGGCTATACCAAAGCGACGGGACGATGCTTGGTCAGCGCAGCCGAGCGAGACGGTATGGCTTTTATAGCCGTAACTCTCGGCGACCCTAACGATTGGACCGACCATACACAAATGCTTGATTACGCGTTTTCAAAATGTAAACCGAGGGAAATAATTTCAAAGGGGCAGTGTGTGAAAAGAGTTACTGCGAACGGAAAATCATACGCGTTTATTGCGGCGGATTCGTTTTCGGTCAATTTCAGATTAAAACAGCCGTATGGATATACGGTTGAAAATCATATAATCGGCGAAATGCCGAGGGCGATAAATAAGGGCGAAAAGGTAGGCTGCTGCGTAATATATTATGGCGATAAACCGATAGGTATGGTTGACATAATATCAGAAGAGGATATATACGCATCAGATAATATGAGGGTTGGAAATGATTTTTGGGAAACTCTGAAAAGGATAATCGGTAAATTATAGAATTACGGAGGATATTATGGGAGAAATTGTACGGCTGCAGAAATACATCGCCATGAGCGGGGCGGCTTCGCGGCGCGCGGCAGAGGTTATGATCGCCGATGGGCGCGTGAGCGTCAACGGCGAAACTGTTACCGAGCAGGGCGTTAAGGTCGAGATAGGAAACGATAAAGTCACTCTCGACGGAAAGCCATTGAGAGTGACGGAGAAAAAATATTATATCGCGCTCAATAAGCCGATAGGCTATGTTTCAAGCGTAAAGGACCAGTTTGACAGACCGACTGTGGTTGACATAATTAAACAAGACATAGACGCGCGCATATTTCCGGTAGGCAGGCTCGACTACGACACGGAGGGGCTTTTGCTTCTTACCAACGACGGCGATTTTACCTACCGTGTAACGCATCCTAAATTCGTCATGGACAAGACTTATTGGGTAAAGGTAAAGGGCTCGATGACGGTGGGCGCGATGAACGCGCTGCGAAAAGGCGTTGATATCGGCGATTTTACAACATCTCCGGCGGAGGCGGAAATACTCGACGCGGCAAACGGTTACTCGCTTATAGAGATAACCATTCACGAGGGCAAAAACAGGCAGGTAAGGCGTATGTTCGAGGCGATCGGCTATGAGGTCGAGGGCTTGAAGCGCACGAAAATAGGCGTGGTGGAGCTCGGCAATCTGCCGCTCGGGCGATGGAGATATCTGACGTCGCACGAGATAAACTGTTTGATGGAAAAATAGCAGAGGTGACGGATCATGCCCGAAAAAATATTGATTGTTGACGACGAGCGCGAAATCGCGGATTTGCTGGAGGTATATCTGAAAAACGAGAATTACTCCGTTTCAACGTTTTACTCCGCTTTAAGCGCGCTCAAGTACGCCTTTTCAAATGAGTTTGATCTTGCCGTGCTGGATGTGATGCTTCCCGATATGAGCGGCTTTGATTTGTGCCGAAAAATACGCGAAAAATACAACTGCCCGATCATCATGCTTACGGCAAAGACCGACGAAACGGATAAAATAACTGGTCTTACTCTCGGCGCGGATGATTATATAACAAAACCGTTCAGACCGCTTGAGGTGGTCGCGCGTGTAAAGGCGCAGCTGCGGCGGTATAAAAAGTATAATTCCGGCGGAAACGATTATGTAATGATGTGTTCGGGGCTTGCGCTGAACGCGGAAACTCACGAGTGTACTCTCGACGATAAGCCGCTCGCGCTGACGCCGACGGAATTTGAAATACTGCGTATACTGCTGGAAAACAGAGGCAGCGCGGTAAGCTCCGAAAGCCTGTTTCACCAAATATGGAAGGACGAATATTATAGCAAGAGCAGCAACACTATCACTGTCCATATAAGACATCTGCGCGAAAAAATGAACGATGTTTCGGAAAATCCGAGGTTTATAAAGACCATTTGGGGAGTGGGATATAAAATTGAAAAACAATGATAAATCGGAATACGCGAAGCTGAAATCCAAAATTTACATGCGCTTTTGCAGCCTGACTGCGGCGGCGCTTGTTGTTGTTTTTGCGTTGTACAAGCTGCTTTGGAAAGACCGCGGCGGAGATTTTGTGCTGGATGTTCTTACACGAACGGGTTTGAGCCGCGAAACGGCATCAAATATTTATCAGCAGTGGTTTCGTAACGCCACGGATATTATTTGGATTGTGTCGGTCGCGGTGATTTTTCTGATAATGCTTCGGTTTTTTATGAGCTGGTTTACAAAATATTTCACGTCCGTTAACAAAGGCATAGACGGACTTTTGGCGGACGACAGCAATAAAATAATACTTCCGCCGGAAATGTCCGCGACGGAGGAAACGCTGAACACAGTAAAATCGACGCTTCGGCGGCGTGCGATAGAGGCGCGGGAGTCGGAACGCGGAAAAAACGACATGATAACATATTTGGCTCATGATATACGCACGCCGCTAACGTCGGTGATAGGGTATCTGAGCCTTATTGACGAATCCGACGATATGCCGGAGGATGAAATAAGGAAATATGTCGGCATTTCGCTCGACAAGTCAAGGCAGCTTGAAAAGCTAGTAAGCGAGTTTTTTGAGATAACGAAATATAATCTTAATCAGATAACGCTGAACAGGAAAAACACCGATATATACTATATGCTGCTGCAGCTGACCGATGAGTTTTATCCGGTTTTAAGCAAACGAGGCAACAGCATTGAGCTACACGCCGACGAAAATCTCTCGGGCTTCGTTGACGCGGAAAAACTCGCGAGGGTATTCACGAATATAATCAGAAACGCCGCGGTCTACAGCTATCCCGACACCGTTATTGAAATAGACGCGTATAAACGTGAGGGAAAAATTATAATTTCCTTTACGAATACCGGCGAGACAATACCGGCGGAAAAGCTGAAAACGATATTTGAAAAATTTGTGCGTATCGACGAGTCGCGCGCGACAAATACCGGCGGCGCGGGGCTGGGACTGGCGATAGCGAAGGAGATAGTAACGCTTCACGGCGGCGTGATAACGGCTGCGAGCGAAAACGAAAAAACCGTATTTACGGTAGCCGTTCCCGATTAAGAAATAATAATAAAACCTTAATATTTTCTTAGGAATTTCTCAATTTATTATTAAAACAAAAAAGGTCTTTATCCGCTATAATGCAGATAAAGACTTTTTTAACGGGAGGAATTTCTATGAAGAAACATCAAAAATCAAGCGCCACGCCAAAAATTTTACTTGTAATATTTATATCGGCTCTCGTCGCCGTATCATTCCTGTTTGCGAAGCAAAAAGTGGAGGAATTTTGCGGTACGTCAGATTTAAACGGCGCTTCCGCATACGCGCCGACCGACTCGGCAGACGACAGCTCGTGGCAGCTTATGCTTGTAAATGCCGATCACCCTCTGCCGGAGGGCTTTTCGGTTGAGCTTACCACTCTCGCGAACGGACACAAGGTAGATAAACGCGTATATCCGTATCTGCAGCGTATGTTCGACGATGCGCGCAGCGCGGGGATTATTCCGGCAATATCATCTTCATACCGCACAGCGGAAAAGCAGCAGTCGATTTTGGACGAATATACAGAGCAGTACATTAATCAGGGATATTCCGAGGCCGAAGCGCTTGAAATTGCAAAAACATGGGCGGCAGTCCCCGGCACAAGCGAGCATCAAACAGGATTGGCGCTTGATATCACCACTGCCGACGCGAACAAGCAGGCTGCGGATATTGTATGGAAATGGCTTAAGAAAAATTCGTATAAATACGGCTTTATAATCCGGTATCCTGAGGATAAAACGGATATAACCGGCATATCAAACGAGCCGTGGCATTTCAGATATGTAGGGGAGAAAGCGGCGGCAGAGATACATAAAAAAGGGCTGTGCCTTGAGGAATATTTAAATTTGACCGAATAGCGGCGGTGGTAAAGCCGTGAGCCGCGTATAATAAATATCTTGACAAATTATTATATGTACGCTATAATGTACATATAATAATGTCGGAGGTGAAGTATATGACCAATATAAATATAACCAATCTCAGAAAAAACCTGTTTGATTATATTAATCAGGCGGTGGAATTTAATGATGTAATAAATGTTAACACAAAAGCCGGAAATGCCGTTATTATCAGCGAGTCGGACTATAACGGACTTATGGAAACTCTGTATTTATCGCGCAATCAGAAAGTAAAAGATGAAATTGTCGAAGGCATTAATACGCCGCTCGAGGAGTGCGTTGAGGAAGGCGCGGTTGAGTGGTGATGTACAAAATATTTTATACAAAGGCATCGTTAAAAGCCATTCCGAAGCTGAAGTCCGCGCATTTAGACGATAAAGTGAAGAAGCTTATTGACATACTGCGCGAAAATCCGTACAAGACACCGCCGCCGTACGAAAAGCTTACCGGAGATTTAAGCGGCGCGTTTTCAAGGAGAATAAATGTACAGCACAGGCTTGTGTATCAGGTTGACGATGAAAATAAAACGGTTAAAATTGTCAGCATGTGGACGCATTATGAATTTTAAATTAGAAAAACGGCTTGAAACCTGCGTTTCAAGCCGTTTTTGGTGGGAGAGGATGGATTCGAACCATCGAAGTCGTAGACAACAGATTTACAGTCTGCCCCCTTTGGCCACTCGGGAACTCTCCCATATGGAGCTGGTGATGGGACTCGAACCCGCGACCTGCTGATTACAAATCAGCTGCTCTACCAATTGAGCTACACCAGCATGTTACGCGTCTGCTTCGCAACCGCGTAGGTGGTGGGAGTTACAGGGCTCGAACCTGTGACCCTCTGCTTGTAAGGCAGATGCTCTCCCAGCTGAGCTAAACTCCCA
>CANRJY010000013.1 GCA_947631085.1 uncultured Clostridia bacterium | reverse complement strand
GAAAAATACGGCGGGCTTCACGCGGAGCGAAACGCGTTTAAGAACTGCAAAGCGTCTCCCGAGGGCGCGGATATGTATGTCACGCTCGAACCGTGCTGCCACTACGGCAAGCAGCCGCCGTGTGTTGACGCGGTTATCGAAAATAAAATAAAACGCGTGTTTATCGGCTCGGACGATCTAAATCCGCTCGTAGCGGGCGGCGGTATCAAAAAGCTCCGCGAGCATGGAATAGAGGTACACACCGGCGTTCTAAAGGATGAGTGCGACGCGTTAAACGAGATATTTTTCCACTATATCGGCACAAAAACGCCGTATGTTATGATGAAATACGCGATGACCGCCGACGGAAAAATCGCCTCGCGCACGGGCGACAGCAGATGGATCTCAAATGAAAAAACGCGCCGTATCGCGCATGAGGACAGGAACAGATACGCGGCGATAATGGTCGGTATCGGTACGGTTTTGGCGGATGATCCGAGCCTTACCTGCCGCATTGAAAACGGAAACGACCCGATAAGAATAATCTGCGACAGCAAAATGCGTCTGCCGCTCGACAGCGAAATCGCGAAAACAGCGAGCACCGTCCGTACGATCGTCGCAGCCGCTGTGAAGGATGCGGAAAGGGAAAAGGCGTTAAACGAAAAGGGAATAGAGGTAATTTATGCCCCCGACCAAAACGGACGCGTCGATTTGGCGGCGCTTATGCGAAAGCTCGGCGAAATGCAAATTGACAGCGTACTGCTCGAAGGCGGCGGAGAGTTGAATTTTGCGGCACTGCAAAGCGGTATTGTAAATAAAGTAAAGGTATTTACCGCGCCGAAAATAATCGGCGGAACCGGCGCGAAAACGCCTGTGGGCGGAGCGGGAATAGAGCTTATGAAAAACGCCGTAAAGCTGAAATTAAAAGCTGTATCGCCTGTTGACGGAGACATAATGACGGAATATGATGTAGTAAAGGAGTGAAGCCCATGTTTACGGGGTTGATCGAAGCTGTCGGAACTGTGACGGCGATAAATAGACAGCGCGGAACTGTGACAATAAAATGCGGCATTACCGACGGTATTGAAATCGGCGACAGTGTGGCGGTAAACGGCGCTTGCCTGACCGCAGTTGAGATCGGAAACGGCATTTTTACCGCGGACGTAATGAACGAGACGTTCGGCCGCACAGCGCTCGGCGCGCTTTCGGTCGGCAGCCGCGTTAATTTGGAGCGCGCAATGAAAGCCGACGGACGCTTCGGGGGGCATATAGTTTCCGGTCATATTGACGGCACGGGGACTGTGACAAATATGCGAAACGACGGCAACGCGGTTTGGGTGACTGTCGCGGCGGAGAGTGAAATTCTGCGGTATATCGTTGAAAAAGGCTCTATCGCGATCGACGGAATAAGTCTGACGGTCGCGTATGTTGACGATAAATGCTTTAAGGTTTCGATAATTCCGCATACCGGCGGCGAAACTACGCTGCTCGAAAAACGAATTGGCGACGCGGTAAATCTTGAATGTGATATAATCGCAAAGTATGTGGAAAAGTTGATGCAGCCGTCGGAAAACATTCCGAAAGGCGGCATAACGTATGAGTTTTTGGCTGAAAACGGATTTTAAGGAGGTTGACATAAAATGCAGTTTAATACAATTCCCGAAGCAATAGAGGATTTGAAGCGGGGGAAAATGATAATGGTGGTTGACGATGAGAACCGCGAAAACGAGGGTGATTTGATCGCCGCGTGCGAGTTTGCCACGGGCGAAATGCTCAATTTTATGGCAAGCTACGCGAAGGGGCTTATTTGTATGCCGATGTCGGCTGAATGGGCGGAGAAATTACATCTCACGCCGATGGTAGCCGACAACACCGACAACCACGAAACGGCGTTCACCGTGTCGGTTGACGCGGTCGGCACTACAACCGGCATATCCGCGTTTGAGAGAGCGGACACGGCAAGGAAAATCGCCGACGAAAACGCGCGTCCGTCGGATTTCCGCCGCCCGGGGCATATGTTCCCGCTTATCGCGAAAAAGGGCGGCGTGTTTGAAAGGAAAGGACACACCGAAGCGTCGGTCGATTTACTGAAATATGCGGGTTTGAAGCCGTGCGGACTGTGCTGCGAGATCATGGCGGAGGACGGTCATATGATGCGTTTGCCCGATTTGAAGGAGTTTGCGGCGGAGCGCGCGCTCACATTTATTTCGGTCGCGGATCTGGAAAAATACCGCCGCGAGCATGAGGTTATAGTCGAGTGCGTGGCGAAGGCGAAATTCCCGACACGCTACGGCAAATTCACAATTCACGGCTTTGTGAATAAGCTCAACGGCGAGCACCACGTCGCGCTCACGATGGGCGAAATGAACCCCGACGAGCCGATTTTATGCCGCGTACATTCGGAGTGCCTCACGGGCGACGCGTTAGGCAGTGCGCGCTGCGACTGCGGTCAGCAGTATGACGCGGCGATGAAACGGATCGCGAAAGAGGGCAGGGGAGTGCTGCTCTATTTAAGGCAGGAGGGGCGCGGAATAGGGCTTATAAACAAAATCCGCGCGTACGCGTTGCAGGATCAGGGCTTAGACACGGTAGAGGCGAATCTCGCGCTCGGTTTTCCCGAGGATATGCGCGATTACAGCGTGGGCGCGCAGATATTGGCGGAGCTTGGCGTGGGCAAAATGCGGCTTATGACGAACAATCCGCTCAAAATCGACGGCTTGGAAAAATTCGGGCTGGAAATTGTCGAGCGTGTGCCGATACAAATAGAAGCGGGCGCGGACGATGAGTTTTATTTGCTGACAAAACAGCATAAAATGGGACATTATTTGAATTATGATAAGGAATAAAAAGGAGGAATAATCATGAAAATTTTGGAAGGAAAATTAGTACCAAAGGACGTTAAAATCGGCATAGTAGCGTCGCGTTTCAACGAGTTTATCGTATCAAAGCTCATAAGCGGCGCGGAGGACGGGCTGCTGCGGCATGACGTAAGCGGGGATAATATCACTCTCGCGTGGGTACCCGGCGCGTTTGAGATACCGCTTATGGCTAAGAAAATGGCTGAGAGCGGCAAGTATGACGCAGTGATTTGTTTGGGTGCGGTAATACGCGGCGCGACCTCGCATTATGACTATGTCTGCAACGAGGTTTCAAAGGGTATAGCACAGGTGTCGCTCGTTACGGGTGTTCCCGTGATGTTCGGCATACTCACGACCGACAACATCGAGCAGGCTATAGAGCGCGCCGGAACAAAGGCGGGCAATAAGGGCTACGACTGCGCTCTCGGAGCGATAGAGATGATAAATCTCGCGAAGCAGATAAAAAATTCCCGATAAACTTCAACATTTTTGCCTTTTTAAACGTTATATAAGTGAAAGCGGATAAAAGGGACGGTGAGGTATATGACGATCGATGAGCTGTACGGGGAGTTTTTCGACGAGCTTGTTTCATGGTGCGCGGCTATGTGCGGTGACGAATCGGCGGCGGAGGATATGGTTCAGGAGGCTTTTGCGCGCGCGCTGAGCCGCTCCGACACGCTTGAAAAGCTCCATCCGCTGCAGTCACGCGCGTGGCTTTATACCACGATTAAAAACATATACCTCGATCGTGTGCGTCATTCCGCTTTTGAAACGGTCGCGGAGGAAAATGCCGAAATCGCCGATATATGCGATGATTACGATATGTCGGAAATCAAGCAGCTTCTTGATGCGCTGCCGGATATTGAGGGTATGCTGTTTAAAATGCGATACCTGTACGGGTATAATTCAAAGGAACTCGGCAGCGCGTTCAATATGCCCGCGGGAACAGTGCGTTATAAGCTGTCCTCCGCCCGAAGGAGATTAAAGGAAATGCTTGAAGAAGGGAGTTTTTAAGATGAAAAAAACATTGGAAATCGTATCTGAGCTATGCGACGCGAGGCACATAACCGAGGCGAAATATGAGGAATACGAAAAGGTCATAATTCACACGGAAATTTTAATTGTAAATGAGAAAAGTCACAGGCTGCTCAGAGAGCTTAACGCAGAAATCAATGCCGAAAAGATAATTTCAACGGAAAAGGAAGTTGATATTATAACAATAAACGCTTCGCACAAGATAACCGCGAACGCGCTGCCAAAACCCGGCTCGATCCTTACCGTGAACGGCGGGCTTGAAATAGAGCCGGGCGCCCGGGAGGCTGTAAGTCGATACGCGGCAATTATTGTAAACGGCAATCTGGAGTGCCCGGAGAGTATGATGAGCGAGCTTGCCGATATAGATGTAAACGGTATGATAGGAACATACCCGGACGGTTATGTAAAGCTCAAAAATAACTTTGTGATTGACAAATACTTTCCTGTACGCGCGTCGGATAATGGCAGATATTACGCGGGAAGCGCCGTAAAGCTGATCGATAAATCGGTTGATACCGCAAAACTGATTGAAAAAAACGTGCGGTTTAAGACGAAGCGTTTTATCGTGCCGGAGGAAATGCTCAATGAATGTCTGCCGATGTTTGATGAAACCGTGGAGCTTTTTGTCGCTCCGGAGGGATTTTCGATTGCCGACGGAAGCAAAAAACTCAATGAGGAGCTTGTAAACGAATACGGCGGAAAAATATTCATATACGGCGATCTTGACGCTCGGGGAGACATCACGGATGTTTTGCGTAGAATTGAACGCCTCGAGGTCACAGGCAAAGTAAAGGTCGATAAAGAAAATGAGGAAGCGTTTAGAGCGATTGGGGCAAAGTACAGAAGGCTTGATGTCGTAATAACCGAGCGCAAGGAAGGAAATGGATCGCTTAACGCCGCCAGCCTGCGCATAACAGCAGTAATGCTGGAGAACTCGGAGAACGTCGTCGAAATAGGAAACGCAGCAAGCATTGAGATAGACGAGGATGTCACGGCGGAGAGCATCGAGAAAAAACTTAAAGTGGAAAATGCCGCAAAAGTGGTGTGTTCCGATGAACAGTATGCCGCAGTGTGCAAGGTTTGCGGCAACGCCGCTAAAATCAGTGTTCGCGATAAAAACCGCGTTGAAATTACCTGCGAAAGATACGATATGTAATGGATGATTAAAAAAATCTCTTGACAAACCGGCGTCAAAGTGTGTATAATACAAATAAGGCGATGACAAAGACAGTAGTTTCACGCGAAACCAAACGAGAGAGAGAACGGCGCGGCTGGGAACGTTCTTTTGGGGGCGTGAGATGAACACCACTTTGGAGCCGCGCGCGGAACGGTTTTCCTATTATGCGCGCCGTATACCCGAACGCTATCGGGGAAAATGAAGTTATAAATCAGGGTGGAACCGTGCATAGTATGCGCCCCTGAAGAAAGGATATAAAAATATCCGTTTTCTTCGGAGGCGCTTTTTGTGTGAAAATCTCCGAAACGCAAACGGAACAAAAAAGGAGAGGATTTTAAAATGGCGGAAATCACAGAAATGAACGAGCTGCAAACGCTTCGCCACAGCGCGTCGCACGTGCTGGCGCAGGCGGTGAAAAGACTGTTTCCGGACACGAAACTCGCGATAGGTCCGGCGATAGACACGGGCTTCTATTACGATTTCGACACGGAGCACGCTTTTACTCCGGAGGATCTGGAAGCTCTCGAAAAGGAAATGAAGAAAATCGCGAAGGAAAATCTGAAAATCGAGCGTTTCGAGCTTCCGAGGGCTGAGGCGCTGGAGCTTATGAAGGATGAACCGTACAAGTTGGAGCTTATCAACGAGCTGCCCGAAGACGCGGTTATCTCGTTCTACAAGCAGGGCGAGTTTACCGACCTTTGCGCAGGCCCGCACGTAAACTACACGTCGAAGATAAAGGCATATAAGCTGCTTTCGGCAACCGGCGCGTACTGGCGCGGCGACGAGCATAACAAGATGCTTCAGAGAATTTACGGCACGGCGTTTATGACAAAGCCGGAGCTTGAGGAGCATTTAGCGCAGCTCGAGGAAGCGAAAAAGCGCGACCATAACAAGCTCGGACGCGAATTGGAGCTGTTTACCACGGTTGACTATATCGGTCAGGGACTTCCGATAATGCTGCCGAAGGGCGCGAGAATAATTCAGCTTCTTCAGCGCTGGGTCGAGGACGAGGAGCAAAAGCGCGGCTGGCAGCTTACGAAAACGCCGTTTATGGCAAAGAGCGACTTATATAAAATTTCCGGTCACTGGGATCACTACAAGGACGGAATGTTCGTTTTGGGCGATCCCGAAAACGACAAGGAGGTATACGCGCTGCGTCCGATGACTTGCCCGTTCCAGTATCAGGCGTTTTTGAACAGAGGACGCTCGTACCGCGATTTGCCGATGAGACTTAATGAGACCTCAACGCTTTTCCGTAATGAGGCTTCGGGCGAAATGCACGGTCTTATCCGCGTGCGTCAGTTTACTATTTCCGAGGGACACCTTATGTGTACGCCGGAGCAGCTTGCAGACGAGTTCCGCGGCTGCGTGGAGTTAATGAAATATATGCTCACGACGCTCGGGCTTTACGAGGACGTTTCCTACCGCTTCTCGCAGTGGGACCCGAACGACAGGGAAAAGTATATCGGCACTCCCGAGCAGTGGGACGAGGCGCAGGGCGTAATGAAAGAAATTCTTGACGACCTCGGCATCGACTACAAGATAGGCATAGGCGAGGCGGCGTTCTACGGACCTAAGCTCGACGTTCAGATAAAGAACGTTCACGGCAAGGAGGATACGCTGATAACAATTCAGATAGACCAAATGCTCGCGGAGAAATTCGGCATGGAGTATGTCGATAAGGACGGCACGAAGAAAAATCCGTATATAATCCACAGAACGTCGATCGGCTGCTACGAGAGAACGCTGGCGCTGTTGATAGAGAAATACGCGGGCGCGTTCCCGCTTTGGCTCGCTCCGGTCCAGATAAGACTGCTGCCGATCGCGGACAGACATCTCGACTATATGTACGAGATAAAGAAGAAGCTCGAAGCGAGCGGCATAATCCGCGTCGAGGTTGACGACAGAAGCGAAAAGCTCGGATATAAGCTCCGCGAGGCGCAGCTTGAAAAAATACCGTATATGCTCGTCGCGGGAGATAAGGATATCGAAAATAACGTTATTTCCGTGCGTTCGCGCAAGAACGGCGATATGGGCGCTATGTCGATAGACGATTTCATCAAGATGGCGAAAGAGGAGATCGACACCAAAAAGTTATAATTCACAAAAAATCAGCCTCCGGCATAGTATACGTTATATTATGCCGGAGGTGATTGTATGCGGCTCGGAATGAGGGGCAGGATAGGCGGAAAAGCCGTTACGATTTTGATTGCGTTTACATCCGTGTTAGCAGTTGTGGTAACGGCGAAGCGGCTTGAGCCGGCGTTTGTGACACGGGCTCATTCGTTCGCGAACACAATGGTGACGGACGTTATAGAGGAATCGGTTGACGAGGCTTTGTCGGAATATGACTGCGCGGGGTCACAGGTCAGGGAAAACGGAAGCACAACGACTATCGAAGCGAATGTTTCAGGTATAAACCGTCTTAAATCGAAAATTACGACCAAAATACAGGATGGTATCGCCGCGCGCTGTTCCGATACGATTTATATTCCGCTCGGCAGTGCGTCCGGGCTGTATCTGCTCTCGGGCACGGGACCGAAAATCCCTGTCAAAATCTCGCCGTCCGCTATTGTGAACACTAATTTTGACGAGGAATTTAACGCGGCGGGAATAAATCAGGTGCGCCATTCAATGAAGGTAAATGTTGATGTGCAAATGACGTACAGAGGATATATTCTTAACGAAACGGAAACGATAAACACGGACGCCGTTGTGATTGACGAAATAATAGCGGGTACGGTTCCGCAGTATTACGGAAACGGCGAGGTAGGAATAATGGAATAAGCGGGAATAAGGAGAAAATTATATGAAACACATATTGCTCGCGGTAGACGTACAGCCGGAGTTTGCCGATAAGGACGGGAATTATCCGCGTATTTTGGAATTTATAAAAAACAGCGAATATGATGAAATCGTGGCTACTCAATGCATAAACAGTCCGGACAGCGCGTGGGTGAAGTATGCTAACTGGACGGATCTAATGGACGGCGCGCGTCCGCTCGAATTTGAGTATGACCGCAAATATGAAAAGATTGGCTACGGATTTAACGATTATTCGGTGCTCGAAAAGGACGCGCATTATGACATAATAGGCTACAACACCGGCGCGTGCGTGTTGAAGGTAGCGCTTGATTTGTTTGACAAGGGCTACGATTTTAACGTGCTCACAGAATACTGTTATTCGTCAAACGGCGAGGAGCACCACAAAAAAGGATTGTGGACGCTCAAAAATTTGCTGGGCGGAGCAGTTTTATAATCTTATATTATTTTTTAAATTTATGAACTTTTTATGAAAACTTTCAATAACCCCTTGACATTATATGAAAAAGATGGTATCTTATAGCTGTTAGCACTCAAGGAATATGAGTGCTAATAAATAAAGGACGGTGAGGATGATGGATCTAAGCGAAAGAAAAAAGAAAATCCTTCAGTTGATCGTGGACGAATATATTCGTACCGCTGATCCGGTCGGCTCGAGGGCGATTTCCAAAAAGGAAAATCTCGGTCTTTCAAGCGCTACTATCCGCAACGAAATGGCTGACCTCGAAGAAATGGGCTATCTCATTCAGCCGCACACGTCGGCAGGAAGAATACCGTCCGACGAGGGGTACAGATTTTATGTAAACTCGCTGATGCAGTATTATCAGATAGGGCTTGAAGCAATCGCTCAGCTCCAGCAGATATTTGCAACGCGCGTAACGCAGCTCGACAGCATGATACGCCGCGCGGGAGCTATGGTATCGGCGCTTACGGATTATACGACGCTCATAACAACTCCGGCGAGAAAGCACGAGACGATAAGAAAAATCGACCTTGTGAAAATAGGGTACGACAAAATAATGCTGCTCGTCGTAACGCATACGGCGCAAAGCCATATAATGACGGCAAAAATAGACGACTCGTCATGCGTCAGGCTTGCGGAGATACTCAATAAAAATCTTGCCGGATTGAAAGCGGACGAGATTGATTTCAGCCTTATTCGGAATTTGCAGGAGCAAATAAACGAGCAGATCTCGCTGCCGGCAAAGGTTCTGATAAATATACTGAACTTCGTTTACGAAGCAATAAGCGAGCCTGCGGATGCGGAGATTTATCTCGATAACGCGAACGCGATTTTAAAATATCCCGAGTACGCCGACATAGACAAGGCACGCGAAATGGTCAGCTTCTTAGAGGATAAGGAAAATCTGAAAAAGCTTGTCGAAAGCGGCGATGAAAGCGGAATAAGCGCGAAGATAGGAAAGGAAAACAATCTTGAAATACTAAAGGACTGCTCGATAGTAACGGTGAATTATTCGCTGGACGACAGAGCCTCGGGAAAGCTGGCGGTAATAGGACCGAAGCGCATGAATTACGCGAAGGTTTTCGCGAGTCTTGACAGGATTTCGAGTGAAATAGACAAAATACTCAAGGAATACATGTCATATGAATAAAAGGGAAGGAGAGATCATGTGTCTAAGAAAGATATAGAGGAAACCCAGGAGCAGGAAACCGCGCAGGAGACTGAGGAAACGAAAGCGGCGGAGGAGAAGCCGGGGCTTGAGGAAAAGCTCAAAGAGGCGAATGACAAGTTTGTGCGGCTTTTCGCGGAGTTTGACAACTTCAAAAAGCGTTCTCAGCGCGAAAAGGACGCGCGCTACGCCGACGCGGTGGTTGACGCGGTATCCGCAATTCTGCCGATAGGCGATAACCTTGAGCGGGCGCTAAAAACCGAGGTAACATCGGAGGAGGCGGTCAAGTTCAAGGAAGGCGTGGAGATGGTGATGAAGCAGTTCACCGACTCGCTCGCGAAGCTCGGCGTAACGCCGATCAAGGCGGAGGGCGAGCAGTTCGACCCGAACCTGCACAACGCCGTAATGCACGTCGAGGACGAAGCCGTGGACGACAACACGGTCGTGGAGGAATTGATGAAGGGCTACATACTGAACAACGAGCGCGTGGTGCGCCACAGTATGGTAAAGGTAGCGAATTGATTATTCAAAGGCGGTCAATGACCGCCAACATATGCGAAAACAAATTCAGGGTGTTTTCAGAAATTTGTCAAGACAAGGAAAACAACCGCAAGGCGTACTGAATGTACTCCGAGGATTGTTTGACGCAGTATTGGCGAATTTATGGAAACACAAGCTAAATAATAAAAGGAGGATTTATATAATGGGTAAGGTAATAGGTATAGACTTAGGAACAACAAACAGCTGTGTGGCGGTTATGGAGGGCGGTAATCCGGTGGTTATCCCCAATAACGAGGGTTCGAGAACAACTCCGTCGGTAGTCGCGTTTATGAAGGACGGCGAGAGAGTTGTAGGTCAGGTCGCGAAGCGTCAGGCGGTTACGAACGCTGACAGAACGATCATGTCGATAAAGCGTAAAATGGGTACGAGCGATAAGGTGACAATCGACGGCAAAGGCTTCACGCCGCAGGAAATTTCGGCTATGATCCTGACAAAGCTCAAGCAGGACGCGGAAAGCTATCTCGGCGAGACGGTAACTCAGGCGGTTATCACGGTTCCGGCGTATTTTAACGATTCGCAGAGACAGGCGACGAAGGACGCGGGTAAAATCGCGGGACTTGAGGTTGAGAGAATTATAAACGAGCCGACGGCGGCGGCGCTCGCTTACGGCATGAGCGACAAGGATCAGACAATTATGGTTTACGACCTCGGCGGCGGTACGTTCGATGTTTCCATTCTCGAAATCGGCGACGGCGTATTCGAAGTGCTTTCGACAAACGGCGACACGCATCTCGGCGGCGACGATTTTGACCAGAGAATTATAGATTATTTGATTTCGGAATTCAAAAAGGATTCCGGCATAGATTTGTCAAACGACAAGATGGCTATGCAAAGACTTAAGGAAGCGGCTGAAAAATCGAAGATAGAGCTTTCGACGACAACGACGTCAAACGTAAATCTTCCGTTTATCACGATGGATCAGTCGGGACCGAAGCATCTTGACATCACGCTCACAAAGGCGAAGTTTAACGAGCTTACGTCGGATCTCGTTGACAGAACTCTCGTGTGCATCAGAAACGCTATGAGAGACGCAAATCTTTCAAAGAACGACATTAACGAGGTTCTTCTTGTCGGCGGTTCTTCGAGAATACCGGCTGTTCAGGAGGCTGTTAAAAACGAAATGGGCAAAGAGCCGAACAAGGGCATCAACCCCGACGAGTGCGTAGCGGTCGGCGCTGCTATTCAGGCGGGCGTTCTTACGGGCGAGGAAACGGGAATACTTCTTCTCGACGTAACTCCGCTTTCACTCGGTATCGAGACGCTCGGCGGCGTATTTACAAAGCTTATCGAGAGAAATACGACGATCCCGACAAATAAATCACAGATATTCTCGACGGCGGCGGACGGTCAGACATCGGTCGAGGTTCACGTTCTCCAGGGCGAGAGAGAAATGGCGCAGTACAACAAGACGCTCGGCAGATTTAATCTTACAGGCATCGCTCCCGCGCCGCGCGGCGTTCCGCAGATCGAGGTTACGTTCGATATCGACGCGAACGGTATTGTGAAGGTATCGGCTAAGGATCTGGGTACGGGCAACGAGCAGAAGATTACGATCACGGCGTCCTCAAATCTCTCCGACGCGGATATCGACAAGGCTGTAAAAGAGGCTGAGAAGTACGCTGAGGAGGATAAGAAGCGCAAGGAAGAGGTTGAGATTAGGAATAACGCGGAAACTCTCGTATATCAGTGCGAGAAGGCGTTAAAGGACGCGGGCGACAAGGTTGACGCGAGCGCGAAGTCAATGGTAGAGGGCGAGATACAGAAGGTCAAGGACGCTCTCGCGACAAACGACAGCGCGGCAATCAAGGCGGCTACGGACGCGCTGCAGGAGAAGTTCTACAGTATAGCGCAGCAGCTTTACTCTCAGGCAAATCCGCAGGGCGCTGACCCGAATATGGGCGGCAGCCCGAACGGCGGCGCTGCTTCGGGTAGTGACGGCGTGTACGAGGCGGACTACAGAGAGGTTGACAACGATAATCAATAAAAAACGGACACGGGGCTGTCAAAATTTTGGCAGCCCTGTTATGTATAAATTGAAAATTACTCTTTACAAACCAATCAAAATTTAGTATAATACCATATATTAGGCAGGTGAAAAAATTGGCGGATAAGAGAGATTATTACGAAGTCTTGGGCGTTCAGAAGGGCGCTTCGGACGATGAGATAAAAAAGGCTTACCGAAAAATGAGCAAGAAATATCATCCCGACTTGAATCAGGGTGATAAAACCGCCGAGGAAAAATTCAAGGAGGTCAACGAAGCGTATCAAGTGCTTTCCGACCCCGAAAAGAAGGAGCGCTATGACCGGTTCGGTCACGCGGGAGTCGATCCGAACTTCGGCGCGGGCGGCGGCGGATTTAACGGCGGCTTTGGCGGATTTGATTTCGGAGACATATTCGGTGATATATTCGGCGGCTTCGGCGGTTTCGGCGGACGCAGGAACGGCCCGAGACGCGGCGCGGACATACGCCAAAGCATAGAAATCAACTTCAACGAGGCGGCATTCGGCTGCAAAAAGAGTATAAATATAACGAAAGCGGATACTTGTGAAATGTGTCACGGCACGGGCGCGAAGCCGGGGACGCAGGCGAGCACCTGTTCGCGCTGTAACGGAACGGGTCAGGTGCAGACTCAACAGCGTACCATGCTCGGCTATGTGACGAACGTGACGACTTGTCCGGACTGTCACGGAACGGGTAAAATCATAAAAGAACCGTGCCGCGACTGTAGGGGAACGGGCAAAGTCCGCAGGTCAAAGACGATTGAAATTAACATTCCGGCAGGAATAGACCACGGTCAGACTATGCAGGTTTCGGGACAGGGCGAGCCTGGCGACAGAGGCGGCCCGAACGGCGATTTGCTCGTTACGATTCGTATTCGTCCGCATGAGATTTTCAAGCGTGACGGAAATAACGTAAATGTCGCGATGCCCGTATCGTTCGTGCAGGCTGCTTTGGGCGCGACGCTTAAAGTGCCGACAATCGACGGAGTGGTCGAGTATGACATACCCGAGGGAACGCAGTCGGGAACGCGGTTCAGACTGCGCGGCAAGGGTATACCGTTCGTAAACGGACGCGGACGCGGAGATCAGTATGTGACGGTCAACGTGGAAGTTCCGAAAAATCTTACGTCAAAGCAGAAGGAGCTGCTCAGAACAGAATTTGACAGCGACGGAAATTATAAGCAGAGAAAGAGCTTCATGGACAAAATGAAGGATTTATTCAAATAAGATATAAGGAGAGATACTATGCAGCCCAATATATATGAGCTTTCTAAAATGACAAAGGAGCAATACGACTTCATAATGAAGCGCGCGGAGCTTGACATAACCGAGCAGATGAAGGTCGCGAAGGAGGTTTCGGACGATATCAAAAACCGAGGCGACGAGGCGGTGCTCGAATACACGGCGAAGTTTGACCGCGTTCAGCTTACGGCGGATCAGATGAAGGTAAAGCCCGAGGAAATCGAGGCGGGCTATAACCGTCTTGACAAGGAAACACGCGAGGCGATCAAGTACGCGTACAAGAACATTTACGATTTCCATGAGAAGCAGCTCCCGGAGGAGATGTGGTTCACGATGGTTGACGACGGTCTTATGGTAGGCGAGAAAACAACGCCGATAGTTGACGTTTGTCTGTACGTTCCGCACGGCAAGGGCAGCTTCCCGTCGGTGCTGTGTATGCTCGGTATTCCGGCAGTCGTTGCGAAGGTGCCGAAAATCGTAGTTGTAACGCCCCCGAACGAAAAGGGCGAGGTTGACGACACTATACTTGCGGCTGCGAAAATTATAGGTATCACAGAGATATATAAGGTTGGCGGCATACAGGCGATAGCGGCTGTGGCGTACGGAACGGAAACAATTCCGAAGTGTCACAAGGTCATAGGACCCGGCAACAGCTACGCGACTGCGGCAAAGCGCGTTTTGGCAAGCCAAATCGACGCGGGACTTCCCGCGGGACCGAGTGAGATAATTGTCCTCGCCGACGAAAAAGCCGACCCCGAAAAGGTCGCGCTCGACTGGATGATAGAAGCCGAGCACGGCCCGGACAGCGCGGCGCTTCTTGTGACGCATTCGAGAGAATTAGTTGACGCGGTTATCCCGATAGTGAACCGTCAGCTTGAAAAAATATCACCGAAGCGCAAGGAATGGATCGAAACGAACCTCACCACATACGGCGGCGTGATTTTAACAAATTCGCTCGACGAGTCTATAGCGTTCGTGAACGACTATGCGCCGGAGCATATGGAGGTAATGACGGAAAAGCCGTTCGACACGCTCCCGAAAATAAAGAACGCGGGCGAGATACTTTTGGGCGACTACACGCCGGTAACGCTTTGTAACTTTGTTTTAGGCCCGAACGCGATACTTCCGACGGGCGGATTTGCGAAAACGTATTCGTCGGTAAGCGTGCAGGATTTCTTAAAGCGCTCCTCGGTCGGCTACGCGTCGAAGGAAGGATTTGAGATGGTAAGGGATTATGCGTACAGATTCGCTAAGGTTGAGGGATTTGACACGCACGGCTTGGCTGTAAAGGAGAGAAAATAATAATGGATAAGGTACAGGTTTCCAGAAAAACCACGGAATCGGAAATGAAGGTCATGTTCGATTTTTCGCCGATCAAGCCCGATTACAGAAAGAATATAAAAACACCGCTGCCGTTTCTCAATCATATGATCGAGCATATCGCGTGGCGCGGGGGATTTAATATCGAAACGGAAATTAAGCTCGACGAGTTTACTCTGACACACGTCATATGCGAGGATCTCGGTATGGCTATGGGCAAGGCGGCGCGCGAGTATGTGCAGAAAACAGACGGTGCGGCGGGATTTGGCGACGCGGTCGGCATTATCGACGAGGCGAAGGCGGAGTGCGCGGTAAGCTTTGAGGACAGAGCGTACATAGACATCGACTACCACGGCAATACACCCGCGGCGAAGGTCGAGGGCATGGACAGCGAGGATTTGGAGACGTTCCTCGAGGGCTTTGTACAGGGCGCTATGTGTACGCTGCATATAGATTTACAGAAGGGTCACAACGGACACCACATATGGGAAGCGATTTACAGAAGCGTCGGCTCGGCGCTGAACCGCGCGTTCGCGGTAAGCGAAGCGAGAAAAGGCATGACAAGCGGAGTTGCGGGCAGGATTGAATGGGAAATTGAGTGAATTACAGGGACACGTTGTGTCCCTGTTTTAACAGGAGGTAAAAACAATGGAAAAGAAAATTACCGCTCCTATTACGAAGGAAACGATAAAATCTCTTAAAGCGGGCGACAGCGTGCTTATTTCGGGTGTTATCTATACCGCCCGCGACGCGGCGCACGAGCGAATGACGCGGCTTTTTAAAGAGGGTACGCCGTTTCCGATCGATTTGACCGATAATATTATTTACTACGCAGGACCTTGTCCCGCGAAGCCGGGCGAGGTCATAGGCTCGTGCGGACCTACCACGGCGGGGCGCATGGACGCTTATACGCCTATGCTGCTCGATAACGGGCTCGGCGCTATGATAGGGAAGGGCGCGAGAAGCGACGAGGTGGTCGAGGCTATGAAGCGCAATACAGCGGTATATTTCGGCGCGATAGGCGGCGCGGGAGCACTTATTGCCGAGTGTATCAAGGAAGCCGAGGTTATCGCGTACGACGATTTGGGTACGGAGGCTGTACGCAGACTTGTTGTGGAGGATTTTCCGGCTGTCGTGCTTATCGACTGCGAGGGGAATAATCTTTATGAAATCGGTCAGGCGGAATACAGGGAAATTTAAAAAATATGGGTAATAAAATTTTGTGTATATTAAAGTCGGCTGCGCTGTTTATGATTTGGGCGTTCGCGGTCAGCTTTGTACCTGACATTCCTACGGATAATCAGGCTTTGACGCAGCTTTGGCGTGAATTTGTGCTGATTGCGGTTCTTGCCGTGCTTACGGCGCTGTTTATCGCGGCGTTTGAAAAAAAACATAAGCTCAGTATCAATATATTGCCAAAGGGCGCATATATGCTGCCGGTCTGTTTTCTTACGGGCGCGGCGCTGGTTTGCGTGCCGGTTATTGTTTTACTAAGGCTTGAATTTTTAAAGTTTTTCGGCAGAAATTACGTTGACACAATGTTTGCGTGGCTTTTTGCGTTGCTTTTAAATGTCGCGGCGCAGGAGCTTTTTGTGCGCGGTTACATATACCGCGTTTTTCGGCGCGATTTTAATCCTCTTGCCGCTATGTTTGTAAGCGCCGCTCTTTTTACGCTCCTGCATGCGGGAGTGTTCAGCACGGGATTTATCGCGCCGTTGAGCATAATTATGATGAGCGTCGCGCTGACATTGATTATGGAGCTCACAGACAGCTTACTGGCGGCGGTCGCAGCTGATTTCGCGTGGAATTTTGTCGGAGGAGCGCTTGGCGGATTGGTTATGCTGCCGCCGTATTATCCGAGTCTGTTTAACTGTGAATTTATCCGCGATGGTATTTTCGCCGGAAACGGCGCATATATTGAGGGCAGCGTTATAACTCTTGCTGCGAATATGATTGCCGTTATTGTGCTTCTTGTGCTTCTTAAAAGGAAATGGACAAAATAAATTCGGAGGTTATATGGAAAATTCACTATCAATGAAAATCACATTTAAGGGACTTATAAAATTCACTGTTCCCACGATCATAATGATGATTTTCACTTCAATGTATACAATAGTCGACGGCATATTCGTGTCGCGTCTTGTAAATACGGACGCGCTTTCTGCGGTCAATATCGTATTCCCTATTTTGGGACTTGCTACCGGAATAGGCACTATGTTCGGCACAGGTATGTCGGCTGTTGTCTCAATAAAAAACGGCGCGGGCAGAAATTTGGAAGCAAATCGTAATTTTACATATATTTACATAGTTTTAGCCGCGCTCGCCACAGTGTCAATGGCATTGGTTTTTCTATTCATAAAACCGATAATTATTTTCCTCGGCGCAAATGAGGAAATTTACGATTACTGCTACGATTACGCGATTGTGTCGGCGTTTTTTATACCGTTTTCGATAATGCAGATGTATGTTCACGGCGCGATTTTGGCCGACGGCAAGCCGAAGCTTATGCTTGCGCTCTCGCTCACCGGAGGTATCGCGAATATTGTGCTCGATTATGTGTTCATAAAGCCCTGTGGTATGGGTATATCTGGCGCGGCTTTGGCGACGGGTATCGGATATACGATACAGACGACGGTCGGCACGATTTATTTTGTGCGCAACAAAAACGGACTTGTGCATTTCGTAAAGCCGCGCCGCGACAGACGCGCGCTTATTTCGACCGTTACAAACGGCTCGTCTGAAATGGTCAACAATCTCGCTATGAGCATTACAACGCTTCTGTTTAATCTTGCGATGATGCGTTTTGCCGGTCAGGACGGCGTGGCTGCGATTACGATCGTGCTCTATATAGACTTTTTCCTCGTGGCTGTGAGCATAGGTTATTCAATGGGTATAGCTCCCGTGATAAGCTATAATTACGGTGCGGAAGAAGGGGAGAAGCTTGCGAAAATTTTCAGGATAAGCGTGATTTTCTTGGGTCTATTCTCAATAATCGTGACTGCGCTGACTGTAATTTTCCGCGGGCCGCTCGTGCTTACATTCGCTAAATCCGGCACTGAAGTTTATGAAATAGCGAAGCGCGGAATGCTGCTGTTCGCATCGGGATATCTGTTCAAGGGCTATAATATATTTGCTTCGTCGCTCTTTACCGCGTATTCGAACGGCAAGATTTCGGCTATAATTTCGTTTATCAGAACACTCGGTCTCACGTCGCTGTTTATAATCGGGTTTGCCGCGCTTTTCGGTATTGACGGAATTTGGTTTGCCGTACCTGCCGCGGAGATGCTTACATTGATTTTAGCCGGATATTATGTGTGGAAATACAGTGATAAATATTGTCTTAGGAAATGATATTACATTCTACGACAAAGCCGGAGAAAACATTACCGGACAATACAACATGAACGCGGCGCTCATAAGCTGATTTACGCTGTTTTATTCCTTTTGCGCGATGAAGAAGAACCTTCGAAACCTAAATATATACTCCCCGTTTTCCTGCCTTGCGTAAACCTCGTCGGCACGCGCGGTTATTTCCGTTTCGAGTTCTTTAGCTTTTTCGCCGCTCAAAACGCTGAGATAAGGACGCAGGTTTGTTCCCTTTATCCATTCTACCATTGACTTTACGGAGGGCATGCGGTGATAATATACCGTTTCCCATATGTCAAAATCATTTGTGCATGAGGCGAGTATATCAAAATATTCCTCCGGCGGCAGAGTGGCGATGATTCTTATTTTCTTATCGGCAAATCCCCAGCGCGGCTCGGACAAAACCTCGTTTTCAATCACAAACAGCGGTTCGGTGTAATTCATCGGTATCTGAACAGCCAGTACGCCGCCGTTATTCAGCTTGCCAAACAGAGCGGGAATAAGCGATTTGTGATTGGAAACCCATTGAAGGCAGGCGTTGGAGAATATAACGTCATAGCTTTCCAAATTCTCCATGTCCGCGGTAATGTCGCATAATCTGAATTCTATATCCCTATACGATGCTTTCGCTTTTTCTATCATATCCGCAGAGCTGTCTATTCCGACAATGCGAGCCTCGGGAAACGTATTTTTCAATACGGCAGTGCTGTTACCCGGGCCGCAGCCTATGTCAAGAACGGTTTGCGGATTTTTATCGGCAATTCTTTTTGCCAAGTCAATAGCGGGCTGCGTCCGCTGATTTTTAAATTTTAAATATTGTTCGGAACTCCATTCAGACATAATATTCCCCTCACATAGTAAATAATTTCATTTAAAAATTATATCACGTCCGCCGGAAAATTTCAATATGAAAAAGCTTGACTTATTCATATTTACATGATACAATTATATCGCATACGATTTATCGCCAGCGATATAATTTTTTGGGAGAATAAAGATATGATAGACAATTCACAATTTCGCACGACAAGCAAAATAGGGCTGCTCGGCAACGCGGTGACAAAGCTGAAAAACAAGAGAACGCAGTTTATGGATCTGACCTCGTCGCAAAGCGAGGCGATACGTTATATTCTGAAAAATCATCATTACCGCGAAATCACGGCGGCGGATGTTATGAAAAACCTACGTCTGTCGCAGTCTACCGTCGCGGGAATTATAAAAAGGCTCGAGGGCAAGGATTTAATCACGCGCCGCGTCATGGATAACGACAACAGGAAAAGCGTAATTCTGCCGACGGAGAAGGGTTTAAGGCTAGACAATAAATTAAGACAAACCGCAGCCGAAGTCGAAGCGCAGCTCGTGAGCGGCATGAGCGACGATGAAATAGAGACCTTTAATACGCTTTTGCAAAAAGCGCTTGACAACATCACAAAGGAGATTTGAGCATGGTTAACAACAAGGATTTATTTGAAAACACTCCGATAAACAGAGCTGTAATTTCATTGGTCGTGCCGACGGTAATAAGTCAGCTTATCACGGTCGTGTACAACATGGCGGACACGTTTTTCATCGGGCAGATAGGCGACCCGAACCAGGTAGCCGCCGCGTCGCTCTGTATGCCGCTGTTCGTGCTGCTCACGGGCATGGCGAATCTGTTCGGCATAGGCGGCTCAAGTCTTATATCGCGCTCGCTCGGCACGGGAAATAACGAAAAAGCGAAAAGAGCCTGCGCTTTCAGCGTATGGACTGCGGGAGCGGCGGCGGTTCTGTACGGAATTATAGTTTTTTTGCTAAAAGGCGCGATACTTCCGGCTGTCGGAGCGAATGAGGACACATACGGATTTTGCAGTCAATACATATTTTGGGCAATCACGATAGGCGCCGCGCCGACGGTATTAAATGCTGCGCTCGCGCATCTTGTGCGGTCGGAAGGCTACGCGAAGCAGGCGAGCTTCGGCATGACGATGGGCGGAATACTTAATATTATCCTCGATCCGATTTTTATTTCACTGTTCAAGCTCGAAATAGCGGGAGCGGCGATTGCCACAATGCTCTCAAACCTCACCGCGACAATTTATTTTGTCGTGTTGATTATCAGAAAGCGCAATAACACCGTTCTCACTTTAAATCCCGCGCATTACACGCTCGGAATGAAAATACCGTTCGAGGTGCTGATGGTCGGGCTTCCGAGCAGCATTATGAACATAATGGGCGTGTTCTCGAATATTTGCATGAACCGCCTTATGGTGTCGTACTGTAACGAAGCCGTTGCGGGAATAGGAATAGCGAAAAAGGTCGATATGCTGACTTACGCTATCGCGACGGGAATGTCGCAGGGAGTTATACCGCTTATCGGGTACAACTATTCCTCGAAAAATTTCAAGCGCATGATGTCGGCGGTAAAAACGACGTTCGCTTACAGCCTCATTGTCGCGCTCGCGGGTACGGCGTTTTTGCTGCTGTGCGCAGGACCGGTCGTAAAGGCGTTTATAAACGACCCACTGACGGTGCAATACGGCAGCACATTCCAGCGTATCATTTGTGTGACCGGACCGTGCATTTCGGTGACCATGATCATCATAACACTTTTTCAGTCGGTCGGAAGAAAGGTCGCGCCGCTGATACTGTCGCTTTTGAGAAAGGGCTGCCTCGATGTTCCGATGATGTTTTTGATGAATCATCTTATCGGCGTAAACGGCATAGCGTGGGCGACGCCGATGGCGGATTTTACGGCGATGGTTACGGCGATATGCGTGTTTGTGCCGTTTTGGAGGGAATTGAAGAACAAGATGTAAGCAAAAAAAGAGTATGCTTCAAATGAAGCATACTCTTTGTCGTTTTACTTTAATATATTACCGGCGTATCTTCCATAAGCGGTTTCATTGTGCCTGCGTTGTCCCATACCATCAGCTTTACATCGCCTATTTCCGTGTTTTCCAGAATGGTTATCGGCACCTCGAAGAAATCCATCTCGCCGGATATCTCCGCTTCAGTCGTGGTTACTTTGACAAGCGCGCCGTTTACGTCGTAGAACGCGAGGATCAGATTACAGCCTATCGTTTCTTCGCCCTCGGGCATTTCCTCCGCCGTCTGCGCAAGTATCCATGCTGTCAGATCTCCCTTTACATCCTCGGCGTATTCTATGAGATTATCCTCCGCGTCGGAGAGAAACGCGCTGGCGGTGATGCTCGTGTCCGCGGGTATTACCGAAATAAGACCGTCAAGATACCATATGTCTGTCAGACTGTCGTCGACAGTGTTTATCTCGATATCCTCTACGGGCAGGAGATAGTCGTCAACTTCAACGCCGGACTTCGTTTTGAATACGAGCACGCATGCCTCAGCGGCTGTGAGCCCGTCTACCGTGCCGCGCACAGTTACGCTGTTTTCATTCGTGGTTATTGATACAGCCGAAGCGGGTACATCCTCACCTGCTTCAAAGCCTACATACTCAAACTTATCGCTGTCAAAGCTGAGCGTGTAACGGAAGTCTTTTATGGCGCTTTCGGAATAGATATACGCCGGCAGATAGCATGTCTTTCCCTCTTTACACATAGTCTCTCCGGCGTCAAGCAGAGCGCGGTTTGTTTCGCTCGTCTCCTCCG
This sequence comes from uncultured Clostridia bacterium, assembly GCA_947631085.1. GTDB lineage: Bacteria > Bacillota > Clostridia > UBA1381 > UBA1381 > CANQXJ01. The sequence goes on along the minus strand of CANRJY010000013.1, from coordinate 35,356 downwards.
GCGGCGCTACGGTGTATTCGAACGTAACGGCGTCGCTCATCGCATAACCGCGCTTTGCGGCGATCGCCCGAATCTTCATGCTTCCGGTTATGACTATTTCGCCCGTGTATTTCTTGTAGTTGTCCTCATCCACCGAGTCTCCGATTGCGTAATAGATCTCCGCTTCGGGGGTCGTGCTGAGCAGCTTTACCGATGTTCCGACTTCGACCTCGCCTGTGACGCTCGCAACCGGAGCCGCTACCTTCTCAACAGTGACTGATTTATTCGAAACAGCGCTGTCGGTCATGCCTGACTTAACGGCTACAGCCTTTATCTCCGCCGATTCCGTAAACTCGATCGGAGCCGCATACTTATTCGATGCTGCTGTCGGATTGCTGCCGTCTGTGGTATAGTAAATGTTCGCGCCGTCCGTCGCGCATGATATTATCACGCGTTTGCCGCCGTAGAAATCAGCCGTTTCTATGAGCGGAGTTTCAACCGTTTGCGTTTGAACCGGTCTTTCAAGTACGGTTACGGTAAATTTGACCGTCTGACCGTTGTATGTTACTGTAACGGTCTGTTCACCCGTTGTATCCGTCGAGCCGCTTACCGTGCAGTCGGCGTTATTGATAAACTCTGATGTATTATTGTTATAGAACGCTGTAATAACCATACCGGTCATGTCAAGCTTATCGCCTGTATAATATGTCAGCTTATCGGGTGTATGTGTAAGCTCGATACTTGTCATCGACTTAGCCTCTACCGTTATTTTAAACTCCGCAGTCTTGCCCGCGTATGTTACCGTAACGGTCTGCTCGCCGACCTTTGATGTATCGTAGCCCGACAGCGTGTAGCCGCGCGCTTCAAACGTGTCACCGTCGCCGCAGTCCGCCATTACCTTTAAGCCCGACGCGTCGAAAGGCATTCCCTCGATAATCGTCGTGTTTGTCGGCTCTTTTTCGATGCTTATACCTACAATATTTCTAATCGAAACAGTTATCGACTGCGGCTCGCTGTCGATGTGGTTATCGTCGGCGATTACCTTGTACCAAACAGTGTAATCGCCAACATCCTTGCCTGTCGGGATTTTTTCCGAATATTCGCCGTTCTCGCTCGTACTGTACAAAAGCGTACCGTCACTTGTTTTACCTGTCACGAGATATTGCTCTCTATCCTTATACACAAGCTCGTTCGCTTTCACAGACGCTGTTGCCGTAACCTTTATGATCGTTACATCTATGGATCTCGGCTCGGTATTGTTGTGATTTGCATCGCCTATGACCTTGTACCAAACAGTGTAGCTGCCCGCGTTCACCGCAGTGGGAACCTTTGCCTCATACTCGCCGTCCTTGTTCATGCTGTATACAAGCGTGCCGCCTTTTACTGTGCCGCTCACAAGCGCCTGTTCACGGCCGGTGTAGGACAGATCCTTGCTCGTCACGGTCGTTTCCGGATAGATTTTCGCGATCGAAGCCGTTACAGACTGCGGCTCCGTATCTGTGTGATTATCATCGCCTATGACCTTGTACCAAATAGTGTAGCTGCCTGCGTTCACCGCAGTGGGAACCTTTGCCTCATATTCGCCGTCCTTGCTCATGCTGTACATAAGCGTACCGCCCGTAACAGTACCCGTAACAAGCTCCTGCTCGCCGCCTGTATACGAAAGCGACTTGCCCGATACTGACGCTTCTATCGCGCCTCTTACGATCGTAGCCGTTACGGACTGCGGCTCCGTATCTTTGTGATTGTCGTCGCCGATTACTTTATACCAAACGGTATAATTGCCCGCGTCCGCAGCCGTCGGGATGGTTTCCTCGTAATCGCCGTCCTTGTTCATGCTGTACACAAGCGTTCCGCCCGTAACAGTACCCGTAACAAGCTCCTGCGCGCTGCCTGTATACGAAAGGGCTTTGCTTGTTACAGTCGCCGTCGGCTCGGACTTCGCGATTGTTACCTCTACAGACTGCGGCTCGGTATCATTGTGGTTGCCGTCGCCGACTACCTTGTACCAAACCGTGTATGTATCCGCGTCCGTACCTGTCGGAATATCGGGCGAATAAGTTTCGCCGTCCGTGCTGTACTGCATTTCGCCGCCCTCGGCTTCACCCGCTATGACGAGCGCCTGTGCGGCTTCGCTGTATGTCAAATCCGCTGCCGTCGGTTCGACTGTTACGGACGACGCAGCTTTCGCTATGCTCACCTTAACCGTGAGCGTCACATCTTCCGTGCCGTAGCTTTCAACGCTCATAAGCGAATGCTGAGGCTCATTTTCGTGTGCCGTAACCGTAATCACATAATCGCCCGCGCTAAGTCCCGCAGGTACCGACAGCGTATTGCCGTCCTCTATAGTCGCTTTCGTATCGTTTTCGTCACTCGCTATACTGTACGCGAACTTATCCTCGGACGTAATACCTTCGTTCGCGTACTTAATATAATCGTTCAAATCTGCCGTAATCGGCGCTTCGTAGCCGTATGTATCGCTGAGCGTGATGTCGATGTCGCCGCCGAATTTGTATTGTCCGACCGCGTATACGGTCATATCCGATTTGACAGGCGTTTTCGCGTCAAACGTCTCGCCCGACACGTCTTGTGTCAGCGACCATCTTTCAAATGCACGCGTATCGTCTGACGGATTTGCCGGCAGCGTTACCGTTCCGTTCGGATTCGCGTACCTAACGTCATAATTTGCGCTACCCAACGCCGAGAACGTGACCTTCAGCACCTTCTTGCTTGCGTCGCTCGTAAGCACGGGATATGGGTCAGCGCCGTCGCCGAGCTTTTGTCCCCACACCTGCGCGCTCTGACCGTTTTGCAAAAGCCGCGTTATCTCACCGGACCTAAACTCGGTCTCTGTTTTTTGTGTACCTTCGCCTCCCGCGCCGCAGGTATCGAGGTAGTACGAATTTCTAATTTTGTCGCCGACTATGTCTATGATTTGCCCCACAACGCCGCCTATGTAACTGCCGGCGCTGCTGACTGCGCCAACGTTATAGCAGTTTTCAACGATACTGCTGTCAGTTAAGGTGTCGCCGAAGCTTTCTCCCGCAATGCCGCCTATGCGACTGCCGGTGCCGTTGACCGCGCCCGTGTTATAGCAGTTTTTAATTATGCTGCCGTTATTTGAGCCCGTAGTGTTTGAGGTTCGTCCCGAAATGCCGCCTACTTCCTCATTGCCGCTGCCTATCGTGCCTGTGTTATAACAATTTTCAATGCCGCTATTAAGACTGCTTCCCGAAATTCCGCCTACACAAAATGCGCTGCCGCCGTTTACCGTGCCCGTGTTATCGCAGCTTTTAATGCTGCAGTCTTGATTTTGTCCCGCAATGCCGCCTATATTATTTTTATAGCTGCCGGTGTAGCTTACCGCGCCCGAGTTATGGCAATTTTCAATGTTGCCGCCGCTGCTGTCTCCCGCAATGCCGCCTATATTGTCGCTGCTGCCGGTTACCGTGCCCGAGTTATTGCAATTTTCAATGCTGCCGCTTCGGCTTTGTCCCACAATGCCACCTATATTGTCACCAGTGCCGTTTACCGCGCCGTTGTTATCGCAGTTTTTAATGCTACCGCCGTCGTAGCTCTCTCCGCAAATACCGCCAATTTTGCCGTCGTTGTCTCTGCTGCTGTTTATCGTGCCTTGGTTATCGCAATATTCAATGCTGCCGCCGGTGTTGATTCCCACGATGCCGCCCATTTCGTAGCCGGAACCGCCTACCGCGCCATTGTTATGACAATGTTCAACTCTGCCGCCGTCATTATCTGCCACGATACCGGCTACATAATAGCTGCTGCCGCTGACAGTACACTCATTGGTGCAGTTTGTGATAAGACCACGGTTACTTACCGCAATACCACCCACACGGGAGCCGCCTGCGACGCTGCCCGAAACGGTTAGATTTTTAATCGTACCGGAAGACCCAATATATCCAAACAGACCTACAGAGTCTGTGTATAATGATACATAAAGCCCGCTTATTGTATGCCCGCCGCCGTCGAACGCACCATTAAATTTTTCGGTTGACCAATCTCCAATCGGCTCCTCCCATTGAGTTGGCTCGCCATTTGTGCCGCCGTCTTCGCCCTCGCTGCTTTTTTTCTGCATATCTATATCAGTCGTCAGCTTAAAATACTGACCTTTGCAGTCGTTTTTGCTGTTAACATGGTCGCGCAGCGCCTCAAGGTCGGCAAGCGTTGTGATTTGGTAAGGATTGCTTTCCGTACCTCTGCCGCCCGAAAAATTAGGAGCCGCCGACGCTGGCAGCGCCGGTACAAGCGCGCAGAGCATGCACAGCGCTAATAACATACTGAAAAAATTTTTTCTCATCTTTTTTGCCTCCAAATTTTTTATTTCAAATACATATTATACCACGAGCTGATTGTATATTCAAGAACTGTTCGTGCCATGTAGAGGCCGTTTCGTGCCAAAAAGCCGCCGATATGGGAAATTTTGCCGATAGGGCGCAGATATGCGGTACAGGCAGCGGGAGCGGTTAATTCGATACAAATTTAACAAAAAAAATTTTTTTATAACAAAATTTTTAGAAATACTTGACAAATTCCGCTGATATATAATATAATAATATAAACTAATAGTATTGTGGAAAGTTGTATTTTGTTCAAGGTGATATTATGGCTCAGCTTAAATTAAGGAGCGGCACGAAACTGTTTCTGTTTTATGCCGGAGAAAGACAGGTTAAAAGCGAGGATTTTGTAATACGCTCGACGTTTGAAAAAAACATAAACGAGTCAAGCTTTTTAATCTCCGTGCCGCTGATGAACGGCAAGCGCATGGAGCCTGACGAAGAAAAAAAGCTTCTTAGTAGAAATTGAGCGTTCAGACGGCGGGCTCGTCTTTGCTACGAAGGGCGACGCGTCAGACCGCGAGGACGCATACAAAACAGGGGAGAAGGATATTTTCGGAGTTACCGTTGCGCGCATCGGTTTTTTGAAATGGCTTGCGAAAATACTTGCCATACCGTGGGTATTTGCAGTAGTCGTTTTCTTCCCCCTTCTTCTGATGATCATATCGGAAACAAGAACCGTTATAGGCGTCGTCAGGAGTGTGAAACTCAATAAGCAGCTTGCCGCTTTGGGACTTGACCCCAATGATATAACGGTTAGCGCGCTGGCTGAACAATACGGAATTGAAATTTTTCTTAAAGCCGCCGAGGAATTGGAGAATGACAAAGCGGCAGAAAAAAGCACAGAGGAAAAGACGAACGATGAGTAGCAAACGCCATAAACCGATTCATTCAAAATTGCCGCTTCGCCGAACCGATAAGCCGCGCGGTTGTACATCTCGTTATTTCCTGTCAGCTTTCGGCGGGCGGTCGCCGAAGTATTGATATATATTGCATTTGAGCATACCGTTGTAAATTTTGCGCTTTTTGTTTGCTTTTTTGCCGAACAGGTTCTCGAAATCCGCGCAGGACGTCAAAATGTAATATGACCATCTATCGAGCTTTGAGAAGGTTTTTCCGATTTTCTTGTATAATTCGCGGCTTTCCTTTTCCGTTCCGAGGCGTTCGCCGTAGGGAGGATTGCAGATTATCGAGCCGTAAGGCTTGTCCGAAATGAATTTTGCGGCGTCGCCGATTATGGGCTTTACAACGTCGTCCACTCCGGCAAGATGTGCGTTTTCCGCAGCTATTTCCACTGTGGAAGGGTCTATATCAATGGCGGTTATATCGAGGGGCGTGTTCCTTTCAAGCGATCTCGCCTCCTCATACGCGCTTTGACGCATTTTTTCCGTCACCTGTTCAAAATTATCGGACGCAAAGCTTCTGTTAAGCCCGGGCGCGATACAGCGCTTGAACATCGCCGCTTCGATAGGTATTGTTCCCGAACCGCAGAACGGGTCGCAAAGCGGATACTCGAATTTCCAATAGCTCATCGTAACCATCGCCGCCGCTATTGTTTCCCTGAGCGGCGCGAGATTGGAAACGCGCCTGTACCCGCGCTTATGCAAGGGCTCTCCGGAGGTGTCTATCATCAGAGTTACTTTGTCTTTGATTACGGAAAATTGGAGCTGATACAGCGCTCCGTCCTCCGGCAGCCATTCTATGTTATATTTTTGCGAAAGCTTGTCCGCAACAGCTTTTTTTATTATGGCTTGACAGTCCCGCTCGCTTGCGAGACGCGATTTCAGACAATGACCCTTTACCGGAAACGCGCAGTCTTTCGGCAGCCAGCGTTCCCAGTCTACAGACCTTGTTTTTTCAAAAAGCTCATCAAAACTGAACGCCTGAAATTCAGCCGCTTTTATCAGAACTCTTTCTCCCGTGCGCAGCTGCGTGTTCACACGGCAGACGTCCTGCCATCCGCCGCGGAATGTAACACGCCCGTCCTCGACCGACGAGGTTTCAAGACCGAGTCTGCGCACCTCGCGCGCGGCGAACGATTCCAGCCCAAACAGAGTCGGTATGATTATTTCAAATTGTTCCATGCCTTTTGCCCTTTCTGCTTTTCGCGCGCTTTACCTTCGCGCGTTTTATGATTTTTTTCGCCGGCTTTTTCGCGCGTTTGATCATTTTCGGTGAAAAGTGCTCCTCGAGAACGAAATCTATTTGACGGAGCAGTATATCCGCTTTAATAAGCGTAACGCGCACCGGATCGCCGATTTTGTATGTTTTGCCGCGCCGTCTGCCGTAAAGACAGCGGCTGTTTTCATCAAATTCATAGTAATCGTCGGTCATATTTTCAAGACGTATTAGTCCTTGCACCGTATTTTCAAGCTCGACGAACATTCCGAAGCCGGTAATGTTTGCGATTACCGCGTCGAAGCTGCTTCCGAGAAATTTTGCCATATAAGCTGTTTTCATCAGGTCGTCCGTATCACGTTCGGTATGCTCCGCCGCCGCTTCTCGCTCCGTGGAATTTTGCGCCGCTTCCGCCGCGAACGATGCGAATTGACCGTCCTTCAGCCGCCCGTTTATAAATTCCTTCAATATTCTGTGTATCGCTAAATCGGGATAGCGGCGTATAGGTGAGGTGAAATGACAATAATATTTCGCGGCAAGTCCGAAATGACCGAGATTATGAGGTCTGTATTCCGCCTTCATCATGGATCTGAGCATTGTGGAGGCGACAAGACGTTCTTCGGGTCTGCCGCTGACCTGTTCAAGTATTTTTTGCAGCTCCTTCGAGCGAATCGGATTGTCCTCGTCAATTTTACCCTTGAGCGTTAAGCCGAAGCTCTTTATGAAATCGCCGAATGCCTGTATTTTTTCAAGCGACGGCGGCTCGTGTACGCGGTACACAAACGGCAGCTCCGACCAATACGCATACTCCGCTACGGTTTCGTTTGCGAGAAGCATAAATTCCTCGATCATTCTGTTTGAAACGCCGCGACGTCCTTTTAGAATTTCGACAGGCTCGCCGTTTTTGTCAACGACAATTTCCGCTTCGGGAAAATCGAAATCAACGGCGCCGCGTTTCACGCGCTTTTCGTGAAGCAGCGCGGCAAGCCTTTCCATGCCGCGCAGCGTCGGCAAAAGATGAGCGTAGCGCTTGCAAAGAGTCTCGTCGCCGCGCTCGAGAATCGCGTTTACATTATTGTATGTCATGCGCTCTCGTGAGCAAATCACGCTTTCCTCCAACCGATGTCCCAATACTTCTCCGGTTGACGATATTTCGATAAATACCGACAGCGTGAGCCTGTCCGTATTCGGATTAAGGCTGCAAATCCCGTTTGAGAGCTTTATCGGGAGCATTGGAATTACCCTGTCGGCAAGGTACACGCTTGTGCCGCGCTCGAATGCTTCGCTGTCGAGCGGAGAACTCGATTTTACATAATGCGTGACGTCGGCGATATGCACGCCGAGAATATAGCTTCCGTTGTCAAGAACATCGAGCGAAACGGCGTCGTCAAAATCACGCGCGTCGTCGCCGTCTATTGTGAAAATCAGCTGGCTGCGCAGATCCGTCCTGCCGGATAAATCGTCGGGGCGGACGGTTTCGGGGATTTTGTCTGCCTCGGCGAGAGTTTCCTCGTTAAATTTCGTTTTTATTTTATTTTCTATGATAATCCCCTCAACGCAGCCTTTGAGCGAGTCCTCGCTGCCCAAAACCGCCGTGACGCGTCCAAATATGCCGCCGTCGGGGTGGTATTGCGTAATTTCCGCCGCCGCGCGCATACCGATTTTTGCGTTCATGGCGTCGTCCGGACGGATTTTTATTTTATTGTAAATTTGTCTGTTGTCGGGGCGCAAAAGAAGGACGCCTTCCTTTTCTTTATAAATCACTCCGACAATCGTTTTATTGCCGCGTTCAAGTACCTTGACGACATACCCCTCGCGGTGACGCGATGTGTCGCTGCCCGGCAGAACACGCGCAAGAACCGTATCGCCGTTCAGCGCCGACGCAAGGTTTTCGCCGGCGATAAATATATCATCGTCGCTGTCGGGTACGACAAATCCGAAAAATCCCTTTGCGCTGCAAACAAGTTTGCCTTGTATAGTTTCGTTTGTTTCCATATTTTACTCCTGAATCCTTTTACTGTTGGTATTTTATCATATTTTTTGCGTGATTTCAACTAAATAACATTCCGCTGCCATATTTTTTGCCAATTAAGTCAATTTATTCGAAAAAAGTCCGAAGCTGCAAATATTAAATAATTCCGCGCCGCGTAAATTACCATAAATTATGTCTTGAAAAAAAGCCTACAAGAGTGTATAGTATGACTTGTGGTTAACATAAAACAGTTAACATAAAACCACAACGGCTATATATCAGGAGTACGGGGTTATCCCGAGAGGAGGATTTTTTAATGAAAGACTTAATGAAAAGGATTCTTGGCGGCACGATTGCGGCGGGTATGCTCGCGGCGAGCCTTCCCGCGCTCGCGGCGATTCCCGACGAAGTGAGGGGAACGCGCTTTGAAGAACCGGTGCAGATTTTATCCGCGCTGAATATCATGGTGGGCGACACTGACGGCAAATACAGACTTGACGATACTATCATACGCTCAGAGGCGGCAAAGATGGCGGTTCACGCGCTTGGACTTGAAAATGCGGCGAAAAACGCTATGGGACAGACGAACTTTAACGACGTGAGCGCCGATCATTGGGCAAACGGATATATTAATGTTGCAAACAGCCAGGGACTTGTTGTCGGCGACGGCGACGGCAGCTTCAGACCGAACGACCCGATATCATATGCCGAGGCTATGGTTATCATGGTCAAGGCTACAGGCTATGACGCGCTTGTTCCCGATAAGGGCGGTTATCCGACAGGCTATATGAACGTCGGTATGTCAAACGGCTTGGGAGATAACATTGACTGCCGCATGAACGAACCGATATCAAGAGGAAATGTAGCGTATCTTACGAATAATGCCCTGACAGCGGACTTAATGGAGCAGACGGGATACGGTTCAAACGCACGCTACGAGAGAACAGACAAAACACTGCTTGAAGAAAAGCTGAATGTGACAAAGGCGAGAGGTCAGGTAGAGGCTATACAGAACACAAGCCTGACTGGCGAATCGGGACTTGGCAGAGATCAAATCCGTATTGACGGCGAGGTCTACGATACGGCGTACAACATGAATAATCTTTTGGGCTACAATGTCGAGTACTATGTAAAGGAAAACAAGGACGGCACAAGAGAGGTTATACTCGCCATGCCGATTAAAAATCAGAATAGCAAGATTACCGTGACATCCGAAAGCTTCTCGCGTATTACGGAGAAAAATTCGCACAAGGCGGTTGAATATTTTGCGAATGAAAACAGCGCGAGAAAATCAACAGCTGAGCTCAGCTCCGACGCGGTCCTTATCTACAACGGCAAACGCGCCGAGATGAGCGACGAGCTTTTATCCATCGAAAATCAGGCGGGCAGTATTACAATGCTCGACACCGATAAAGACAGCAGATATGATATCGTGTTTGTAACAAAGTATGAAAATATAGTGGTAGACAGCGTTACCGCGTCAAACAGGATCATAGACAAATACGGCGCTCCGGCGCTTAAGCTTGACGACGCGGTCAGCTACAGATTGATGAAGGGCGCGAATGAAATAAATATTGAAGATTTAAAGGAATACGACGTCCTTTCGGTTGCGGCAAGTCTTGATAAAGAGGTTTACAGCATAACAGTTACAACGGATAAGACGGAGGGCAAGGTGGAAAGCTCAGACAGAAAGAGCTACACGATAAACGGTAAACGCTATGAAGTGGCGGCAAATTACCCGTATCCTATACCGATCGGTACAACGGGAGTATTTTATCTCGATGCCCAGGGCAGGATCGCTGCGGTTGACACATCGTCAAATCTCAGCTCGAATTACGCTTATTTGATAAGCGCGTACACCGATCCAAACAGAGAAATATCCGTGTTCAAGCTGTTTACAAAGGAAGGCGAAAAAGAGGAGCTGGAGGCTAACGACAGAGTCAAGGTAAACGGCAGAGCGGGCGTGAAGGCGGCGGACGCGGTAGGTGAATTTGTTCACGACGGCGTGACTGCAAAGCAGCTTGTAACCTATACGACAAACTCGGACGGTAAATTAAACTCAATAACGGCGGCTAAGGATAACACCGAAACAGGCGCGGCGGATACGGAGCATTTCACAAAGAATTACAGCCTGACGGACGCGCAGTATTCGGCGCAGCTTTCAAGACTCGGCAACGTAAGAATTGACGGCGGCACGATAGTGTTCAATATTCCGGCTGATTCGGTCGATTACTCAATAACCGACAAGTCGGTATTTGAGGACGAGCAGAAATACAGCGCGATGGTTTACGATATGACCGAAAATTACACCGCGGGGGTAATCGTGCTCACAGGTTCGGAAATGACGGCGTCCGCGGAAGCTCCGATAGCTGTGGTTAGGGATGTTATGAGCGGAACAAACGATAAGGACGAGGAAACGGATATAATAACAATGCTCGAAAACGGCGGCGAAACGGAAATGTACGCGGCTGCGGAGGGTGTGCTCGTAAAAAATACGCAGGATGGAACAAAGCCGCTTGCGGAGGGCGATATAATTCAGTATAAGACAAACGCTGAAGGCGAGATAGTAAGTGTCAGAGTGCTGCTTGATATCGAAACCAAGGAAACGGAAGCGGTGAACGAGCCGTCCGAAAATCTCACAACGGTTTACGGTAAGGTTACAAAAAAGTTTGCAAATTCCGTGAATGTGAAAGTGAATGACGGCGGCGAGGTAAACTATGACGTACCTTCGGACGTTAACGTTTACTATGTCGATACGACAATATCGAGAAACAATGTACTGACCGCAGACACGGATGAAATACTGCCTTATGACGCGGAGGAAGGCAACAGAATATTTATTAAGATTTACAAGGACGAGGTCAGGGAAATTGTTATCGTAAAATAAACGGCTTTAAAAATCACAGACAATATCAAAAAATATCTTCTCTCTTTCCGAAATGCCGGAGACGAAAGTCTCCGGCATTTTACATATAATCGTGAAAACGCGGGTATACTGAGTCGGAGGTGTGCTTATGAAAAAGTATTGGAAACATATTGTTATCGGATTGATATGCGGATTCTTAAACGGGCTGTTCGGCGCGGGCGGCGGGAGCGTAGTGGTGCCGGCGATGGAAAAGTTTCTCGGTGTTGACGAGAAAAAATCGCATGCCACGGCTATAGGAATTATACTGTTAATGTCACTGGTAAGCTCGTGGCTGTATATCAAAAACGGATTTTTTGATTTAAAGCTTTGGGCGCTTGTGACGGCAGGCGGCGCGGCGGGCGGAATCGTAGGAGCATACGCGCTCGATAAAATTCCGAAAAAGTGGCTTAAAATCACATTCGGCGCTGTCATTACGGTCACGGCGGCAAAAATGATTATATAGGAGCTGAAAGATACATGATAAAGGTCTTGGTCGGATTTGCGAGCGGCATAATAAGCGGTATGGGTATCGGCGGCGGCGCGGTGCTTATTCCTGCGCTTTTGTTTATGACGTCGATATCCCAGCAGACGGCGCAGGGAATAAATCTTGTCTATTTTCTTCCGACAGCGGCGGTGTCTCTTATTATCCATATAAAAAAGAAAAATGTGGAGATAAAAACGGCGGCGATAATAGGCGCGGCGGGAATTTTCGGCGCATTTGCCGGCGCGTGGGCGGCGATGGCTATTGAGGGAGAGATCCTGCGAAGACTGTTCGGTGTTTTTTTGCTGCTTGTCGGCGCGCACGAAATTTATAAGGGTATAAGAATATCAAAAACCACTTGACAAAAGCGCGAAAATCCGCTATACTGTATTTAAATCAAATTATGCAGGAGGAACAACCGGCTGATGGACGGCGACGGGTGCGGCGATTTGTGCCGACAATGTGATATTATACATAGGGAATGCATGACATATTCCACGTTTGAAAAGAAAAACGCGGACTATGTCTTTTTGTGTGTTTTTTAAATTTCGGAGGTTAGTATTTTGGATAAAATTATATGGTGGATAATATTTCAGATATGTCTTATATCGGTCATAGCAATTTTCACATGCGCGGAAACGGCAGTATTTGAGATAAACGAGAACAGGCTCGAGGATCTTGCCGAGGACGGAAACAAACGCGCGGAGCGGCTTTTGAAGCTTACGGAAAAATCCTCTAAGTTTATGACCGTTGCACGCGCGGGAGTGACGCTCGCGGGATTTGCGGCGAGCGCGTTCGCGGCGGAGTGCTTCGCGGGAAGACTTACGGATAAGCTTGTTAAAGCGGGAAGCAACATATCCGAATCTGCTGTCATGACGGCTTCGATAATTGTTGTGACGGTTATTTTGGCGTTTGTGACGCTTGTTTTGGGAGAGCTGGTACCGAGGCGTGCGGTTATGAAAAATCCTGAAAAAGCGGGGCTTGCATTGTCGGGCGTGATATCGTTTTTCGCGGTGATTTTTACGCCGTTCGCATGGCTTGCGTCAACTGTTTCAAACGGTATACTGCGCCTTATGAGAATTGATCCCAATTACGATGCGGAGCGTGTTACCGAGGAAGAAATAAGAATGATGGTGGACGCGGGCAGTGAGAAGGGCACGATTGACGAGGACGAAAAGGAAATGATTCAAAATGTTTTCGAATTTGACGATCTTACCGCGGACGAAATAGCCACTCACCGCACGGATGTTTCCATGCTGTGGCTCGAGGAAAGTCAGGAGGAATGGGAGAAAACCATATATGAAAGCAGCTATTCGCACTATCCCGTATGCCGTGAGACGGTTGACGAGATTGTGGGCGTGCTTTATACGCGCGATTACTTCCGCCTGAAGGATAAATCTCGCACAAATGTGCTGAAAAAGGCGGTTAAACCGGCGTATTTTGTCCCGCACAGCATAAATGCGGACGTGCTTTTCGAAAATATGAAAAAGAGCGGAAACTACTTTGCGATAGTTCTTGATGAATACGGCGGCGTGCATGGAATAATAACAATGACGGATCTAATAGAGGAAATAGTCGGAGATTTCAGCGGCAGTCAAAGCTCGGATACGGCTGATATAGAAAGCGTGGGCTCCTCAGCATGGCAGATCTCGGGCGCGGCTGACATAGACGACGTCGAAAAGGAGCTTGATATCGAGCTTGACAGCGGCGACTACGATACCTTCGGGGGATTTGTGATAAGCGTGCTCGGATATATACCCGATGACGGTCAGACATTGGAAACCGACGCCGGCGGACTTCATATAAATGTCGTCGAGGTCAAGGATCACAGAATTGTAAAAACGATAGTAACAAAAATATAGGGGCGAATATTTTCGCCCCGAAAGCGCCGCTTATGCGGCGTTTTTTATTGCAGATATTTTTTTGAAACAGCCTTTGGAACAGAGGAAACGCCGGCTATGCACGCGGTTGAGGCTGTTATCGGGATGTCGGTTCTGTCCCATGCCGTGCCGTAAAGCTGATTTCCGTATATTATTTTCGCGGTTTCGGATTTAAGACCGCCGCATTCGCTGAACAGAGATGAAACGGGAGCTCCTATGCGCGCTCTGATATTTGCCGGACTTGCAACGAGATTTCCACATACGGTAACCGGCTTTGTTATAACAGGCATGCCCGTTTTCAGCGCCGCGGCTATATTGTAAAGAGATTCCGCGCCCAATATCATAACTCCGGCGTCGGCGCAGGATTTAATATCGCGGACAACTCTTCCGGCTGCGGTTTTGGCGAGATTTTCGGCGCTGTTCTGAGGGTATTTATTTTTTACCGTGATAATATCAAGCTTATCGTTATAGCGTATGATCTGTCTTATACGCTGCCGCGCGGCGCGCATTTCGGTGTTGAGCACAATTATGCCGCGGCGCGGATGAGCTATGTCAAAAGCGGCCATGAAGCCGTCCATTACCTCGTCGGTATTTTCGGTAATGCGGCGGTAATCGGAGCGCGAGTACGGCGCGCATTCGGCGCCGTTCAGTATAAGATAGTCAGCCGCCTTTTTGCTCCCGAGGATCGTGTGGGACGGGGTGCCGTCGCTTTCCGTAACGCCCGCCTCGCGTATGAGCCACAGCTTCTCGAGCGGGGTAAGCTCCGCTGCGGGCGCGCTGATACGCTCGCTGAGAGTAAATAATCCGTCGCTTTTTATAATGACGGCGGTTTCTCTACGTCCGTTCGGATGCATTCTTTCTTCTATGTTTTCAACTGTACCCGAAACCGAGCTTATAACCGGAACACATTCGTAATTGTCAGCGTCCGCAAGCTTATCGCTGACTTTTACATTCTCGCCCGCAGCTACAAGCGGATTGAGATCCGCGCCGCTGCCGGTTATGAAAAATATGTATTCGCCGCAGTCGCTCATATCGCGTATCGGGGACTTTTTCATATCCGCCGAATAGCGCTTAAAGCTTTTTCCGCCTCTGAATGTATACGCCATTTTGTCATCTCCTTTAAAAATTTTTCGCCTGTATTCAGTATATCACAGTATCGAATTAAAATCAATAAAAAATCATCTTGCAAAACAGAAGATAATAGTGTATAATTATACATGGTATACAAATTATGTTATTTGGGAGAAAATTATGAAAAGGATAGCGATAATTCCGAACGACGGAAAAGACATAGGATTGGGCAATACGATAAGGGTGGCGGAGAGTCTTGCCGGACGGGCGGAAATTTATATGGATAAAGAATATTCCGTAATAGAGCGCGGCGTGCGCTTTGTTTCAAAGGATGAGCTTTGCGGCATATGCGACGCTGTGGTCGTGCTCGGCGGCGACGGAACAATACTGAGCGTCGCGGCGGAATGCGCGAAAAAGAAAACGCCGGTTTTGGGAATAAATCTCGGTAAAGTGGGATTTATGACGGAGATCGAAATAGGAAATATGGACGATGCCCTGACCAAGCTTCTTTCGGGTGAATACGAAACGGAGCGCAGGATGATGATGCGAGTGGAGAGGAGAAGCAGCGAGGGGCTTGACGTGTTCCACGCGCTAAACGACGTTGTAACGGCAAAGACGGCGGAAGTGCAGCTTATAAACGTTGAGCTGTTTTCGGACAGTCAGCTTGTAAACAGATATACGGCGGACGGGCTTATAATAGCTACGCCGACCGGCTCCACGGGATATTCAATATCGGCGGGAGGACCCGTGGTCGATCCGAATATGAGTCTGTTTGTCGCGACGCCCATATGCGCGCATATGCTTTCTGTGAGGAGCGCGGTGCTTTCGGACAGACATAAAATACGCGTGCGTCTCGACGGAACCGTTTCGGGCGGAAAGGGTATAATAACTGCCGACGGCGATGTGAAGGGCTTTATGTCCGCGGGGGACGAGATTATAATAACGAAGTCGGAATATGAGCTGGAGCTCATAAAGATAGGAAAACAGTCATTCTTTGAAACAGTAATCAAAAAATTGTCTTGACATGAAGGGGGAAGGATATATGAAATATAAGCGTCAGGGACAAATAATAAAAATAATCAGGGAGAAACAAATCCGCACGCATGAGCAGCTTATAAATGAGCTGAAAAAACAAGGATTTGAGGTAACGCAGGCAACGGTATCGCGCGATATCAAAGAGCTGGGGCTTGTAAAAATCCCGTATTCGGGCGGCGGTTCGGTATACTCGGTGCCGCCGGCGCTTTCGCGGGATGCCGATAAGCATATTGATATTTTTTCAAACACGGTTAAGGAAATCAATTATGCTCTGCACACGATTGTCATAAGAACGTATCCGGGTATGGCTTCCGCCGTGGCGGCGTCGGTCGACTCTGCGCTGCACGATGAGTTTTTAGGCTCCATCGCGGGCGACGACACAATACTTTTAATAACCGAAAATGAAAACAAGGCGGCGGAGGTCACAGAAAAGCTCAGAAAAGTATTCAGACCAAAAGGGGAATAAAATGCTTAATCATTTGTCAATAAAAAATATCGCGGTAATAAGTCGCCTTGACGTGGATTTGCGCGGCGGAATGAGCGTTCTTACGGGAGAGACGGGAGCGGGAAAATCGATTATTATAGACTCGATAAATATGCTCCTCGGAAACCGCGCCAATAAGGAGCTTGTGCGGTTCGGCGCGGAGCACGCGTCCGTTCAAGCCGCGTTTGACACGAACGGCGAAATTAATGCGATACTTGAGGAGAATGATATAGACTGCGAGGACGGCGAGCTTATAATAAGCCGCCGCCTGAACCGCGACGGTAAAAGCACGGCGCGTATAAATGGCAGCATCGTAACGCTCGGCGTTCTCAGGGAAATCGCGGACAAGCTGATAAACATACACGGTCAGCACGATAATCAGGCGCTGCTTACACCGCAAAAACATATACAATTTCTCGACGCATATGCCGCGAACGCGGAGGAGCTTGAAGAATATCGGCAAATTTACGAAAAGAGGCGTTCAATAGAGCGGGAGCTTAAATCGCTTATCACGGACGAGAGAGAAAAGGCGCGCAGAACAGAGCTTTTGGAATATCAGATAAATGAGATAAAAGCGGCAAACCTCGAAAAGGGCGAGGAGGAGGATTTGCGTGATCAACGAAAAATCGCGGCAAATGCGGAAAAAATTTCCTCGTCAATAGAAGAGGCGTACGCGAATTTGTACGAAAACGGCGGGACGCCGTCGGCATACGACAGTATAAGCGTGGCGGTGAATGCGCTCTCGGGAATAACGGATTTGACTCCGGCGCTTAACGAGGTGTATGAATCGCTGCAAAGCGCGATGTACTCGATAGAGGACGCGGCGCATGAAATCAAGGAATTTGGCGCGACGGTCGATTTTGAACCGCAGACGCTCGATGATATAGAGGAGCGGCTCGACGTAATATCAAAGCTGAAGCGTAAATACGGCAACAGCATAGAGGATATTTTGCTCTACAAGGCGAAGTCCGAGGAGGAATTGAAAAATATCAGGACAAGCGACGAACGCACCGCCGAGCTGCAGCTGGAGCTTTCCGAAACAACGGACGAGCTTCGGAAAAAGGGAAGTATTCTCACTAAATCACGGGAGAGAGCGGCGGCTGATTTGCAAAGCAAAATCGAAAAATCGCTTGCGGAGCTTAATATGGAACGCGCGCGGTTCTGCGTTGATGTGGAAAGCGGAGATGAGTTTTACGAAAACGGCATGGACGCTGTGGAATTTATGATAAGCGCCAATCCGGGCGAGCCGCTTAAGCCGCTTGTAAAAATTGCTTCCGGCGGCGAGCTTTCGAGAGTGATGCTGGCTATAAAATCAATTTTGGCGGATTCGGACAGCGTCGAAACGCTTATTTTTGACGAGATAGACACCGGCGTATCGGGAAACGCGGCGGTGAAAATTGCGAAAAAGCTCTCGGATATAGGCAAAACGAAGCAGGTTATATGCATAACGCATCTTCCGCAGCTTGCGGCTACGGCTGATAATCATTATCTTATACAAAAGGATTCAGATGGAGAACAGTCCGAAACGACGCTTGAAGAGCTCGACTTCGACGGACGTGCCGCGGAAATAGCGCGTCTGACCGACGGCGCAAACATGACAAAGCTTGCCATAGAGCACGCGCGGCAAATGCTCAGGAATGCAAAAAACACCGAAAATTGAACAGAGTTTTAATTTATACTGGACAAATGAGGAAACATATGATATAATTGTCATATCTATTGTAAACAGGCAGGAAAGGAGCATTGAAATGGCAGCAGTAAAAAAGAAAAAGCCGCTTATGTATAAGGGTAAGCCGCTGACGCGCTGCGGGGACAGAATTTATTACGGTAATCTCGATGATAAATATATACTTGCGCTTGACATCGTGGAAGCTGACAGCAATAAGGATATAAAGGTTGCGACAAAGGTAAAAATTCAGCTTATGGACAATACCGGCGAGTTCGGCAAAGGACAGGTATACCGCAAAGCGGAACGCGAAAACTTGTATAAAGCCATCGATATAGGCGAATGGTGGTTACAGGACGCGTTGCAGATGGAACAACAATAAAAACAGGCGCACTGAGGTGCGCTTGTTTTATAAGAACAAGGACGAACCGTATATAATCATATTCAAAGAAAGGAAAATAATCATGATAAAGCATATAGTAATGTGGCGTATGGCGGACACGCCCGACAAGGCGGAAAAAGCTCTTGCTATAAAGGAAAATCTCGAAGCGCTCAAGGACAAAATAAAGGTGCTCAAAAGCATAGAGGTGGGACTTAATTTCGAAACCTCCGACGCCGCTTCCGACGTTGTGCTCGTGACCGAATTTGACAGCGTTGCGGACCTAAACGAATATCAGCAGCACCCCGCGCACAAAGCGGTCGGCGCGGCGTATGTGCGTCCGAACGTAGCGGAAAGACGCGTTGTGGATTATGAAATTTAGTATTGTGTTTTTATACAATATATAGTATAATAATTTGGGAGAAATCAGATGACGAAAATAATTTCCGAAGAAGATCTGAGCCGTCAGCGCGCATTCTCGGCGAAGCTCCGTGAGGCTAACGCTCATTTCGCTGCCGAGTACGGACGCGAACGGCTTGCTCATACCGAAACATACGGCTGTCAGCAGAACGAGAACGATACCGAGCGCATACGCGGAATGTTAAAGGAAGCGGGATTTAAGTTTACCGACGACGCGGAAAAAGCCGATGTTGTGATATACAACACCTGCGCCGTCAGAGAAAACGCGGAGCAAAAGGTTTTCGGGCGTTTGGGCATACTCAAAAACATAAAGGAACGCCGCCGCGGCATGATAATCGGCATATGCGGCTGCATGGTCCAGCAGGAGCACATAACGGAAAAAATCAAGGCTGTGCATGACCATGTTGACCTCATATTCGGCACACACGCGCTCTACAAGCTCCCCGAGCTTCTCTATAGCGCGATGCACGAAAAGGGAGTAGTGGTTGACATAACTCAAAGCGATGGGGCAATCGCGGAGGATATTCCCGTGCTTCGCGAAGCTCCGTGGAAGGCGTGGGTCTCAGTTATGTACGGCTGCAACAATTTCTGCTCGTACTGTATAGTGCCGTATGTGCGCGGACGCGAGAGAAGCAGAAAATCGGAGGATATTTTAAACGAGATAAAGGAGCTTGTAAAAAGCGGCTGTACCGAGATTTCGCTGCTCGGGCAGAACGTCAATTCCTACGGGAAGGATTTGGACGAGGGAATAGATTTCGCCGATTTGATACGCATGGTAAACGATATTGACGGAGTGGAGCGCATACGCTTTATGACGTCGCACCCGAAGGATCTGAGCGACAAGCTGATTACGGCGATGAAGGAGTGTGGCAAGGTCTGCAAGCAGCTTCATCTTCCCGTGCAGGCGGGCTCGAACAGGATTTTGAAGGAAATGAACCGCAAATATACGCGCGAGGAGTATCTGGAAAAAATCGAAAAAATCAAAAAAGAAATTCCCGGAATAGCGTTATCGACCGATATTATAGTAGGCTTCCCGACTGAAACAAACGAGGATTTCGAGGATACGCTCGATATTTTAAGACGCGTGGAATACGACAACATTTTTTCGTTCATATACTCGCGCCGCGAGGGAACTCCGGCGGCGAAGCTCGATTTTGTACTCACGGACGAGGAAATACACAAAAATTTCAATCGTCTTTTAGAGGTGCAGAACGAGATTTCAAAGCGTAAAAACGAAGCGTATGTCGGCAGAGTGGAGCGCATACTCGTTGACGGGGCGAGCAAGACCGACAAAACGATGATGTCGGGCAGAACAGACAGCTCTAAGATAGTAAACTTCAAGGGCGATGCGTCCTTGACGGGAAAATATGTAGATGTAAAAATAACGGAAGCGCGCACATGGAGCTTAAACGGCGAACTTATTTAAACGGAGAATTAATTTAAAGGAGAGATAAAAATGCAGGAAGTATTGTTAAAGGCAAGAGAGCTCGGCGAGGCTATTCAGTCGAGCGAGGGAATGAAGAAGGTAAAGGATTTGGAGCTTGCTCAGGAGAACGACGAGGAAGCTAAGGCGCTTTTGCAGGAATTTAATTTAAACAGAATGAATTTAGCGCGCGATATGCAAAACGGCAAGTTAAAGCGTGAGGAAGCGATCCGGAAGAACAACGAGGCGTTTGACGCGATGCTCAAAAAATCGCAGGTGATCGCTGACTATATCGCGGCGAAGAATGAATTTGACGCGCTTGTAAATCAGGTCAATCAGATAATAAATTTTTACATTACAGGACAAGACCCGAATTGTACACATGACTGTTCGACGTGCGGCGGTTGTCACTGAGGAAGGATAAAATATGGCTGAGAAAATGACTCCTATGATGGCGCAATATCTCAAAACTAAAGCTGAATATCAGGATTGTATCTTGTTTTACCGTCTCGGCGATTTTTACGAGATGTTCTTTGACGACGCCATAAAAGCGTCGAGGGAGCTTGAGATAACGCTGACGGGTAAGGACTGCGGCATGAAGGAGCGCGCGCCTATGTGCGGAGTGCCGTTTCACAGCGCGGCTATGTATGTTTCAAAGCTTATCGCAAAGGGATATAAGGTCGCGATATGCGAGCAGACCGAGGATCCGAAAATGGCGAAGGGTATAGTAAAGCGCGAGGTAATACGCATTATGACGCCCGGAACGGTCGTTGAGGACGGTATTCTCGACGATAAGAGCAATAACTATCTCGCGGTAATTTTCGGCGCTGACGGACGCTTCGCGCTTGCGGTGACGGACGTTTCGACGGGCGAGGTCGAGGCGACGGAGGTAGGCAGTATTGACGAGGTTATAAACGAGCTTGCAAGCTATTCTCCGAGCGAAATACTTATAAACGACGGCGCGGGAGAGGTCATTGTGAAGGAGATAAGTCTGCGTCTGCGCGTTCAAGCCGAGGTTCACGACGACGGCTATTTTATGCGCCGCGAAACGGAGCGGACGGTTCTGAAGCAGTTCAATAAAATCAGCCTTGCGGAGCTTGGAATATCGCAAAAGCCGAACATTTTATACGCGGTCGGCGCGCTTTTGTGTTATCTGGAGCATACGCAAAAATCGGGAATTGGCTATATAAACAAACTCAGCGTCTACAGCGCCGATATGTATATGGAGCTTGACGCGGCTACGCGCAGAAATCTCGAAATCACCGAAACGATGCGCGACAAAGCGAAGCGCGGCTCGCTTTTGTGGGTGCTCGACAAGACAAAAACCTCGATGGGCGCGAGGCTTTTAAGGCAGTGGCTCGAAAAGCCGCTTATTAACGTGCTTGAAATAAACAAGCGCTTATCGTCGGTCGAGGAGCTTACGAAAAGCGTGATGCTTCGCGACGAGCTTGGCGGCATACTTTCGTCCACATACGATATTTCGAGAATTATAAGCCGTCTGTCGCTCGGCACGGCTACTCCGAAGGATATGGTCGCGCTGAAGCTGACGCTCACGGAGCTTCCGTCTCTCGAGGGGGCGCTTCGCAAGACCAAATCGGCTATGCTTTCGGAAACGGTCAGGGATTTTGATTTAATAGAGGACATACGCGATTTGCTCGACAGAGCGATAGTCAACGAGCCGCCCGCTCATCTCAGGGACGGCGGCGTGATAAAGCCGGGCTTTAACGAGGAAGCGGACAGGCTTCGCGACGCGAAGGACAACGGAAAAAAATGGCTCGCGTCGATCGAGAGCGAGGAGCGCGCGGCTACGGGAATAAATAAGCTGAGAGTAGGCTACAACAAGGTTTTCGGCTACTATATCGAGGTCACAAATTCAAGCCTTAAGGATGTGCCGGACACATATATAAGAAAACAGACGCTCGCGAACTGCGAGAGATTTATAACTCCGAAGCTCAAAGAGGTGGAAAACACGATACTCGGCGCGTCGGAGCGGATAATAACGCTTGAAAATCAGCTTTTCGAGGAGGTCAGAGCGGCGGTCGTAAAGGAAATGGAACGCATAAAAAGGGCGGCGAATATTATCGCGCTCACGGACGTTCTCTGCTCGCTCGCGGAGGCGGCGTACAAGAATAAATATGTAATGCCCGAGGTAAACGACAGCGGCGCGATAGAGATCAAGGACGGCAGACATCCCGTTGTCGAAAAAATGGCGCGCGACGCGATGTTCGTTCCGAACGACACGTTAATGAACACTGACGAGGACAGAATGCTTATCATAACGGGACCGAATATGGCGGGAAAATCGACGTATATGAGGCAGGTCGCGCTCATAACGCTTATGGCGCAGATAGGGAGCTTCGTTCCCGCATCATACGCCAAAATCGGAGTTGCCGACAGGATCTTCACACGCGTCGGCGCGTCGGACGATATATCGTCGGGACAGAGCACGTTCATGCTCGAAATGACGGAGGTCAGCAACATACTTAAAAACGCGACGAGAAACTCGCTTATCATTCTTGACGAAATAGGACGCGGCACGAGCACCTTCGACGGGCTTTCGATAGCGTGGTCGGTCGCGGAATATGTTCGCGATAAGAAAAAAATCGGCGCGAAAACGCTGTTCGCGACGCATTATCACGAGCTTACCGCGCTTGAGGAAAAGCTCGAGGGCGTGAGAAATTACCACATAGCCGTAAAAAAGCGCGGCGACGATATAATATTCTTAAGAAAAATAGTGCGCGGCGGCACGGACGACAGCTACGGTATAGAGGTCGCGGCTCTCGCGGGAGTGCCGAAGGAGGTAATCACGCGCGCGAAAACTATACTTAAAAAGGTGGAAAACGACGAGCTTTCATCCGCGTACAAGCAGGACAAAAAGCACGAAGAACCGATAAATCAAATAGGCTTTGAGGACAACGCGGCGGCGGAGATCGCGGACGAGCTTAAAGCTATGGACGTTACGACATTTACGCCTATCGAGGCTTTAAATAAATTGTTCGAGCTCAGCAATAAGGCGAAGGAGAGCTAAATCATGGGAAAAATTCATGTATTGAGCACGGAAATTTCAAATAAAATAGCTGCGGGAGAGGTGGTCGAGCGCCCCGCGAGCGTTATAAAGGAGCTTGTCGAAAACAGCATCGACGCGGACGCGGACGTTATCACCGTCGAGATAAAAAAGGGCGGCGCGCTCTATATGCGCGTTAGCGACAACGGCTCGGGCATGAGCGAGGAAGACGCGAAGATCTGCTTCCTGCGCCACGCTACGAGCAAAATCGCGGCAAGCGAGGATCTTGACGCGATTTACACCTTAGGCTTTCGCGGCGAGGCGTTGTCAAGTATCGGCGCGGTCGCGAAGGTAAGCCTTTACACAAAGCGCAAAAGCGATATGGCGGGCATTTGCGTGACCTGTACGGGCGGCGAAATACTGTCCTCGTACGACGCGGGAACTCCCGACGGGACTACCGTAATCGTTGAAGATTTGTTTTACAATACTCCCGCGCGGCTCAAATTTCTGAAAAAGGACGCGACCGAGGCGGGATATATAACCGATGCTATGGTGCGTTTTATTTTTGCGCACCCCGAGATTTCATTCAGGCTGATAATCGACGGCAAGGAAAAGCTGTTCTCGCCCGGCGACAATTCGCTAGAAAACGCTGTTTATACCGTTTACAAAGGCGACTACGCGAAGGAAATCATTCCCGTGAGCTACGAGTGCGACGGTATCAAGGTGGAAGGCGCGGCGGGAAAAGGGACGATTTCGCGCCCGAACAGAAATTATCAGAGCTTTTATGTAAACCGACGCTATATCAAAAGCCCGCTGATAATACGCGCGGTCGAGGAAGCGTACAAAAATCAGGTGATGATAGGGAAGTATCCTATGGCGATATTAAACATCACAATATCACCTGAATTGGTTGACATAAATGTTCACCCGACAAAGCTCGAGGTGAAATTTTCAAACGAAAGGCTTGTTTATCAGGCGGTTTACTACGCGGTAAAAAACGCGCTTTATTCGGAGGCGGCTGTGCCGGAGGTAAAGCTTGGCGCGGAATTTGAGCGCGACGAATCAAAGGAACAGCTTAATCTAAGTGATTTGGCGGAGAGCTTAAGGAAAAATACGGGCTACAATCCGCGCGAAAATCATTTTATGAAATCGGGAAGCAAATCGGGCGGTCACGGATTTGAGAAAAAAGACGGATACCGTCAGGATAAAACACACGCGGAGGAAGGAACGGAGCGGGAGGAAAACGGAGAATTGGAAAGTCTGTTTGATTCCGTCCCGCCGGCGGCGAATAATTACTATGTCGCCGATCCGTCATATCACACGAAAAATGAAGAAAAGGTTGAAATGACTCCCGAGGAACGCGCGCTTGTGTATGGGGAAACGGCGCGAAACGACGAGCCCGAACCCGAGCAAACCGAAGCTGTCATTGACGAATATTTCGAGGTCGCGGGACAGGTTTTCAACACATATATAATCGTCGAAAAGGATGATAATATGCTGATAATCGACCAGCACGCCGCGCACGAACGCCTCAAATACGAGGAACTCAGGAAAGAGCTTGCGGTGAAGCGGATTTATTCGCAAATGCTGCTCGAACCGGAGGTTGTTAATCTCACCGGCGCGGAGTTCGGCGCGTACAGGGAAAATAAGGATTTGATCGACAGCCTGGGCTTCGAGACGGATGAGTTCGGAGACAATGCCGTGCTTGTCAGAAGCGCTCCCGCGGGAGTGGAAGCGGGAGATATTGAACCGCTTATAATAGAGCTTATCACTCAGGCGGAAAACTCGAAAAAGGAGCTTTTGACCGAGAAAAACGAGCGATTATTGTACACGATAGCGTGTAAATCGGCGGTCAAGGCGAACAGGAAAATGAGTATGGCTGAGATGGAAACGCTCGTGCGCGGCGTTTTAAGGCTCGAAAATATAAACACCTGTCCGCACGGCAGACCTATCATTATAAAAATGTCAAAAAGAGAACTGGAAAAGGAATTTAAACGAGTACTATGAACAAAATACCGTTAATCGCAGTCGGCGGACCGACCGCGTCGGGCAAAACGCGGCTTGCCATAGACATAGCAAAAGCCGTCGGCGGCGAGATAGTAAACGCCGACAGCGTGCAGATTTATAAGGAGCTTGATATAGGCTCGGCAAAGCCCACGGCGGCGGAGCGAGCGGAGGTAAAGCATCATCTTGTGGATTTTCTCGACGTATTCGCCGATTTCAGCGTCGCCGACTACACGGAGCTCGCGCACAAAACCATAGCCGATATAGACGCGCGCGGCAAAATCGCGGTGCTTACGGGCGGTACGGGGCTGTATATAAATTCGGTCGTTGACGATATATCGTTCGGCGAGATAGACACGAATTACGAGATACGCGCGGAGCTTCAACAAATTGCCGACGAGCAAGGCGGCGAGGCGCTTTTGGAGCTGCTCAGAAGATTTGACCCGCTTGCCGCTTCGAGAATGCACCCCAACAACGTGCGCCGTATAATACGCGCGATCGAGTTTTACCGCGTTACGGGAACGACGATCTCGGAGCATCAGGAAATGACAAAACAAGCCGAAAGCAGGTATGAGCCCGTTATGTTCTGTATCGAATGGGACAGGGACGAGCTGTATGATAGAATCAACCGCCGTGTGGATATTATGATGGAGGAAGGGCTGCTCGGCGAGGTAAAGCGGCTTATGGATATGGGCTGTACAAAGGATCTGAACTCTATGAAGGGGATAGGCTATAAGGAGCTTATGGATCATGTAAACGGCGAATGTACGCTCGAGGAAGCGGTAGAAACGATAAAGAGAGAATCGCGCCGATACGCGAAGCGGCAGCTCACATGGTTCAGACGCGACAAAAGAATACATTGGCTTGACGCGCACGGCAATATGCTTGCTGAAGCGATGGAAATAATAAAATGCTGTTTCGGATAAAATCCGAAACAGCATTTATATTATGTGGTTATTTTTTATCCTGAGAGCTGTCTCCGTAGCGCGAGGTAGAACCTTTGCTTTCGCTGCGCTGACGTTCCGTTCTCGACGCGTTCCTGTCGGGAGTGCGGCGGTTCAGCTCATTATCGGCGTTTGCCTGTCTGTTACGGCGTATCTGCTGAATGCGTCTTTTGCGTTCAAGCTTCTTTTTTCTGCGGTATGCCGCGACGCCTATAATTATAAGCAGTATAACCGGTATAAAGAAGAACGGGCTTTTTATAATTTTAAGCGTGATATGAAGTACATGAAGCACATAATTCAGCTCAACGTCGTTTGTCGCGACAAGGTTTGCGGAGCCTATCTGCATTCCTTTATACGAGTATGTGACCGTGCCTATAACATCGCCTTTTGCAACCGGCGCGTTGACGACCTCGGGAAGAGTTATTTCGGGAACGATCTCCGCCGCGCGCTCAACGTTTTGAGGGATAAGAGAGGAAACCTCATTATCGACCGTCAAAGCCACGCGCAGATTATTTTTCGCTTCGTAAACCGTTTTATCCGCGACCATGTCGCCGGGCGTTGCGATTACCTGATGCAGGTAATTGTCAAATCCGAACTGGAACATATTCCGCGTGTCAATGTACGAGAACGAGCCTTCGTTATCATTTGGATCGGTGTTTGGCGGACAGCCCATAGACACCGCGAGCAGGTTCGTGTCGTTATATTCCGCCGACGCTACGAGACAATAGCCCGACTGCGACGTATGACCCGTCTTGATTCCGGTACACGGCGGATACATATACTGTAGCGAGCGGATCGTGCTCAGAAACAGGTTGGTGTTGGTAAGAATACGCTCGACCTTGTATTTTGCCGTGGGCGGAATTTTGTATACCACTGTTTTAACGATGTTTCGGAAAGTCTCGTTTTGCATCGCGTATCTTGCGAGAATTGCAAGATCGCGCGCGGTCGTGTAGTGGTTGTCATCATGTACGCCGCAGGCGTTTACAAAGTGCGTGTTTGTCATACCAAGCTCCTGCGCCTTGTTGTTCATAAGCTCGACGAACGAGTCTATCGAACCGGCGATGTGTATTGCGATGACATTTGCCGCGTCGTTTGCGGACTGGACCATCATACTGTATACGAGCTGTTCCAAAGTAAATTCTTCGCCGATAAGAATACCTATCTGCGAATCGTCAAGAGTTATTGAAGCCAAAGCCTGATAATTTGCGGTTACCATGTCCGACAAATTTCCCTTTTCAAGCGCGAGAATACATGTCATTATTTTCGTCGTGCTTGCGGGATACATTTTAACATCGACATTTTTTCCGTAAATCATGCGTCCCGTTGTCATATCCATAAGCAGAGCCGATTTTGAATATGAGGTGTCGGGAGCGGTTAAACTGCTGTCCTCAATATACGTTCCCTCCGACGCGTCCGCGATGTTATTGAAGTTCGTCTGCGCGCCGGTATCTGAAGCGGCGCCGTCAGTTTCCTCCGACTCATCGCTTTCGTCATTTGATTCCTCATCTGTATCTATGTTTTCCTCGTCTGCGTCTCCCGATTCCTCATCCGTTTCCGAGGCGAACACCGTCGTCAGCAAACTGTTTTCGGCGGTAAAAGACGAAATCAACTCGGCGGATGACATAAAAGAGACTGCCAAGGCAATCATAAAAGAGATAATTTGTTTTTTTCTCATAAAATCAATCACAACCTTCAATTTATTATATGTTTTCAGAGTTATATTATACAGAAATTTGTAAAATATTGCAACAGCGGAAACAGAAATTTCGCGAAAATATAATCATTCTGTAATAATACGGGAATATCTGATGAAATATCGGAATAGAAAAGAATAAATCGGCGTAAATAAGCGGCAAAACCAAGTTCATATCCTATTTTTGATATACAGATACATACCGATAATATACATTGTAAGCATATATGTGTATGCCAAAACATAAAAAATAGGGCAGTTTATTATTTTTTACCACCATTTTACTGCCAAAAACGTAAAGATAATTCAAATATGGCTTTCCTATGCGATTTTTGCGCGCATAAAACAGCGCCAAATAACTTTAAATAAAGCTTAAAAATACTACTTAATCATGGAACGGAACAACTTAAAATCCCGTGGGTAGTGATACCCGTACCGGTTCGACCCCGGTCATCGGCATCATCAAAGTCCAAAGCCTATACCAATTTACGGGTAGGGGCAAAGGGTTTGAGGACACAGGAAACGATTCACAAGTAATACCAATACGGTATAGGGTCTAAACGGGAATCGGTTCACAGGGGAAACATGACGCGCTCAGAGTTGCCGCTCTGGGTGCGGATCATCCCCGCACCGTCTATGTTATGTCCGCAGCTGAAGCTACAGGATCCAATCGATCTGGCATGATTTTATAGAGTTCAGCTTATTCGCTCTTGACGGTCGGCGCTGCATTCCGATGGCATGACACAAGACAGTTTAATCAATAATTTTATGACAGCCTGTTAAAATGGGATTATGAAAGAGCGTATCACGGAATATATATTTTTGATATAATATCATCATGAATCTATGTAAACAAAACAATGAATCTTATACAAAATACAAGAATTCCCCAATCTATTTATTATTTTTCCAATTTTTTACAAGCAATAATTTGTCTCTTGCAAGTCGTAATACTTCATGTTTATTTATACCCAAGATCAGGACAGGTATTTGAAATGATGAACGCCGCATAAAAATGGCAAGAATTGTCAATATGCGTATCGAAACGGTATGCTGTCAATCTGATGCACCGCATAAAAGGCGCTATCCTCATAAAAGAGGACAAGCGCCTTTTCGGTATAAATTTTTCATCTTATCATATCTTATTCACCCAACTCATAACCGTATGGATGTACCACCGGCGTAGCTTCCATAAGCGGCTTCATTGTGCCTGTGTTGTCCCATACCATCAGTTTTACGTCGCCTATTTCGGTGTTTTCCGGAATTGATATTTCTTTCTCAAACAGATCCATCTCGCCGGACAGCTCCGCTTCGAGTGTGTCTACTTTGACAAGCGCGCCGTTTGTGTCGTAGAACGCAAGGATTATATCAAAGCTTATCGGTTCTCCGCCCTCGGGCATTTCTTCAGCCGTTTCCGCAAGTATCCATGCTGTCACATTTCCCTTTACATCCTCGGTGTTCTCTATGATGTTATCGTCCGCGTCGGAGAGAAACGCGCTGGCAGTGATGCTCGTGCCCTCGGGTATTATCGAAACAAGACCGTCTAAGTACCATATGTCTGTCAGACTGTTGTCGGCGGTGTTTATATCGATGTCGTCTACGGGCAGGAGATAGTCGTCCGCTTCAACATCGGATTTCGCTTTGAATATGAGCACGCACGCCTCAGCGGCTGTGAGCCCGTCTACTGCGCCGCGCACAGTTACGTTGTTTTCATTCGCCGTTACCGATACAGCCGACGCCGGCACATCTTCGCCTGCCTCAAAGCCTATATACTCAAACTTATCACTGTCAAAGCTGAGAGTGTAACGGAAGTCGCTGACGGCTTTTTCGGAATAGATATATGCCGGCAGACTGAATGTATTTCCCGCTTTACACATCGTTTCTCCCGCGTCGAGCAGAGCGCGGTTTGTCTCGCTCGGTTCTTCCTCCTCCTCGGGCGGAGCTATGGTGTATTCGAATGTTACGCCTTCGCTCTGTGCGTAGCCGCGTTTAGCAGCGACTGCCCGTATCTTCGTGCTTCCTGTTATGACTATCTCATCTGTATATTTCTTGTAGTTGGTCTCATCAAGCGAGTCGCCGAAGGTGTAGTATATTTCCGCTCCGGCGGTTGAACTGAGCAGGCTTACCGTCGTTCCGACCTCGACCTCTCCGGTTAGGCTCGCGACCGGAGCCGCTACCCTTTCAACAGTGACGGTTTTACCCGAAACGGCGCTGTCGTTCATGTCGGATTTAACGGCTACAGCCTTTATCTCCGCCGATTCTGTAAGCTCAATCGGAGCCGCATATTTTTCTGATGCTGTTGTCGGATCGCTGCCGTCGGTCGTATAGTAAATGTCCGCGCCGTCTGTTGCACATGAGATTATAGCGCGCTTGCCGCCGTAGAAATCAGCCGTTTCTATGAGTGGCGTTTCTACCGTTTGTGTTTCAACAGGTCTTTCAAGCACGGTCACGGTAAATTTGACCGTCTGACCGTTATATGTTACCGTAACGGTCTGTTCGCCGACATTGTCCGCCGATCCGCTTACCGTACAATCACTGTTATTGATAAACTCCGATGTGTTATTGTTATAGAACGCGGTAATTACCATACCTGCTATGTCAAGCGCGTCGCCCTGATAGTATGTCAGCTTGTCGGGCCTATGCGTAAGCTCTATGTTTGTCATCGACTTTGCTTCTACCGTTATTTTAAATTCTGCAGTCTTGCCCGCATATGTTACCGTAACGGTCTGCTCGCCGACCTTTGATGTATCGTAGCCCGACAGCGTGTAGCCGAGCACCTCAAATGTTTCGCCGTCGCCGCAGTCGGCCGTTACCTTTAAGCCCGACGCGTCGAAGGGCATCCCTTCGATAATCGTCGTGTTTATCGGCTTTTTTTCTATGCTTATACCAACAATATTTTTAATCGAAGCAGTTGTCGCCCGCGGCGCGCTGTCGGTGTGGTTGGAATCGCCGATAACCTTGTACCAAACGGTGTAATCGCCAACGTCTTTGCCTGTCGGGATTTTTTCCGAATACTCGCCGTTCTCGCTCGTGCTGTACACAAGCGTGCCGTCGTTTGTTTTACCGGTTACGAGATACTGATCCCTGTTCTTAAACACAAGCTCGTTCGCTTTTACCGTCGCTGCCGCTGTAACCTTTGCGATTGAAGCCGTTACGGACTGCGGCTCGCTGTCGTTGTGAGTAGCGTCACCTATCACCTTGTACCAAACGGTATAGTTGCCCGCGCTCACAGCCGTCGCAACCTTTTCCGAATAATCGCCGTTCTCACTCAGGCTGTACACGAGTGTGCCGCCTTTTGCTGTACCGGTGACAAGCTCCTGCGCGCTGCCTGTATACGAAAGCGACTTGCCTGTTACGGTCATTTCCGGCTCGAGCTTCTGAATTATCACTTTAATATTCAGCATAACCGGCGCGGAGCCGTATTTATAAATGCTTGCGAGAGTGTATTTCGGCTCATTCTCGACTGCCTTGACAGTGAGCGGATATTCACCCGGTTCAAGTCCAGTCGGGACAGTCAGCGTGTCGCCATTGATTGACGCGCCTACCGTGTTTTCGCCCTCTATCGTATATGTAAACTCGTTGGCTGTAGAGTGTCCGTCCGCATACGCCATATACTTCGACAAATTATCTATTATGCGGTTTTCATAGCCGTAGGTTGCTCTTATCTCGATCGGATCTTCGCCGCCGAATACGTTGCGGCGTACCGAATACGGATTTTCCGTCGTTCCGTCGCCTGATTTAAAGCCTACGGACTGCGTATTCAGATAGAACGCGGGACGCACTCCGATGCCGTTCGCATTCGCCGGAGTCTCGGTAACGGCTCCGTTAGGATCGGCTTTTCTCTGACCGCCTACGCTGTTCGCTTTCGGTGTTCTGAGCCAATAGCTTACTTTATCGCTGTTCTCGTCCTGCAAATTATACGCTCCTGCGTAATAATCATCACCAAATATTTCATAAACGGTGTATAACTGCTTTACATCGGGCAGGAACATCTTATCCGTTATATATTCGGCATAAGCATTATCGTAATTTGCCGTTACATCTTCTATATTCTCAACCAGCTCGAAAGGCTCCGTACCTGTAAAATTCTCTCCGACAGTGTACCACTTCGGCTGATTATTTTCATCCACATCACAAGACGCCAAAATAGCTTTCTGGGACACTTCCTTTATCGCGCCCAGCTCATCCGGCGTGAAGTTCGTCAAAAATCCTGCCTCTCCGCTGTACTGTGACGGCGGTTTTCCGCAGGGCCAATCCACCATTCCGGCAGCGGCGTCGGAATTGAGCCAGCTGCGAATATTGCTGTCGCCCCAGTAGTTTGAACCGTAATTATTTAATCGGGTGCCATGTGAGCTCGAGCCGAAACTGTTTCCGCCCGCATCCATAACCTTGATGTCGATTACCTTATCCGCAAGCATAAGCGGACCGTTTTCGTCTATGTCCACGCAGCGCCATATTATCGGCTTGCCGTTATATTCGCCCATTCGAACATATTCGCCTATTTGAATATTTTTGCCTGTTTGAGTATCTCCGATGTCATACATTATTATGCTGATATTCGTTGTAAAAGGCGAATGACCGTATTTGTTAATACTTGCAAGTGTGCTCTGAGATTCCTTTTCGACAGCATTGACTGTGAGTGTGTATATACCCCCGTCTGCTCCCTTCGGGATAGTCATAGTGTCGCCGTCTATTGACGCGTTTAATGTATTTTCGCCTTCGATAGTATATGTAAATCTGTCCGACGTATCGATTCCGTCCTCGTATTCAACTATCTCCGACAAATCGACGGTTGTATCACTGTCGCTGTAGGCGCTTACCGGGAAGACGCTTCTGCCGCTGAATTTCAGCTTTTTATACGGGTTTGCCGCCGTTCCGTCGCCGGAATTGATAAAGTCAGCGATCGACTGCTCATCCAAATAGAACGCGGGGCGAACTCCCGGACACCTTCCCACATGATCGGGGTAATATGCCCAAGTAGTGTTGTCGTCCGCCGCGGTATCGCCAACGCTGCCGTCGGGATTAGATATTCTCACAAGGTATTGATTTTCATGCACCGGTGTTCTGAGCCAGTAGCATATTTTTTGGTCGCCCTCATACGCGCCCGCGTAATAATCCTCGCCCAAAATATCACCGTTTTGATATACGTCGTATAACTGCTTTACATCAAGCAGGAACATCTTATCCGTCAATGCCTCGGCATAAGCTATGTCGTAATTTGTCATTACTCCGTTTATATCGGAATTATATTGAAAACGCGCATAACCCGTTATTTTCGTTTGATCAACCCACCATGAGTACTCGCTGCCATATATATCGTATCTTGCCAAAATAGCTTTCTGCGTTACCTCCTTCACCGTGCTCAGCTCTTCCGGCGTGAAGTTCGTCAAAAATCCTGCCTCTCCGCTGTAATCGGCCTCAATTCCGCAGCGCCACTTAACCTCTCCGGCAGCGGCGTCGGAATTTAGCCAGCAGCGAAGATTGCTGTCGCCCCAGTAGTTTGAGCTCCAGTAGTGTCTGATCGTGTCTCTCCAGACTTTGCGTGCTGAGTGCGAGCCGGACCTAAAGTTTCCCAGTGAATCAAAAACTTTGCGGCAAAGTATCTTATCCGCAAGCATAAGCGGACCGTTTTCGTCAATGTTCACGCAGCGCCATACTATCGGCGTGCCGTTATATTCGCCCAATCGGATATAGTCGCCCACTTTTATCTCGCCGGGGCTGTATATTACTATCCTGATATCCGTTGTAACAGGCGTATAGTCATAGTCTCCGACGCTTGTGAGAGCATACAGAGAACCCTTTTCGACAGCCGAGACTGTGAGGGAATATTCGCCCGCGTCAAGTCCCTTCGGGATAGTCAGAGTGTCGCCGTCTATTGATGCGTTTATTGCATTTTCGCCTTCGATAGTATATGTAAATCTGCCCGACGCGGAGGAACCGTCCTCATATTCTATCATTTTCGACAAATCGGCAATCGTATCCTTGCCGCTGTAGCCGGTCACTCCTAATACGCTTCTGCTTCTGAACTTCGATCTTGCATACGGATTTTCCGCCGTTCCGCTGCCGGCATACAATATCGAGGACTGCGTGTTAAAATAGAACGCGGGACGCACTCCGATAGTATTACTGTCCGCCGAAGCTGCGGTAAATACGCCGTTGGAATTGGCTATTATCATACCGTCCGCGTTGTTCGGATTCGGCGTTCTGAGCCAATAGCTTACTTTTTCATCGCCATTATACGCTCCCTTGTAATAATCCTCGCCCAAAACATTAGCGTTTTGATAAACAGCGTACACCTGCTTTACATCGGGCAGGAACATTTTTTCCGTAGTTTGCTCGGCATAAGCCCTGTCGTAATTTGCTGTTAAGCTGTATATACTGGTGCCGGATACATGACCGGAGAAACTAAATTTAAAAAGCTCATTGCCTGTGCGCCCAAAAATCTCCGAATCGGCGCTTGCCAAAATAGATTTCTGCGTTACTTCCTTTACCGCGCTCAGCTCTTCCGGCGTGAAGTTCGTCAAAAATCCCGCCTCTTGGCTGTACTCGGGCTGCGGACCGATCCACTTCACCGTTCCGGCGTCGGCGCCGGAATTGAGCCATGTGCGTATATTGCTGTCGCCCCAGTAGTTTGAAGCGATTGTACCGCCTAAGCGGCGGGCGTGTGAGCCTTCGGTATTAAAGCTTCCCGTCGCATCCGCCTGCATGGTGTCGATCGCCTTATCCGCAAGCATAAGCGGACCGTTGCTGTCAACCGCCACGCAGCGCCACAGTATAGGCGTATCGTTATAAACGCCCATCTGCACATAGTCGCCTACCTTGATTTCACTCGCCGGAGCCGCATCCGCCTGCCGCGCCGGAAGTACCGGCATAAGCGCACAGAGCATGCACAGCGTTAATAACATACTGAAAATTCTTTTTTTCATTGTTTTACCTCCAATTTATTTCATTCAAATATATATTATACCACGAGCTGATTGTATATTCAAGAACTGTTCGTGCCGCGTAGAGGCCGTTTCGTGCCAAGAACTGTTAAATTTACAATTCATTTTCTCATATGACATTCCTCCGCATATGCTTTGAGACTGTGTTTCCTGATTAGATATATGCTTGACGAGCATAAATGTAATGTGGTATAATAACCTCACGTCGTAACCAAAATCAAAGATTTTGACGACTGAGAGAACATTTTATCATACTTTGCGCGCCACAATGCGAAATTCTTCGCAAGCGGCGGCAATATAACTGAAAAGCATATCAGAGTATTCACAATAAGCATTTGTCGTTTTGTCGATGTTATGCTACAATATTATAAATAGGAGGAAAATGGCATGAAAAAGATAAATCAGGAATTTCTGACGGGTGAGCGCGCTTTGTTTCAGGGAAACGATCTTGAAATTCACGATACCACATTCGCCGATGGCGAATCGCCGCTGAAGGAAAGCAGAAATATAAAGCTGTACGGGAGTATGTTCAAATGGAAGTATCCGCTGTGGTACAGTAAGGACATATACATGAAGGACTGCGTGCTGTTCGATAT
>CANRJY010000012.1 GCA_947631085.1 uncultured Clostridia bacterium | reverse complement strand
TTGCCAAAACACCTTTTAATTTTCGAAAAACCCAGTATTTATGCGGTGTTCAGCCGTTTCGTACATCATTCCCACTCAATAGTAGCCGGCGGCTTCGATGTAATATCATACACCAGCCTGTTCACATGCTTCACCTCATTAACAATCCTGTTCGACGCCTTCTCCAGCACGTCATACGGAATGCGCGCCCAGTCGGCGGTCATGAAGTCGGTGGTGGTTACGGCGCGCAGCGCAAGGGTGTAGTCGTATGTGCGGCCGTCGCCCATTACGCCTACGCTTCGCATGTCGGTGATCACCGCGAAATATTGGTTAATATCGCGCTCTAAGCCCGCGTTTGCTATTTCCTCGCGGAAAATCGCGTCCGCGTCTCTTAAGATTTCGAGCTTTTCTCTCGTGATTTCACCTATTACGCGCACCGCCAAGCCGGGGCCGGGGAAGGGCTGACGCCATACGAATTTTTCGGGTAAGCCCAATTCTATTCCCAGCTGACGCACTTCGTCCTTGAATAAATCGCGCAGCGGCTCGATTATTTCCTTGAAATCGACGTGCTCGGGTAAGCCGCCTACGTTGTGGTGGCTCTTTATCGTCGCCGCGTCGCCTACGCCGGATTCGATAACGTCGGGATAAATCGTACCCTGTACGAGGAAATCTACCTTGTCGATTTTCTTCGCTTCGGCTTCGAATACGCGGATAAACTCCTCACCTATTATTTTGCGTTTTTTCTCGGGCTCGGTCACACCCGCGAGCTTGCCAAGAAATCTGTCCTGAGCGTTTGCGCGTACGAGATTTATGTCAAACTGCTTTCTGAACAGCGTTTCCACCTCGTCACCCTCGTTTTTTCTGAGCAATCCGTTATCAACGAAAACGCACGTCAGCTGCTTTCCTACCGCTTTATGCAGCATTACCGCCGCTACGGACGAGTCAACGCCGCCTGACAGCGCGCACAGAACCTTGCCGTCTCCGATTTTTTCGCGCAAAGCCTCAATAGAGCGTTTCGCAAAATCGCTCATTATCCAGTCGCCCTTGCAGCCGCATACTTTATATAGGAAGTTTCTGAGCATTTCCTTTCCGCGCACGGTGTGGTTTACCTCGGGGTGGAACTGCACCGCGTAGAGCTTCTTTTCCTCGTTCTCGTACGCCGCCGCGGGACAGCTTGCCGTTGTCGCCGTAATTTTAAATCCGTCAGGCACTTTTGACACAAAATCCGTGTGGCTCATCCAACAGACGGTGCTTTCTTCTATCCCGTCAAAAAGCTTGCTTGTGCCGAGCTTTATTTCCGTTTTACCGTACTCGCGCTTGTCAGCCGTTTCGACCGTGCCGCCAAGCGCCTGCGCCATGAGCTGGTTTCCGTAGCAAATGCCCAATACCGGCACGCCGAGACGGAATATTTCCTCGTCGCACTTCGGCGCGTTTTCCGCATAAACACTGTTCGGTCCGCCGGTAAATATAATTCCCGACGGATTTTTCGCTTTAATTTTTTCGATATCCGTACTGTACGGCATAACCTCGCAGTACACGCTGCACTCGCGTACGCGGCGCGCGATAAGCTGATTGTACTGACCGCCGAAATCGAGTACGATTACTGTTTCGCTGAGCATATGAGACAACTCCCTTCACAAAATCTTATACGATAGGTTATAATATATAAATTATATCATTATCCCCGACGATTTTCAACATTTTTTTATTCCGCGCTTTCCCGAAAATCGGATATATTTTCCTTGATTTATTAGTTAAAATGCGGTAAATACAGACAAATTTTGCAAATATAATTTTTTCGGAATAAATTAAAAAAACTCTTGACAAATCGAGACTACTGTTGTAGAATAAATATAGACTACAGAAGTAGTCAAAATAAAGGAGGTATTTCTAATGACGTCAGGAAATAACACCGAAAAAAATGTTAAAATCAATATCGGAGAGTCGGAGCTGGAAATTATGAAGGTTCTGTGGAAGGCGGGAGAACCTGTTAACACGCAGTATATAAACAATGCTGTCGAGGACAGAGGATGGAAACGCACCACAATATCAACATTTTTAACAAGGCTTACCGAAAAGGGTGCGGTTGAGTCGGAAAAGCGCGGCAATATGTACTATTATTCACCGCTTATCTCGCGCAAGGACTACAGACGCTCGCAGACGCGCGGTCTTATAAAGAGCCTATACGACGGCTCGGTGAAGGATTTTGCGGCGGCGCTGTTTGAAGAGGATACTCTTTCGGAAAACGAGATAAAGGATCTGCGCGCGATTTTCGGTGAGGAGGAAAAACGGGAGGATTAAATCATGCTTGAACAGATTTTCAAAGCGATGCTTATAACCTCATGCGCGGGCGCGGCGTTGACGGCGCTGATCGCGGCTGCGCGACCGGTTACGAAAAAATATTTTTCGGCGGGCTGGAATTACTACGTTTGGCTTGCGGTAATGCTCGTTATGATGCTGCCGGTGCGGTTCAACGTGCCGCGTGCTGCAATACATACCGCGCGGCAGCCGCAGACACAAACGGCTATATCACAGCCTATGCCGGACGTAAACGAGGTCGTGGCAAACGTAAATCCCGTTGAAGCAGTCCGGCCCGCTCAAACAGGGCAAACCTCGTTTGATGTTTCGCGGATAGCGGAAAGGGCAGTCGGTGCCGTTGATATTCTTGCGGCGGTGTGGCTTGCTGCGGCGATTATGCTTTTTTCGGTCAAGATGGCAACATATGCGGTATTTGTGCGCGGAATGAAAAAGCGTTCACACATCATATCGTGTCCGGAAATACGACAGTACACGAAAAAGCGGGTTACGGTCAGAATAGGTGAAAATATATCCTCGCCGCTGACGATAGGTTTATTCAGAAAAACGCTTATCATGCCGAATGTTTATATGACCGAGGCGCAGCTTGCTAACGTGCTCGCGCATGAAACAACACATATAAACAGAAATGACGTGCTTTGCAAATGGTTTGTGACTTTTGTTAAATGCGTACACTGGTTCAATCCTGCCGTTTATTTTGCGGCAAGACAGATCAACGCCGAATGCGAAATCTCATGCGACGCGGCTGTTACGGCCAATATGAGCAGAGTCGAAAAATTGGAATATGTTGACACAATTCTCGCTCTTGTCTCCGATAAAAACAGGAAATCCATTCCGCTCACAACCGGAATGGCGGGCAGCAGAAAAATGCTGGAAAGGAGATTTGTTATGATGACGAGAAATAAAAGGGTAAACAGGGTAACACATATACTGTCGGCTGCGCTTGCGGCGATAACGCTCGCGGCGGCGGTATTCACAAGCGGCGTGCTCGCGGACGATGTTTTAAACGAGCGTTACATAATCGAGGTGCGCAACAACGGCAATTTGATCGAATATGAAAACAAGCCGTTTTTCGAGAATGGCACGGAATATCTGCCGCTTCGGGAGACGCTTGAAAAAATCGGCGCTCTTACGGACGGAAACAGTCTGACATGGGAAAACGGTAAATCAATATTGTATATAAAGACGTCGGCGTCATATGTGAAGGAGGACGGTTCGATCGAGTACATCATGGAAATGTACACGATCGCTCCGGAAAGCGACAGAATAGCGCTCGGACAGAGCGGCGCCGCGAACAGCGCTCCGTTTGTTATAATCGACACAGCAACGCCTATGCTGCGCGGGGAGACTTTGTATGTGCCGTTCAGCTATATGGAATATTTCCTGAGAACGCCGAATATGTATCCCAATTCGGACTATATTCTGAATTGTCAGGTATGGGACACGGAAATAGACC
The DNA here is from genome assembly GCA_947631085.1 of uncultured Clostridia bacterium. Taxonomy (GTDB): domain Bacteria; phylum Bacillota; class Clostridia; order UBA1381; family UBA1381; genus CANQXJ01. The sequence goes on along the minus strand of CANRJY010000012.1, from coordinate 62,054 downwards.
GCAATACCGACCGCGGACCGGATTATAACAAAACGACAAGCGACGGCTCGGATAAGGTTCGTCTCAGTGCGGCTGCAAATACATATTGGACATACGAAAATCCGGAGGACGTAAACAAGCAGCCGGTGTCGGTAATAAAAGCGTTTTTCAAAGCGTTTGCAAAAAGCGATTTCGAGACTATGAAACAGTATTGCACCGACAGCTGCGTGAGCGGATTTTTCGGCGACGGCTATGTTTTCGGCATGACGCGCGCGAGCATCAAGGACATTGAGATCGACGAGCGCGAATATGCGAAATCGTCGAACGATTTCAATGTATCGGTGACTGTGGACATGACGAGGTACGAAGGATCGTTATATCCCGAAGGACAGACAGAGGCGGCGTTCTATGTAATTCTGATGCGTCAGACGGACGGAACGTATAAGATAGACGAATTTGCGACGGGACTGTAATTTTACAAAACAGAGCAGGACAAACTTTTCCGCGAACAAGACCTCTTGGGAGGTCTTGTTCGCCTGTAAAATTAAACCGAGGTAACAATCGGAGCGGAAAATTCATAATTTGTTAAAAATTTTTGTGCAATATCATTAGATATTGCACTCTTTTTTTGTCCATTTATGATTTTTATCATGAAAATAAAAAATTTTTTAATATCTTATTCCAAATTTTAAAATAATATGGTATAATATCAACAATTAAAAAAGACAATTATGTTATTTTTTTAACAACATAATAAATTTATAGGTTGGAGGAATGTATCATGGCAGAAAACAAAGCGGTTCAAGCTTGGCTTGACGAAATGACTGCGATGTGTCAGCCGGACGAAATCGTCTGGATTGACGGCAGTGAGGAGCAGCTCGACGCGTTAAGAGCGGAGGCTGTTTCGACAGGCGAAATGATAAAGTTAAACGAGGAGAAGCTTCCGGGATGCTATTATCACAGAACGGCTCCGAACGACGTTGCGCGCGTTGAGGACAGAACGTTCATATGCACGCCGACTAAGGAGGAAGCCGGCCCTATCAACAACTGGATGGCTCCCGACGAGATGTACGCGAAGCTCAAGGCTCTCTACAAAGACTCGATGAAGGGCAGAACAATGTATGTTATCCCGTATTCGATGGGCCCCGTCGGCTCGCCGTTCTCGAAGATAGGTATCGAGCTTACGGACAGTATTTATGTTGTACTTAATATGGCAATCATGACGAGAGTCGGCGACGCTGTTATGAAGCAGCTCGGCGACGATCCCGAATTTGTAAAGTGTCTGCATGCGAAGAAGGACGTAAATCCCGACGAGAGATATATCGTTCAGTTCCCGCAGGACAGCACGATTTGGTCGATCAACTCGGCTTACGGCGGAAACGTTCTCTTGGGCAAGAAGTGCTTCGCTTTGAGAATCGCGTCGTATCTCGGTAAAAACGAGGGCTGGATGGCTGAGCATATGCTCATACTCGGTCTTGAAAATCCGCAGGGTGAAGTCAAGTATATCTGCGCGGCGTTCCCGTCGGCTTGCGGTAAGACAAACCTCGCGATGCTTATTCCGCCCGAGTATCTGAAGGAAAAGGGCTACAAGGTATGGACTGTCGGCGACGACATTTCATGGCTCAATATCGGTCCTGACGGCAGACTCTACGCGATAAACCCCGAGTCGGGCTTCTTCGGCGTAGCGCCCGGTACGAGTGTTAAGACAAACTTCAACGCTCTTGAATCGACAAAGAAAAATACGATCTTCACAAATGTTGCGATAAACAATGACGATATGACTGTTTGGTGGGAAGGTCTCGACAAGAACCCGCCCGTAAACGCGACAGAGTGGAAGGGCGCGAAGGTAAACGGTCCGGAATATGTGGCTGAGGGCAACAACCTCGCTCATCCGAACTCAAGATTTACCGCTCCGGCTGTAAACTGTCCGTGTATCTCGTCCGAATTTGAAAATCCGCAGGGCGTTCCCGTTGACGCAATCATATTCGGCGGCAGACGCGCTAAGTGCGCTCCGCTGGTATATCAGTCGAGAGACTGGCAGCACGGTACGTTCGTCGGCGCAACAATGGCGTCGGAGACAACAGCGGCTGCAGCGGGCGCTGTAGGCGTTGTACGCCGCGATCCGATGGCTATGAAGCCGTTCGTGGGCTACAATATGGCTGATTACTGGGGACACTGGATCGAGATGGGCAAGAAGCTCGGCGACAAAGCCCCGAAGATTTTCCATGTCAACTGGTTCAGAAAGGACGAGGACGGACACTTCATGTGGCCAGGATTCGGTGATAATATGCGCGTTCTTCTGTGGATACTCGACCGCTGCGCGGGCAAGGTTGACGCGGTTGACTCACCGATAGGTTATCTTCCCAAGCCCGAGGATATCGACATCACCGACCTCGACATGACCGTTGACGACGTTAAGGCGCTCCTCACGGTAGACAAAGCGGAGTGGCTCAAGGACGTTGAAGATCCAGATACGGGTATTAAACAGTATTTTGCACAGTTCGGCGACAGACTTCCGAAGGAAATGGCTGACGAGCTTGTTAAGCTTGAGAAGAATTTAGAGAAATAATAAAGCATATGCAGCCTCCGAAGCTGAGGATTTTGTTTCGGAGGCTGTAACTGTATTATAGGAGTATTATTGTATGAAAAAACGGATTGCAATTTTATTGTCGGCGGTTCTTACCGTTTCATCATTTTCGGCATTTGCGGTAAGCTATAAGCCGGTTGACGGACAGCCGGGGATTTTATACACCGCCGATTCGACCATGAGAAATATGCCTGAGGCGAAGAATCTTACGCGCGGACTTTACATACAGAACACAAGCGGCGGAAATTATCTGTCGTGGCGGTTGTTTCCGACGGAAGACGCGATTTACGGCACCGCGTCGGATAATGTGACGTTTAACATCTATAAAAACGGAGCATTATTGGCAAATGAAGAATTTACCACAAACTATACCGACAAAACGGGAAAAGCGAATGATACATACCAGGTCGCGCCGGTCGTCAACGGCAAGGAAGGCGAGAAGTGCGCGGCGGTTAAGCCGAAATCCGGCACATATTTTGATATACCGCTTGTAAAACCGGCGGCAGAGACGATAACTACAAAAAACGGTGAGACTGTCGGGACTTTTAATTTTACACCGACCGACGCTTCGGTGGGAGATCTGGACGGAGACGGAGAATATGAGATTGTCGTAAAATGGGTTTCGTCGGAGCATGACGTCGGCTCACCGGGCGACGGAATACAATCACAGTCGGGTACGGTGCGTTTTGCGGCGTATAAATTGGACGGAACAAAAATGTGGGCGCAGGATATAAACCTCGGCAAAAATGTGTATTCAAGCGCGCACACGGTTCAATTTTTGGTGTACGACTTTGACGGAGACGGGAAAGCGGAAATGATGTGTCAAACATCATTGGGCTCCAAAGACGCGGCAGGTCAATATGTTTCAAAGGCGGCTAAAAATGATACTTCCATATCGGGAATAGATGACGCTAAGAACGAAACTACCGATTACCGAGCGGATTGGGGCGCGGTCAGAACAGGCGAAGAATTTTTGACGGTATTTAACGGCAAAACGGGCGCCGCTATGGATACCATAAAACTTCCCACCGCGCGCGGAACGGATAACGGAACTGATTTTGGAGACGACGGCGGAAACCGCTGCAACAGATTTGTTGCGAGTGTGGCATATCTTGACGGCGTTAAGCCGTATGCGGTATATCTTCGCGGATATTATTTCGGAAGAAACGGAAAACAGCGCACGAGCATCGCGGGAGTAAGCTTCAGCGGCGGGAAACTTTCGGCAGATTATCGTTTTGATACTCAAAGCGATCAGCCTGGCTACTATGACGGCGCATATCAATATGTGGGCAACGGAAATCATAACTGCACCGTTGCGGATGTTGATAACGACGGCAAAGACGAATTTATTACCGGCGCGCTTTGCATGGAGGTTGACGATCAAAATTGTTTCAGACCGCTCTGGTGTACATATAAGGAGCACGGCGATGCGCTTCATATAGGAAATTACGATCCTACAAATAACTTTCTTGAATTTTTTACCGTTCATGAGGACGGAGACAAGAATAATAAAGAAGGAGACTATGGCTATACGAACAGTCAGGGAGTGCGCTGCGACTTCGGTATGTCTGTGATAAACGCCAATACAGGTAGTCTTGTGTTTCATCAAGGGAACACAAAGGATACAGGGCGCGGTATTATGGCTAATGTCGGTGCGGGCGGATATTATCAATTTGCCGGAGTAGGCACATACCGTTCGGACGGCGGTACGAAGTTTGTTCTCGAAAACTATGGCTTGAGCGTTAATTTCCGCGTATTTTGGGACGGCGATTTATATGATGAATTGCTTGACGGAATCTCTGTGAAAAGCTGGGATAATAATGCAAAGGAAATGAGGGAAATATTCAATGCGGGAGGATATGGCTGCGCCAGCATAAACGGAACTAAGGCAAATCCGTCGATTCAAGCCGATTTGTTCGGCGACTGGCGCGAGGAGCTTGTATATCCGACAACGGACGGCAGCAAGCTGCGTGTCTTCTCCACGAATATTCCAACGGAATACAAAATAAAAACCCTTATGTCCGACAGCTTGTACAGAAGCGGAGTTTCTGCGGAGCAGACAGCGTACAATCAGCCGCCGCATGTAAGCATGTACATGGGCAACGAAGTGTTTACGGGAGAGATAGAGGATATAAAGATTATCAAGCCTCCGGTCAAGACGGAATATATACAGGGGCAGCAGCTTGACATATCCGGTATTGAAGTAAAAGGGGTAACCGAAAATGGCAGCACGACTGACCTTACCACAGGATTTACCGTAAGCAATAATTTCGACCCGAATAAGCTCGGCGAACAGACCATTACGGTTACATCGGGCGATATGTCCGATACGTTTAAGGTAAAGGTGGTATCCGGAGAAACGTATTTCAGCGATAACTTTGAAAGCTATAAAAGCAGCAGTATAACTGTGGGACGCCAAGGTAAGACCGACCAATCGCAGACGCTCGGCAAGCTCAATTTGCTGGTAGGTTCCAGAGGCGATGGCGGCGACGGAGAAAGCGGTTTTGCTTTAACGGAAACAACGTCAAGCGGTAATGTATTGAGCTGTATAGGTGGAAAGACCGCGTCCGTACAGCGCGGACCGTCATTTACTATTGATTCGTCATGCGGTGTGCCGGAGTTTACAAAGCTCGGTAATGATGAACGGCTGATTGTCGATTTTTCGGCAATTTACGGAAGCAGCGCTTCAAGTATGCAAATATACGGCATAACAGACTCGACTTTAGGCAGTTCGAGCGATTTGCCGTACGATCCGTACTTGTCAATAAAAAATAATCAAAGCATACCGGCGGGAGAATGGATAGACGTAAAAATTGAAATAGATAAATCAAGGAAATCAGTTTTAACAATAAGCGGCGCCGAGGGAAAGGTTCTTTCAACCAAAAGCTTCACCGCGGAGAAAACAGCTATGGAAAGATTTGCTTTCTATGCGGGAGGACAGCGTATTGATATAGGCGGACTGTCTGTATCAAAGGTAAAGATAGACCCGACCCCAACCCCGATTCCGACACCGAAGCCCACTCCGACGCCGACCCCAACTCCAACACCGACACCTGAGCCGACCGAGGAGCCGACACCGGAACCGACACCTGAGCCGACGCCTGAACCAACACCTGAGCCGACGCCGGAACCGACCGAGGAACCGACGCCTGAGCCGACCGAAGAGCCGACGCCTGAGCCGACCGAGGAGCCAACACCGGAACCGACCGAAGAGCCGACGCCGGAACCGACCGAGGAACCGATGCCCGAGCCTACTCAAGAGCCGACGCCGGAACCGACCGAGGAACCGACGCCTGAGCCGACTGAGGAGCCGACGCCGGAACCGACCGAGGAACCGACGCCCGAGCCGACCGAGGAATCGACGCCGGAACCGACTGAGGAAACGACAATCGAGCCTACTCAAGAGCCGACGCAGGCTCCCGATACGCCGAGAGTTGAGATACTTCGGGCGCCCGTGCTCGAAAACGGCGTACTTGGCGGAACGGTCAGCGCTCGCACCGTTAATGTCGATAAACCGGTAAAGCTTATTCTTGCCGTTTATGACGAAAACGGAGCGCTGAAGTGCGTGCGGATAAAGGACAATGATATTTCTGACGGCGAGGTCGTTTTTGACGGTATCGAAGTGACCGGTGTCGAAAAATACTCATGCCGTGTGTTCGCATGGAACGACACAGCCGTACCCGAGCCTGTATGCGAAGGTGCAGTTGTGACAAACTAAGTAAAGATAAAATCCCGATAGTTTTCGGACTATTGGGATTTTGCTGTATAATTTTTAAGTAGAGGAGAAGAAAATGATTATTAAAAACGGGAATACAATTCATCTTCAAGGGCGGGATATCAGCTATATTATGCATATAACCGACGAGGGCGATCTGCTTAACCTCCATTTCGGAAGAAAGCTCGAAGATTTTGATTATTCTTCTATGACAGACGAATGGCGCGAGGGCCTCGGATTTGCCACAAACGCGTTTCCGCTCGATGTGTACCCGCAGGAATATCCCGCGTATGGGTATACGGATCTAAGAGAACCGGCGTACCGTATTACAAATAAATACGGCGATTCGGTCAGCAGGGCGAGATTTGTAAAATGTGAAATACATGAGGGAGCTATGGGAACCGCGGACATGCCGTGTCTTTTCGGCAAAGAGGCGCGGACGCTCGAAATAACTCTGCAAGACGACATATCGGAGTTGGAAATAAGGCTCTATTACGTCGTATTCGACGAATACAACATTATCGCGCGCCATGCGGTTATAGTCAACAAATCGGACGCGGACGCCGAGCTTACCTGCGCGTACTCGGCAAGCGTCGATTTACCTATGGGCGATTACAAAATGGTGCATTTTGCCGGAACATGGGGCAGGGAACGAGAAATGTTCTCAACGCCTCTGCCGCAGGGATTGAATGTTGAGGCGGAGAACGCGCGCGGCGGCAGCGGACATCAGGTAAATCCGTTTGCGATGATAGCCGACGCCGGCGCGGATGAAACGCATGGAAACGTATATGCGTTTTCACTGATTTACAGCGGTAATCACTCCACTGCGGCGAAGGTTGATCAGTTCGGCATACTGCGCGTGCGCCAGGGAATAAATCCGCGCGGCTTTAGCTGGACGCTTAAACCGAACGATAGCTTTTGCACGCCGCAGTCCGTTATATGCTTCTCGCAGAACGGGTACGGAGATATATCGCGAGAATACCATAAACTTTATGTAAACCATCTGATGCGCAGCAAGTGGGCAAGGAAGGATCGTCCTGTTCTGATAAATAACTGGGAGGGTACTTATTTCGATTTTACCGAGGAAAAGCTGCTTAATATAGCGAGAAAGGCGGCAGAAGCCGGAATAGAGCTTTTTGTTCTCGATGACGGCTGGTTCGGAAGCAGAAACGATGATAAATCAAGTCTCGGCGATTGGTTTGTGAACAAGAACAAGCTGCCGTCGGGCATTGACGGGCTCGCGAAAAAGGTAAACACGCTCGGCTTGAAGTTCGGCTTGTGGATAGAGCCGGAAATGATCAGTCCAAATTCGGATTTATATCGCGCCCATCCCGGCTGGGCTGTAAAAACGGCGCGGCGTGAACCTGTCGAGATACGAAATCAGCTTATACTTGACCTCAGCCGCAGCGACGTTTGCGATTATGTTATAAATACGATAAGTAAGATGCTTTCGGAAGCGAATATAGAGTACATAAAATGGGATATGAACCGCCAAATGACGGATATGCCGTATGAAGGCTTCAATCACGCGTATACGCTCGGACTTTACAAAGTTATGTCAACCATAACGCAATCGTTCCCGAACGTGCTGTTTGAGGGCTGCTCCGCGGGAGGCGGGCGGTTTGATCCCGGAATTTTGGCGTATATGCCGCAGATATGGGCAAGCGACAATTCGGACGCCGTTGCCAGACTGAAAATCCAATATTCAACGTCAATGTGTTATCCCGTAAGCTCGATCTCGGCGCATGTTACGGCTTCGCCAAATCATCAGTGCGGAAGGATCACGACGCTTGAAACCCGTGCCGGAGCCGCTTATGCCGGAGCGTTCGGATATGAGCTTGACATTACAAAAATGACGGATACGGAATTTGAAGAGGTAAAACGCCAGGTTGAGTTTGTGAAAAATATACGCTCGTTTATCCGCACGGGGGATCTGTACAGGCTGCAAAATCCGTATGAGAGCAATTACTGCGGCTGGGAGGTAGTTTCGGAGGATAAATCGCGCGCGTTTGTGTTTACCTGTAAAATTCTTGCGGTCGCGCAGTCGAAAAATCCGTGGTTAAAGCTTTTCGGACTTGATGAAAAAGCGCGCTACCGCAGCGTGGAAACGGGAGAGATCTACGGCGGCGATATGCTTATGTACAGAGGTATTAGGATAAATTACGATATGCGCGATTTTGCCGCGCGCGTGATTGTTTTTGAAAAAATATAAAAATTGGGGAATACAAAGGAGAATCGTATTGAAAAAACGTATATTGGTTATAATTTTGACTGCCGTATTGGCGGCAGCGGCGGCTGTGTTGGGCGCGTATGTCGGCAGGCGCAGCGATAATTCCGAAGAAAATCCGAGTCCTGAGATAAGCGTTACGCCCGAAGCGACTGCGGAGATCGTATTAAACACGGAAACGGAAAAGCCCGCCGAGGAGGATAAAAAAATAATCGTCCTCGACCCCGGACACGGTATGACCTCGGACGAGATGAGCGACGAGGAAAAGGCAAATCAGGGCTGGACCCATACCGACAAGGGCTGGGGCGAATGGCGGCACTGGAAAACGGGCAGCCGCACAGAGAACTGCGAAGGCTACGGCTGCTCAGGACGTGCGCCAGAAAACGGCTCGTGCTGGTATCCGATAGCAAACGGCGACAGAGACGGAGAAGGCGATATAAACCTGCGCAATGTCATGTATGCCAAGCAGTACCTCGAAGAAATGGGCTACGAGGTGCGCCTTACGCGCGATAATAATTCAAACCCGTCAATGACAAAGCGCCTGGAAAGCTGCTATCCCGACGGCGGTACAGAGCCGGACGCGGACGCGTTTGTGTGTATTCACTCGAACGCAGGCGGCGGCAGCGGCAGCGCATACATAGAAATGAGCGGCGTATACGATCAATACGGCATTTCCGAAAGCTACGCCGACGACGGGAACAGACTGGGACAGTGTATAAACAGCGCGATAGTTAAAAATACAAGTCTCGTCGAGTACAGCGGCGGAACAATAGAATTGCCCGAGCTGATACTGTTTTGCAAAAGCCCGATAACGATTGCGTACCTCGAGATAGGCTTTTTCGACAACGCCGGCGACATGGCGATCCTCGACAGCGAAGCGGAAGCGATAGGACGCTCGATCGCGGAAGGAATAGATGCGTATTTTAACGGATAATATTAATTCGCTATTGCTTTTTTTAGTAAATAATAGTATAATATAAAATAGGTTATTATAAAATTCCAAAATTAAAGGAGGACGGGATATGGCGGCAAAATACAAAAGAGTGCTTATCAAAATAAGCGGCGAGGCGCTTGCGGGAGAAAACGGGTTCGGTCTTGATGAAAAGACTATCGCCAGCATCAGCGAGAGTATTAAAAAGGTCGTTGATTTGGGCGTGCAGGTGTCCATAGTCGTCGGCGGCGGAAATATCTGGCGCGGACGCAGCGGAGAAAATATGGACAGGACAAGAGCCGACCACATGGGAATGTTAGCCACGGCGATAAACGCGCTTGCTCTTTGCAGCGCGCTGGAGAACTGCAATGTTGAAACACGCGTTCAGACGGGAATAGAGATGCGTCAGGTCGCGGAGCTCTATATCAGAGGACGAGCTATAAGGCATTTGGAGAAGGGAAGAGTCGTCATATTCGGCTGCGGAACGGGAAATCCGTTCATGTCCACCGATACCGCCGCGGCGCTGAGAGCCGTTGAGATGGAGGCGGATATAATTCTGCTCGCGAAAAAGGTTGACGCGGTATACGACAGCGACCCGAACACCAACCCCAACGCGAAGAAGTACGATGTTCTTTCGTTCAGCGAGGTTTTATCAAAAAATCTCGGCGTTATGGACTCGACGGCGGCTTCAATGTGCCGCGACAACGGTATGCCGATACTCGTATTCGGACTTAACGATCCGGAAAACATAGTAAGAGCGGTAAAGGGCAAGAAAATAGGTACGCTCGTAAACAACGACGGCAAATTACACTGAAATAAATAAAATTATATAAAGAAAGGTAGGAGAAAATTATGGGAAATTATCCTGAAATCGAAGCGAGAATGGAAAGAAGAATATCGGGCTACTCGGGAGAGCTTAAAACGATCCGCGCGGGACGCGCAAATCCGTCGGTGCTCGACAAGGTGGCAATCGAATATTACGGCACAATGACGCCGGTTGCACAGATTGGCTCAATATCCGTACCCGAGCCGAGAATGCTTGTTATCCAGCCGTGGGACGCGACGGCCCTGAAGGCGATCGAAAAGGCGATAAACAAGTCGGATATAGGTATCACGCCGCAGAACGACGGCAAGGTTATCCGTCTCAACTTCCCGCCGCTCACTGAGGAGCGCAGAAAAGAGCTTGTTAAGACGGTCAAGAAGTACAGCGAGGAAGCGAAGGTTCAGATAAGAAACGTCCGCCGCGACGCTATGGAGGACTTCAAGAAGCAGAAGAAAAACGGCGACATGACCGAGGACGATGTGAAAAACGCGGAGAAGGACATTCAGAAGATGACGGACAAGTATATAAAAGAGATAGACGACATCTGTGCGGCGAAGGAAAAGGAAATATTAGAGGTATAAACCCCTCCGACGCCTGCGGCGCCACCTCCCCTAGTAGGGGAGGCTTACACATTTGGCTCCCCTACTAGGGGAGCTGTCAGCGAAGCTGACTGAGGGGTTTAATTATCTGCAATTAAAACACCTGCGGATATTATCCGCCCGCATTAAAATCACAAAATCGTAGGGGCGACCCTCGCGGTCGCCCGTTTTGCGTATTTAAAAAATAAAAAAATAACTCCGAAAGGAATAGAACATGCTGTTTAAGCGTAAAACAAAAAGAGAAATAGATTTAACGCGTCTGCCCAATCATGTCGGTGTAATTATGGACGGAAACGGACGCTGGGCGAAAAGACGCGGACTCCCGCGAAGCGCCGGACACAGCGCGGGAGCGGAGAGCCTTAAAAAAATCATCACCGAAGCCAACAATATGGGCATAAAATACATCACCGTCTACGCATTTTCTACCGAAAACTGGAAGCGCCCGAAGGAGGAAGTGGATTATCTGATGAATTTGCTCCTCGGCTATCTCCAAAACGCCGAGCGCGATTTGGCGGGGGAGAACGTGCAGATACGCGTGATAGGCTCGCGCGCGGAATTGAGCGAAGAAATTCAGGAGCAGATCATAAAAACCGAGAACTTCACAAGCAAAAACGACGGTATTGTTATGAATATCGCATTAAATTACGGTGCGCGGGAGGAAATAGTCCGCGCGGCGAAAAAATTGGCTGCGGACGCACAAAGCGGCAAAACCGCGCCCGATACGATAACCGCCGAGGATTTTGAAAACGCGCTCTACACCGCCGGACAGCCGGACGTGGATCTGCTTATCCGCACGAGCGGCGAGCAAAGATTGTCAAATTTCATGCTTTGGCAGGTGAGCTACGCGGAGATGTGGTTCACCGATAAGCTGTGGCCCGATTTCACTCCGGCGGATTTCAGACAAGCAATACATGACTTCCAAAATCGCGGAAGAAGGTTTGGGGGGATATAACAAATGAAAACGAGAATTATAACCGGCGCGGTCGCTTTGGCGGTATTTATAGCGGTGCTGCTCGCGCCGCCGATAGTATTCACAATCGCGCTTGCGGCGGTGATATTTATGATGCTTTTCGAGTGCTATACCGCGACCAAAGCCGATACCGCGATGAAGGTTGTAGGATTCATCTCGGCTGCGCTTACGCTTGCCGTACCGATGGTTTTTTCATTATTTGTAGATGATGCCGCCTTAAGACTTATGATATCATATGTATATGTATTTGCAATGGTTATTGTATCAATTATGCTCTATATGGCGTTGGCGGTGTTTGAACACGGTAAACGTGATTACAAGAACATTTTGTCAAGCGGATTTATGACGATGTATATTGTAATCTCAATGGGTTGCGTGTGGCTGGCAAAGTCTGTGTACGGAACGCCGTATATGCTGCTGATTTTTATATGCGCATGGTCGTGTGACACATTCGCGTATTTTTCCGGAAGATTTTTGGGAAGGCATAAGCTGATACCGAATGTAAGCCCGAAAAAGACAGTAGAAGGCTCGATAGGCGGAGTAATTGGCGCGGCAATCGCTTGCTTGATATACACATTTATTGTAAATATGTATTTCCCTTATTCGGGAGCGTGGAATTTAATTTTTACGATAAATCCGACCGGAATAAGATCGTATGTTATAGTGGCAATATACGGGCTTGTTTGCGGAACGCTGTCGCAGATAGGCGATTTGACAGCATCAGCAATAAAGCGCGACAGCGGGATAAAAGATTTCGGATGGATATTCCCGGGACATGGCGGTTTTATGGACAGATTTGACAGCGTTCTGTATATTGCGCCGATTATACATTTTATAATGTTAATATCCTTTACGACAGGAGCAGGGACATTTATAGATTAATTATGGAAGAAAAACACATATCCGTTTTAGGCTCGACAGGCTCGATCGGTACGCAGACGCTTGAAATCGCGCGCGCGTACCCGCATATAAAAATCCGCGCAATGTCGGCGCGGGCAAATATACGATTACTCGAAGCGCAGGCGAGGGAGTTCTTGCCGGAGCTTGTTTGCGTTACGGACGAGGCTAAGGCGGCGGAGCTTAAAATAAAATTAGCCGATACTCCGATAAAGGTAGTATCGGGCAAAAGCGGACTTATCGAAGCCGCGCGCATTGACGGAGCCGACACGGTCGTTACGGCGGTGGTCGGCATTTCCGGCTTGGAGCCTACCATCAAGGCGATCAAGGCGGGGAAGAATATCGCCCTCGCCAATAAGGAAACGCTCGTCACGGGCGGTCATATCGTGACGAAGCTTGCAAAGGAAAACAACGTAAAAATACTTCCGGTGGACAGCGAGCACAGCGCGATTTTTCAGTCGCTTCAAGGCTGCCGCGATGATCGGGAGATAAAACGCATACTTTTAACCGCGTCGGGCGGACCGTTTTTCGGAAAAACGCGCGCGGAGCTTGAAAACATCACACCCGGTGACGCTCTCAAGCACCCCAACTGGGATATGGGTGCGAAGGTCACAATCGACTCGTCAACGCTCGTGAACAAGGGGCTTGAAGTGATCGAAGCGAAGTGGCTTTTCGGCGTGGATATAGACAAAATCAAGGTGCTCGTACATAGGCAGAGCATAGTCCACTCGATGGTGGAATTTGTGGATAACGGCATAATAGCGCAGCTCGGTGCGCCCGATATGCGTCTGCCTATCCAGTACGCTTTGACGTACCCGAACAGACTTGCTATGACGAAAAACGAGCTGAACTTCGCCGAGCATCCGGCGCTCACATTCGAAGAGCCGGACACCGACACATTTTTCGCGCTCGCTTTGGCGCAGAGAGCCGGACGCGAGGGCGGCAATTTGCCCGCGGTATTCAACGGCGCGGACGAAGCGGCGGTGGAATTATTCTTAAACGGAAAAATCCCGTACCTCGCGATCGCGGACGCGATAGCGGAGGCTATGGATAAAATAGAAAAAATAAACGATCCCTCATTGGAGGAAATTCTCGAAACCGACAAAGCGGCAAAGGAATTTGTATATAGGAGGCAAAAATAATTGGTAACGGCAATAGTAACAATCGTAATGTTTCTCGTGATGGTATCGCTCCACGAATTTGGGCATTTTTCGGTGGCGAAGCTGCTCGGATTTAAGGTGCTCGAATACGCGATAGGCTTTGGTCCTACGATATTCAAGCGTCAAAAGGGCGAAACGCAGTATTCGATACGCGCGATACCTCTCGGCGGCTACTGCAAATTCGAGGGCGACGGCGAGGACTCGGACGATCCGCGCGCGTTCTGCAATCAGAAGGCGTGGAAACGCATACTTGTAATCATAGCGGGCGGCGTTTCGAATGTGATACTCGGTTTTGTACTGATGCTTTTTGTGGTCGGCATGGCTTCGCCAATGCGTACGAATGTAGTTGATAGCATAGTGCCGAACAGCTACATGGAACAGGTCGGCGTGATGCAGGGCGATGAGATCATACGCATAAACGGTAAACATATCGCGTCATACGATGACATAACACTTGCGAAGAGCACTTTTCAGCTGAACAAGGATATAGATATAACGGTCAAGCGCGGACGCGAGAGGCTCAATTTCACGCTGCGTCCGTCGGAGCAGGTTGTTACGGTAAAATATTTAGACGATCGTATCGAGACGGTGAGCACCGTAAACGGAGTCGAGGAAGAACCGGAAGTGATTATGTATTCGGACGAGATTCCGCGCGATGAGGAAATGGTAGGCAAAACCACCACCTCAACCGGTTATATAATGGGATTTGCGGCAGGTATAGAGGACGTAAATGCGAAGAATATATGGGGTCACGCGTTCAACAAAACAATATTTGTGGTAAAGCTCGTGTATCAGTCGCTTTGGGGGCTTGTTACGGGCGAGGTCGGAATAGATCAGATGTCGGGCCCCGTCGGAATAGTCAGCGAGGTTCACGAAGTAGTAAATTCCGGAGTGTACAGATGGCTGAATATTCTTAATCTCGTAGCGCTTCTGACGATAAACTTAGGCATATTCAACCTCCTTCCGATCCCCGCTCTCGACGGCGGAAGGCTTGTGTTTATGATAGTGGAGCTGATAAGAAGAAAGCCCGTGCCGCCCGAAAAGGAGGGCGCGGTACACGCGATAGGCTTCATGCTTCTGTTCGCGCTGATATTGTTTATTTCGTTTAATGATATCATGAGGCTGATACGATGAAAGGAACGAAAATTATGAAAACAAGAGAAGTAAACATAGGCGGCGTTAAAATTGGCGGGGGAAATCCCGTTGTGATTCAGTCTATGTGCAATACCGACACCCGCGATGTTGACGCGACGGTCGAGCAGGTCGCGCGGCTTACCGACGCGGGGTGCGAGATCATCCGCGTTGCCGTGCCTGATATGGCGGCGGCGGAAGCGGTTAAGGATATAAAAAGGCGGATCTCGATCCCGCTTGTAGTCGATATTCATTTTGATTATCGGCTCGCGTTGGAGTGCATGAAAAACGGCGCGGATAAGGTGCGGATAAATCCGGGCAATATAGGCGATAAGGACAGAGTTAAGCAGGTCGTGGAAATGGCGAAGGCGGGCGGAATACCGATCAGAATCGGCGTAAACGGCGGCTCGCTTGAAAAAAGGCTTTTACAGAAATACGGCGGCGTGACGGCGGACGCGCTTGTGGAGAGCGCGGCGGGGCATATCGCGATTTTAGAGGATTTGAATTTCGACGATATAGTCGTGTCAATAAAGGTTTCGGACGTTCCGACTACTATTGAGGCGTACCGAAAATTCAGCAAAGCGAGCAATATACCTCTCCATATCGGCGTGACCGAGGCGGGAACGCTCAGAGCCGGAACGATAAAATCCGCCGTAGGGATAGGCGCGCTTTTGGCGGAGGGAATAGGCGATACAATGCGCGTTTCGCTCACGGCGGATCCAGTTGAGGAGGTATACGCGGCGTACGAAATCCAGCGTGTTTTGGGCTTGCGCAAAAAGGGAGTAAATCTCGTATCATGCCCGACGTGCGGAAGAACGCAGATCGACTTGATCGCGATAGCGTCCGAGGTAGAGCGGCGCGTGGCTAACATAGAAAAGCCAATAAAGGTAGCCGTAATGGGCTGCGCGGTAAACGGTCCTGGCGAGGCGCGCGACGCGGACATAGGTATCGCGGGCGGTAACGGAGTTGGGCTGATTTTCAAAAAGGGCGAAATCGAAAAAAAAGTGCCCGAGGATAAAATCATAGACGAGCTTATGGCTGAGATCGAAAAACTGTAAAGGAGGAAACGGAATGAAAAAGTATCTTGTAATCAACGGAGTAAACTTAAATATGCTCGGTATCCGCGAACCCGGGATTTACGGAAACAGCACTCTCGCGGATCTGGAAAAGCAGGTGACGGCGGCGGCTGAAAGGCTCGGCGTCGCGGTTGACTTTTTTCAGAGCAATTTCGAGGGTGAAATAGTCGAGAAAATCCACTCATGCTTAGGCGCGTATGACGGAATTATCATAAATCCAGGCGCGTTCACGCATTATTCTTACGCTATAAGAGATGCGTTCGGCTCGGTGAAGCTACCGGTGATCGAGGTGCATATTTCGAATATACATAAGCGCGAGGAATTTCGCCATACGTCGGTGATCGTGCCGGAATGCGTCGGTCAGATTTGCGGACTGGGCTTCAAAGGCTACATGCTTGCGCTTGAGGCGCTGACCGAAATGGGGGATAACAATGCTTGATAGGGTAAATAAGCTTTGCGAGAGCCTTGACGGAAACCAGGCGGCGCTCATTTCAAGCTATCCGAATATTTTCTATTACAGCGGCTTTACCTCGGGCGACGCATATCTGCTCATATCGCGTGATAAACGGCTGCTTATAACCGATTCTCGCTACACGATACAGGCGCGGGAACAGGCTCCCGATTTCGAAGTCGTACCGCTTGAAACGGGATTTGAAAAGATATTCGCTAAAATCGGTGAGAAGTACATCGGCTACGAGGAAAGCGCGATGACGGTCAAGGAGTACCGACGTTTCAAAAAAAAGGTCGGCGAAAACAAGGAGCTTCTCGAAATGCAGAAGCAGATCACAGAGCCGCGCAGGATAAAGGACGAGAGCGAAATCAAAAAAATCGCGCAAGCGGAGCAGATAGGCGACGCGGCTTTTACGCATATACTCGATTTTATAAAGCCGGGCATGACGGAGCGCGAGGTCGGGCTGGAGCTTGAATTTTTCATGAAAAAACAGGGCGCGAGCGCGCTGTCGTTTGAAACGATAGCCGCGTCCGGCGTTCGCTCGGCAATGCCGCACGGCGCGGCGAGTGATAAGGTGATTGAAAACGGCGATTTATTGACGCTCGATTTCGGCTGCGTTTTCGAGGGCTACTGCTCCGATATGACGCGCACGGTCGCGATAGGTCACGCGGACGAAAAACAGCGTGAAATTTATGATATTGTTCTTAACGCGCAGAAAGCGGCGATCGAAGCGATAGCGGCGGGGGAGAAGTGCTCCGACGTAGACGCGGTCGCGCGAAACATTATAAGAGACGCGGGTTACGGCGAGAATTTCGGTCACGGCTTGGGTCACAGCGTCGGCATAGAGATCCACGAAATGCCGTCGTTATCGCCGAAATGCCGTGATATAATCGAAAACGGACACATTCTCACGGTAGAGCCGGGAATTTATATCGACGGCTTCGGCGGCGTGAGAATTGAGGATTTGATTGCCATTTGTGACGGCAAAGCGGTGAATTTGACAAGCTCGCCTAAGGAGCTTATTGTAGTTTAATAATCGGAGGACGCTATGAAAAAGTTACTCATTCTCGATTCCAACAGCATCATAAACCGCGCGTTTTACGGCGTGCGTTATTTATCCGCGCCTGACGGGACGCAGACCAACGCGATTTACGGATTTCTGAATATTTTGATAAAGCTCTTAAACGAGCAGCAACCCGATTATATCTGCGCCGCATTCGACGTGAAAGCGCCGACGTTCCGCCACGAGCAGTACAGCGAGTATAAGGCGCAGCGAAAGCCCATGCCCGAGGGCTTGGCGCAGCAGATACCGCTTATGAAGGACATTTTAAAGGCGATGAACATAACGGTACTCGAAAAAGCGGGCTACGAGGCGGACGATATAATAGGTACCGTTTCGCGTATATGCGGCGAAACGGGCGTAAGCTGCTTCATAGCGACGGGCGATAAGGACGATTTGCAGCTCGTGAGCGATAAAACGCGCGTAATTCTCACCGTAACCAAGTCCGGCTACAACGAAACGACCGTTTACGACGAGGCGGCGGTGAAGGAGAAATACCACGTCACGCCGACGGAATTTATCGACGTAAAAGCGCTTATGGGCGACCAGTCGGATAACATACCCGGAGTTAAGGGCATAGGCGAGAAAACGGCGATGAGCCTTATCGAAAAGTACCATAATATCGAGTATATTTACGATAATATAGACGAAATAGGCTTAAAGGGCGCTATGCTTCAAAAGCTTAAGGACAGTAAGGAAACGGCGTTTTTGTCGAAACAGCTCGCGACGATCGACGTAAATTCGCCGATTGATTTTAATATAGAGGACTGCGCCGTAAAAGGCACCGTCGCGGAAACGGCTGACGCAAGCTTATTTGAAATCCTCAGCCGACTGAGGCTCAACAGCATTATAAAGCGTCTGGAGCTTACTCCGTCGGAGGGCGCGCCTGTGTACGCGACAGATATTTTCGAGGGCATGAAGTACGAAAATACGGATATTTCAAAGGCTGTATCGCTCGGAGAGGACAAGGCAGCGGTCGTGCTTGATTTTGACGGAAACAATATCTCGGCGATAGCTGTCGCTTCCGGCAAAACGGCGTATGTGGTGACGGGCGCGGATATTACGGAGGAATTAAAGCCGTTTTTGGAGAATGAAAACGCGAAAAAAATTACATTTAACATAAAGGACGCGCTTGTGAAACTGCACGGACGCGTTGAAATAAACGGTATATGCGACGACGCGGCGATAGGCGCGTACCTTGTCGATCCCGCCAAAAGCGAATACGCGATAGAGCGGCTGACGCAGGAATATTTCGGAGTTGAGTTTGAAAAGCCGGAGCAGAAACAGATGTCGCTGTTTGACGAGGACGACAGCGACAAGACGGAATATCTCGCAAAATGCGTGGTCGCGGTGTACGCTTTAAACGAGAAAATACACGAAAAGCTCAAGGAAAACGCGCAGGAGGAGCTGTACGCGAACGTTGAACTGCCGCTTATAAGAGTGCTCGCGCATATGGAGGAAAACGGATTTCTTATCGACGGCGCGGAGCTTGACAAGTTTTCCGATATGCTGACGGAAAAAATAGATTATCTCACAAATGAGATTTACGAGTGCGCGGGACAAGAATTTAACATAAACTCGCCGAAGCAGCTCGGAGAAATACTGTTTGAAAAGTTCGGTCTGCCGTTTGCGAAACGCACGAAAAAGGGATATTCCACAAATGTTGAAGTGCTTGAAAAGCTCCTCGGCAGACACCCGATAATCGAGCCGATAATCGAATACAGACGGTATACGAAGCTCAAAAGCACCTACTGCGTCGGGCTTTCGGCTGTAATAAACCCCGAAACGAAGCGTATTCACTCGGTGTTCAACCAGACCGTGACCGTGACGGGACGCATTTCCTCTACAGAGCCGAATATGCAGAATATCCCGACGCGCACAGAGCTGGGACGTGAGATAAGAAAAATGTTCGTCGCGAAGGACGGTTATATGCTCGTTGACGCGGACTATTCGCAGATAGAGCTTCGCGTCCTCGCGCATATAGCGAACGATGAAACTATGATGAACGCGTTTAAGAGCGGCGAGGATATACACGCCGTAACCGCGTCGCAGGTGCTCGGAATACCGCTGAACGAAGTCACGAAGCAGCAGCGCTCGAGCGCGAAGGCGGTCAATTTCGGCATAGTTTACGGTATAGGCGAGTTCAGTCTTGCAAATGATTTGCATATATCCGTTAAGGAAGCGAAGGCGTATATAAACAGCTATCTCGAAAAATACCACGGCGTGCGCGAGTACATGGCGCGTATCAAGGAGCAGGCGAAAAAGGACGGCTATGTCACGACGCTGATGAACCGCCGCAGATATATACCCGAATTAAAGTCGCCGAATTTCAACGTCCGCTCCTTCGGCGAACGCGTCGCGTTAAACACGCCTATTCAAGGCACGGCGGCGGATATAATAAAGCTGGCTATGGTACGCGTAGACCAACGCTTGATAAACGAAGGCTTAAAATCGCGCTTGATTTTGCAGGTTCACGATGAATTGATCGTCGAGGCGGAAATGAGCGAGATTGAGGAAGTTAAGAGGATATTGAAAGAGGAAATGCAGGGCGCGATGAAATTAAATGTGCCGCTTATCGTGGATATGTCGGTAGGAAAAAGCTGGTACGACGCGAAATAGAGTCGATAAGTCACAAAAAGGAATAATACACATGCCACCAAAACAAAACAAATCATTAAAAACGCTCGAATTTGATAAAATTCTCGAACGTATGGCGGAATACACCGACAGCGAGGGCGTTAAGAAGAAAATATTGAATATTACACCGTTTTCCGAGCTTGATAAGGCAAAAAAGGCGCAGCGGGAAACCACGGAGGCGGTTATAACGTCGCTGAAGCTCGGCGGTCCGCCGGTGAATTTGTCGGTCGCGGACGCGCGCGGAGCGGTGAAACGCGCGGAAAGAGACGGCGTGCTTCATACGAAGGAGCTGATTGAAATATCGCGCCTTCTCTATGTCGCGCGCAGAATGAAAGCGTATCTTAGCGAAGCGGCGGAGGAATGTACGGCGCTCCATGAAATCGAAGCGGAGATAATCACCGCGAAATCCGTTGAGGACAGGATAAATTCGTGCATTATTTCCGAGGAGGAGATCGCGGACGACGCTTCGCCGGAGCTTAACACGATACGCCGCAAAATACGCGGTCTGAACGGAAAAATACGCGAAACGCTCAATTCAATGGTACATTCGCAGCACTATAAAAAATATTTGCAGGACGCGATCGTGACAATGCGCTCGGACAGATTTGTAATTCCAGTAAAAAGCGAATACCGTCAGGAAGTACCCGGTATCGTCCACGACAGCTCGGCGACGGGCGCTACGCTTTTTATAGAGCCGATGAGCGTCGTAAACAGCAACAACGAGATACGCGACCTGCACAGCAAGGAGCAAATGGAAATCGAGCGCATTTTAGCCGAATTATCCGCGCTCGTCAGCGAGAACGGACACGCCGTTTTCGTCGATTACAAGCATATCGCCGCGCTCGATTTCATGTTCTGCAAGGCAAAGCTGTCTCTCGATATGGACGCGACCGAGCCGATTTTAAACGACAAGGGCAGAATTGCGCTGAAACACGCTCGCCACCCCCTGATCGACAAGGACAAGGTCGTCGCGAACGACATATATTTGGGCGGCGATTTTGACACGCTCGTTGTGACCGGTCCGAACACGGGCGGCAAGACGGTCACGCTTAAAACGATCGGTCTTTGCTCGCTTATGGCGGCGGCGGGACTGCATATTCCGGCGCGCGAACGAAGCGAGGCGGCTGTGTTTACAAGCGTTTTTGCCGATATCGGCGACGAGCAGTCTATCGAGCAGAGCTTATCCACGTTTTCGTCGCATATGGTGAATATAGTAGATATACTCGGACAGGTGGATTTTACGTCCCTCGCGCTGTTCGACGAGCTCGGCGCGGGAACAGACCCGACCGAGGGCGCGGCGCTTGCGATTTCGATACTTGAATTTCTGCGCGCGCGCGGCGTGAAAACCGTCGCCACCACGCACTACAGCGAATTAAAGCTGTTCGCGCTCTCGACGGACGGAGTTGAAAACGCGTCGTGCGAGTTTGACGTGGAGAGCTTACAGCCGACATATCGGTTGCTTATCGGTGTACCGGGAAAATCGAACGCGTTCGCTATATCACGCAGGCTCGGTCTTGACGAACGCGTGATAAGCCGCGCGAACGATATTTTATCCGACGAGGACGTTAAATTCGAGGACGTAATAACCGACCTCGAGCAGAACCGCACAAAGGCGCGTCAAGAAGCGGACGAAGCGGCGCGGTTAAAGCGAGAATTGACGGAGCTTCGCAAAGAGGTCGAAAAGGACAGAATAAAGCTGAAGGAAAACAAATCGCGTATCATGGACGAGGCTCGGCGCGAGGCGAAAATACTTGTGATGAACGCAAAGGAGGAAGCGAACGCCATAATCCGCGACCTTGAAAAAATGCGTGAGCACGGTATAAAAAGCGGCGAATTGGACGAAAAAATCGCGAAGGCTCGCGGCGGCTTCAAGAAGCGCGAGGACACGCTCGACAAGGCGATGGAAAAGGCGGCGAAGCCGAAGAAAACGTACGTCGAGCCGCCGAAGGATCTAAAGCCCGGTACGGCTGTGAAAATCCTGAATATGAACCAGGAGGCGACCGTTCTCAAAGAGCCGGACAAAAACGGAAACGTCCGCGTTCAGGCGGGAATTATCAAGATGGACGTGCATATCACAAATCTTAGGAAAATCGAGAAAAGCAACTCGAAGGAGCTTGCGGAGCAGTTCGCGAGACCTTCCCGCTCATTCGCGTCAAAGACGAAAAGCGTTTCAACAGAGGTTGACGTGCGCGGCATGAATTTGGAGGAAGCGTGGATGAACGTCGAGAAATACCTCGACGACTGCTATCTCGCGGGGCTTTCGCCGGTCAACATAATTCACGGCAAGGGTACGGGCATACTCAGGCGCGGAATACAGGAGAATTTACGGCGGCACAGGTATGTGAAGTCGTACAGAAACGGACGCTTCGGCGAAGGCGAGGACGGAGTTACGGTAGTGGAGATAAAGAAGGATTAAAGATGGCAAAGAAGAAAACTATAACAAACGCGATGCGCATTTTGAACGCGGCGGGGATAAAATATGAAACCGTGGAATACGAGGCGGAAAAGGTGGGCGATCACTTCGGCGAGGAAATAGCCGCGCTCACGGGAATACCGCCGGAAAAGTCGTTTAAAACGCTCGTCGTACGCGGCGACAAAACGGGTATTATGGTAACCTGTATACCCGTCGCGGACGAGGTGGATTTGAAAAAATTGGCGAAGGTTTCGGGCAACAAAAGCGCGGAAATGACGCACGTTAAGGAGCTTTTGCAATTAACAGGTTATATCAGGGGCGGAGTTTCGCCGATTGGGATGAAAAAGAAATATCCTACTTATGTAAACTCATCCGCGTTGGAGCACGACACAATAGCCGTAAGCGGCGGCGTATGCGGCTGCACGTTGATAATGAAGCCGGACGATTTGCAGAAGGCGACGGGATGCGTTATTGAGGATATTGTCAGATCATAATTTATCGCCCAAAGAAAGGATGTAACAATGAAAAAGTTTATTCTATTAATCACATCGCTGTTTATATTAACCTCATGCGCCCCCGCGCCGGCGGAAAAGGCGGACGACGGGAAAATTACCGTATACGCGTCGTTTTACGCCATGTACGATTTCGCGCGCACTATCGGCGGGGACTGCGTTCATTTATATAATATGACGCCCTCCGGCGACGCGCACGATTACGAGCCTACCGCCGCGGATATGGCGAAGCTCACCGAGGCGGATATGTTTATCTACAGCGGAAACGGCATGGAGGCGTGGGCTGAGGACGTGGCGGAAACGCTGCCGGATACGGTTAAGGTGGTAAACGCGTCGGAAAGGCTTACAAATCTTGACGGCTCCGACCCGCATGTGTGGCTTAATATAGACAACGCGAGGATACAGATGCAGACTATCTGCGACGCGCTGATTGAAACCGATCCCGATTTCGCGGACGCGTACGCAAGAAATATGCGGCTTTACTCGGTAAAGCTGGACGAATTGAAGGAGTCGTATGAAAACTATAATCTCGCCGGTATAACTCTCGCGGTGACGCACGGCGCGTACGGGTATTTGTGCGAGGAGTTTGGCATGACGCAGCTCGCGCTCGA
Organism: uncultured Clostridia bacterium; assembly: GCA_947631085.1. Classification (GTDB taxonomy): domain Bacteria; phylum Bacillota; class Clostridia; order UBA1381; family UBA1381; genus CANQXJ01. The sequence continues at coordinate 38,275 of CANRJY010000012.1, read as the reverse complement.
GGGAGTGGCGGGCGACAGCGATCCGTCTCCGGCGCAGATGGCTGAATTTGTGGACGAAGTAAAGGCGCGGAATGTGAAATGTATTTACTATGACCCGATAGAGGGCGGTAAGCTCGCGGAAAAGGCGGCTAAAGAGGCGGGCGTTTTGGCTGAGAAGTTTTATACGTTCGAGTATGACGAGCAGGACAGAGATTATGTGACGGTTATGATGGGAAATCTGCTTGGAAATGAAACGATATGCTTATGACGGTGAACAATATGAAAGAAATTTTAAAGGTTGACGATTTATGCTTCGATTACCCCGATATATCGCTTCTGCGCGACGTGAGCTTCACAGTTCACGAGGGCGATTTTCTCGGCATAATAGGCGCGAACGGCGCGGGAAAGAGCACGCTTATAAAGCTGATACTCGGGCTCCTCAAAAAGGACTCGGGTGAAATACGGCTTTTTACGGACAAAATCGGCTACGTTCCGCAGAAGGCGAACTCGTTCAATACCGATTTTCCCGCGACGGTGCGCGAGGTGGTCATGGCGAATTTGTATAAAAGCGTCGGACTGTTTAAACGGTACAAAAAAACCGACGAGGAAAAAATGAAAAACGCGCTTAAACGCGTCGGCTTGGAGGGCTATGAAAACCGCATGATAGGCAAGCTTTCGGGCGGTCAGCAGCAGCGCGTGTTTATCGCAAGAGCGTTGATCGCGGAGCCGGAGCTTCTGCTTATGGACGAGCCGACGGTCGGAGTTGACGCGCAGTCAGTTCACGCGATAATGAAGCTGGCGGCGGAGCTGAACAAGCAGGGCATAGCGATCGTAATGACAAATCACGACACGCCCACGCTCGTAAAGGCGGCGAATAAGCTGCTGATATTCTGCGAGCACGGCAACAGCGAGTATGTGGCACGCGCGGATCTGACTATGGAGCAGATAAGCGAAATTTTCGCGGGAGGGAGAGCGCATAATCATGGATAATATTTTCTCGTATGTCTTCATGCGGCGTGCCTTTCTCGTCGCGGCGGTAATTGCGGCGGTAGCGCCATGCATCGGTGTGCCTGTCGTTATGAAGCGTCTGTCCGCGATAGGCGACGCGGCTTCGCATTCGGCTCTCGCGGGTATCGCGCTTGGACTTGTGCTTAACTCAAATCCTGTGATAGCGAAGATTTTACCGATAAATCCGGTATTGGGCGGAGTGCTGTTCGCGGTGATTGCCGTTTTGGGAATTGAATTTTTCCGAACGCGTTTCGGACGTTTTTCCGAGCTCGCGGCGGTGGTGGTGATGTCCGCCGGAATTGGTCTTACCGCGATTTTTTCGGGATTTATAACGTCGGGTTCGAGCAATCTTTCAAGCTTTCTGTTCGGCTCGATAGTGGCGATCTCCGATTTTGAACTGTATCTGACGCTCGGCTTGGGCGCGGCTGTTATAGTTGTGTCAATGCTCCTGTACAAGGAACTGTTTTATATATCGTTCGACGAAACGGCGGCTATGCTTTCGGGCGTGCCGGTCAAAACGATAAATTTCGTGTTAATGGTGCTCACAGCCGTGACTGTTTCGGTTGCTGCGAGAATAGTCGGCGCGCTGATGATTTCGTCGCTTCTCGTAATACCCGTCGCGGCGGCGATGATGATTGCGAAAAGCTACAAGCAGACGATGGTTTTATCCGTTGTATTCGCCGAAATTTTCACGATAGCGGGACTTTTCGCGTCATATTATCTCGATTGGCGCCCGGGCGGCACGATAGTTATACTGGGCGTTGTTGTGCTTATAGCCGTCATGCTTTTATCAAAAAAGAATAAATCATAACCACCAGTTTACTGGTGGTTATGATTTACTTTATCGCCAAAAAATTTTCAAGCATCTTCATTCCGTCCGGCGTCAGCACGGACTCGGGATGAAACTGAATGCCGTAAACAGGTCTTTCGGTATGCTGCACTCCCATGATACAGCCGTCGTCGCTGCAGGAAGTGATTTTCAGCGTTTCCGGCATTGTTTCCTCGTCTATCACAAGCGAATGATACCGTCCCACCTGCGCGGTGAGATTGATATCCTTAAACAGCGGACATTCGCAGTTGAGCATCACATTATCGCGCTTGCCGTGCATTATACGCGGCGCATGGACAATTTTTGCGCCGAACGCCTCCCCTATCGCCTGATGTCCCAGACATACGCCCAAAACGGGAATGTCTCCCGCGCGCTTTACAAGCTCGACGCATATTCCCGCGTCCGCAGGATAACCCGGGCCCGGGGATAATATAATATGGCTCGGTTTTTTCGCCAAAACCTCGTCTACGGTAATTTTATCGTTTCTGTATACCTCAATATTCGGATCAAGCGTGCCGATATACTGATACAGGTTATATGTGAACGAATCGTAATTATCAATCATTATAATCATATTATATCACCCGCCTCCTCTATTGCTCTCAGAACCGCTGACGCTTTATTCACGGATTCCTGATACTCATTTTCGGGTATCGAGTCATACACTATGCCGCCGCCCGCCTGAACGTAAGCTTTTCCGTCCTTGAACAGACCCGTGCGGATCGTGATGCAGCTGTCAAAGCTGCCGTTGAAGCTTATATAGCCTATCGCGCCGCCATAAGACGAACGCTTTGTTTTTTCGAGCTCATCGATTATTTCCATCGCGCGTATTTTTGGCGCGCCCGAAAGCGTTCCCGCGGGGAGAGCCGACGCGAGCGCGTCAAAACAGGTTTTGTCCTTACGAAGCTTGCCCTCCACATCAGAAATAATATGCATAACATGCGAAAAACGTTCGACGTATTTAAACCGCGTGACCTTTACCGAGCCGAACTCGCTGACTCTGCCTATATCGTTCCTGCCGAGATCCACAAGCATGGTATGCTCCGCGATTTCCTTTTCATCCGCAAGCAGCTCCTTTTCGAGAGCTATATCCTCCTCTAAAGTCTTGCCGCGCGGACGTGTTCCTGCGATAGGACCTGTCTGAACAACTCCGTTTTCAACTCTCACAAGCATCTCCGGCGACGCGCCCACTATCTGATACTCGCCGAAATTGAGATAATACATATACGGCGACGGATTTATAAGCCTTAGCGCGCGGTAGGTGTTCAGCGGACTTACCGACGTTTCAACCGAAAATCTCTGCGAGAGCACAACTTGGAAAATATCGCCGTTTTTGATATACTCCTTCGCCTTTTCAACATTGGCGCAGAACTCTTCTTTTGTCATATTCGACTCAGGCTTTGACGGAGTGCGGTACTGTCTTTTCTCACGCACTGTCAGCGCGGACATGTCAGCCATTTCAAGCTGTATATCCATGAGCCTGTCAGCCGCCTTGCGGTACTGCGTTTCAATGTCTCCCCCTGTGTGAATATTTACAATTATGACTATTTTTTGCCTTTTATGGTCGAAGGCTATAATCTCGTCCATGAACATAAAATGCATATCCGGAATATGCAAATCGTCCTCGGGAATGTTGGGAAGATATTCATACTGCCGAATAATATCATATGCGAAAAAGCCGACCGCGCCGCCGTTGAACGACGGAACTCCTTCAAGCTTCGGCGCCTTATAACGCTCCACAAGCCTTCTCAGCTCCTCCATCGGCTTGCCGGAATATGTTTCGGTTTTTCCCGTATAATCGGTAAAGGTCACCTCTCCGGCGCGGCTTTGAAAGCTTATAAACGGATTTCTCCCGATAAACGAATAACGCGCCGTGACCTGGCTGTCTCCGATACTTTCCAAAAGGAAGCAGTCGCGCTCGGTCTGTAAGCGCTTGAACACGCTTATAGGAGTGTCCATATCGGCGAGACATTCAAGCGTAAGCGGAATTATGTTATACTCCTCCGCGAGCGATTTTACCTCGTCAAGAGTTAAATTATACATTATATCACTACCTTTCCGGCATTAAATAAAAATGCCTTTTCACTGTATTAGGACAGAAAAAGACACAGAAATATCCCGATTATTAATAATTCTCGTCTCATCTCGTCTCATCTAAACTAATCTCATCTCGTCTGTGAGATAGTATAACATGGTTTTCAAATGTTGTCAATATATAAATATTATATTTTTTACATAGACTTTTTGTTATCGGTGTGGTATAATTAAGTAAATAACTTTGAGGGGGATGATCCATGAAAAAGATAATTTCGGTATTGGCGGCGGCGCTTATGATGCTTTTATGCGTTACGGCGGCGTCGGCGGCGGGCAAGACATACACGTTTTCGGGCTTCAATCTCGCCAAGCCGAGCGGCACGGAGGACGTTGAAAACGCGAAGCTCACGGACGAAATAAACGTCACAACGGGCGGACTTATGAACTGGAAGGCGGCGGCTGTAACGGATATAGACCATAACAACGAATGTGGTTTTTATCCTATCGGCGGCGGATTTAAGCCGACAGGCTCGTATATTTATCTCGCGGTCGGAAATACCAACGCGGGCAGTTTGTTTACGCTTGCTCTGCCGAAAATAGCGAAGGGCTCGGAGGTTACGCTGACCTTCGCGAAGCCCGTTATCACGAATAACGGAAGCACGCGCCGAAACGAGAACGATCCCTATGCGTATTTTAAAATCGCGGACAGGTACATTTCAATCAACGGCGGCGACTTCGACACTTGGCGCACCGCGAGCGTCGTGACGGGCGAGGACACGGACACTATAGAGTTTTTCTGCGACCAATGGGGCGCTGTAGCGGTACAGAAGATAGAGATAAAGACAGCGAAAAACGCGGAACTGCATAACCTTAATATCAAAACAACCCAGTACGCGAATTTAAACGTCAACGGAATAAAATTCTACGCCGACGCGGATGGTAATTTGACAGTTCCGTCACTCTCGCAGGGCGAAGAAGTGAAAATTACCGCGCAGAAGGACGGCTACAAGGATGCGGAAACGACGGTTAAAATCAACGGCGACACAAGCGCGGAAATATATCCCGAATGTGAGCTGAACGCGGTGTATTACGAGTCCGATTTCGGCGTGCCGTCGGGTGTTTTGGAGCTTGAAAGCTATGACTTAAACGTCGAAGCGAAGCCCGTAACGCGCTTTTTCGGCGAGGTTACGTTTGCCGACGGCGGCGAGCTGTCGGTTATCGGCGATAACGCGGAGGCTGTTAAAATCTCGAAAAAAGCCGACGGCATTTACGCGGGCGATACGTTTATCACCGCGAAGGACAATATGGAATTTGAACTGTTTTTCGATAAGGACGGAAAGTGCGTTACTCTTTGGCAGAACAAAACTCCGTACAAGATTGACGGAAAAACGGATTTTAGCGTGATCTCAAAAATAACCGGCAAGAACGCGACGATGGATTATCTCGGCGTTTCATATCCCGACGTGTCAAAAATCACGATCGAAGGACCGGATACCGTTGTGTCATTCGCGGAAGGAGTAAATACGGCGGAGTATACGGCAATTCCGGAATATGACATGGAAACGGTTGAAACGTCATGGAGCTTTAACGGAGAAGAACCGGCTCATCAGTCATCAATTCAGTCGCGTAGAGATGCGAACTTTATTATTCCGGCGGGCTTATCGGGAAAGGTAAGAGTGGAGTTCAAATACGGCGGCTATACGGCATATAAAGACGTAAATGTTGTTCCAAATCCAAAAATAATTGCGGAACATGGCTTTAAAACTATGAATTTTAACACTAATTCGGTACCTCAGCCATTCATGCCGACAAAAGTAAATGATGAGTTCGGGAACGATTTAAGCAATGTATACCATTCGTATATGCGCGGTTTCAAATCGTCAGACGAAAATGTCATTAAAATTGACGATTATGGAAATATGACCGCAGTAGGCGTAGGCAAGGCGACGATCACGGCGAATATGGACGCGAAACAGGATAATATAATGAGCGCGGAATATACCGTTGACCGCTATGCATACATGGGAACGTCGGAAAATAACGCGACGTATATCGCAAATGATTTGGTTAAAAACGACAACATATCCGGTTACAAAATTATCTACGACGACGGAACAAAGGATTATGTAAACCCAACCGATATTCCGGCGGCAGAGGTTACGGCTGACGGATATATTATAAAAGCGATATATTGGTCGGACGAACAGCTCTTGCACGTTGACAAAACAGCCGTTCGCGCTGGCGATAAAACCGAGGTTTCGTCGGAGTTTAAGAAAATCTACTTATGGTCGGACGGTAAATTAGAGCAAATCACCGAAGCCGACACTACAATGGAGGGCTTTGAAATCAAAGGTACAGATGGGTCCGCGCCTTATATAATATCTCCGGTGTATACCTTTAAAAACATCGGCGACGTTGCCGAAGGTAAAAAGCTTGACGCGGATTTTATGCCGTATTACTATGACATAACCTTCAAAAAAGCCGAGCCGAAGCGCGGCGATATACTTGTAAACGGCGCTATGGTCGGAAATAACGTCGATCAGGCGGACGCCGACAGAAAGGTGACGGACGGCGCGCTCTATAAAGCGGAGCGGCTGGCGGTCGCGGAGGGCGAAATCAGCGTTTCCATGACGGACGGCTCGACTATGCTCGATTATGTTACCGTTGAAATGTCGGATAATATCGGTTCGAGAGTGTTCGTAATAGGCGACTCGCTCGCGTGCGAATACTACGGCGATTTTGAAAAGGAGGTCGGCGGCGGAAGATCGGGCTGGGGACAGCAGCTCGCGAGCTTCTTAAACGTTCCGGTGACAAATCTCGCAAACAGCGGTCAGTACGCGAAGGGGCTTTACGACACCGCGTTTCCGGGCGTGATGAAATACGGTCAGAACGGCGATATTCTCCTTATCGAGTGCGGCTATAACGACAGGAACTATTCAACGCGCAAGGAAATGACCGAATCCGTCAAGAGCATGATCGAAGGATGCCGCTCAAAGGGCATACGTCCCATTCTCGTAACGCCCAACGCCTCAAAGCACGACTATAAGGAGTCCGTCGCGTGGAGCAGTTATCTGAAGGACATAGCGATAGATACGGGCTGTGATATAATAGATCTCTCGAAAATGAGCTATGACTTCCTCTATTCGCTCTACGGCGACGACAAGGACGACGTTGTGACGAACAACTACAACCTCACCTCGGTCGGCGGCGACACGCTCCACTCGTCCTACGCGGGCGCGTATCTGTGGGCGTCGATGGTGGCGCAGGGCATGAAGGATCTGGGCTATACCAATCCGATAAATACCGATTTCAGCTACACGTTTACGGACACGCTCGGGAACAAAATCACAGCACAGGTAAAATGAGTCGATAACGGTTGATTTTTCGGAAAATATGTGGTATACTATAAATATCTGTGAAAAGGAGACGCTGAAATGGTAAATATCGGGAATGACTGGGACGAGATCCTCAAGGACGAATTTAAAAAAGAATATTACCTGAAGCTGCGAGCTTTTTTAAAAGAAGAATACCGCACGCATCGTATTTTTCCCGATATGTACGATATTTTCAACGCCCTAAAATGGACGTCATACGCCGATACCAAGGTGGTAATTTTGGGACAGGATCCGTATCACGAGGTCGGTCAGGCGCACGGGCTTGCGTTTTCGGTAAAGCCCGGGGTTCGCATCCCGCCGTCGCTCATGAACATGTATAAAGAGCTGCAAACGGAGCTGGGATGCTATATTCCCAACAATGGATATCTTGAAAAATGGGCGCGGCAGGGGGTCATGCTTTTAAATTCGTCTCTCACTGTGCGCGAGGGAATTGCAAACTCGCATCGCAATAAGGGATGGGAAATTTTCACCGGACGAGTTGTTGAATGTTTAAACGAGCGCGAGGATCCCGTAATATTCCTGCTTTGGGGTTCGAATGCCAAGGAAAAAGCGGAATTAATAACAAATCCAAAGCATAAAATTCTTACTACCGTCCATCCGAGCCCGCTTTCGGCAAGCCGCGGCTTCTTCGGCTGCAACCACTTCAAAAAGGCAAATGAACTGCTCGAGAGGATGGGCAAAACGCCGATAGACTGGCAGATTGAAAATATATAGGAGGCGCGGCTATGGTTTTCGGTATAACCGGCGGTTCCGGCGCGGGTAAGGGCGCTGTATCCGATATTTTCCGATCGCTCGGCGTATATGTTATCGACGCGGACGCGGTTGGGCATGAGGTGGCAAATTCGCGAGAGTGTCTTGATGAATTAACGTCGCGGTTCGGCGAAAAAATACTGAACCCCGACGGTACGCTGAATCGGCGTGCGCTCGGCGATACAGTTTTTGCGGATAAATCCGAGCTTGCGGAGCTAAACGCCATAACGCACAAATACATAAAAAATGAAATCATCAAAATGCTGGACGCTTCCGGCGCAAGGCTGAAAGCCATAGACGGAGCCGTCATAATCGGAAGCGCCGTAGAGCCGCTTTGCGAGTTTATTATTGCCGTTACGGCTGATAAGGAAACAAGAATAAAGCGCATAATCGAGCGCGACTCGATAACGCGCGAAGGCGCGGCGGCGAGAATCGATTCGCAGCCCGACGATAAATTCTATACGGAAAAATCAGATTACATTATAGAAAACAACAAAGGAAAAGACGACCTCCAAAAAGAAGTATATAGTGTATACAGAAAATTACAGGAAAATGAGGTTTTAATTTGAGTAAGCTTTTTAAAGTGCTGCTCGCGCTGCTGGCAATAGTCCTGGCGATAATCGGCGCGCGGGCGGGTTATGAAACGGCGACACAGGTAAAATATCCGGTGGCGTATGCCGATTTGATAGTAAAATATTCCGGAGAAAATAATCTTGACCCGTTCCTTGTCATGGGAGTGATCAAGCAGGAGAGCAATTTTGTGCCGGAGGCGCATTCGGGCTTTGCGGGCGGTCTTATGCAGCTTACCGAGGAAACGGCTGAATGGAACGCCAATCAGCTCGGCATCGATGATTATGACTACATGGATCCCGAGACAAATATCAAATTCGGCTGCCATTATATGCGTTATCTTATAGATAAATACGACGGCAATATCGACACCGCTCTCGCCGCGTACAACGGCGGAATGGGAAACGTGGCAGTCTGGCTTAACGATCCCGACTGCAGCGACGACGGCGAAACTCTCAAATACATTCCGTTCGGAGAAACGCGCCATTATGTGTCAAGGGTCAACGAATACTGGGATGAGTATAAGGAAAAATACGGTCAAAATGTAAATTAATGCGGCTCTTGAGAGGAGCTCGCTTAAAATAAGGCTAAAGCGTAAAACGAAAGGAGAGAACATTATGTCATTTGTAATTACTATCGGAAGGCAATTCGGAAGCGGAGGAAGAGACGTCGGACAGATTATTTCAAAAGCGCTCGATATCCCGTTTTATGACAAGGAGCTTGTTGAAATGGCCGCTCAGAAAAGCAATTTAAGCCATGAGGCGCTAAAAGAGGTTGACGAGCGCGCGACAAACAGCTTCCTGTACTCGCTCGTCGGCGGCAACTATTCCATGCGCGGAATAAACGCACCGCTCTACTACGAGATGCCTATCAACGACAAACTGTTTATTGCGCAGTCCGAAATAATAAAGGAGCGCGCGGCGGAGGGCCCGTGCGTTATCATAGGACGCTGCGCGGATTATGTTCTCGGCGACGTTGAAGGAATAGACCTGCTCAACGTATTTATCCATGCTCCTCTCGATTTCAGAGCAAGACGCGTCATGGAAGCGCTTGAGCTGTCACAGTCCAAAGCGCGCGACAGGGTCAATAAAACAGATAAGCAGCGCCGCACATATTACGACTACTACGCAAGCCGCGACTGGGGCGTTATGTCCAATTACGATATGTGCCTCAACACAAAATCGCTCACAATAGAGGGCGCGGCGCAAATCATAATAAACTGTGTAAAGGACAGAGTTGAAAAGAGCAAAGCCGAAGCGGCAGCTAAAAGCGATAAATAAAATATTTCAATAATCTAAGGAGTTGTTTTTGTGCTTGAATTTTTAAACGCCGTCATACTCGGCATAGTGCAGGGAATTACCGAATGGCTGCCCGTAAGCAGCACCGGACATATGATAATCGTTGACCAGTTCATTCATTTCATGGCTGACAACAAGGATTTCCGCGATTTGTTTCTCGTCGTGGTTCAGTTCGGCTCGATACTCGCGGTAGTTACGATTTACTTCCACAAGCTGAACCCGTTCTCGCCGAAAAAAAGCGCGGCCGAGAAAAAGGACACATGGTCGATGTGGTTCAAGGTTCTCGTCGGATGTATTCCCGCGGCTGTGATAGGGCTTCTTTTCGACGACTTTATCATGGAAAAGCTTTACTCATGGCAGGTCGTGGCGATTGCCCTTGCCGTCTACGGCGTAATTTTCATCGTGATAGAGAAAATGCGCATACGCCCGAAAATAAACTCTATTGACGACATGTCTTACAAAACGGCGGCGATGATAGGAATATTTCAGGTTCTTGCCATGATACCCGGCACATCGAGAAGCGGCTCGACGATAATCGGCGCGATGCTCATTGGAACAAGCCGCTATGTCGCGACGGAGTTTTCGTTTTTCCTCGCTATACCCGTTATGCTCGGTGCGAGCGCGCTGGAAATATTAAAATATTTCCTTGATTTCGGAATGTTTTCGGCAAGTCAGGCAGCGATTCTCCTTGTCGGAATGGCGGTTGCATATGTTGTTTCGGTTATAACGATAAAATTCCTGCTCGGATTTATCAGAAGAAACACATTTATCCCGTTCGGAATCTACAGAATTTTACTTGCGGCGGCGGTCACTGTAATATTTCTTATAACCGGCGCGCAAGCGGTATAAAATCGGACATAAAGATAACGGAACGATTATTCGTTCCGTTTTTTTTATAATATATTTTCGATTTTTAGCCGGTAATCCTGCGGCAGATGGTGAAACAGAAAATCAAGCACCTGACAGCGCGAAAGCGCGTCGGTCCGCATTTCTCCCTGCGAAAAGCGCTTAAGCTCCGACAGGTTTATCTGTATGTTGTCAAGCTCCTGATGATTTCCCGTTGTCGCGAGCATTTCGCGTTTTTCCTCAAGATACTTGTCAAGCTCCGATATTTTTCCGTTAGCCTCGTCATATTGCCCGTTTTCGATATTCTCCGTTATAACGTCGTTTATCGCGACAAGCTCGTCGGAAATCGTTTCAAGCTCATGCGTGTACATGGCGCTGCCCGCAACGATTATTACGGCTATTACGATCGATGTAACAAACGCTTTCACCGCTTCTCCTCCCCCTTCTTCTGTAAAAACAGCTCGCCCTCAGCATCTATTGAAGCGATAAACACCTCTTTTACGCTGTTTATTCCGTATCTTTTCAGACTCTCCTCAAGCCATTTCCCGCTCTTTCCGCTGCGTTTAAATTCCTCTTTGTTTATGCTGCCGTCCGAGATAATCGTGCAGGGAAGTCCCTCGTGGCGGGGATTTTTTATTTTCATATCCTCCACCGTCACTCCGCGCGCGGTATCCTTCGGTATCACGCTCAGCTTGCCGCTCGTTTCAATGACGGCGACAGCCACGTCCGAAATGTCATGGCAGTTATTGAGTCTTAACTCCTCAAGCAAATCATCTACGTTGAACCGAAGCCGCGCAAGCTCCTTTTCGTTTATATGTCCGTTATATACAACGATACTCGGTTCGCCCGACAGAAATTTCCGCACCGCCTTGCTTTTGAGGCTCAGATACGACATGGTGACCTCCGCGAAAATCAACGTCATGACCGGAATTATTCCCGTTATAATAGGTATATCTATCGCCTGCATAGGCACGGCGGCAAGATCGGAAATCATAATTGCCACAACAAGCTCCGAAGGCTGCAGCTCGCCGAGCTGGCGTTTGCCCATAATACGCAGTGAAAAAATAACCGCGGCATACAGCAGGAGCGTGCGTATAACCAGGATGAGCATATTATCCCTCCAAACTAAAAAACACCTTTTTATGTATTATTTCCGCTTTCCCCGATAATATGTTTCAGAATATATTCAAATTCCATAAAATTTTATAAAACGGACAATTTATGTTTGCTTTATATCGCATATTATGATACAATCTACTTAGATTTGATTTTAAATCAAGAGGTGTTAACATTGAAGAAAACAATAAAAATGCATTGGCTTAAAGGCCGCTCCGAGGGCGGTTATGTAACCTTCGGCGTACCCTGGAAACAGGGAGAAAAAACCGAGGATATCCATTATTCTCCATACGCTCCCAACGGCGTGGCGGCTCCGTATCAGGAAAAACCCATAGCGTACTATTCCGACGGCAGCGTAAAGTGGAGCTCCTACACGGCAAAAATCGACTCCGATTCAATAGAGCTTTTAAGTGACAGAGGCGGTCAGGCATACGGCGGCAACGAGGTCACGGAAACCGACAGCGAGATTACGGTAAATAACGGAGCGTTTACCGCGGTTTTCCCGAAATCCGGTCCCGTAATAATGAAAACACCGTACTCCGACGCGGCTCTGCGCGTTATTAAAGAGCTTCGCTGCGAGGAAAACGGCGTGGAAATAAAGAAATCCGTCCCATACACCGGCGAAACGGAAAGCGTTGCCGTTGAGGACAAGGGTGCGGTCAAGACAGTGATCAAGGTGTCAGGTGTCCACAAAAGCGCGGACGGTGACGAGTTCCTGAGATTCGTCGTTCGCTTCGCAATTTTCCATGAGGACAAATCGATAAAGGTGATGCACACCTTTTTGTTCGATGGCGATGAAAGCGTTGATTTCATCAAGGGCATAGGCTTGGAGCTTACGCGCGGGATGGAAGGCGGGCTTTACAACCGCCGCGTGAAAATAGCCGGCGATTACGGCGTAATGCATGAAACCATGCAGATATTAAATCTTTGGAGACCGCGCACCGGTCCCTCGATAGGCTGGCAGCCGACTCTTACAAATCAGCTCAACGGCAATATGATAGACTTAAACGAGCTGTTCGATTACCGCAACGGCAATCCGGTAAAAGCGTCTGATATAGATAACGTAACACAATGGGATTGCTATCGTCTGCAGCAGGAAAGCGCTGACAGCTTCGTGGTAAAAAAGCGCACGGCAAAGCCGGAATGCTCTTTTATCAAGGCAAACTGGGGCAGACGCTCAAAGGGACTTATGTATATCGCGGACGAAAAATACGGTCTTGCTGTGGGAATGCGTAACTTTTGGCAGAAATATCCGTCCTCACTCTATGCGGAGGGACTTTCGCAGGACACGGCGAAGCTGACGGCATGGATCATTCCGCCCGATGCTGAACCCATCGATATGCGCCATTACGACACCGTAGCTCATGACCAAACCTATTATGAGGGATTCCCCGAAATAGGCGCGTCGGCATACGGCATAGCAAACACCAATGAAATTACGATATTCATGCTCGATGAGATACCGACGGATGACGAAATCATGGCTATGGCGGAACGTGTGCAAAAGCCGCCCGTTCTTGTTGCCGACCCCGAATACTACCATGAAACCAAGGTCTTGGGTACATGGGGACTCCCCGACAGAAGCACTCCGCTGAAAAAATGGATCGAGGACGAGCTTGAAAAGGTCATAGATTTCTATAAAAATGAAGTGGAACAGCGCCACTGGTACGGATTATGGGACTACGGTGATTTCATGCACACCTACGACGCGCAGCGTCATTGTTGGAAATACGACTTGGGCGGATATGCATGGCAGAACACGGAGCTTGTCCCAACGCTTTGGCTGTGGTACACATTCCTGCGCACGGGCAGAGAAGACGTTTTTACAATGGCTGAGTCAATGAGCCGCCACTGCTCCGAGGTTGACACATATCACTTCGGCGATTTAAAAGGGCTCGGCAGCCGTCACAACGTAATTCACTGGGGCGATGCGTGCAAGGAGCCGCGTATCGGCATGGCGGGGCATCACAGAGCGCTTTACTACCTCCTCGGCGGCGACTTCAGAATAGGCGATGTATTCGACGATGTAAAGGACGCCGATTTTGCCACAATAAAAAAAGACCCGCTTCGTTACGCCTATATGGGCAAGGAAACAAAAATGCCGACCCACGCGCGCAGCGGACCGGACTGGTCAACTTACTGTTCAAACTGGTTCACCCAATGGGAAACCAAGCGCGACAAGCACTACAGAGACAAGCTTCTCGTCGGACTTAACGATATAAAGAGATCCCCGATGCGCCTCATATCGGGTTCAAATTACGAATACGATCCCGCTACCGGTCATCTCGGTTACATAGGCGAAGCGGCCGCGGGCGGCTCGCATTTAGCGGTTTGCATGGGCGGACCTCAAACCTGGATGGAAATTGCCGACGACTTCGGCGATGATGAGCTTCGCGATATGCTGGCTCAATACGGCGAATTTTATTACATGTCTCCGGAAAACAAGATCAAAGCTTCGAACGGAATAATCAATCCTATCGGCTTCGAATATCCGTATATGGCGTCAAGCTTGGCGGCATACGCGGCGCGCGAGCACAATAATCAGGGACTTGCGGACAAAACATGGCAGGTGCTTATATACTCGCTCACAAACAAGGATTTCAGCGATAACTTCGATGTTGAAACGGTCGAAAACTACTTTAACAGCAAGGCGCTCAATGAAATGTTTTGGATTTCAACCAACTTTGTATCGCAGTGGTGCGTAAACACTATAGTATCGCTCGGGCTTATAGGAGACAGGATGCACGAAAACAAAGACAGCTACAAGTGGGACGACTGGGTAAGATACAGCTCTGTAGGAAATGTCACAGAAAAAAAGAAGGATTAAAAAAGAACGGCTTAAGCCGTTCTTTTTTTACACTTTATTTTCTGTAAGAGCCGCGGTATTTCCTGCGCTCCTTATATTTCTCTCTCGCTTTATACGCGCCATGGATCTCGGTTCGGCGGTGTATTTTCGCGCGGTAAATATCGGATTGCTTCTTTCTTGTCCTTTTCTTTTCAATCACTTTCGGTATACGGTTTGCCATAAACGCGATCACAAGTCCGCCAAGCGCCATCAATCCGATTATACCCACCGCCGTTGGGATTGATATCGTATCTTTCGAAAGTATATCATCTCTTGTCAAATCACCCGTCATATAATCCGGCTCTATTGTCGGCTCCGGAGTGGGCATCGGTCCGGGCAGCTTTACGGGACCCACAAGCTCAGGTTCAACCGTCGGACGGGGCGTCCTGACCGGTCTCGGTGATGCGCTTGCCCTCGGCATAGGCGTAATTCTCGCTCCCGTAGTGGCACGCGGAGCTATCGTCACCCGCGGCATTACCGTTGGGCGCGGAGTAACTGCCGGACGCGGAATCGGAGTGATCCTCGGTGTCGTTGTCGATGAGCTGCTTACGCTTTGGCTGTTGTTTGAATTTGTATTAGTTGATGTTCCCGAATTATTTGAACTGCTTGTGTTGGTGTTGGTGTTGGTGTTGGTGTTCGTGCTGGTATTGTTATTTGTGTTGTTACTTGTGTTCGTGTTGGTATTATCGTTTTCGTCGTCATTTTGATCGCTGTTTTTATTGCGTTCATATTCCGTTACGGAATGCGGAATATCCGCCGAGGCGAACTCGAAAAATTTGCTGTTTCCGTCCAAATATCTGATATGACTTGCAACAGCGCATTCCGCAAGTCCCGTAGTCTCATCGCTTCTGCTGAAGCTTCCGTCAGAGACTGCGTAGCTCAACAGCCCGTCCATAACGTTATTATTATTTTTCACAAAACGCGTATCATTATCACTGTCCACACCGATTGCGTCAAGAGCGATAAGAACCATCGCCGTTGTATCGGGGCTGCCGTAATCGCCGTGCGCGCCCTGCACGGACGACAGATAATTTACAGCTGCGTTTATCGAATCGGCAGATACCCATCCTCCGTCCGCATAGTTTGACAGCGCGCATACCGCCAAAGCCGTATCGTAAGCATTCGCGCCGAATCCGCCATCATCGCGCTGCGTCAGCGCGAGCGCCGAAACCACGCCCTCTCTCGGCGCCGCCGCCTCGCTTGGAACGGAATACCGCTTTGAATCGAGCGCAATAAGCGCCCAGCTCATATCGGTGGTACTGTTCAAGTCAAGCGGAGAAGTCTCCGACCTATTATAAATACCCTCCGATAAAAGGTTTCGTCCGCCTACATTTTGCGGATCTCCTCCGGCGGCGCTTACCGCGAGAGCCAGCTTCGCATAAGCCGACGCGGGAGTATATTCGTTATATCCCGCCGCCACACTCTCTATTCCCGAAAGATATGACGAATAGTCATAGTCCTTTCCCATACGCGCCATAGCCATAATCTGATAAGACGAGCTTTCAAACTGCGGATTAAGATCGGGCGGAAAATTCGATTCCGACCACGTCACCGCGTCGTCAAGCCTCTTTGGAAGATCGTCGCTCGAATATCTTGCGGAAGCGCATATGCCTGTCAACATCACCGCCGCACTGAGCAAAGCGATAATTTTTATCCTCATGGTTTTAATACCCCTTTTTTGAATAAATTTCATACATATATTTGTTAATCATATTTACAAATCGGCATAGCCGCAGCGATATGATATAATGTTTTTTCAGCATTTTGCAACTGCATAAAATTATTATAACATAAAACAATATCATTTTTCAACAGTTTTACGATGAAAATCAAAAAGTTTTTTTTCATATATTGATTTGCAATAATTTTTAATAAATTTCTAATATTTTTCTTGTTATTTTTGTTAATATATGATAAAATTATTCTAATATTAATCATCTAAAGTAAGGAGAGAAAGTCATGAAACGAATTTTAAGCATCTTAATTGCCGCGGCATTGGCGTCATCGACAATGATTTCCGCAGGCGCGGCGGAAACTGTTCCTAAATATCAGCCTTCCGCACGTCAAATGGAAACACTCGACAGAGGCGTTGTCGCGGTATACACCGGCAGCGGAGTATTTTTAAGCTGGAGGCTGCTCGGCACGGAAAGTCTTGAAAATCAGGCATTTGACGTTTACCGCGACGGTGAGAAGATATACACAAGCGCCGCGGACGGCGCGACCTGCTATACAGACGCTTCCGGAAAGGCGACGAGTAAATACAAGGTCGTTCCCGAGGGCGCGGACGCGGCGGATGAAAAAGAGATCACGCCCTGGACAGGGTACGCGTCGAGAAACGAAGGCGGAAACGATAACAGAGGGGGTTATCTCGATATTAAATTCGAAGCTCCCGAAGGCGGCACAACTCCCGACGGCGCAAGCTATACATACACGGCGAACGATATGAGCGTCGGCGATCTCGACGGCGACGGTCAGTATGAGCTTGTCGTAAAATGGGATCCGAGCAATTCCAAGGACAACTCGTATGACGGCTATACGGGTAATGTTATCATGGACGCGTACGAGCTTGACGGAACGCGTCTTTGGAGAATGGATCTTGGCGTTAATATACGCGCGGGCGCGCATTATACGCAGTATATGGTGTATGATTTTGACGACGACGGAAAATCCGAGATCGCGTTCAGAACCGCTCCCGGCTCGAAGGACGGTCAGGGCAATTATGTGTCAGCTGTACCCGGGGCAAAATTCACATCCGCTCCCGATACCGATGATTACAGAGAAGAAAGCGGACGCATTTTAAAGGGCGCAGAATGGCTCACAATATTCAACGGCGAAACGGGCGCGGCGATGCAGACCGTTGACTATGACCCGAATCGTCTCGTAAGAAAGATAGCGGAAGGCGTAAACGCCGGATATTGGGGCGACGGCAACGGAAACAGATGCGACCGTTTCTTAGCGGGAGTGGCGTATCTTGACGGAAGAACTCCGAGCCTTATCATGTGCAGAGGTTATTACACCTTCGCGTATGTGGCGGCGTACAAGTGGGACGGAAAAAATCTCACCGAACAGTGGCTCCACAGCAGCGAAAGAAAGTCAAGCAAGGTAACATATGCGGACGGCACAACAAAAACGTCTCCCAATAAATACACGCTTTACGGTCAGGGAGCGCACAGCCTGTCGATTGCCGACGTTGATAACGACGGATTTGATGAAATTATATTCGGCTCGGCTGTTCTCGATAACGACGGCACTGTCCTTTATTCCGACGACCGCGGTCACGGCGACGCGGAGCACGTTTCTGACTTTGACAACGACGGCAAGCAGGAAATTTTCATGGTACACGAAGCCGGCAAGGGCAACGATGAAACGATAGAATACGCCGTTGACTTAAAGAGATACAACAGCGAAACAAATATCATGGACGACGTTATGACTCAGGCGGCTAAAGGCGATATAGGCAGAGGCGTTATAGACAACCTCGACGATAAGTTTTCTTCCGAGGGTACAAATTCACGCTCGGTATATATGACGGTTGCCGACGGCAGCAGCGTATACGGCATGTCGGGCGAAAAGGTCAGCGCGTGGGGCGACCCCAGCCGTCCGTTCCAGAATTTCATGATTTATTGGGACGGAGATTTGGGACGCGAGCTTCTTGACAAAAACTGGCTTGCAAAATATTCGGTAACAAGCGGAACATCAAGATTTTTCTGGGGCGGCGGTAGCAGCGGAAGCTATATTCCCGATATTTCCTACAACAATGACACAAAAGCAACTCCCGGGCTTACCGCGGACATTCTCGGCGACTGGCGCGAGGAAATGGTATTTCCGCTGAGCGACGGCACGGGCGCGCGTATTTTTACCTCGTGCATACCGACGCAGTATCGTCTGACAACTCTCATGCACGACAGCCAGTACCGCTGCGCGATAGCTTGGCAGAACGTAGGCTATAACCAGCCGCCGCACACGAGCTATTATATCGGCTCGGCTTCTCTTGCGACCGATGAAAGCGGCGCGAAGAAGAATTATCTCGCTCCGGCGGTTCCGTTTACGAAAATACTCGTTGAAACGGATCCGCACCTCACAATAAATTCCGCTGAGGATAAAACAGTCAATATAACCTTCGCCGCGGCTGAAACGTACGAAAGCGCAAAGCTTATAGTGGCGCTCTATGACGGAGATAAGCTTATTGAGGTAAAGGAAAAGCCGGTTGCGGTCGATTTGGCAAAATCGGATATTACCGAATCGCTTACATTTGAAAATACGGTTTCAGACTATACCGTAAAGGCGTTCCTTTGGAATAGCGCGGAGGACATGGAGCCTATAACAGAATCCGATACGTTAAATAAACAGTAATTATTCACAGAAAGTCCCGAGAAACGGTTTCTCGGGACTTTTTATTTAATTTTCCGTTTAAATTGTGTATATTTTGTGAACTTTTTGCAAATTTATTGTTATTTTTTTTTGCTTGTGGTAAAATGTCTGTAATGATTTTATATGCAAGGAGATGCAAAAAAATGAAACGAATACTAAGCGTATTGCTTGCGGCGGCTCTTGCCGTTCCGGCGGTATCGCTGCCCGTCAGCGCGGACGAAAAGGCTACAGAGACGGTCAGCTACAACTATAAATACACCGGCGCGGACGGCTATTCCGACGAGGACGACCACACGCGCGAGATGGAGAAGCTCGGCAGAGGGCTTATTGCCGTAAAAACCGGCGACGGCGTATTTCTGAGCTGGAGATTGTTCGACAGCGAGGACAAAATTTACGGCAGCGCTGCGGAAAACGTAACCTTCAACGTATACCGCGGCGATGAAAAAATAGCCGAAGTAGCGGACGCGACCAACTATGTCGATAAGTCCGGCACGGCTGACGCAAAATACAGCGTAGCTCCGGTAACGGACGGAACGGAGGGCGAGAAATGCGAAGCGGTAAGCGTTCAGGCGAACAGCTGGTTTGACATCCCGCTCACAAAACCCGCGCAGGAAACAATAATAACGCCAGGAGGGCAGACGGTCGGCAGATTTAACTTTTCCCCTACGGACTGCTCGGCTGGCGACCTTGACGGCGACGGCGAATATGAGATAGTTATAAAATGGACGTCATCGGAGCATGACGTAGGCTCGCCCGGCAACGGAATAGAAGCTCTTTCCGGAACGGTGCGTTTTGCGGCGTACAAGCTTGACGGAACAAAGCTTTGGGAAAACGACATTAATTTAGGCAGAAACGTATATTCGAGCGCTCATACGGTACAGTTCCTCGTATACGATTTTAACGGCGACGGAAAAGCGGAGCTGATGTGCCAAACGTCGCTCGGTTCTACCGACGCACAGGGTAAATATGTATCGCACAGCGCGAAAACGGACGAGGTTATCGCGGCTTACACGGACGAAGACAACGAAACCGCAGATTTCCGCGAAGAAGAATGGGGTCCGCTTACGCGCGGAGATGAATTTTTAACGGTATTTAACGGCGAAACGGGTGCGGCGATAGACACAATTAATTTCCCGACAGCCCGTATAGGAAACGGCGAGAGCTTCGGCGATACATCAGGCAACCGCTCCAACCGTTTTGTCGCGTCGGTTGCGTATCTCGACGGTGAAAAGCCGTACGCGGTATATCTGCGCGGCTACTATTTCGGCAGAAACGGCAGACAGCGTACCGGCGTGAGCGGAACGAGCTTTGACGGTGAAAAGCTCTCCGTTGATTACCAATTTGATACGGAAAAGGGACAGCCAGGCTATTACGAAGGCGCGTATCAGTATGTCGGAAACGGCAACCACAACTGTACCGTAGCAGATGTCGATAACGACGGCAAGGACGAATTTATCACCGGCGCGCTCTGTATGGAGGTTGACGATGAAAATCAATTCAAGCCCAGATGGTGTACGTTCATGGAACACGGCGACGCGCTCCATATAGGCGACTACGATCCTACAGTTGAAGGTCTTGAATTTTTCACGGTGCATGAGGACAGCGGCCCGAATACCATGAGCGGTCAGACGGTTGAAATTAACTACGGTATGTCGGTAATCAACGCAAATACAGGCGAAATTATAAAGCACTGGACAGCCGGCGGCGATACGGGACGCGGCGTTATGGCAAATATAGGCGCGGGCGGATTTTATCAGGTTACAAGCGCGGCAGGCACATACCGCTCGAACGGCGGAGACAACTTCACCGCAGGCGATTTCGGTATGAGCCAAAACTTCCGCATTTTCTGGGACGGCGATTTATATGACGAGCTTCTCGACGGTACAGATATAACGGATTGGAACGGCAATGGAATGGGCAGAATATTCCGCGCGGACGGATGCACAAAAATAAACGGAACAAAATCAAATCCGAGTTTACAGGCAGATTTGTTCGGCGACTGGCGTGAGGAGCTTGTATATCCGACAACGGACGGCAGTAAGCTGCGCGTATTTACTTCCACGGACACGACAAAATACAAAGTTAAAACACTGATGCAGGATCCGGTATACCGCAGCGGCGTGGCGGCGGAGCAGACGGCTTACAATCAGCCGCCTCATGTCGGTTTCTATCTTTCGGAGGAAACGTTCATGCCTCCGCTGACAGAGATAAAAATCGCGTCCGATCCCGAAAAGAAGGTATACTCGTCCGGCGACACTGAGCTTGATCTCACCGGTCTTGAGGTTGAAGCGGTTTACGAGGGCGGCATAACAGCGCCCGTCGCGGCGTACGAGGTTTCTGATTTTGACCCGTCAGCTCCGGGCGAGCAGACGATAACCGTTACATATCTCGGACACACGGCTTCGTTTACTATCACCGTAAAAGAGGTTACGGGCGTAAAAATCGTAACGCCTCCTACCAAAACGGTTTACAAGCAGGGTGAGGTCGTCGACATGACAGGATCGGTCGTTGAAGCGGAATTTGCCGACGGCACCACAGCCCCGCTCACCGGCAGGGATTATACCGTATCGGGCTTCAACGGCGGAAGAATAGGCGAGCAAACCGTAGTAGTCTCATACGCCGGATTCAGCGCAAACTTCAATGTCACCGTAGAGGAAGCTGATTTATCGTCGCTTAACAACACCTACACGACTAATGAAACGAATATTGCCGACCCGATAACCGTTGGCTTGGGTTCATTCTCGAACTCTTTCGTGATAGAGCATACATTCAAAATAAACTCCATGCCCGCTTCGGGAAATCTGAACAAGGACACAAGCGCGGGATTCTTTATGAGGTTTATGTCGGCGACGGGCACGGGCGGCGGCTGGTCTCTCATGCCGGCAGATGATAAAAAAGCCGATATAATTTGGAAAGACAGCAACCGCAACGCGGAGACTATCTCGAGCAGAGCTCCGATCGAGGTCGGAAAGGAATACACGATAAGATACGCATTCCATAATGTCGGCAACGGTCCGGATGCTGAAATCAGCGTTGATATGTATGTTGTAAACGACAAAGGCAGTACGGTAGCGTCAAAAACCGGACTGAACCTCAGAAATCTGTCCAACAACGCTCAAAAGAGCGAACCGCTCACATCTGTGCAGATATTCAATCAGGCAAGTCAGGGCGGAGAAGCAAGCGTTACGATAGATAATACGAAAATGATACTTTGCGGGCTCGTAAGCGTTGACGGACGAAAGATATCATATAACGTAGATACACCCGAAAGGCTTAACACAGTCAGCATATATGCTGCAAAATACGGCAGCGACGGCACTCTCTCAAATGTCAGAAAGCTCGTGCTGGACGGCCCGGGTATGGTAACAACATCACTAGGATTTATCCCCACAAAGGTATTTATGTGGGCGGATGACATGGAACCGCTTGAAATGTGGTCAAGCGAAAACTGATCGAAAACATAAAATGTCAAGGAGCATAAGCTCCTTGACATTTTTATATGATATATCATACTCTTTTCGCGCATAATTTATATACTTTTACTGTTTCCTTTATGTAACAACTGTGCTATAATTAAGAAAAACAAATATATTTTGGAATGGGGCAATTTTTAATGCAAGCAAAAAAGCAAAAAAGAACGATAGATATGCTGAGCGGCTCTCTGTGGGATAAAATACTTCTGTTCGCTCTGCCGCTCGCGGCGAGCAGCATTTTGCAGCAGCTTTTTAACTCGGCGGATATTGCCGTGGTGGGTCAGTTTGCGGGAAGCCGCGCGCTGGCGGCGGTCGGAAGCAACGGTCCGGTCATAAATCTGCTGGTAAATATTTTCGTCGGGCTTTCGATAGGAGCGAATGTCGTAATCGCGAGATATCTCGGTGAAAACAACGCGCAGCGCGCCGGACGCGCGGCGCATACGGCTGTCACCGTGGCGTTTCTGAGCGGTATAATTATCATGGGTCTCGGTCAGCTTATAACGCGTCCGATTTTAACGCTTATGTCAACGCCGGATGATATTATAGATTTGGCGATACTGTACCTGAGAATATATTTTCTCGGTATGCCGTTTATAATGCTCTACAACTTCGAAGCGGCAATTCTGAGAAGCCGCGGCGATACGAAACGCCCGTTTTTCGCGCTGCTCGTATCGGGAGTTATCAATATTATACTGAATCTGTTCTTCGTAATAGTATGCAAGCTGAGCGTTGCCGGAGTCGCGATCGCGACGGTTATCGCAAATGTCGTAAGCTCGGGTATGCTGCTGTTTTTCTTGATGCATGAGGAAGGCGCACTTAAAATAAAATTAAAAAATCTGCGAATAGATTTCAGAATTTTACGCGAAATAGCGCAGATAGGGCTCCCTGCCGGACTTCAGGGCGTTGTGTTCTCCGTATCAAACATATGCGTTCAGTCGTCGTTAAACCAACTCGGTTCTGACGCGGTCGCGGGCTGCGCTGCGGCTTTGAACTTTGAGTTCTTCGTCTATTATATGCTCAACTCCTTCAGCCAGGCGTGCGTGACGTTTACAAGCCAAAACTACGGCGCTGGTCAATACGAGCGATGCCGCGCGGTAACACGCTGGTGTCTGCTGCTCGGCTCGGTATTTACTATGGCGATGTCACTTGCGTTCTATTTCTCCGGACACACACTTATAAAAATATACACGTCCGAGCAAATCGTCGCCGATTTGGGCTGCATACGAATGCGCTACGCGCTGCTGCCGCAGCTTTTCAATGCGATTATGGACGTACTGTCCGGCAGTATGCGCGGGCTTGGGCGCTCGCTCGTTCCGGCGCTCATCTCGATCGTTGGAGTGTGCGGAGTGCGTCTGATATGGGTTTACTTAGTTTTCCCGCAGTCACCGACGTTTGAAACATTGTTGATGGTATATCCGGTGAGCTGGATAATAACATCGGCAGCGATAGCGGCGGCATATTTCAAAACAAGAAAATCGATTGGCAAAGCCGCCGTATAGCAAACTGAACTGTCCCGGTTTATGCGGACAGTCATTCTCCATATTTCCCGCTTTGTTAAGCCTTTATCTTTTAATTATAAACTCTCTTTCTCATATTTTTGGATATGTTTGTAACTTCTTGACATAAAATTACCTCCTATGGTTTTCTTTTATTATACCATAGGAGGCTTTTGTCTATTGTCTGTTTTTTGCGGGACTGCGCATTCAGCCCTCCATGTGTTTTCCGAGAAAACCGGCTGCCGACTCGGCGAGCTTGCTCTCCACCTCGGAAAGCGGTTCGCCCTCGTTCATAATAAACAGAACCGAGCCTATCGTGTCGCCCTCCGAAATAATCGGAACGACTACGCCCGCGCTGTACTTATCGTTCGCGTCCGTCACGGAAATCGACTTCCCGCCGGACGCGCTCAGTACCGTTTTATCGTTCAAAACGTGCTCGAGCTCGGAGCTGATAGGCTTTTCCATAAGCTCCTTCTTTGGTATGCCCGAAACCGCGATTATGTTGTCGCGGTCTGTGATGCAGGCTCCGTGACCGCTCGCCTTCGCGAGAGTTTCAACGTAATTCGCGGCGAAATCTCCAAGCTCGCCTATGGGCGAATACTTCTTGAAAATAACCTCGCCGTCCTTTTCTGTATAAATTTCAAGAGGATCTCCCTCTCTTATGCGCATGGTGCGTCTTATTTCCTTAGGTATAACAACTCTGCCCAAGTCGTCTATTCTTCTGACAATGCCTGTGGCTTTCATAATAAATTCCTCCTATATGCTAAAATAGTTTTTATGGTTGGTATGAACTTATTATGATTTTTTTCCGCGCGTATTATTCAAAAATTTACAAAATACGATGTTGGTTAAATTTGGAGCGGAAACGTAAATTATTTTTTAATTTTTGCAAATACTATTGACAAAACATACTTTTTGTAATACAATGTAATACGCGAAAGGAGCTTTTGATATGACTATTTCATTAAGACTGAACGACGAGGATACGTTACTGATAAAAAAATACGCCGAGCTTAACAATATTTCCGTGTCGGAGCTTATACGTCAAAGCGTAATGGAGCGGATCGAAAACGAATACGATTTGGAAATGTTTGACGCGGCTATGGCGGAATACAAAAGCAATCCCGTCACATTTTCGCTTGACGAGGCGGAAAGGGAACTGGGCTTGAGATGATTTACAGGGTTGAGTTTACGGAGCGCGCGTTAAAGGATTTAAAAAAATTAGACCGTCCTACAACCGCGCTGATTTTAGGCTGGGTGAGGAAAAATCTCGAAAACTGTGAAAATCCGCGCCGGCATGGGAAGCCGCTGTCGGCAGACAGAGCAGGCGAATGGCGTTACCGCGTCGGCGACTACCGCCTGCTTGCGAAAATCGGCGATGGAAAAGTCACGATTTTGGTACTGAATGTCGGACACAGGCGGGATATTTACGCATCTCATTGACAAAATATAATTTTTGTAATACAATTTAACAAAAAGGAGGGCTTTGTTATGGTATTACCGATGTATCTTTTTGTACTTTTGGCAGCGGCAATATTCGTGGCCGCCGTTTGCGTGGGTTATTATTTTATATATAAGACAAAAAGCAGCGAGGATTCGAACGGAGCGGATGAGCGCAAAAAATCAATGCCCGCACCCTCACGCGTCGCGGCTGTCTTGACAATTATATTTCTTCTTGTTGCCGTCATTATCAGCTTTTTTATAAAGCAGGGCATATCAAATCCCAAGACGCCGGAAGGGCAGATCGATGCGGACGCTTTTTATGCCGAGGTAAAGGAAGTCGGTGACAATACCGTAACCGTAACGGGAATACCGCTTAATGACGAGTCTTATCGAGGCGAATTTACATATGAGCTCTACGACGGCATTCCGCTCGAATGGCACGGACAGCCGATTTCCCTTTCCGATTTGGACGAAGGCGATTTGGTATCCGTTATACTTTTAACCGATATCGGCGGCACCGAAGATGTTTTCAAAATAAAGCTGCTGGATGATGAAATGTAAAAATCTATTAATATAAAAATAAAAGGCTGCCGAGGCAGCCCTTTTTAATATGTGGTTTTATCATAACTGATCAAATCCGAAATATCGCATTCCAAGAAATCACATAACTTATTTAAAATATAGCTGTCATAACGTACAACTTTATTTTTATAATAGTTATCTACAATTTGATACTGTATTCCTGTACGTTTGGAAAGCTCATAACGGCTTAAATTTCTTTCATTAAGAATTTTATCAAGTGTTAGCTTGATAGCCATAAAAATCACCTCATATATACTTTATTATATATATACATACTTGACAATTCCTCTATTTCAGTATATAATTATATCGATATATATTTATATACACATATGATTTAAAGATAAGGAGGAAAAAAATGAAAAAAGAAGTGAAAGCGGTTTTAATCGGTATTACAATTGGTACTATATTGACAAGCGGATTGACTTACGCAAAAAACTGCACAGAGATGATTGAGGTGTCGTATGACAATATTAAGGTTTACAAAGACAATGTTCTGTGTGAACTTAGAGATGTAAACGGCAGTACTATTGAACCGTTTATCTATAACGGTACTACATATATGCCGATAAGAGGTACTGCGAATCTTGCAGATATGCAGGTTACATGGGATGGGACTACTAAAAGTGTGTATTTATGGGATGAAATGGTTCCGAAGGGAACGATTTTTCTCGAAGAATGTCCGCCATATGATACACATAAGTGTGATATATATTTATCATCTAAAGGAAGCAAGTTTGAGATGTCTGGAGAAAATTACAGTAATGGTTTAGTAATGCATAGTTACACTTGGGCAGGTGAGTGTTATGCTTTATTCAATATTAACAGTAAATATTCCAATATTGAATGTACAATAGGTCATGCACGCGGTCAAAAAAGAAAATCGGTATCATTCATTGTGGATGGTAGGACTATAAAAGAGGTAGAGCTTGAAAATGAATCATTACCCAAAACGGTCTCTATTCCTATAAACTACGGACTGCAATTGAAAATTGTAGGTGATGAGGGAATTGGTATTGGGAATATTACGGTACAATAAATAATAAAAAACGGATAGAAACTCTGTGTTTCTATCCGTTTACATTTTTCAGCCAAATTTATTCCACAGTAACCGATTTAGCCAAATTTCTCGGTTTATCTATGTCGCATCCCTTAAGCGACGCGACGTAATAGCCGAAAAGCTGGAGTGGGATCACCGTCAGTGACGGGAGCAGCGTTTCGTGGATCGACGGGATTTTTATGACGTGGTCCGCGACCTCCGTCATGTCGTGATTTTCCGTCGTTACTCCCATTACGACAGCGCCGCGCGCCTTTACCTCTTTTACGTTTGAAACGGTCTTATCGAATAAATCCTGCCCTGTGGCGAGCGCTATTACGAGCGTACCGTCCTCTATAAGCGAAATCGTGCCGTGCTTCAGCTCGCCCGCCGCGTATGCCTCGCTGTGAATATACGAGATTTCCTTTAATTTGAGCGAGCCCTCGAGCGATACCGCATAGTCGAGGTTGCGTCCTATGAAGAATATCGAGCGGCAGTTGTAGAACAGCGACGCGAGATATTGAATTTCCTTCTTCGATTTCAGCACTTCCTCAACCTTATCCGGCAGAGCCTCGATTTCCGAAATCAGCCGCGCGTATTCGCCCGACGTGATCATGCCGAGCTTATCAGCCATGTATGTCGAGATAAGGTACATAACGGCAAGCTGAGTGCTGTACGCCTTTGTCGTCGCGACCGCGATTTCCGGTCCCGCCCATGTGTATATTACATCGTCCGAAGCGTTAGCTATCGCGCTTCCGACAACATTTACGATCGACAAGATACGCGCGCCGCGGTTTTTCGCTTCTTTCAGTCCCGCCAATGTATCGGCGGTTTCGCCGGACTGACTTATCACTATTACAAGATCGTCTTTCGTAACGATCGGGTCGCAGTAACGGAACTCCGACGCTACCTGCACCTCAACCGGTATGCGGCACATCTTTTCAATCACATACTTTCCGACAACGCCGACATGGTACGCGCTTCCGCACGCGACGATATAAATTTTGTTTATCTTCTTTATATCCTCGGTTGTGAGCGAAATATCGTCGAGCACGATTTTGCCGTCCTTAATTCTCGGGCTTATCGTGTCGCGCAAAGCCTTCGGCTGTTCTTCGATCTCCTTCATCATGAAGTGCTCATAGCCGCCCTTTTCAGCCGCGCTGATGTCCCAGTTTACGGTGAAAACGTCCTTCGGAACAACTTCCTTGTCCTTGTTGTAAACCGTAACTCCGTCCTTCGAGAGAACGACCATTTCCTCGTCCTCAAGGTAATAAATATTTCTCGTATGCTTCAAAATCGCGGTAACGTCCGACGCGATAAAGTTCTCGCCCTCGCCCAAACCGACGATAAGCGGGCTCGCCTTTCTCACCGCGATAAATTGGTCGGGATAATCCGAGCAGAGCACGCCCAGAGCGTACGAGCCTTCGACGCGGTTTATAACGCGGATCATCGCGTCCATGATGTCGCCCTTGTAGTAATACTCGAAAAGATGAGCTATGACCTCGGTGTCGGTATCGGACATAAATTCAAATCCTCGCTCGATAAGTCTCTGCTTTAACGCTATGTAATTCTCGATTATGCCGTTATGCACGACCGCAAATCTGCCCGAATTGGAAATATGCGGGTGCGCGTTCTCGTCCGACGGCTCGCCGTGCGTAGCCCAGCGCGTATGACCTATTCCCATAGTTCCGTGAACGGTCGCGCCGTTGTGAGTTTTTTCCTCAAGCACCGCAAGTCTGCCCTTAGCCTTAGCGATTTCTATTTTGCCCTCGTTAAACACCGCTATACCCGCGCTGTCGTAGCCGCGGTATTCGAGCTTCGAAAGCCCCTCGAGCAGTATCGGAGACGCCTGCTCCGAGCCTATATAACCTACTATTCCGCACATAAAATTTACCTCCGCATCTAAAAATTATGTCAACTTCATATTTATTCTATTATATTGTACACTATTTTAACTGTTTTTTCAACCCTTTTTACATATTTATAAAGAAAAATATTGTTTTTGGCGTGAAATGCTGATATAATATAAATATTATGACTATGGAGGAAAAACTATGGAAAAGCTGATATATGAAAATAAACTCGCCCGTGCGGAGGACGTGAAGGATTTTCGTCTCGAGGGCAGTGCGGAGATTTATTTTGAAAACGGAAAAATGCGTATGAAAAACGCTCTTTCGGCTGATTTGGGACAGAAATCGAATTTCGTGTACTGGTGTCCCGTAGACTTTCCGTCGGATGTGCGCATAGAATGGGACTTCCGTCCTATCGAAGAACCCGGTCTTGCGATAATGTTTTTCAGCGCCAAAGGCTGTAATGGCGAGGATTTGTTCGACAGCTCGCTCGCGCCGCGCGACGGGCAGTATAACCTCTACCACTCCGGCGACATAAACGCGTATCATGTGTCGTACTTCCGCCGCAAATGGGACGAGGAGCGCGGTTTCCATACCTGCAATTTACGCAAGAGCAAGGGTTTTCATCTTGTGGTACAGGGCGCGGATCCGATCCCGAACTGCGACGACGCGTTTGAAAGCTATCATATTTGTCTCACGAAAAAGGACGGAAAAATCGAGTTTGCGATAAACGATTTGACGGTGTTCTCGTGGCAGGACGACGGCGCGGAATACGGTCCCGTCCTCGGCGGCGGCAAGATAGGCTTCAGGCAAATGGCTCCAATGATTGGGGAATATTCGAATTTGAAGGTATACGAAATATGAAATATTTAAATCCCGTAATACACGGCTTTAACCCCGACCCGAGCGTATGCCGCGTCGGAAACGATTATTACCTCGTGACGAGCACGTTCGAATATTTTCCGGGAATACCTATCTATCACAGCACGGACTTGATAAACTGGGAGCATATCGCGAACGCCGTAACGCGCCCGTCACAGCTTCCCATGTCGGAGGCGGAAGCGTCGGGCGGGATTTGGGCGCCGACGATACGTTATAACGACGGCATTTTATACATAACCGCCACGTTCGGCGACAGGGGAAACTTTATTATTTCCTCGCCCGATCCGCGCGGAGAGTGGTCTGACGCGGTATGGACGGATATGGACGGAATTGACCCGTCTATGCTGTTTGACGGCGGTAAAATGTACTACTGTGCGAACGACTGCGGCGACAGGGGCAAATTATACAAAACCGAAGGCATATCGCTCGCGGAGATGAACCCCAAAACAGGCAGGGTGATCGGCGAAATAAAGCGGATATGGGAAGGTACGGGCGGCGGCTGGCTCGAAGCGCCGCATATTTACCATATCGGCGATTGGTACTACCTTCTCGCCGCCGAGGGAGGCACGGGAGAAAACCACGCCGCGGTTCTCGCGAGAAGCCGCGATATATGGGGCGAATACGAGCCGTGTCCGCACAATCCGATACTCACCAACCGAAACGACACGACAAAACAAATCTCATGTGCCGGTCACGCGGATTTGATCGATACTCCGAAAGGTGCTTGGTACATGGTGCATCTCGCCGCAAGACCGTATGTGTCGAGCAAAACGGTGCTCGGACGCGAGACGTTTTTAACTCGGGTAAAATGGGCGGACGGTTGGTTTACGGCTGAAAATAAAAAGGCGAGTATCGAAAACGAAGCGAACTCGGAACAGCGTATTAATACGCACTTTGTGTGCGATTTTAAGTTCGCCGATTGGGAAAACCGTTGGCTTTTCGTGCGCGGGCGTAACGACGATTATATAAAGCGCTCAAACGGAGCTATGACGCTTATACCGAACACGAAATTAACGGATAAGCGCGGCTTTCCGTCAATGGCGGCGGTGCGTCAGCCCGATTTTGAATGTACTGCGGAAATCGAGCTTGATTTTGCGCCGCGCGAAAACGGAGACGAAGCGGGACTGACTGTATATTTATCGCCGAAAAACATATACAGTATAGCGAAAAAACGCGAAAACGGCGCGGATCACATTACAGTCACAATGCGCGCGGACAAGCTTATACACATTATATACCATACAAAAGCGCCGGAGGGTAAACTTAAATTCAAGATAAAATCAAACACGGAAAAATATGAATTTTTCTATGCCTCATACAACGGCGAATACCAAAACGCGGGAAGCGCGCCGGCGAAATTTATAACAACGGATATTGCCGACCGATGCTTCACCGGCGCGGTAATCGGCGCGTACGCGCAATCGGATACGAAAACAACCGCGGCGGCGGAGATAACGCGGTTTGCGGTGGAATGATTTACCGCAAAAACAGGAGGGAAATATATGTCAATATTTAAACCTGCGGATATACTTATTCCGCAGAACATCGATTATACAAAATGGAGTGTTGTGGCGTGCGATCAGTATACATCCGAGCCGGAATACTGGGATAAGGCGGCACAAATCGTCGGAGATCGCCCGTCAACGCTTAAAATTATTTTTCCCGAGGTGTATCTCGACGACGAAAACGATGATGAGAGGATAGAAAATATCAACGCAGAGATGCGAAAATATCTTAATTCAGGGCTGTTCAGGGAGCTTAAAGACTCGCTTATATACGTCGAGAGGACGCAGTCGAACGGCAGGACGCGCAAGGGTGTGATCGGTATGCTTGATTTGGAGGAATACGATTTTACAAAAGGCTCGCAGTCGAAGATTCGCGCTACGGAGGGGACGATTGTCGAGCGCATCCCGCCGCGTCAAAGGGTGCGCCGAAACGCGCCGCTGGAGCTTCCGCATATAATAATGCTTATCGACGACAGAAAAAAGACGGTAATCGAACCGCTCGAAGCGAAAAAAGCGGATCTTGAAAAGCTGTACGATTTTGATTTGATGCTCGGCGGCGGTCATCTTACGGGATATCTTGTAAGCGGAAAGGCAAAATCGGATATAATTTCCGCTATTGATGCTTTTGAAAACACGGAAGAATTTGAAAAAAAGTACGGCGTGAGCGGCAAAGGCGTGCTTGCGTTCGCGGCGGGCGACGGAAATCACTCTCTCGCGACTGCGAAAACATGCTGGGAGGAGATAAAAAAGACGCTCAGCCCCGCCGAAGCGGAAATACATCCGGCGAGGTACGCGCTTGTCGAGGTCGAGAATATCCACGACGACGCGCTCGAATTTGAGCCTATACAGCGTGTGGTGTTCGGCTGCGATCCGGAAAAGCTGCTTTCCTCGCTCGTATCGTATTACAACGCGTCATACGAGGACAACAGGGGACAGAAGATACGCTATACCTACGGCGGAAAAAGCGGCGCTGTTTATGTAAAGAACGCTCCGAGCAATCTTCCCGTCGGCACGCTGCAGCTGTTTCTTGACAAATATATCGCCGAAAACGGCTGCCGTATCGACTATATCCACGGCGACGACGTTGTGGAAAGGCTCACGGGCGAGAGCGGCACGATCGGATTTATGGTAGACCGCATGGAAAAGAACGAGCTGTTTGAAACGGTTATAAAGGACGGCGCGCTGCCGAGAAAGACGTTTTCTATGGGAGAAGCGGCTGATAAGCGGTACTATTTTGAGTGCAGAAGGATATAAAAATAAGGAATGGGATAAAGCGGCAAGGCTTTCGCAAGCGGAACAGCAAAAGAGCGTATCGAACGATACGCTCTTTTCGGACCATATTTGACAGCCCGCCGTAAAATTACCGATTTTATAGTTTTGCGCCGCGCGGCTTAAATAGGCCCTTTTTATTATGTTTTGCGTTGATTATTTATTGCACATGCATGTAACGATAACAATTATGATAAGAACCCAAAGGATCATATCAAGATCGAAGTTGCAGCCGCCGCAGCTGTGACCGCAGTTGTTGTTGCTTACGCAGCAGTCTCCCATGATGAAGTCCTCCTTTCCTGCATTTGTAATATATACTATGACCGAAGCCGCTTTTTTGCATTTTGTCCGAGCGCGGTATCGTTAATTTTTTGGAGGTGTTTTTTGATAAAATAAAACCGCAGTACAGCGTTAGCTGCACCGCGGTATAAAAATCGTATTTTTGATTATGCGTTCTGTCTTTTTCTGTAGTCCTCGATAGCGTCGCGTATCGCTTCTTCGGCGAGTACCGAGCAGTGGATTTTCTCGGCGGGGAGTCCGTCAAGAGCCTCCATAACGGCTTTGTTCGTAAGCTCGAGCGCTTCCTCGACCGTCTTGCCCTTGACCATTTCCGTAGCCATAGAGCTTGTCGCTATAGCCGCGCCGCAGCCGAACGTTTTAAACTTTACGTCCTTTATGATATTATCCTGTATGTCCATATAAATTTTCATTATATCGCCGCATTTTGCGTTGCCGACCAAGCCTACCGCGTTAGCGTTCTCAATCTCGCCGACATTTCTCGGGTGCGCGAAATGATCCATAACCTTCTCACTGTACATTATTTATTCTCTCCCTTCAAAAAATCCTCATATAAAGGCGACATATCCCTAAGCCGCTGTATTATCGGAGGCAGAACCTCGATTATATAGTCTACGTCATTGTCGGTGGTGTCCTCTCCGACGCTGAGACGTAATGAACCGTGCGCTATTTCGTGCGGCAGACCTATTGCCAAAAGCACATGTGACGGGTCGAGCGAGCCCGAAGCGCAAGCGCTGCCGCTTGAAGCCGCAACTCCGTTCATATCAAGCATCATCAAAATTGACTCGCCTTCCACATATTGGAACGAGAAATTGACGTTATTGCAAAGCCTGTCGTCACCGACGGGACCGTTTAATCTGCAATAAGGGATTTTTTCCTGTATGCCTTTTATAAGCTTGTCGCGCTTATCGCGCATAATCTCAACGTTTTTATCGAGGTTTTCAACGGCGATTTCGAGAGCCTTTACAAGTCCCGCGATACCGGCAAGATTTTCGGTCGCCGCGCGCTTGCCGCGCTCCTGTCCGCCGCCGTGGATAAGATTGTCTATCCTCACGCCGTTTTTGATATAGAGCAGCCCGACGCCCTTCGGACCGTGGAACTTATGCGCCGATACGGAAAGCATATCAACGCCCAAATCCCGGACGTTTATAGGCATATGTCCGATAGCCTGAACCGCGTCGGTATGGAATACGATTTTATGCTTTTTCGCGACCTCCGCGATTTCCTTTATCGGTTCTATTGTGCCGATTTCGTTGTTCGCGGTCATTATGCTGATCAGGACGGTATTGTCCTTGATCGCAGCCTCGACTGCTTCGGGTGATACTCTGCCGTATTCATCCACATCCAAATAAGTGACTTCAAATCCGTGCTTTTCAAGATATTCGCACGCGCCGAGAATGGCGTGGTGTTCTATTTTGCTCGTTATGATGTGGTTACCCTTGCGCTTATAGGCGTTCGCGACGCCCTTTATCGCCCAGTTGTCCGCTTCACAGCCGGAACCGGTAAAATATATTTCGTTTACATTTGCCGCGCCCAACAGTTTTGCGGCTTTTTCGCGAAGCTTATATAAAGCTTGCTCCGCCTCTCTGCCGACAGCGTAAAACTTTGAGGAGGCGTTGCCGTATATATCCGTGTAATACGGCATCATGGCGTCGAGAACTTCCTTTTTCAGGTAAGTCGTGGCATTGTTATCCATGTAAACTGATTTACTCATTGTGTCATCTCCCGTTAAAGTAAAATTGAACATATGAATAACTGTTCAGATGTTATTATACTGTATATCGCCTGTTTTGTCAATAGAATATTGGTATATTTTATAAAATTTTACTCCACATAAACAGTGCGTGTCAGTTCGTCCCAGCGCACGTCGAAGCCGAGAGTTTCCGAAACGGCGCGCAGCGGCACCATAGTGCGGTCATCACGAATAACGGCGGGGGAGTCGAGCTCGACTTCCTTTGTTCCGTAGCTGTCCGTTACAACGATTACGTTCGCGCCGATAGTGAGCGATATGGTGATCCCGTCTTTTCGCGCAGTAACCATTTGAGCCGCGTCGTCCCATTCCACCTCGGCTCCGAGCGCCTCGAATATCGCGCGCAGCGGTATCATTACGCGGTCGTTCTCGGTATACGGCGGAACGTCGGGTTTGACTGCGCTTCCGGAAACGATGATTTTTATCTCTCCGAGATCGTAATCGAGCGGATTAAGGATCGTGTCGTAAAGCTCGGGGCTGCTCATCACAGCCGCTGCGGAACCGACGGTAAATCGAATACCGTTGTCATTGAGCTTCCTGAACACATCGGCGAAGCGTTTTACCGTTTCGGGCGTAGCCGACTTTATGCTGTGCATATAGTTCCTCTTTATATCGGCGGTTATGCCGTTCATGTAGTCGGCAGCCGCCCAGTACGCGTCGTTAAGCTCGCCTTCGGGCTTTGTGTAATCGGAGTATACGGAAAGGATATACCTGTCCACTTCCTCCTGTGTGATCTCAGCGGAGGAAATTAAATCTCCGAGAGAGGAATAGAATTTAAAGGTATTCGAAAGCTCCGGATCGCGGTACGATAAAATCATAAGACCGCCGTCCGTAAAGGCGCAGTTTACGCTGTATGCGTTAAACTCGTCACGCAACACCGGCATGATCATCTTGTCGTAAATGCAGCTCAGAGCGACTTTCGCGCCGCCGCCCGCATTTGAGCCGAGAAGGCTCATAGGAGCGTACATTCCGTTAAAATTGACAGATGAATTTGTAATGAGCGCGCTGCTTTCGTATTTTGTCATAAGTCCGGAATAATCGGCTGTATTCCTGGGCTGCGACGATAATTCGGAAAAGAATTTTTTCGCGGCGGCTCGGTTTTTCGCTATGCTGTCATCGGAGCCGGCGTAGATTACGCACGCGCCCGATTTATTGGAAAGAACGGACTGTATGCCGCGCAGCTTTTCGATTGCCGAGTCAATGTCGCTTTCAACCAACGAAATAACATCCGAAAGATCACTGTCGAGGGTCAGTCCCATAGCGTTTGTATACGCGTTTTCGGCTTCAGACGATGCCGCAACATGCTTTTGTATAAGATTATATCCGTTTGTGTCTATACTGCTTTTAAGCAAGCTCCTGTATTGAGCGGCGAGTGACGAAACGGCGGATTTATCGTTCCAATCCGGTTTTAGAACCGACTGCTCCGCTATGTCGAATATCATATCCGAATCGTCCGCGAAACCGGTGTATTTGAAAATCAAATACGGTGTAAACCCGTTCTTGCTGTTATCCGGCACGGTGACCATATCAACGGAACAATCGGCATAGCGCTGCGACAGAACGGACAGACTTTCCGATGTGTATTTTTCCGTGTCAATGGCTCCGATGAGAGATATATACAGCGTAAGCCAGTTAAGATCCTCGGGCGGAACGTCCGATACGTCAAACATAATTCTGCCCTTGCCCATTTCGTTGATTTCCACTTCAGAGGACAAATATCGAACGCCGTCCGCATTTTCGTCAGTTATTTTGTAATCGCGCACATCTTCGGGAAGGTTTTGCGCGTCTATTACGCTGATTTCATCAATGAGCTTTTTGTCAAGCTCGTCGTTTGTCGTCTCTGGATTGTGATAGGCGTATGTTTTGTCGATCAGCGCGTTAATTTCTTCGTCGCTCATCTGCGACTTTATCTGCGCGAGCTTTGCCTTAAGCGCTTCGCTGTTTTCGTCGGCAAGACCAAATTCGGGCTCGGTCGTAACAACGGCGGAGCGCGCGTCGGAAGTGTATTTTTCAAGCGTTGCGCTGAGAGCGTCGGAGGTTATTTCATCCATCGAAAAAATACTGTCGATAAGGTCGAACATGTAATCGGGATCGTCGGATAAAGACCATCTTGAGGAGATTTCAAGACCGTTTTCCCCGAATGTGGAATCCAGCATTTGCGCTTGCGAGCGCTTTATTGACATTGTCATCGATTCGATAAGCTCAGGGTCTATGCCCGATGTTATAATTTGATTCGCGGCTTCCTCCACTATGATTTTAAGCATTGTGCCGACCTTCCTGTCGGAGTTGGACGCTGTAAAAATGACGAGCGGCTCGGGAGTGAGAGTATCTAAAGAGCATGACACGACTGAGCCCGCAAGCAGCTTTTCAGCCATGTTTTCGACAAGTCCCGCCCATACGCGCACAACCATTTCAAGCTTTGCAAGCTCAGCCGGATCGTCTGCCGCGCCGGCGCATTCAACCGCGTAGGATGTGTATATATTCAGACCGCCGCTCTGCGATGAGGATACCGGA
The DNA here is from genome assembly GCA_947631085.1 of uncultured Clostridia bacterium. GTDB lineage: Bacteria > Bacillota > Clostridia > UBA1381 > UBA1381 > CANQXJ01. Next base: position 1,137 of record CANRJY010000012.1, on the reverse strand, counting down.
TATTTGAAGCTTGCTTCGATAAATTTTTCGGTGGGTGTGTACGATTTGAAATCCGTATCCGAGACGGTACGGCCGTATTTTGAAAAATAGCCGTCAAGCAGCTCTAAAAAGGATGAGCAGTCAAGATCGCCGTACAGAAGCGTAAGCGAATTTGAAGGCAGATAGTATTTTTTGTGATATTCTATCAAATCGTTATTGTCAAGCGAAAGTATATCCTCCGGCAAGCCGCCCTGCATATGTGTGGAATAGCTGTCGGGGAACATGGCTTTACGGATGTCGTAGGTATGCTGGTTTTGAATCGTCAGCTCGCCCTGTATTTCGCTGTAAACGGTTCCCGATACGCTCAAATCGTCTTTGCTGTCACCGAGCTCGTAGTGCCACGCCTCCCGATCAAAGATGGACGGGTCGTCGTAAAGCTTCGGATTAAACACGCAGTCGAGATAATAGTCGCTCAGCTTAAGAAGCTGCTCCTCCGAAAGAGAGGACAGCGGAAACGATGTGACGCTTTGAGCCGTCGCCGCGTTCATGTATGTGTTGTATGTTTGATTTACAAGCTTCATAAAGAGCGTCTGTGAGGGGTACTTCTCACTGCCGCCGAGAACGGCGTGCTCGAATATATGAGTTATGCCGGTATCGTCAACGGTCGGCGACTTGAATGAAATTTGAAAAAGACGGTTTGTATCGTCATTGGCGCAGAAAAGCACCTCCGCGCCGGTTTTGTCGTGCTCGAACGTTATAAGCTCGGCGCCGAGCGGCTCAAACGGTCGGCTTTCGGTGACGGTAAAACCGTTTATTTTATCTCCCTTGACGGGAAGCTTGTCCGCCGCGGAAACGGGTATCGCCGTATAGACGCATATCATCGAAACCGCGAGTGAAAAGGCTGTTAATCTTGTTTTCAGCTTCATAATATCTCCTCCGATACATAGTATATCTATGTAAAAATAGTACCATAGATAATTGGTTTTGTCAATATGTTTAGCATAGACCGTAACATGAAAGTTATTCGGCATTTATCGTGCCATGATTTTGCGGTGATGTGAATATTTTTATTGAAAAACTGTATCACGTCAATCTAAATTTGAAATAAAATAGTAACACAAACAATCCAAAAACATGATATACTTAATAAGGGTGACA
>CANRJY010000011.1 GCA_947631085.1 uncultured Clostridia bacterium | reverse complement strand
ATATATCAGCAGTTCATGCGCGAAATACCGTTCATGGCTACCGAAAACATCATGATGGACGCCGTCAAAAAAGGCGGCGACAGGCAGGACTTGCACGAAAAAATTCGTGTGTACTCGATGGAGGCGGGCAAGACCGTCAAGGTCGAGGGTAAGGAAAACAACCTTGCCGAGCTTATCGCGGCTGATCCCGCGTTCGGACTGACGCTCGACGAGATCAAGGCTGTTATGAAGCCCGAAAACTACGTCGGACGCGCCCCCGAGCAGGTAGAGGATTTCCTCGCGGAATATGTGAAGCCGATGCTGGAAAAAAATAAGGATTTGCTCGGCGTGGAGGTTGAGATTACAGTTTGATGTTGCCGAAAATTATTTATTGCGAAAATGAGGAGGGAAATCATGAAAGCAAAGAAGTTATTATCATTGGTTTTGGCAGCCGGCATGACGCTGTCAATAGCAGCGCCCGCTGTGAACGCGGACGATGAGATCAAGGTACTGCTCGACGGCAAGGAGCTTACATTCGACGTGCTGCCGCAGCTTATCAACGACAGAACGCTTGTGCCGTTTCGCGGTATTTTCGAGGCGCTCGGCTATGAAGTGGATTGGATCGATGCATACGAGGGTATTGTGGCTTTAAACAAGACAAACAATACTTCTATAAACATGGCGATCGGCAGAAATACGGCGTTTTTATTAGGCGAAGGCATCCACGCAAATCCCGACGCGAAGAATGAGATAGACAAAAACGATCCGTCGATCCCGCAGGGGGTCATTGAAGGCTCGGAATATTATCAGGTCGATCTCGACGTGCCGCCGCAGCTTATTGACGACAGAACGTTCGTTCCGGTGCGCGCTGTCAGCGAAATGAGCGGATATAAGGTGGATTGGGAAGAATCAATAAACACGGTCGTAATAACCTCGCCCGCCGATATCATGACAGGCCCCGGACCCGCACTGCCCGAGGCTACGACGAACCCCGCGACACAGACAGCCCCGGGACCCGTGAAGCCCGCAGAAACGACAAATCCCGCGACGCAGACAGCCCCGGGACCGGCGGAGCAGCAGTACACGCTGGAATATGACTCTTCACGCGAGCTTTTGGAAAGCGAAATGAAGAATTTTGAAATGACCTCGATAACAAAGGACGCGGACGGCAAGTACGTTATAGACTATAAGCTCACCACGTTCCTCGAGGGCAAGGGCGACGTTACGGTTACGTTTAACTGTCTCGACGCGTCCGGAAAAGTTGTGGACACATGGACGAGAACATACCATTCGGTAGACTACACGCGCACTCCGCAGAAGGATACCGTCACCGTTTCGGGAGACACGGTTAAGATTGAGTATGTAATGAAATAATTAATTCAGCAAAAATATCGCATTGACACAGGGGGAATATTTTTATGGTAAAAGCAATCGTCGGCGCCAACTGGGGCGATGAGGGCAAAGGAAAAATCACCGATATGCTCGCGTCAGAGGCGGATATAGTAATCCGTTTCCAGGGCGGAGCAAACGCGGGACACACGATTATAAACGAGTACGGAAAATTCGCGCTGCATCTTCTTCCGTCGGGTTCGTTTAACCAAAATGTCACAAATATGATAGGCAACGGAGTCGCACTTGACATTCCCGAGCTTATAAAGGAGCTTGACGAGGTCGTAGGACGCGGCGTGCCGAAGCCGAAGCTCGTCGTTTCGGAGCGCGCGCAGGTGCTTATGCCGTATCACAAGCTGTTCGACCAATACGAGGAGGAGCGGCTTTCAGACCGACAATTCGGCTCGACAAAATCGGGTATCGCGCCGTTTTTCTCGGATAAATTTTCGAAAATAGGCTTTCAGGTATGGGAGCTTTTCGAGGACGACGAGAGATTGAAGGAAAAAATCAAAAACATTCTCGAAGTGAAAAATCTGATGCTTGAGCACGTTTACCATAAGCCGCTTATCGACGCGGACGAATTGTTCGCGGAGCTTAAATCCTACGGCGAAATGATAAAGCCGTATGTTATAGACTCGGTTTCGTTCATGCACGACGCGGTAAAAAGCGGCAAAAACATTCTTCTCGAAGGTCAGCTCGGCTCTTTGAAGGATCCCGATTTCGGCATTTACCCGATGACGACGTCGTCGTCTACACTCGCGGGCTACGGAGCTATCGGCGCGGGCATACCGCCGTACGAGATAAAGGAAATTATCACGGTCGTAAAGGCGTATTCGTCGGCTGTGGGCGCGGGCGCGTTCGTGTCCGAGATATTCGGCGACGAGGCGGAGGAGCTCAGAAAGCGCGGCGGCGACGGCGGCGAGTACGGCGCGACCACGGGCAGACCGAGACGCATGGGTTGGTTCGACTGCGTCGCTTCACGTTACGGCTGCCGCGTGCAGGGTACGACGCAGGTCGCGTTTACCGTTCTCGACGTGCTCGGCTATCTCGACGAAATTCCCGTTTGCACGGGCTACGAGATCGACGGCAACGTCATAAAGGATTTCCCGACAACAGGAAAGCTCGAAAAGGCAAAGCCCGTTCTCACGGTTCTCAAGGGCTGGAAGCAGGATATACGCGGCATAAAGAAATATGAGGATCTACCCGAAAACTGCCGCAAATATATCGAATTTATCGAAAAGGAGCTTGAAGTCCCGATAAAAATCGTGTCAAACGGCCCGAGCAGAGACGATATAATATTAAGATAACAAAAAATATCAGGGAAGCTTCCCTGATATTTTTTTGTCCGCTCGGAAGCGGTGAATTTTCCGCGTTTAAGACAGAACAAAAAAATCCGCTGATACATAATATATAAGGCAAAGAAAACTAAAGGAGGATACGTTATGTTTGAAACAATTTCTGTGATTGGCGGCGACCTGCGTCAGTTAACGCTTGCCCGCCTTTTAAAGGATGAAGGCTATCATATTTTCCTGTATGGCTTTGACAAGGATATTCAGCTTGACGGGCTCGAGCTTGAGCCGGATAAGGATTTTGTTCTCAGCTCCGATATAATAGTGCTGCCGGTTCCGGTAAGCTTTGACGGCATCGCGATTAATTCACCGTACGCCGAAACGCCGATGACGATAGAAGAATTTTTGGATGGTATAAACCCGTCCGCGATGGTTTTCGGCGGTCAAATCCAACCGGCGCTTAAGCATGCACTTGAGGAAAACGGCATCGCGTACCGCGATTATCTGAAACGCGAGGAGCTTTCAATAAGAAACGCCGTCCCCACGGCGGAGGGCGCCATTGAGATTGCCATGAGCGAAACGCCGATAACCATTCACGGCAGTAAGTGCCTTGTCACAGGATACGGAAAAATAGGGAAGATACTTTCGAAAATGCTGTGCGGCTTAGGCGCGCAGACATATGTGGAGGCAAGAAAGTACGCCGACCTCGCGATGATAGAGGGGCACGGCTACGAGTCTCTCGCGTTAGGGGAGCTGAAAAATATGATAGGGGAGTTTGATATAATTTTCAACACGATTCCCTCAATGATATTTGACGAGACGATATTGAAAAAAATAAAAAAGGACGCGCTGCTGATAGACCTCGCATCGAAACCCGGCGGGGTGGACTTCGAAGCCGCGAAACAGCTGGGAGTGCGCGTAATTTGGGCGCTGTCGCTTCCGGGGAAGGTCGCTCCCACAACTTCAGGCGCGATTATTAAGGATACTATTATGAACATTCTTAAGGAAATGGAGGTGTAAATATTGGATTTGACCGGTAAAAATATAGGCTTCGCCATGTGCGGCTCCTTTTGCACGTTCCGCCGCGCGATCGACGCTCTTAAACGGCTGTGCGAAACGGGAGCTAACGTTATTCCCATTATGAGCGGGATCTCGTATTCGACGGATACGCGCTTCGGAAAAGCGGAGGATTTCAGAAACGAGATAGAAGCTCTGACGGGGAATAAAATCATATCCACGATCAAGGACGCCGAGCCGATAGGTCCCAAAGGCATACTCGATATGCTTGTGGTTCTTCCGTGTACGGGAAACTCGCTCGCAAAAATAGCCGGCGGCATCACTGATACGTCGGTGACAATGGCTGTGAAGGCGCACCTGAGAAATCAGCGTCCGGTGCTCATAGCGGTATCAACAAACGACGGGCTTGCCGCCGCCGCCCGCAATATCGGAACACTTCTGAACTGTAAGCATTTGTTCTTTTTGCCGTTCACACAGGACGAAACAAACCGCTTATATAATACAATTCGATTTTGCTCATATACTCATTCGCTCATAAACACTTCGGAATACGGCTCCTGAGTGATTTTATCCCATATAAACACTTTAAACTCGCCGCCCCCGCACGGGAACTCCTCCGAAAGGCCTCCGCTCTGCGAAATTTCCTTCACATGCACGCTCTCAAGCGCTCCGTTATCGTCATAAACCGCAAAAATCATCACGGCATTGTCCTTCCGCTCAAGGCAATCCGCGAGCACTTCGGTATAGCCGTGCTGCGTGTCAAACGTGCATTTAATAACTCTGTAAGGATAACGATACGGTGTCGGCGCTATGGTCGGTGCCGTCGTCGGTTCTAACGTGGGAGACATAGTCGGCTCAACCGCAGGTGTTTCGGTCGGCATAACCGTTGGTTTAACGCTCGGCTTGATTGTCGGCGCTATGGTCGGATCTTCAGCGGGAGCAACTGTCGGCGCAGCCGTCGGCTCCGGTGAAGGAGACATAGTCGGCTCAACTACAGGAGCTTCGGTCGGTTCCGGTGTCGGCACTGTGGTCGGCGCAGTCGTCGGTTCCGGCGTAGGAGACACAGTCGGCTCAACCGCAGGTGTTTCGGTCGGCATAACCGTTGGTTTAACGCTCGGCGTTATTGTCGGCGTTATTGTCGGCTCGTCGGTGGGAGCAACTGTCGGCACAGCTGTCGGTGTTGCTGTCGGTTCGACCGTGGGAACAGTCGTCGGCATAACCGTTGGTTTAACTGTCGGTATCGGTGTCGGTTTAACTGTCGGTATCGGTGTCGGTTTAGCTGTCGGTGACGGTGTTGGCGTTGGTGTCGGTTGAACCGTTGGCGTCGCGGTCGGTTCAACTGTTGGTGTTGCCGTCGGCGTAATCGTCGGTGTCGGCGTCGGTTGAACTGTTGGCGTCGCGGTCGGCTTAGCCGTCGGTGTTGGTGTCGGTGACGGTGTTGGGGTGGACTTGGGCGGTGTAACCGTCGGCTCGGGATTGACACCGTCCGGCACAACGATACCGTCTTTCCAAAGCTCAAATCCGTCTAAATATCTTTCCCTTACGCCCGCGAGGATCGCGTAACGATTTGGAAATAAAATCTGCAGCGCCCGCTGCCAGTCCTTGTTTTGATAGCAGGTGAAATAAAAACGGCAAAACTCTGCAAAATCCTCCGCGATGTAACTCACGCTCGGAGACGCTCCGTAGCTTGACGGCGAGAAAATATCGTTTGCGCGCGCCAAGTCCCATTCGTTCGCAGCGTTCGGCTGACCGTTGTTTCTTCGCACCGTGTCGAGAGAATGACCCATCTCGTGAATAATGGTATCCAAAATCCCCTGTTCGCCGGTCGGGTGATTTGCGCGAAGGAAAAGATACGGGCCGTTGCTGTAAAACGAGTTGGTTTTATTATCATAATTTTCTATAAGAAACGTTTTTATTCCTTTTCGGTATATATACGGAATTTTCGATATAATCGCCTGAAATCTGTTCGCGTCATCCTCGCAAAACGACTCGTCTGCCTGGTACCATACCTCCATCATGTGCGAATCCGTTCCATCCTCTCTCGCGATAACTATTGTGCGCGCCTTGAATTTTTTTGTTTTGTCGGTCTGGCTCGGCCATGCGTACCAGGACGGATGTCCGGTTTGGTCGGTCTCGCCGGTACATATCACGGTAAAACCGTTGGTATCCGGCAGATTCATGCTCACATGATAGGATGAGCTGTTATGCTCGGTCACCCACGCCGAGCCCTGCGAAACATAGTTTAGCAGTCTTTGCTTCAGGGCGCTTGGGCTGTATTTTGTTTCATTATATATTTTATCAAGTCTGCCGCGCAGGGATTCGTTTTCCGCCATAACAAACCCGTGTTTCTCAAACACATCTCCCGCGACGCTTTCGTAAACTCGCTCTATGCGTGCTCTTTGTGCCGCGCTGAGCTGAGCGTAAGCGTCCGTTTGTGACAGCAGATGAAGCGGACTCTCTCCGCTTAATGCCTCAAAGGTGATTTTTGCTCTGTGATCCGCGTCCGTTGCAATAACGCTTGCGCCGTCGCCAGATAGTCCGATATAAAGGTCGTTATAAAGACTTTTAAGGTAATACGACGGCGTTCCTTCCGTGTAGTCCTCGCTTCTTTCACGGATCCAATGCTGTGTGTTGTCATTAAGTCCCGAAAAAAGCGCGTCTGTTTGTATATCCTTATGTCCGAACTCGTATCTTGTCATCGGAATAAGCGAGCCTGCCGATGCCGCGGCGATTCGCTGCGTGAAATCGTTATAGACCTCGACCGTCGTCTTTTCCCATACCTCTTCATCCGTATCTTCGTCATATACCCAGCCATAAATCTCTTCAAGGTGCGGCAGATTGGAGCTTCGCACCTCGAACGCGTAGCTTCCGTCGCCCATATCTCGGGGAAGAAACTGATCGCTTTTATCAGTGACCGTTTGATTGTCCGCGATAATTTTTCCGTCAGCCGCGCGCAGCATCAGACCATTTACATAAATATGCTGATACTGTCCGGCAAAGCCGTTGTAAACCACGCTTTCCGCGAAAACAGGCGCAAACGAACCGAGGACGGCAATAACCGTCAAAAAGCAAAGTATATTTCTGTAAGCTTTGATATTCCTAACAAAATCCGTTCGCATACGCTTTTCTCCCATAGATATATTTTTGTTATTATACCATACCGTATGCTATTTTTCAAGCTAAAAATGCGCCGCCGCATTTTATTTGAGGACAAGATAAATTCCGGCTTGCCGCGTCATAAAAATAAACGTGAATATTTTCTGATTACGGGTGATTTTTATGACGTCAAAGCAAAAATCGGGAATAATAAGCGAATCCGATTTCCAAGCCGAGGTACGCTGCGCGGCTGTGATGAATATTGTCGGCAGAATGCTTGAAACAGGACTTATAACAGAGGAGGAAAGAGAGATGATAAATACAATTATGCTTGAAAAATACCGTCCGATGCTGAGTATGCTGTTATCGGGAAAACCGTTGATATAACCGTGATTTAAAGAGATATATAATCAAAGGAGTGATTAAAACGCGGGAAATAATCGTGATGAAACCGCGCGGTATACCGCAGCCGCCCAAAAAGCGCGCGGCGGCATACGCGAGGGTATCGAGGGAAACCGAGCGCGCGGATAACTCTCTGTCCGCGCAGATTGACTATTACAGCAATCTGATACGGCAAAATCCGAACTGGGATTACGCGGGAGTGTACATTGATCGGTTCATAACCGGAACCATAGCGCAAAAGCGCGCGGCGTTTAATAACCTTATCGCGGACTGCGACGCGGGAAAAATCGATATTGTGCTTGTAAAATCCGTTTCAAGGCTCGCGAGGAACACGCTTGATCTGCTGAATACCGTCCGTCACCTCAAGGACATAGGCGTGGATGTTTATTTTGAAAAAGAGGACATACATTCCATGAGCGGCGACGGCGAGTTTATGCTGACCGTTCTCGCGTCGTTCGCGCAGGACGAGATACGCGGTATAAGCGAAAATATACGCTGGACGTTCCGAAAGAGGTTTGAGCTGGGTATCCCACATCATCATTTTAAAATATTCGGATACAGATGGAACGGAGACGATCTTATTGTAAATCCCGACGAAACTGAAACGGTAAAGCGGATATTCGGCGACTTCCTCAAGGGAAAAAGTATTGCCGAAATATCGCGCTATTTAAAAGAGGAATCGGAAAGACTGCGCACGCGCGTTTTAAGCTATTCCGCGGTCAGGAATATTTTATTAAATGAAGCGTATACCGGAAAACTTGTTTTTCAAAAAAATTACATAGACAATCCTATTACAAAAAAGCACAAAATCAATAAAGGCGAGCTGCCGATGTATATTGTTGACGGACATCATGACGCGATTATCGACCGTGAAACGTTCGACGCCGTTAAGTCCGAGTTTATGAAAAGGAGGAGGAAGGGTTGACAAAAACAGTACGGGTGATCCCGCCGACTATAGACCGCCGCACGATGTCGCCTGTCGAGCGTCCGCGAAACCGACGCGTCGCGGCATACGCGAGAGTGTCCACAAACCTGCCGGAGCAGCTCACAAGCTACGAGGCGCAGGTGGAGTATTACGAGAGGTACATAAAAAATCATGACGGCTGGGATTTCGCGGGGATTTATACCGACGAAGGCGTGACAGGCTGCAGCACGGCTCGCCGCGCAGGCTTTAACGAAATGATAACCGACGCGCTCAACGGAAAAATAGATCTTATCATAACAAAATCGGTCAGCCGTTTCGCTAGGAACACCGTTGATACGCTCTCGACAATATACAAGCTGCGTGACCGCAACGTGGAGTGTTACTTCGAGAAGGAAAATATCTATTCCTTCGACAGTAAGTGTGATCTCATGCTCACCTTCATGTCAGGCATAGCGCAGCAGGAGAGCCGCGCGATTTCCGAGAACACAACATGGGGACAGCGTGTGAGATTCTCGCAGGGCAAGGTATCGTTCGCGTACTCCACGTTCCTCGGCTACGATATGGGCGCGGACGGAAAGCTCGTGATAAACGAGGAGCAGGCGGCGATCGTGAGGAAAATTTACGGCATGTTCATTCGCGGAGACACCTACTGCTCTATCGCGAGGAAGCTGACCGAGGCGGGCATACCGACGGTCACGGGCAAAAGCCTGTGGCGGGATAAAATCGTGAAAAGCATACTGACAAACGAAAAATATAAGGGCGACGCGATTTTGCAGAAAACCTATACGGTCGATTTTTTAAATAAAAAGGTAAAGAAAAACGACGGTCTTGTACCGCAGTATTATATAAAAGAAAATCACCCGCCGATTATTCCTCCGGAGATATTCGACAAGGTTCAGCGCATGATCGAGGAGCGCAAAAACAAAAACAGCCGAGTAAGCGGAGCAAGCGTGTTCTCCGGCAAGGTATTCTGCGGCAGCTGCGGCGGCGCGTTCGGCCCGAAGGTATGGCACTCAAACGACAAGTACCGAAGGGTAATATTTCAGTGCAACAACAAATTCAAGAACGAAAAAAAATGCTCCGCACCGCATTTGACCGAAAGCGAGTTAAAGGAGCTGTTTGTGAACGCGGTAAACAAGATAATGCCACAAAAAGAACAGTTAAAAGCCGATTTCAAGTTTATCGGGGACAGTCTGTTCAACGTCTCGGACGACGAACAAAAAGCGCGCCGCGATGTCATATCGGCGTTTCTGAAAAAGCAGTTTCGGCAAAAGGCGGTCATTTCCGAATTTGACGTCGATTTGTTCGAAAACCTTGTAGACCATGTGACAGTATATTCAAAAGACGACGTCAGATTCACATTTTTGAACGGCATGGAGATAAAAACGTAAATACCCGAAAAATCAGCGGTAAAACGCCGCTGATTTTTTCACTTCGGAACAAAATAGTATAATTATCCAACCCCAAGGGTTAATTTTTATATTTTTCTTTCGTAAGAAACGAAACCGTAAAATCCTTTTACAGAAGTTCGTCGTCTTTGTACTTCTTTACAAGCATGAATTTATTTTATAATATTTTTACAAAATCTCATAAGGATCGATGCTATCTGAGCATGTGCCGCCGACACAAGGTGAATTTGCGTTTTGTCGTCAGTCACATTGGTGTTTTGTTAAAATTATAACGGGTATAGATCTTGACAATTTCCTTACTGACGGTTCCATATAGCCAACATTTTAAATGATTCGGACAGCATAAGATTATCGGGAAGAAACACCGCGTTTTCAACCATATCGGCAAAAATCAAGTCCCTCATTTCTTTTTTATCAGGTCCGATTTTTAAGCCCGCGTCCGAATAAAGCTCCTTAACAAGCTCGGCGCATGTAATTTCTTTACTGCCTATAATATTATAATATCCGAACTTATAGTTCCTGAACTTTTTTTTGCCTCGTCGGACAATCTCGCTCCTCTGCTCATCGGTTATGGAAATATGGCTATAAAGAGCGATACGTCCGGTCTTTTTCCAGTAATCATTTTTTTTCAATCGGTTCGCGTTGAGGTAGTCAAGCTCATTGTCATTGCAGCCTACGCCATATTCTTCGCTTCGAGCATGAATCAAGTGCAGCGTGTCGTTCGGGAGAACCTCCAGAATAACGGCGCTGTGGTTATTATATCCGTATAAAGTGTTGTCATCTCGGTTGCATAGGATTATATCGCCCGGCTTTGCCCTGCTGCAAAGTTCATGCCATTGTTGTTCGGAAGCCTGTGAAGGATAATTCTCATTTATATTATCAAGATAAACCCCGCCGTTTTTAATCTCATCCCTGATTAGGGAAAGTTCTTCAGACGCATTTTCACCGAGAACATCGTTTTTATACTTTTCGTACTGATAAAGCCGTTTAAGCTTGTTTTTGGATTGTTCCGCCCGAGCCTCTTGCGTCAGCGCGGAAGCTGTCATAGTACCGTCTTGTTTAGAATACAAAACCCCCGCATCGTTATAGTAAGCCTCTATATAAACAGTGTCAGGTGTGTATTCGTTCTGCCCGGAAACGGGATTTATGTTGAGTTCGCCTTTATCGTTGATCGAATATTGCGACAACGCACCGTAATTATCACTGATATATAATCTGCCGTCATAAGCCGCTTTTTCAATATCGTCATATTTTAAGTCGTCACATGATGGCAGAGAGCAGCGTACAGGCGAAATATCCCAGACTTTTTGAGCGTCGGTTTCATCGCCTTCGTCCACAGATACTGCGTTGAATTTAAGCAGCCCAAGACGGCGGCACCGCGCAATACTGATATTTAAAGCGCTGCCGATAATTTCGGGAGACACATAGAATATCCCGTCCTCAACAACGCTGTGGTTATCTGTGAGAATAACATCGTCTCCGCATATAACAAGCCTTGTCCCGCCGATGATATACGATGTTGTTCCGATATTGTTCTTTACAGTTAATATCGGATAGTTAAACATTTTCGATATACTTGCTCCGTAAATATCCGCTAATATATTAATCGGATACATACCATTTCCCTCATTATTCATTATTGATTTCACATTATCCGTATTAATAAGGCCGCCGTCAAAAAGGATTCCGTTTTGCCCTGCTGCCATAATAACGCGCCGTTCCTGAAGCGGTACGTTAAAAACCTCATCCTCCACAGTATGAAAACCGACTTTAAAACCGTATACGGTAACGGCTGCCGCCGAAACGACAGCCGCTGCTATTATTAAAATTCTTGAAAGCTTCATATCTCCTCTGTATAATAAAATGTTATACCTTTCTCATCTTTATTCTGTATGGCGAGAACTTATCGATCAATCTGTCAAGATTGGCTATGCTGTTATCGCAGAAAGCTTTCGCTTCCTCATATTCTCCCTGTTTCCAGAATAAAACGATTTTAGCGCCGAGAGCCATATCTCGTAATTCGAGATATTTTTTTTCTCCTTCCTTTCTCACATTCAAAAGCTGATAATATTCCTCAAGATGCTCCTCGTCAATGGACTGGAACAATGCCGTATTTCTTTCAAACTCTGAGTCTATGCTGTCTGCAAGCATTTCCGCCGTTTGAGCAAGAGCTATTGTTTGCAGCGCTTCAGAGCCTGTTTCTGAGACGCCCATTCCCAAGTCCACAATATCGCGTATCAAAACTACCCATAGTCCGGATGATGATACCGCTGCTTCGGCGATGCCCTCCACCAACAAATCCATTGATGCGTTTAAGCTCGCATTAACCGCTAAATCGGCAATCGGATTCAAAATACGGGCAAGGTCGCTTTCAGCCGCCGGCTTAAGCTCCGCAGCGGCAACTGAAAGCGCCGGATCGGACGAGTGAGAAAGCATTTCGAGTATATTGATATTTTCCTTTATACTCCTTGCGTTGGCGTTGAGCTTTGCTATATTGTATATCAATTCTCCGCCTTGAAGTATAACGTCGAGGGTTCCGAGTTTAGCGTCTATGTTTGATTTTGCCGACGGCACATCTATAGGAATGTCCGGCATATGTTTAGAAAGATTTTTCTGCTTTGTAATCTCATCGTGTATATCGAGCATTTCCTTAGTGTATTTTTCAAGGGAGTCGGGACTTGCATACCTAAGCATTTGCTCTCCTTTTTCTTCAAGCTTGGAATATTTCTTTTCAAGTTCGGCTATTTTGTCGGGAGCGTTGAAATATTCTTCATATTCGGCAATTCGAATACCCTGTTTTATCGTAGAGTTAATATCCGATGTAATCGACACCATCTCAGAAACAGTATCGTTTTGTTCAGCCTCCGCACGCATATCTTCGAATAAATCAAGCAGAGCCTCTTTATAAATTTGAACTCTGTCGTAATTTGAACCAAAAATATAGTTGCTCGCGAAAAGCGCTGTTTGCATCGCTTCGTTATCGCGTATTTCCATCAAATACTGCGATGCCGCACGCATATCTGAATCCAATGCCGCCATAACCTCGGAATTGAGAAGGCTTATGGAAAGAGGATCAGTGTTATTTATTGATTCAAATAAATCATCATATTCGTCTCCGTCGGAATTTTTCAGTCTCGGATCCGAAAGCATTTGCGCATAAATTCTGCCGTTAGCCTCTGTTATGATAAGCTCTTCGCCGTTCTTAAGCCCATCTCCGTCATAATCGTCAGGCCCACCGAAATTGTAGCCTGCGAAACTGACTCCGGTTGTCGAGGTAAGATATCCTTTATAGAGTAAATTAGTGTAATAATCGCTTATACCATCATTGTTTGAGTCTAAGATTCTGTCCTCGACCCCGGTGATTTCCTCCCAGTTGTCATCATCAGCTCTTAGCGGAAATTGGTCTATGTCATCGTTAAGACCATCATAATCGCTGTCTTTGAAATTCGGATCGGAACGCATTATGTAATATACATATGCCGTTATTCCGTTCTGCACATCCTGAGTGGTAACATGAGAGGAATCCACAACACGCTCTCCCATTTCCTCATCGTCGGTAAGATTATCGAAATCCGTGTCAGGTCTGGTATTGTCGGAGCGAATGAAAATTCCGTATTGGTTTCTCATGCCCTTTTTTTCAAGGATGTCCGGTAGTTGATCTCCGTCAAGGCTCTCATCGCTCCAGCCGATATTTTCACCCTTGATTTCTTTGTATATTCCTATCAAGCTGTCAGCATACTCAGACGGATAATAGTCTCCGCCCGTTACTTCGGTAATACCGGTCAGAACATCTGTGTCTATGTCATCGCCAAGGCTGATTACATTGATCTCGTATCCGCGTTCCGCCGCCCGCTCTGCGGCGTTCTCATCATAATTGGCGCTTTTTGAATCCTGTTTTCCGTCTGTAAGGAGAACTATCATCTTGTCCGTGTCTCTGTTAATACCGTCAAGAATACTTATTCCTTTTTCAATAGCGCCGCTTATGTCGGTTCCGCCATTTGAGGAAAGACTTGAAATTCGGTTCTGAAGTTCTTTCCAGTCACCGACATCGCGTACAGTTGTATAGCCTACGTTTTCGCTTGTTGACTCGGTGAAACTCTCAACTGCGAATCCGTCTCCGCTGCTGAGAGAGCGTATAAATTCATAAACTGCCGTAGCTCTCACATTTTCCGGATCGTTTGTTTCCATACTTCCCGAATCGTCAACAAGGAATACGACATCGTAATATGCCATTGTATCTTCCGGCATTTCCTGACGGAGTTCTGTGAGAGGTTCGCTCCAAGCTTGATACCATTCGTCTTTATCAACTATTGTATATTCTCCGAGGGACGTGTCCGTAAAGGAGATGGTATTGTTTTTCTTATCTACGGAAACATCTTCTATAAGAACCATTCTGCCGAGAGATTCATCGTATCTTGCCACACCGAGACTTCCCTCATCCGAACCGGAAAGCATGTTTTGTCGGTATTCCATAGTTACATCAACGTTTTTCAGAGTATTAACACCGTATTTTCCGGTTATGTTTATAACTGTGCCGAGAGAACCGGCAGAAGCGGACAGGATCGGTTCGTATTTGGTTACGTCTGTAATCGCCACACCTCCCAAATCATAGGGGGAGCGGCATTTTACATCTACGCTGCTGACTAAAGACGATCTGGAATCAAAGCTTTTCTGACCTTCGGTTTCTATCGTTTCTCCCTCATAGGAATCGCGGTTCAGATACATTCTTATAACAATCAGGATTGCTTCCTCACTTGTAACCGTTCCCAGCGGAGATATCTTATTTTCACCTATTCCATGAATTATGTCATGATCGTATGAATAATTCACTTCCGCGAATGCCCAATCACTTATTTGATCGCCATCGGCAAAATTGTTTATCGTATATGTATATACCGTAGAGGTATCTATTGCGTGCTCGACGCAGCGAGTAAGCATAACACATAACTCCTGTCTCGTTATCGACGCCGTCGGATCGAACTGGACTGCGGAAACGCCCTTAACTATTCCCGCCTTATACGCTTTTAAAATTTCAATATTATCCGTGTCCTCAAAAATATCCTCCGATGGCTCGGCTTTCGTTCCTCTTAGCTTCTCATAAAGCTTTACAACAAGCTCACAGAATTCCTCTCTGGTTATTACCTTTGCATAATCCCTTTTCAGAGCGCTGGTTATCAATCCATTTTCCTCTGCGAGACGAACTTCCTGCGCCGCCCAGGAACTGGGAGTATCCGAGGCGAATGAGAGTGCCGGAACGAACATCAAAATCATCGCTGCCGCAAGAAAAGCACTGATAATTTTTTTCATTTTACTGTCATCCTTTCATACTTCATATCATTTTGTTTTTTCGAACAAATTAATAAAATTACCCCATTATTCGCATATATTAAGTATAATTCAATTAGATTATTTTGTCAATACAGCCAAACCGCTAAATTTTGTTAAATTTACAAAAACCTTCACCACAGGTGCGTTTCAATCTCAACAACTTTAGCCGGGGCAAGCCGACTCCCGGCTTTACCTATGCTGAACACAAAACCGCCCGTCGGATTTTGCCGCAGCGAGATGGTTTAAGTACCGTTCCGTATTTACGTTTATTTTGCGAAGAGTCCGATTTATCTTGTTCATGAAATAAGGACGGTTTGGACTGTAAATAATGTTTTTTAATGTATGTCCATTCAAATCTATTGTACCACCCTTTATATAAACACTTCCATAAGGGCTCATATCACTGGTTAGCGTCATATTGCTGTCAATAACAATATTGTTAGTTTCAAATGACGTTTTATCCAAGAAATCAATAATGTTTTGTTTTTCATCCGCAGTATAATTGTCCGGCTTTTTTTATTTACACCTACCACTGATGCGGAATCTGGGCAGTATTCCTCCAAATATCCATTATACGCGATTGTATCCATGAACTGAAGTGTTAGCTCTATACTAGTTGTAATATTCTTTAGTGATTTTGAATAGGCATCATAATCTTCCTCGTGGAAGCAGAATAGCAATTCGTTTATCAATCCATGTTTATATTCAATTCCACATACTCCTGTGATAATTTTGCTCCATACAGGAATGTTCTTAACAGCATTTTATAACACTCATTAAATGTCTTGCTGTTTCCGCCTGACTTTGAAGATAAATAACTTCTTTCATATGTATTCATTGCTATTTTCAGCGTGTCCTCGAACTCATATAAAGCGCAGAGGTTATAATACATCTCAATATCTTCGTCAGTTGAGAACAACCAACCGCTCAACGCCTTTCCCACTGCTTGACCTACAGATATGGCATATAACTCCTTGCGAGTCCACAGACGAAAAGACATTTTCCTCCGCCTTTTCCACAGAGATTATCGTGCTATCGTTTTCATTTCATTCTTTAAATAGAAAACGGAAGGTCGAAATATAATTATCGCCTTCCGATTTCTGTATTCTAAACCGTGCATAATACCTGAATTTGAACAATCCTAAGCCGTGACATTTCTCGCTGTTTCCTCTTACGCTGTGCCGTCTGCAGACGAGTAATACTTTTTTGGCAATCTTCGAAATATTTCGTTCTATTGGAGTTGGCGATAAATATCTGTCGCAAACAGAATACCTAAATAATTATATCAGACCTTTTTTGGAAGCATTGTACTGCGCAAGATAAATAAAGACCTATTACAGGCATTTGTAAATTCCCTGTTAGAGCAGTCGCTATCGACTATAAAAGGCATTTTTTCTTTTTTTGCGTGAAGCCTTAAAAAAGCGAACAAAGAGGAATATATTACTCCAATATGGATTGCCATAGAGTTGCCGAAAACAAAGCATAATGAGGTTGTTGTGTTTACTCGTGACGAACAGCAAAAGATTAAAAATACTCTTGACTTTGAGGATACTGTCTGAATTTTTTAGACGTAAACTGAGAGCCTCAGTCGGTATGAAATATCAAACCGGAATGTATACCTATTGAAGCTATAGCCAAGTTAAGCGTATCTATAACGAACATTGGCGAAATGGCGTTTTGTAATTTAGCGCGCCGCCGGTTCTACAGCTCGTCCTGCAGAATGGAAACGTAATCGTTCAAAATTCTATGTCCCAGCATATGCGCGATCTGCGACGCGCTGTAGCCACGGTCGTTTTCAAGACAGAACCTCGCCGCGCCGATTATACCCGAAATATAATAGTTTATTATAATATAAAGGTTATACAGCTTTTCCTCACCGAACGCGGCGGCTTTGGTATGCATTGCATTTCTGAACAAATTTTCCTCAAGCAGACGGCGCAGCTTTTCGATAAACGAACTGCTGCCGCCGCTGCATATGAGCCTTTTAAAAATTTTTTTATTCTCTATCATATAGCTTATCGCGGTTTCGAGCTTGAGCATAAAAATCTCCTCGCCGAAATCCGCCGCGTTTTTAAATTCTATCGACTGCGTAAGATTATTTAAAAGTCGCTCCTCAACATAGTCCGCAAGCTCGTAAATATCGCAGAAATGAATATAAAACGTGCCGCGCGCGACGTCGGCTTTTTCGGTCACGTCGTGAATGGTTATTTTTGAAATGTCCTTTTTCTGTATAAGCTCCAGATACGCCTTCTCAAGCGCGGCGCGCGTTTTTCTCGCGCGTCTGTCCTCCTGTTTTTCCGCCATTTTTACCACCTCTTGAAGCTATTATATTGTCAAAACACAAATTAGTCAAGCCGCACAATACCGAATTTACTGAACAATTTTATACAATTTGTTCAGTAATGTACATTTTGGTGGAAATTGAATATTGAATATTGTAATTCAACCCATATAATTAATATTGAGGTATTAAAAAAGGAGCGGACATATTTATGCAAAACGGTGCGATGTACAAAATTTCAAAAACGATAGTTGACCAGCGAAGGCTGATTCTTTTTCTTTTTATGCTCTCGTGTATCATTTCGGGAATTTTGTATACCCATGTGCGTGTAAACAGCGACGTTTCCTCGTATCTGCCCGACGATACGGAAACGAGAATTGCCCAAAAAATCATGGATGAGGAGCTCAGCGTATCGCCTATGGTCAATTTCATGGTGAACAACATTACATACGAGCAGGCTGAGGACGTGATACTTCCAATAATAGAGGACACAGAGGGAGTAAAGTCTGTAACGATAGATAACGATAAACAGCATTACAACAATTCCGCCGCCCTGTTCGACGTTTCTCTCGAGGACAACGACGACGTAGACGCGCTGCTCGCGGTCATCGACAATATCAAAGCAAATTTAAGCGACTACGACTGTTATTACAACTCCCCTAATATAAACGACAGTATGCAGCAAATTCAAAAGGAGCTTCCTCCTCTGCTCTTGGCGGTGTTCGCGGTCGTTATCGGCGTGCTTTTAATTTCGCTCCAAAGCTATATGGAGGTTGTAATTTTTCTTATAACGTTTTTGGCCGCCGCTTTAATAAACATGGGCAGCAATATAATTTTCGGCGAAATATCGTCCGTAACGCAGTCTATCGCGACCGTACTGCAGCTCGCGCTGTCCATCGACTACTCGATAATTCTGTTTGACCGATTTGCCGAGGAGAAGCGCGAAAAGGACAATTATCACGCCATTGTCTCCGCTCTGTCGAAGGCTATCATCGAGATAAGCTCGTCAAGCCTTACGACTATGGCGGGGCTTGCGGCGCTTGTCGTTATGCAGCTCAAAATCGGCGCGGACTTGGGACTGGTGCTGTGCAAGGGAATAGTTTGCAGTCTGCTGTCCGTATTCCTGCTGATGCCGGGGCTTCTCATAATTTTCTCCAATAAAATCGACAAAACGCAGCATAAATCGTTTATCCCCGATATCAAGCCGTTCGCGGGCTTCGCGGTAAAATTCAGATATATATTTGTCGCGATTTTCGTAATATGTGCGTCGATCGGCTGCGTATTTTCGGGCAAATGTCCGTACAGCTTTAACGCGCTCGCCGTGGATACGGAAAACCCGTCTACCGAAAAGGAAATTTCCGTTTCAAAAATCGAGCACAATTTCGGGCCTACGGAGCTCGGTATGATAATAGTTCCGTCGGGCGATACGGACAAGGAAAAAATCCTTTTAAACCGCGTATCGGAGTTTGAAAATGTAACAAAGGTCACGGGACTTTCCACGACCGAAATAAAGGACGGCTACACGCTCACTCAGGAAATCACGCCGAAGGAGCTGTCCGAGCTTGTCGGGATAGATTACAGCGCGTGCAAGCTTTTATACCAGCTCTACGGCGTAAAGCACGAGCAGTACCAGAGTATTTTCTCCGACACGTCCGATTACCGCATATCTATCATGCATCTGTTCGAGTTTGTCCACGAGCAGTCGGAGCTCGGCGTGATCAATCTCGGCGAGAGCACGAAAAAGCAGCTCGATGAAATGTACGATACTCTCACCGACGCGAAGGCGCAGATGCAAGGCGAAAACTACAGCCTTATGCTTTTTCAGTTCAGCGGCGAGCCGGACAGCGACGAAACATACGAATTGATACAGAAAATACGCGACGAGGGCAAGGAGCTTTACGATGACGACGATAAGGTTTACGTCGCCGGAAACGCGACAAGCTGCTACGATCTCGAGCAATCCTTCAGCTCGGACAATATGCGTATAACGCTCATAACCATAGCGGCGGTGCTGTTGGTTCTGCTGTTCACGTTCCGCTCGGCAAGCCTTCCCGTTTTGCTGGTGCTTATAATCCAGGGAACAACATGGATAAATTTCTCGGTGCCGTATTTCACGGGAAACAGCCTGTACTTCCTCGGCTATTTGATAGTAAGCTCGATACAGATGGGCGCGACGATAGATTACGCCATTGTATTTACGAACCGCTATACGGAGCTCAGGAAAACCATGAGCGCCGCCGACGCGGCTGTGCGCTCGCTTTGCGATTCGTTCCCGACTATATTGACGTCGGGCTCGATACTTACAATAGTCGGCTACCTGCTCGGAGTTATGTCGAGCAACGTTATTATATACTCGCTCGGCTTCGCGCTCGGGCGCGGCACGCTGCTTTCTATCATCATAGTTCTTACCGCGCTGCCGGGAATTATGATTTTATGCGATAAGCTTATCGCGAAAACGTATTTTAAAATCCCCGAGATTGGGGAAATAAAGCTGCTTGAGAAGGGAGAATAAACATGAAACGCAAATTACTTTCTTTGATCACCGCGGTCATGATAGCCGTAAACGCCGTTCCGTGCGTATCTCTCGCATCGGAAACGGAGCGCATCTCGAGCGAAAAGGATCTGCTTGAATTTCTCGACAAATGCACGGGCGACAGCTATTCAAAGGGCAGAGATTTTATCCTGACCACCGATATTGACCTAAGAGGTAAAAAAATCGACAGCGCTTCCGTGTTCTGCGGCAGCTTCGACGGCGGCGGACACACGATAAAGAATTATGAAATGGAGTTTACGGGTGACGACTACGCCGGATTTTTCCACAAGCTCGCCGAGGGCGCGAATGTCGTAAATCTCACCTTAAGCGGCAATATGCGAAAAACCGAATCGGAAACAAACGGCTTGTCGGCTGACGAAATACGCGGCGAGCTTGAAAAAAATCTCGGCATAACGACCGAATCGACCGCCGTGGACGGAGCCTCGTTCGGCGGTATCGTAGGCTTTAACGAGGGCATAGTCAAAAACTGCGCGTACAGCGGCACATTGACCGCCGAAAAGCGCGCGGGCGGCATTGTCGGCGAGAACTCGGAAAAGGGACTTATAGAGGAGTGCGTAAACTATGCCGAGATAAACAGCACCTATATTTCCGGCGGAATAGCGGGCGATAATGAGGGACGGATACGCGGCTCGGAAAACAAGGGCGGCGTGTGTACCGACGCGGAGGAAAACAACAGCAATATAGGCGGTATCGCGGGCTTTAACGAGGGAGTTACGGAAACAAGCGTCAACAGCGCCAACGTAGGCGAGACGGGCTTCGGCACAAATATAGGCGGCATCGCCGGAAAACAGTGCGGCGTTATAAGCGAGTGCGAAAACAAAGGCAATATCGGCGGTAATAAAAACGTCGGCGGTATCACAGGGCTTTTTGTGCCTTACATAGATTACGACCTATCCGCCGAGAACATAAAAAACGAAGTTGAAAAGACTAAACAGTCTATCAAAAGCGGAGCGAACGAGATACAGAACGAGCTTACCGGCAGCGTAGACGATCTCTTTTCGGGCTTCGGCGATTTTTCAAAGCTGCTCTCGTCAAACGGACTTATAGGACTTATCCCTCCGGCTCTGTATTCGATTGCGAGCAGTAACGCTAAGGTCAAGGAAGGAGCGGCGCGGGTGCTGAACAGTATCGCCGACGGCATAGAGCAGCGCAACGCGACAGGCGGATTTGATTCCGCCGGAACGTCGGACAGCATAAACGCGCTTTTGGAAAGCCTTAACGATAAAATAGAAAACGGCGCGGACACAGCGGCAATCGGACAGAGCATAATAGACGCGCTGTACGGCGTAAACAGCTCGGTATCGTCACTGAGCGGTGAAACCATGAGCGATTTTGAGGATATGAAGATTTCTGCTCAAAATCTTACGGACAGCATAACCGCTGCGGTTGACGGCACAGCCGCGACCAACGCGCAGATAAACGAGCTTATAGGCTCGCTGAACGGCGCCGTCAACAATCTTTCGCAGGATGAAGCGTCAAGAAGTCAGGCAATAGTAGACAGGGTAAATGATATTGATTTTGACGACCTTAACAATCTGTCCGACTCAATAGAGGACATGACAAACAGTACGGATCGTTTTCTGCATGACGCCGAGCGCGATTTGGGAAACACATCCGACACGGTCACGGAGCCGTTCGAGCGTCTCGATGATATGCTCCATGATGTGCAGACAGATGTAGACAATACAAAGGAAAAGGCGGAAAAGGTAAAGGATGATTTACATTCCCTCACCGATAATTTGCCGACTCCCCGCCCGCTTCAAACCATGCGTCCGCTCCCGAGCACGGTGCCGCTGCCGAGCATCGGACCGCTTCCGACATTACATCCGATAACGAAAAACAGCAATTCAAGCGAAGACGAAAACAAGCCGGAAGGATTGCTGACGGGATTTTTGTCGGGACTTTTCGTCACCGCGCACGCGGAGGAAACCGAGCGAAGCGGAATTAAAGAAATAATCGACACTGACGCGATAAAGGACGCTCTGGATAGCATGATAAGCGTAGACGTGTCTCTCAAGCGCACGATAGCCGGAGAGGAAGCCGACAACGCGCTTATAAAATACTGCCTTAATTCAGGCGACATCAGCGGCGGGGACAATATCGGCGGCGCTGCCGGAAGCGTGGGAGTAGAATCGCTCGTCGAGGAGGGCGAAAGCGTCAAGCTTCCCGACGGAAAGCCGCTTATGGCTGATATGGCGGCAAAGGCGGTAATAGACAGCTCCGTAAACACAGGCAAAATTTCGGCAAAGAACAACCGCGCCGGAGGCATAGCGGGAGATTCGAGCATAGGAATCATAAAAAATTGTCTCGGCAGCGGCGATGTGGAGTGTGAGAACGGCGGCTGCGTCGGCTGTATCGGCGGAGACACCCGCGCGTCAATTTTGTACAGCGTCGGCATTTCGCATCTCAGCGGCAAAAACAATGTCGGCGGTATCGCTGGAACTGCCGATAATATAGAAAACTGCTATGCGCTTCCGCTGATAAACGAGGACGCGCAGAAAAAGGGTTACATAGCCGGAGCGGTCAACAATACCGCGCAAAACAACTATTTCATAGACGAAGGAACGGGCGGAATAGATGGTGCGAGCGAGCAGGGCAAAGCCGAAGCCGTAGCGCCGCAAAACATGGTCGGAATAGGCGAAATGCCCGCCGGTATGCCAAGCTTTAAGGCCGAGGACTGGTTTATGGAAAGGGGCGACAAATATCTCCCGCAGATACATTCTCTTGCAGGAAACGACGCGAGAGGCTCAATAAGACAGAAGCTTGCGGACGCGTCGAAGGAGGCGGCTCTGTTCCGCTTTACTGTGCGATTCGTCGCGGATGACTCTGAGCTTGCGAGGGTGACAAAGGAATACGGCGAAACGCTGAGCGCGTCCGAGATCCCCGAGCCACCCGCTAAGGACGGAGGCTATCCTGGATGGGACGGAGATACCTCAAAGCCGATATTACGAAACACGGTTTTCACAGCCGAATATGCCGACGCGGTAACGACGATCGCCTCGGAAGGAAGTCCCGCACTGCTGCTGATTGAGGGCAATTTCAGCGAGGAAACAAAGGTGAGCGCGGAGGAAACGACCTTTGACGCGGACTTCGGAAACGAATACGAAATAATAGGAGAGTACGCATTCTCCGTAACGCCCGAATCGGACGTAAAGGACGGCTTCGCGATGCGCGTATACGATAAAGACCAAAAGGGAACGCACATAGGCATAGTGCAAAACGGAATTCCGAGCGTGATAGAGTGCGAGCGCGACGGCAAATATCTGAAATGCCGTATGGAGTCGCCGGGACAATTCGCGCTGCTGTCGGCAAAAAAGCAAAGCCCGGTTCCAATAATCGTCATTTCCGCGCTGATCATGGCGGTAGCGGCGGTATGTCTGTTTGTATTTATGAAAAAACGAAAATTGAAATAAATTCATTAAAAGCTGAAAATAATAGACTGTATACTTAAAACCGATTTAGAGAAAGCACTATACGCTTCATGTCTGCAGTGCGGTAACCCTGTTATACAGAAAGAAAAGACAAAACGGCGCAAATTCTGCAGCGACGTCTGCCGCTGTAAGTGGTGGGACACTCACCCTGAGCAAGTGAACCGAAAGGCTTTCAAGTTTAACACCTATGTATTTATTGCGGTCGTCAACCGCGTAATGGTATGACGGACGATGTCAGCCTTGAGCCTTCTTTGCAAGGCATGGAGATAAAAGCATAAAAATCAGCGGCGGATACCGCTGATTTTTTGTAATTTAATTTCCCTATTTGAAAATGCGTCCATAACTGTACAATTTAATTTTTCCCCAACAAAAAATTAAATTGTTAGACGCATACTAAACGGCGTTGATACAATAATATAACATAAAGCCGAAAAACGGACGGAATAAGCAAAATCCAATTTTGCAAAAATGGCTTAACCGCGCGGTTTTTCGGCTTTTGCCTTTGTGGGAAATTGTATCATTTATCCACCCGCAAGGGATGACTACATAAAGAAACCCAACTCACTCGTGGCGGATTTCACCAAACTGCCCGAGGCGATCGAGGCGGCGTTTGAGGACAGACAATTACAGCCGATTTTGTGCTGATTATATATATCGCTGAGGAAAAAGACCGGAGCTGCAGCTCCGGTCCGTTGTTTTTTTGCCGAATCGGTAAAACGCGAAAATGTATATATCAACAAACCGCACAGTCTGCCCAACTGAATGAGTTCGCCTTTATCCGTGGGCGCTGTACCACAAAACCCGCTTAAACACTAAATTTAAGCGGATTTTGATTTGTTAAGATATTTTACTTTTTCACCGACTGACTATATTTTGACTATCAGATCTATCATTATAAATTTATTTATACCTCCATTAGACGGCTGTTGGCACGGAGGCGGGGATTTTCGCTGCTGCGTATTAAGTTAAATAGCCATTCATAGTATTATTCAAGAGTAAATGTCTTTGAGAGTTTATCTTTTGAGCGAGCGTCCCATTCAGTTACTTCCACATCTACCGGTGACATATCTGACAAAGCAAACGCCATCTTTACCTCTGTGGATGCACCCGGCTGCAAATTTGCCCAAGAACTATCTGTTATATCATCATATGAATCGGGATTTTCATATATGCCACTGGTTGTCTCGATCTGAACTCCATTTTGGAAAGCCTGCGTCGATAATGCCGATTGAAAATTCTGATTTGTGTCCGAATTGTTTGTAAAGTCAAAAGTTACGACAATACAATCTTTTTCTTCATAGTTTTTCGCGATAGTGCAGTCTTTAATCGCTACGGTATAATCGCCAAGAGTTCCGTTATCGCTTGGCGAAGATTCAACGTTTTTTGCTGGTGTTTGAGTTTGTTCGGTTGTCGCTTGTTCTACGGGAGCATTATTCGATTCCGTATTTGTGGACGGCGCGCTGCTGCACGCTGCCGTTGTAGCGAGCATGGATACCAAAGCTAACGTTAAAAGTATTTTTTTCATATTTTTTCCTCCTTAAATGTATAGTAAATTAAAATTTTATATACAATCCCGTTACATGGGATTATATTCGATATCTTATTTACTGCCGGCTGCATATTGGGGTGATTTTCGTAAGCGTTTATAAGTATGCTGTGCGTTTCGTTTTCTTTTTGCCGCAGATAATATTTTATTTTTTAAATCATTGTTATTTCGCGCCACTCATAATCTATCACCAAATGACATTTTAATTATCCCCTTAGTCTATTATAAAAGACATTTTTCAAAAAGTCAAGAAAAATCCAAAAAGCTTGAAAAGTACACAGGGTAATGCAAAAATTGTGTAACGCAATATGATCAGTCCAAGAAACATGGAACATAATAGAAAGGTGTGTAAATATAAATAACTCTTTAATCGAGAATCCAAACAGAATTATTCAGGGAAAGCCGAATCGGTAAAACGCGAATTATGTTGACAAATGTATATTTCAGTGATAAAATCATAATATAACACTACAGACAATATATTTACAAGAGGGAGCAAAAAATGGAATTTATACATTGTTTAATATATCTTGCAATACTAAGCTTTTCCGTTTTCCTGCTTGGAAGAATAATTCCGAAAAAGTGGTTCAGCGTAAATTTGTTTCCGTACAAGCCTTACGGATTTGAAAACGGAGGGCGGTATTACGAGAAATGGAAAATAAAAAAATGGCAGAATAAGGTTCCGGACATGAGCAAGATTTTTACAAAGCTCATGCCGCCCAAAAGCCTTAAAAACAACCATATAGAAATTATGCTGAAGGAAACGTGTGTTGCGGAATTTGCTCATATTCTTCTCGGAATACTCGGCTTTATCTGCGTCGGAATATGGCGCGGAATAGGCGGGTGGATTGCTTCGGCTTTGTATTGTGTCGGAAATATACCGTTTATAATGATCCAGCGCTACAACCGATTGAGACTGAAGGCGATTTACGATCAAAAAGAAAAGCTTGTCAGCAAAAAAATCACGCACGGATGTCCCGTGGATGAATTAAGATTGGAGAGAGATTAAATGCGGCAGGATGTAAAGGAGCGCCGCGCGATGGTGGATTATGCGCGCCTGTCACTGAAAACGCTCAATACGGACGAATACCGCCATTTGAAATATTTGATTTTCTGGCCGCTGTTCGGATTGATGTTTATGTTTGTGGAGCGGTTCTATCATGCGGATACATATTATGTTATGCACTGCGCGCTTGACGATATAATTCCGTTTAACGAATTTTTCATAGTGCCGTATTTTTTTTGGTTTGTGTACCTGGTCGGCATACACCTGTACACGCTTGCTTACGAGCCGGAGGCGTTCAAAAAGCTCATGCGGTTTATAATTTTCACATATTCGGCGGCGATGGTGATATATTTGGCGTTCCCGACATGCCAGCAGCTCCGGCCGGAGGAATTTGCGCGGGATAATATATTCACGCGCTTCATACCGCATTTTTACCGCTTTGACACGAACACTAACGTGTGTCCGTCAATACATGTGATAGGCTCGCTGGCGGTTTTAACGTCGGCATGGAACATAGATAGGTTTAAGACGGTCGGCTGGAGAATATTTTTTGTCGCCGCGGCGGTGCTGATATGCGTATCGACTGTATTTTTAAAGCAGCATTCCGTAATAGACATAGCCGCCGCCTTGCCGATATGCGCAGTCGCGTATTGGGTATGCTATATGAGAAAGCAATAAAAAAGCACAGCGCGGCTGTGCTTTTTTTGATTTTATTTTGCCAATGTTTCCTTTATCACATTCATAAGCTTTTCCACGTCTATCGGCTTTGCGACGTGCGCGTTCATGCCGCTTTCCATAGCGCGCTTCTGATCCTCGTCAAAGGCGTTTGCGGTCATCGCTATTATAGGTATACCGGCAAGCTTGGGATCATCTAGCGCCCGAATTACCCTTGAGGCATCATAGCCGTTCATCTTAGGCATTTGTATATCCATAAGTATAAGGTCATATGTGCCCGCTTCCGACTGCTTGACCTTTTCAACGGCTTCCTCGCCGTTTTCGGCTTTGTCGATTATAAAGCCTCTCTCGCTGAGAAGTTCTTCCGCTATTTCGCGGTTCAGCTCGTTGTCCTCGACGAGCAAAAGACGCGTGCCGCCCAATTCCTCGGCAGGTTTCGGAGCTTCCGTTTCCTTTTTCGGCGCGGGCGAGCTGAGCGTTGAGGAAATAAGTATATCGCGCAGCTCGGAAAGGAATATGGGCTTATTGCAGAACGCCGTGACTCCAGCGGCGCGCGCTTCGTCCTCAAACGTTGTCCAGTCATAGGCGGTAACTATAATTATCGGCGTGTCCGCGCCGACAATGGCGCGTATCTGACGCACAACCTCAAGACCGCTCAAATCCGGCATGAACCAGTCTATTATGTATGCGTGGTAGCTGTCGCCCAGCTCGTGCGCCTGTTTCGCGTGAAGCACAGCCTCCTTGCCATGCATTACCCAATCGGGACGCATACCTATCTGACGGAGCATCTTCGCGACGCTGTCGCAGGTAGTGAAGCTGTCGTCTACTATCAGCGCGCGCAGACCCTTAAGCTCCTGCACGGCTTCAATGGGTTTCGTCTCCTTGCAGAGACGGAAATCAAAGTTTATAACAAATTCCGTACCTTTGCCCTGTTCCGAGTGCACCTCGATAGTGCCTCCGAGAGTATCAACGATATTTTTCGTGATTGCCATGCCCAAGCCCGTACCCTGAATACCGCTAGCGGTAGTGTTGCGCTCGCGTTCAAACGGCTCGAAAATATGCTCTATAAATTCGGGACTCATTCCGATACCCGTGTCCTTGACGCGTATCTCATACGAACCGTAGCCGGTGGGAGCGTTGGGCTTCTGCCGTATCGTAAGCGCTACCGTGCCGCCTGCGGGCGTGAATTTTATCGCGTTTGAAAGCAGATTCAAAAGTACCTGATTTATATGCAGCTTGTCGCAGTAAATGTCCTCGTCGATAATATCTACGGTATCCATAAAGAAGTTTAACTGCTTGCTTTGCATCTCCGTTTGCACGATATTTCTCAGATCCTTGAAAATATCGGAGATCGTGCATTCCTTTTCCTCGATATTCAGCTTGCCCGATTCGATGCGGCTCATATCGAGTATGTCGTTTATAAGCGACAGCATATGATTGCTCGATGAGAGGATCTTGCTTAAGTATTCCTGCGTCCTTTCGCGGTTGTCAAGATTTGTCTGCACAAGCGTCGTATAGCCGATGATCGCGTTCATAGGCGTTCGTATATCGTGCGACATATTTGACAAAAACGTGCTTTTCGCCCTGTCCGCCGCCTCGGCTTTGTGCAGCTTTTCCGTGAGCACCGCCTGCTCGACCGCCTGGGCGGTCAGTCGTTTTGAATTACGGCGCACCCAAAGATAATATAAAAGAATAGTAAGCGCCATAAATATTCCGAGATACATCCAAATTTGCTGTACCGCGTGAACGTTCGCAAACGCTTCGCTTTCCGGCACCGATACCGCGATCGACCATTTATTTATCCCCGACGGAGCGTAATACATATATTCCCAGCCTTCGGTATCCGGCGTGCGGAATACTACATGTCCAGTACCGAGATTCATTATGTCGTCCACATATTCGTCCCATGGTTTCTTGCCTTTAGTTTCGCGCGGATATACGTCCTGGGCAAAATCCGTGATATTTCCGAGCTTATCATGCCATGTATCGACGATAAAATCTCCGTTTCTTGTATCTATCACATAAACGCTTGCGCTCGCGTTGTATATGTTGTCGATATTCAGATTATCCTCGAGAGTGTCAAGCTCGGTTACGCCGTAAAGCATGGCAACAGTTTTGCCGTCCTGAACTATCGGCACAAAATGGCGGAATATGGGAGAGCCGTCGGACACGCTTACTGTGCGGGTAGAGATATGCTCTCCGAGCGGAGCTTCGCTTTCAAATGAAATATCGTCATAAAGAGTTGCGTCTGTGATGCTTCCGTCGGGAACGAGAATGCTGTCATTTTCCATAAGCACGCGGACGCGCATTGTTTCAAACAGCGAAGAGTTTGATTCCATAACGGACAATATTGTATCGACATTAAAATCGTCGTAATTTGATATGGTCTGAGCGGTAGCGTTGAGCATAAGACTGTCGCGCCGGAGCTTTGACGTTACCTCCTCAATAACGGTATTCACGCCCTCCTCCATACGTCTTATGGAGCGGTCCGTAAGCGAGGCGGTAATTCTAAAATACGCCAAAATCAGAAGCGCCGCGATAACGGCGATAACAATACCGGTCGCCGTAAGACTTTTATCCGTTTTGTCGGAATGGTGGGTTTTTTTGCTGAAGTTCATAAATACTCTCCTTTTCATCACTTCGGCAGATAATATACATAATAATATTATACTATATATTCAGAAGATTATCAAGCCCAAATTAGGCGATCAAATCCGAACGCGGAAAATTAATAATAAATAATACTGAACACATCCAATTTTATCTTGAAAAATCCGTGAATATAGTGTATAATATAGACATTATAGTATAAAATGAGGAAATTGTATGTTCAATATAGTATTGGTAGAGCCGCGTATTCCGCAGAATACCGGCAACATAGCGCGCACCTGCGCGGCGACGGGATGCGCCCTGCACATAGTCCGTCCGACGGCGTTTCAGATTACGGACAAAAACTTAAAGCGCGCGGGGCTTGACTACTGGCATCTGCTCAACGTCAAATACTACGATAACTTAGCGGATTTTTTCAAAAAAACCGAAGGCGCGCGTTATTTTTACGCGACCACAAAAGCGCCGCATACCTACGTTGACGTTGAATACAGGGACAACGACTACATAATGTTCGGGCGCGAGGACGCGGGGCTTCCAGAGGAGCTTCTCCACGAGCACGAGGAGCGCTGCATAAGGATCCCGATGATACCGGACGCGCGCAGCCTGAACCTGTCAAACTCCGTGGCGGTAATAGTATACGAAGCGCTGAGGCAGCAGGGATTTGACAATTTGAAGAAGCTGGGACAATTAACAAAATTTATGTGGTGAAAGGAGACGACCCATGAGCGATATAAAAATAATAGTAGACACCGGCTCGGACATACCCGACGAGGTGCTTGAAAAATACGATATCGGCATTATCCCGTTCATAACGCTGTTCGGCGAAAAGCAATACGTTCAGCGGCGCGACATAACAAACGAGCAGTTCCTCGATATGCAGGAGCAGTTCGACGGCGTTCCGCGAAGCTCGCAGACGCCGTATGCGGATATGTACGATTATCTGAAAAAAGCGACCGACGAGCACGAGAGCGTAATATATTTCGCGCTGTCGAGCGAGGCGAGCGGGCAGTATAACACGGCTTGTCTTGTCAGAGATGAAATACTCGAGGAAAACCCGAACGCGGATCTGCATATTTTCGATTCCTATAAATTTTCGCTCTACATAGCTCAGACTGCGGTACACGCGTCGGAAATGGCGGCGGAGGGAAAGAGCGTTGACGAAATAATAAAGGACTGCGAGCGGTACATAGTTTCATGGCGGTGCTATCTTCTTGTAGACACGCTCGAATATCTGCAAAAGGGAGGCAGACTGTCAAAAACGGCGGCGTTTGTCGGCACGCTGCTCGACATTAAGCCGATACTTACGATAGAAAACGGACTGGTGGAAAGTCTCGACAAGCTGCGCGGCAAGAAAAAGATCATACATAAGCTCGTCGAGAAAATAAAAGAGGACGAGGACGTAGATTTTGAAAACCCCGAATTTCTGATAGTGGAATCGGACAAAAATAAGTACGCCGAAGCGCTTGAAGTCCTTAAAGAGGAGTTCGGCGAGGACGTAAAAATAACAATGCACGGCGAGTTCAGCCCGCTTATCGCGACCCACGTCGGACGCGGCGCATTGGCGATCATCCCGCGGATAAAGAGCGGGTTTAAGTATAAGAAAAGAATGGAGTGACACCTATGTCGATAAAATCAACCGTAATTATACAAAAGGAAGAAAACTGGTATGTGGCGACGGCGATAGAATCGGGCGTAGCGTCGCAGGGAAAAACTATAGACGAAGCGCTTGCAAATCTTTCTGAGGCGTTGGAGCTGTATTATGAGGACATTGCCGCATAAAAACATAGAATTGAAAGGGGAAAACAATATGAAATACATTGTAATTTTAGGCGACGGTATGGCGGATTATCCGGTGGATTATTTTGACGGGAAGACTATTCTCGAGGTAGCGGATAAGCCGACTATTGATTATATGTGCGAGCACGGCGAGCTGGGTATGGTCAAGACCGTGCAGGACGGCATGAAGCCGGGTTCGGACGTGGCTAATCTGTCGGTCATGGGCTATGACACGAAAAAGTGCTACAGCGGACGTTCGCCGCTCGAAGCCGCGTCAATCGGAGTTGAGATGAAGGACGACGACGTTACGTTCCGCACAAATTTAGTGACGCTCTCCGACGAGGAGAATTACGAGGATAAAACCATGCTCGACTATTCATCGGGCGAGATCACGACCGCCGAAGCGGCTGAACTTATGAAAGCGGTCGCGGCTGAATTGAATACCGACGTTATAAAATTCTATCCCGGCATCAGCTACCGCCACCTGTGCGTATGGAGCGGTGGCTCGACAAATGTGGACTTAACTCCGCCGCACGATATTTCGGACAGGAAAATCGGCGAATATCTCCCGAAGGGCGACGGCGCGGAGAAATTTCTCGAAATGATGAAAAAGAGCGTGGAAATTTTGAAGGAGCACCCCGTAAACAAGGCTCGTATCGCGGCGGGCAAAAATCCGGCGACTTCGATTTGGCCCTGGGGCGAGGGAACGAAGCCGCAGCTTGAAAATTTCTACAAAAAATACGGCTTGAAGGGCAGCGTTATTTCGGCTGTCGATTTGATAAAGGGCATAGCTAAATGCGCCGGAATGGACTCGATCGACGTAGAGGGAGCGACCGGCAACTGCGAAACCAACTGGGACGGCAAGGCTCGGGCGGCGCTCGAGGCTATCACGGGCGACAGCGATTTTGTGTACATTCATATGGAAGCGCCCGACGAAATGGGACATCAGGGACTTCCCGAAAAGAAGAAGTACGCCGTTGAAACGATAGATAAAAAGGTAGTAAAATTCTTAAAGGACGAGCTTGAAAAGCGCGGCATAGACTACAAAATGCTGATAATGCCCGACCACCCGACGCCGATAAAGCTGAAAACTCATGTCAGCGATCCCGTGCCGTATGTTATCTACGACAGCACGAAGGACAGCGGCTCGGGGCTTAAGTATACGGAAGAAAACGGAAAGAAAACGGGTATATTTATTGAAAAAGGCTATACGCTGATGGAGCGGTTTTTGGATAGGTAAATTGTGATTTATAGGAGAAAGGCTTCCCCTAGTAGGGGAAGCTGTCAGCGCAGCTGACTGATGAGGTTGTCTGCGGCGCATTGAAGATTTACGCAATCTTCGGGTTAGCGCGTTCCACCTCATCCACCGCTTCGCGGTCCCCCTTCCCCTGAAAGGGGAAGGCTATTGGGTGCGCTAAATCATAATTTACCCGCCAACAATGGAGATGATAAATTTTGAAATTTGAACAACGGCAAAATTGGATAAAAATAATTTTATTCGTTCTCGCGATTGCGGTTCTTGTCGCGGGGGTGTGGCTGTTTTTGCCGAAAATTCTCGCGGCGGCGGGATATCTCGTGCGGCTGTTTCTGCCGTTTTTACTCGGCTATCTGCTGTCGGTCGCGGTAAATCCGCTCGCGGATATGCTTCAGAAAAAGCTTAAGATCCCGCGCGGACTTTCGGCTGTAATGGTCATAATTCTGACCATAGGCATAATCGGCGGACTGCTCACGGCGGCGATATGGAAGATAATCGACGAGGTGCGCTCGCTTTATATGCAGTTCCCGGAGATTTACCGGAACATGAAAATCACTGCGCAGCAGCTTACCGAGAGGCTTTCAAACGTCTATGCTTCGCTCCCCGCGAACGTCCAGCAGGCGATATCGGGAATAGGCGACAGCATATCGCAAGGGACGGCGGATTTCATAAACTCACATTCCACTCCGGTGGTGGGCTATGCGTCGCAGTTTGCGAAGGCGCTGCCGAGCGTGTTCGTGGCTGTTATCGTGTTTATCCTTTCGACATATTTCATGGTAGCCGACAGCAAGGGCGTTTCGAGGACTGTCGCGGGAATATTTCCAAAGCGGCTGAGAGCGCGGCTCAGAATTGTCAAGGAGCAGCTTAAAATATACCTCGGCGGCTATATAAAGGCGCAGGGTATAATCATGGTCATAGTGTTCGCCGTGATGTTTATCGAGCTTAGTATTCTTGGCGTAAATTACGCGCTTTTGATCGCGATCGGCGTGGCGGTGCTCGACGCGCTGCCGTTTTTCGGAAGCGGGCTGGTGCTCTGGCCCTGGGCGGTGATCAGCTTTATAAACGGCAATTTCAAGCTCGGAATAGGACTTGTTATCGTGTATATCTCGATCGCGCTGATACGCCGTTTCACCGAGCCGAAGCTCGTGTCCTCGTCGGTGGGCTTAAACCCGATTTTAACGCTCATGTCGATGTACGTGGGCTATAAGGTATTGAGTATAGGCGGTCTTATTTTAGGACCGATAATTATGCTTTTAATAATCGCCTTCTACAAGGCGGGGCTGTTCGACGGGATCATACACGCCGCGAAATATTTCGGCGCGTTCGTGCGTCAGCAGTACGAATTATTTAAGGAATTTATAAAAAGAATTACAGGGAGTGAATAATTTGGAGAAGGAAAAATTTTACATTACAACCGCGATCGCGTATACCTCGAAAGCGCCGCATATCGGCAACACCTACGAGATAGTTTTAACGGACGCTATCGCGCGGTTTAACAGATTTATCGGCAAGGACGTGTTTTTCCTGACCGGCACGGACGAGCACGGTCAGAAAATCCAGCAGATCGCCGAGGAGGCGGGCATCACGCCGAAGGAGCACGTTGACAAAATCGCGGGCAAGATCCGCGAGATCGCCGATATGCTCAACGTCAGCTACGACAAATTCATCCGCACCACTGACGATTACCACGAAAAAGCTGTGCAGAAAATGTTCAAAAAGCTCTACGAGCAGGGCGATATTTACAAGTCCGAATACGAGGGCTGGTACTGCACGCCGTGTGAATCTTTCTGGACGGAAACACAGCTCGTTGACGGCAAATGCCCCGACTGCGGACGCGAGGTAAAAAAGGCGAAGGAGGAGGCGTATTTCTTTAAGCTGAGCAAATACCAGGACAAGCTGATGGAATATATCGAAGAGCACCCCGATTTCATTCAGCCCGAGGCGCGCAAAAACGAAATGGTAAATAATTTCCTAAAGCCCGGGCTTCAGGACCTGTGCGTGTCGCGCACGAGCTTTTCATGGGGAATACCGGTCGATTTCGACCCCGGACACGTCGTATATGTGTGGATCGACGCGCTTTCAAACTATATCACCGCGCTCGGCTACTCGCCCGACGAAAAGGGAGAGCTTTACAAAAAATACTGGCCCGCGGACGTGCATATAATCGGCAAGGATATTCTGCGCTTCCACACGATTTACTGGCCCATAATGCTGATGGCGCTCGGCGAGCCGCTCCCGAAGCAGGTGTTCGGTCATCCGTGGATGCTGTTCGGCGAGGAAAAGATGTCGAAGTCGCGCGGCAACGTCATTTACGCGGAAAATCTCGTAAGGCATTTCGGCGTCGACGCGGTGCGCTATTATCTGCTCCACGAGATGCCGTTCGCGCACGACGGAACTATAACGCACGAGATTTTTATGAACTGCTATAATTCCGATTTGGCGAACACGCTCGGAAACCTCGTAAACAGAACGGTCGCGATGGTAAACAAATATTTCGGCGGCGAAATTCAGCCGGGGGATGTTTCGGGCGAATTTGACGACGATTTGAAGGCGGTCGCAACAGGCGCGTTCGCGAGAATAAAGGAAAAAATGGGAACGCTCCACGTGGCGGACAGCCTTGACGAAATTTGGGCTATCGTAAACCGCGCGAACAAGTATATCGACGAAACGGCGCCGTGGGTTCTCGCGAAGGACGAGGCGCAGAAGGCGCGGCTGGGAACGGTGCTTTACAATTTAATAGAAGCTATCCGCATAATCGCGTCACTGCTCGTTCCGTTTATGCCCGATACGGCGGGAAAAATCGCGGAGCAGATCAACGCGTCCGATTTGACAGCCGAAAGCGCGGACAAATTCGGCGTTACGAAAGCCGGAACGAAGGTAGGAACGCCCGTTCCGCTGTTCGCGAGGATAGACACCGAAAAGAAGCTCGAGGAGCTTGCCACCGAGATGAGCGCGGACGAGGAAGAGGAAAAAATAGAGATAGCGCCGTACAAGGACTATATCGAGTTCGAGGAATTTGAAAAGCTCGATATCCGCGTCGGCAAGGTTATAGAGTGCGAAAAGGTGCCGAAGTCATCTAAGCTGCTACGCTTCACCCTGCAGGTCGGAAGCGACACAAGGCAGATTTTATCGGGTATTTCGAAATATCACAAGCCCGAGGAATTGATCGGCAAAAACGTACTGTTTGTCGCGAATTTGAAGCCGCGCAAAATGATGGGGCTTGAATCGTGCGGCATGATCTTATCGGCTGAATACAACGACGAGCTGACCGTTCTGACGACTTTAAAGGACATTCAGAGCGGCGCGGAGGTAGCATAATGAAAAAAATAATAGCTTTTATTACGGCGGTTATGACGCTCGGAGCGTCGGTTTGCGCGTCGGCTGAGTTTTACAAAGGCGGCGACATGACCGAGGTTTCGTATATCGAGAGCCTGGGCGGCGTGTATAAGGACGGAAACGGCGATCCCACCGACCCGTTTGAGTTTTTGGCGGCGAACGGCATGAATATGGCGCGCATCCGCCTTTCCAATAACCCCGGCAAGGGCAGGGGAGACGGAACATGGTATCTGCCCGAGGGCTTCCAGAACGAGGAGGACTGCTTGAAGCTGTCGAAGCGCGCGGCGGACGCGGGAATGGATATACAGTTCACGTTCAATTACTCCGATTACTGGTCGAACGGAACGCGTCAGATCATCCCGTCCGACTGGGTCAAGGCGATAAAGGACGCGAAGGGCTATGACGTGAAGGATCCCGCCTTCTTAAAGTCCATGACCGACGCGCAGATGACCGAGATCCGCGCTATGCTCGGGGATCTTGTGTACTCGTACACAAAGGACATAATGACGAAGCTCAAAAATCAGGGCAGCGAGCCGAAATATGTGTCGCTCGGCAACGAGATAAACGGCGGTATGTTTTTCCCGTTCGCGAACACGTACGAGGCGAACATGAACAAGGACAGATTTGAGCTTGTGTTCGACGATAATAAAGATGACGCGAACGACATAAAATGCCCGATGAGCTGGAAGGCGCTTGCCGACATATTAAACAGGGGCTACGACGCGGTCAAGGAGGTCTCGCCCGAGGCGCAGGTCGTAATCCATATCGCGAACGAGGGCGGCATGACTGACAGCGTGTGCAAATGGTTTTTTGACGAATATAAAAGAGCGGGCGGAAAATTCGACGTTGTGGGAATGTCGTATTATCCGTCATGGACAAAAGCGCCGATTGAAAACTGCGTAAACGTCTGCAAATCGGCGGCTTCGAGGTACGGAGTGACCACGCTTATAATGGAAACCGGCTACAACTGGAACCCGACGAAGAAAAACGGCTACCCCGGACAGCTTAACGACAACGCTACGGGCTATACCGAGAAATACCCGTACACTCAGGAGGGACAGAAAAACTTCCTGTCGGATCTGTTCAAACAGCTTGAAGCGTCGGGAAGCTGCGCGGGCGCGCTGTACTGGGATCCGGCTATGATACACGTCGAGGATCCCGCAAACCCAAACGAGTCGCTTTCGGGTTGGGCGTACAGAGAGGATACGGACAAGCCTGACGGAAACGTGGTCGAGAACACAACGCTGTTCGATTTTGACGGTAAAGCCGCTGCGGCTGTAGGAGCGTACGGAAACGGCGAGATCGTAAATCCGTCTCCGAAGCCTGATACTACGCC
The DNA here is from genome assembly GCA_947631085.1 of uncultured Clostridia bacterium. Taxonomy (GTDB): domain Bacteria; phylum Bacillota; class Clostridia; order UBA1381; family UBA1381; genus CANQXJ01. The sequence goes on along the minus strand of CANRJY010000011.1, from coordinate 34,231 downwards.
CGAGCCGTCGGGATTGAATGTTACGAGCTTCACCGCGGAAAACGGAAAAGCGTCGGCTGTTGTGAAGAACAACACCGATAAGGCGGCTGAAATTTATCTTTTGACCGCCGAATATAACGCGGATGGAAAGCTCGCTACGGTAAAGCTCGACAAAAAGACCGCCGAAGCGGGCGCCGAGGCGGCGGCGGAGGTCGAAATAACCGCCGAAAAATATACCGCGTTTCTCTGGAACGGAGCGACGCTCGAACCGTTGAGCGGGAAAATAATCAAATAAACATTAATTAAAGCCGTGTTTTTATATAATTTTTTGTATGAAAACACGACTTTTTTTAATTAAATAAATATTTTTATTGACATATTGCATAAAAAATGATATTATTAAATTAACATTTTATGAAAATTTTATGAACAAAGGGGGACTACTTTTGAAAACTAAAACGGAGTCTGCACTCCCGACAACAAAAAAGAAAAAGGGCGCCATGTACTATTTAAAGCGCGACTGGCAGCTGTATCTGCTGATTTTAATTCCGCTTCTGCTGGTAATTGTGTTCAAATTCCTGCCGCTTGCGGGACTTTCCATCGCGTTTTTGGACTACAAGCCCATCAAGGGCTTCGCCGGCTCGGAATTTATATGCTTTGACGTATTCGTGAAGGTCTTTAAATCGAGAGATTTCTACATAGCCCTCAAAAACACGCTTTTACTTAATATCCTTGACCTGCTTGTAGGATTTCCCGCGCCGGTTATCCTCGCGATTTTGCTCAACGAAATACGCTGCAAGTGGTTCAAGCGCACAACGCAGACCATACTCTATCTCCCGCACTTCCTGTCGTGGGTTATCATAGCGGGTCTTGCGTATCAGCTTTTCGCTCCGCTTTCGGGTTACGTAAACGTTCTTATCACCCGAATGGGCGGCAACACGATCCCGTTCCTGACGGAGAAATATCACTGGGTTGTAATGTACGTGCTCATAGGCGTTTGGCAGGGCATGGGCTGGGGTACGATTATCTACCTCGCCGCGATCACCGGTATCGACGCCGAGCTTTACGAGGCGGCTACCGTTGACGGCGCGGGCAGATGGAGAAAGATATGGAATATCACTCTTCCGTGCCTGAAGTCCACGATCATAGTTATGCTTATCATGAGCCTCGGGCGTATCATGGGAAGCTCGCTCGAGCGTCCTTATACGCTGTCAAACCCGATGGTTACGCAATTTTCGGACGTTATCGCCACATACGTTTACCGCGTCGGTCTGCAAAACAGCCAGTACAATATAGCGACGGCGGTCGGCTTCTTCCAGTCGCTCGTCGGAGTTGTGCTCGTGCTTATAGCCGACAGAGTGGCTAAGCTTATGGGCGAAGACGGTATTGTATAAGGAAGGAGGGCGTGAAAATGGCATCGACAAAAATTAGAAAATCAATAGGCGATATAATTGCCGACGTGCTGATATACGCGTTTATCGCGCTTGTCGCGATAATCTGTATCATTCCGTTTATCCACGTTGCGGCAATGTCGATAAGCGGCGACGCCGACGTATACGCGAACAACGTATTCCTTATCCCGAAGCACATAAACTTAAACGCTTACAGAACGGTTTTAGGCGACCCGTCGATGATGCACTCGCTGATATTTACGGTAATACTGACGGTCGTATTCACGGTCCTCGGTATGCTCGTTACGATATTCTCGGCGTACGCGCTTTCAAGACCGAAATTAAAGGGCAGACACGTCCTCTCGACGATATTCCTGATGACGATGTACTTCAGCGCAGGTACTATCCCCGACTACATGTTGATGGATACGCTGAATCTTCTCGATACAGCCGCGGTTCTTGTACTGCCGCTGATATTCTCGGCGTACAATATGATAATTCTGAGAACATTCATGCAGAACTCTATCCCCGACAGCCTTATCGAGGCGGCGGAGCTGGACGGCTGCGACGATTTCAGGATACTGTTCCAGGTAGTGCTGCCGCTGTCAAAATCGGTTCTCGCGACGCTGGCGCTGTTCTACGCGGTAGGTCGTTGGAACTCATTCACGGACGCGCTGTACTTTATCCAGTCGGATAACTTAAAGCCGCTGCAGTTAAAGCTCTATAACCTCGTAAACGCGTCGGGTTCGACGGGCGCGCTCGCTCAGGAGGCGGGCGGCGGTCAGCAGCAGGCTGCCGAGGTCGTAAAATCCGCGACGATTATGTTCGCGACGCTGCCTATCGTTATAATCTATCCGTTCGTTCAGAAATACTTCGTAACGGGCGTTATGATAGGCGCGGTAAAGGGTTAATCAGTATTAATTTAAGTAAATAAATGCGCGGAAGCATTTTAAAAAATCATAAAAGAAAGGACTAAAAACTATGAAACTCAAGAAAATACTATGCACACTGCTCGCTGCGGCTACGGCTGTGACGATGGCGGGCGCGCTCGCGGGCTGCGGAGGCGGCGGCGGAGCCAATGTTGACGTTGACGAGATCATGTCGCGCGAGGACGTTGAAAATTACGTTTATCCCGAGCAGATCGAAATCAAGATCCCCGTTTACGACAGAGGAAACGCGGGTCAGGCAAACGTAACGGACAACTACTGGACAAAGTACGTTCAGCAGGAGTTCGGCGACAAGCACAACATCAAGGTTACTTACATCTCTATTCCGCGTAAGGAAGAGGTTACTATGTTTAACCAGCTCTTGGCGGGTAAAGCGGAGAATCAGCCGGATATCATCTTCAACTACGACTATCCGACGATCATCTCGTTCGCGGATCAGGGCGCGTTCCAGGTTCTCGACGAGGAAATGATCAAGAAGTACGCTCCCGATTTCTACGAGAGAACGAAGGAGCTCGACGAGTACACATATGTTGACGGCGAGAAGCTGTTCATGGCGGGAACAAGACCCGACGCGTACAACTTCATAACGCTCGTAAGAAAAGACTGGATGGATAAGCTCGGCATAGCTGAGCCGAAGAGCACGGAGGAATATGACGATATGCTCCGCAAGTTCAGAGACGCGAAGCTCGGCGGCGAGGGTACAATTCCCGCTACCGCATCGCTCGGAAACGCTTACTACGGCGCGTACAAGTACAGACCGTATCCGCTGTCTGACGAGGACAACGCTCTCTACAGCGACCTGACGGTTGCGGCTCTCACATGGGAACCGGTTAAGAAGCAGCTCCAGCACGACAACATGATGTTCAACGAAGGTCTTATCAGCCCCGAGTGGTACCTCGATAAGGACGGCTCAAAGGCAAGAGAAGCTTTCGTATCGGGTAAAGCCGGCACATATTCTGACTATCTCTCAAAGAACCCCGACGTAATCAATACGCTTAAGCAGAACGTTCCCGACGCTGAGGTAACGATCCTTTCGACATACGACGATCCCGATTTCGGACATCCGACGCCGGGCAGACACGACAACCCGTTCGGTATGGTTTCGGGTATCAACATCAACTGCCAGCATCCGGAAGCTATAATGATGTACTTTGAGTGGCTCAACGACAACCTGTTCGTAATGCAGAACGGTATCGAGGGCGTAACGTACAACATGGACGGCGACGTTCCTATTCTCGTTGACGGCTACGAGGGTGAGGAAAGACTTAACTACAACGGCAACAAGGATATGTGGTGTCTTGTAATCGAGGGCAAAGACCTCGGCGATGAGGAGCTTAATGTTCAGGCTCAGGAAAAGATGTATGCTCCGGCGGGCTACGAGTGGATAATCCGCAAGTCATACGAGAACTTCCAGAAGGGCAAGGACTATCTCTATACCGACTATATCTTCACAAAGCCGGTATCATCGCTTTCAACTCTCGCGGGTACGTTGCTCGATAACTGGCTCGTTCATAAGGTTGACCTTACGAACTGCAAGCCGGAGGATTTCGATTCTATCTACGAGGCTGCGTGCCAGGATTACTTAGCGGCAGGCTATCAGCAGGTACTTGACGAAAAGAAGCAGCTTTTCGACGAGGAACAGGCGAATAAATAATTTAAAATAGAAAAGAGCTGCATATGCAGCTCTTTTTTTGTTATACTCTGTATAAAAATCCGTTTTTCAAATCCTCGCGCGCCATTTGCTTCGCCTTGTAATGGAGCTTCTTTCCGGTCGCGTTGAACGGCAGCTCGCTCACGAAGCGGTAATAGCGCGGGCGCTTGTAATTCGCTATCATCGGACTTTCCTTGCAGAACTGCTCCAGCTCCTCATATGTTAAGGAATCGTCGTCCTTTACCACATACGCGGTGACGAGCTCGCCGCGTATTTTATCGGGCGCGGAGGTCACGATGCAGTCCTTTACCTTCGGGTGAGAATTTAACACCTCCTCGACCTGAGTCGGATAGATATTCTCGCCGGAGGATATGATCATATCGTCCTTGCGTCCGACGATCGTGACGTAGTTGTTTTCGTCCCATGTCGCGAGGTCGTTGGTGTAGATGTAATCCTTATAATACTTGCGCTCCGTTTCTTCCTCGTTGTTGTAGTACATATACGGCGACTTGGCGGGCGATTTTATAATAACCTCGCCGACCTCGATACCGTTTTTGCGCGCAAGCTCGTCGGGTTCGGCTCTGCGGTCGTCGAATACCTTCACCACGCGCACCTCGTCGTCCACGCACGAGCCGCCCGCCGTTCCCGCAAACTCGGGCAAATCAAACGGACGCAGGAACGTGTTCCAAAAGGTTTCGGTAGTTCCGTAGCCGTTGAAAATATTCGGTGTGAGCGTTTTTTGGTAACGTATGCAAGCGGCTCTTTCGAGGGCGCTTCCCATCGTGACGATGCCGCGGAGCGAGCTTAGATCGCGTCCGTTTTTGTCCTGCGAATCCGCGAGCGCTTCAAGCACCGTCGGCACGCCGATAACGAATGTTATCCCGAATTTTTCCACATATTCAAGACACTTGTCGGGGTGGAATTTACGCATTATATAAAGACTACCGCCCGCGTAGAGAGTGGGGCAGGGACCCGCGCAGTGCAGTCCGCCGCGGTGGAACCACGGAGTTGTGTTCATGGTTTTGTCGGTGTGGTTCATCGGGAAATGGATCATAACGTCGTGGCTCGAAAGCACCTCGTTAATGCTCGTGAGCGGCACGCCCTTCTGCCTGCCGGTCGTACCGGAGGTGTAAAGCCGCGTCGTTTCGTCGTAAATATTCAATTCATAATCGAGTACAGGCTCGTCCTCGGACGCTCCCGAGATATACTCGTTATACGAAACCGACCGGTCATTTTTCGCGTTCAAATCGTATGGATCGATCATAATAAGCGTTTTCGGCTTATGCTCCGCCATGTCGATCGCCTGCCGTATCTCGTCCGCCTGCTCCGCCTCGAAGAACATTACAACGGGCTTTGAGTCGTCGATATTCATAGCGACCTCACCCGGACTCAATCGGTAATTCGCCGGACAGTTCACCGCGTGCAGCTTATGCGCCGCGGCGTACGCGAACACGAACACGGGGCAGTTGAGAAGCTGATACATAACCGCGTCGCCCTTTTTGATACCGTCTCGTATAAAGGCGTTCGCGAGCTTGTTTACCTCTCGGTTCAGCTCCGTATAAGTCCAGCTTTCCTTAGTTTCGGGAAAATACATCGCCTGTCTGCCGCCGAATCTGCGGACATTTCGCATATAGCCTTCTATCCAGGTGTATTCCCTTTCAAAAATACTTTTAAAATCCTCAGCCATAACACTGACCTCCGTTTTGATATTTAATTATATAATACCTTATTTTGGGTAAAAAGTCAAGCTTCTGAGCAATATAGCGTTTTGCCTCGGCTCCGTCTGTAATTGACATTTGCGGAAAAAATGATATAATAATACAAAATGGAGGATTAATATGTTTAAGAGGATTTTAGCGGCTGTCGTGGCTGTTGCGGCAATTCAGATATGCGCGTATGCTGACAGCTCCAATTTTACGTTTCGCCGCGAGTACGGCGGCGAGTTTAGCTCGGATGTCAGTGAAAGCGACTGGTATTACGGCTTTGTGACGACAATGTATAATTTGGGACTTACCGACGGATATGACGGCGCGTATATGCCGGATAAATACTTCACCGTCGCCGAGGCGGTAACTGTAGCCTCGCGGCTCCACAGCATATATTACACCGGCGATACAAGCGCGGCGGATAATTATGTAAGCGGTGAAAACTGGTATGATAAATATATGGCGTACGCCGTAGACAACGGCATAATCGACGACCGTTTTCGCGGAATGGAGAACAGTCCGGCTCTGAGAAAATACGCCGCGTACATATTCGCGTTTGTTTTCGATATGCCCGATATAAACAGCATAGCTCCGGAAAATATACCCGATATCGATAACGAGTATTCATATTATATCACATCGGCATACAACAAGGGTATTATGAGCGGTAATGACGAAAATCTGACATTTGCTCCCGACAGCGTCATTCTCCGCAGCGAGGCTGCCGCTTTGATTGTGCGCTGCGCCCTGCCGCAGACGCGCACGTCGGTTGACGCGGTGTTCCCGCGCGGAGTGATAAGGATAACCTGTACCGGCGGCAGCGACGGCATTTTGAATATGTCGAAGGAGACCGCGCCCGAAGCTTGGGAGGAAATATTGAACACGCCCTGCAAAATCGGCAGGAACGGAGCGGGCAAGACCGGCGAGGGCGACGGAAAAACGCCGTACGGCACGTTTAAGCTCGGTATTGCGTTCGGGATAAATGAAAATCCCAGAACGAGGCTCGAATATATGCAGCTTACCGAAAATCACTACTGGGTGGACGATCCCTCGTCCGCGTATTACAACAAGCTGGTTGACACGCGGTACATAGCTCCCGACTGGAGCAGCGCGGAGCACCTGATATCCATATCTCCGGAATACGATTACGCCGTTGACATCGGGTATAATTCCGAGTGTATTTCGGGCAAGGGCAGCGCGATTTTTATCCACTGTTCGGCAGGAACCGCTACGGGCGGCTGCATAGCCGTTTCGAAGGAAGCCATGATGACCCTGCTCCGCAGCGCTCCCGTAAATACAGAGGTAATTATAGAATAAAGCGGATTATCAAAGCGCTCGCCGAACGCGGATAGTTTATCAAAAATAAATTCCACAAACATTCCACAAACCGAACATATTCCCCACACAATCGCGCCGTATAATAAAGCCGTAATCAAAAAGATTACAAATAATCGAAAGGAGCTGTTAAATATGAACGGCAAAATCAAAAAAATATGCGCGGCTGTATCGGCCGCGGCGATAATCGCGGCGATGGGAACCGTATTCGCGGCGGAGGACGAAACGGCGGATTACGGCTACATGAAGGGCAAGGCGAACCACTACGGCACGGGCGGCGAGCAGACGTTTGTTTATTCGCAGAAAGCCGACGCGGACAGTGATACGGCGGACGATACCGCAAGCGCGGATTACAGCTACAGACAGGGCAAAGCCCACAGAGGCGGCACGGATAAGGCACATTACGACAGCGAGGATCTCGTCGAGGCGGGCATTATCGACCAAGCGACCGCCGACGCTATATCCGAATATGCGGCGAAAAAGCACGAGGATATAAGCGCGATGTATGAAAATACGTCGGACATGACGCCGGACGAGCGCCACGCGGCGTTTGAGGCAAGAAAGACTGAGCGCAAGGAAGGAATTGACGAGCTTATCGAAGCCGGTGTTATAACGGCGGAGCAAGCGGAAGCGATAAAGAATTATAAAGCGGAAGCGTAAATTATGATTTATCTGCGAAAGGCTTCCCCTAGTAGGGGAAGCTGTCAGCGCAGCTGACTGATGAGGTTGTTTGCGGCGCATTGAAGATTTGCACATATTTCAGGTCAGCGCATTTCACCTCATCCACCGCTTCGCGGTCCCCCTTCCCCTGAAAGGGGAAGGCTATTGGGTGCGCTAAATCATAATTTATCCCACCTAATTGCAATTCCCGCAAATTTATGTTACAATATCTCCGAAAGGAGCGGTGACTATGGCGAAATTACTTATTGTTGACGACGAGCCGGACATACGCGCCCTTGTGCGCCGCTATGCCGAGCGCGAGGGGTACGAGACAGCCGAAGCCGGAAACGGCATGGAGGCTGTCTCTATGTGCCGTGACGCGGATTTTGACGTTGTAATCATGGACGCGATGATGCCCGAGCTTGACGGCTTTTCGGCTTGCAAGGAGATCCGCGCGGTAAAGGATATTCCCGTTATAATGCTCTCCGCGCGCGGCGAGGAATATGATAAGCTGTTCGGCTTTGAAACGGGCGCGGACGATTATGTTGTAAAGCCGTTTTCGCCGCGCGAGCTTATGGCGCGGGTCAAGGTCGTGATATCGCGTCACGGCGGCGGTTCCTCGGATAAATCGGATAAAATAAAAGCGGGCGGCATCGAAATTGACACGCTCGGTAGAATTGTGTATATAAACGGTGAAAAAACGGAGCTGACGGCGAAGGAATACGACCTGCTTTTGTATCTCGTAAAAAACGAGGGCATTGTCCTGACGCGGGAGCGTATCATGGACGCGGTCTGGGGCTATGATTATTATTCGGCGGACAGGACTGTGGATTGGCAGATAAAGCAGCTTCGCGCACATTTGGGAGACTGCCGCGATTATATTGTCACCGTTAGAGGGGTGGGATATAAATTTGAAGCTCGACACTAAATCGATAGGTTTTAAGCTGTGGATATATTTCACCGCGTTCGCGGCGGTGATCCTCGCCGTTTTGTGGCTGCTGCAAACGGTGTTTTTGCAGAGCCTTTATAACTCCATGCAAAAGCGTCAGATAAGCAAAATCGCCGAGGAAATTTACCGCGCGGAAAACACCGAATATGCGATAGACACTCTCGCGGAGGACAACTCCATATTAATACTGCTCACCGACGCGGACGGGAGCATTATATACAGCGCGGACGAGTACAGTCCGTCGTACAGACCCGACGTGCACGAACACGGCGGCGGGCAAAATCCGTATCGCGCGGGCGAAACGCAGAATTGGCAGGAGCAGGAATACCGCCGTCTGCCCGAGCATTACGGCGATTTTATTGAAAGATTGGGCTCTGACGACAGCGTATGCTATACGATCGAGCGCGGCGGCGGCGGTACGCTCGTTTACGGGCGGCGGCTGGCGGACGGGAATATTTTGTATATAAACACGTCTCTCGGAGCGGTAGGCTCGGCTGTCGCAATACTGCGCGTGCAGCTTTGCGCCGTCACGTTTCTCGCGCTTTTGATAGGGCTTTTCATAGCGGTATGGATAGCGAAGCGGTTCTCAAAGCCCGTTTCCGAGCTTTCCGAGCAATCGCTCAAAATGGCGAACGGCGATTTTGACTTGAAATTCAACAAGGGCTTTTGCTCCGAAACAGACGAGCTTGCCTCGTCGCTCGAATACGCGGCGGGAAAAATCGCCGAAACCGACAAGCTGCGCCGTGAATTGCTCGCGAATGTGTCGCACGATCTGCGCACGCCGCTGACAATGATAAAGGGCTACGCGGAGCTTATACGCGACCTCGACGGAAGCGCGGACGCGGGAAACGATGCGGAAATTATCGTTCGCGAATCGGACAGACTGTCGCTCTTGGTAAACGATATTCTCGATTATTCAAAGCTCCAATCGGGCGCGGTATCGTTCGAGCTTGAGAGTATTGATTTAAGCGCTCTCGCGGAAAAAACGGCGGAACAATTTTCGGAAATATGCAGATCCGACGGCGTTGAAATAATTACGGAAATCGAGCCGCAAAAGTACGTCACCGCGGACGCGCGCAGGCTGGAGCAGGTGCTTTATAACCTCATTTCAAACGCGGTCGCCCATGTCGGAGACGATAAGCGCGTTTACGTTTCGGTCTCGGAAAAGGACGGATCTGTCAGAACCGAGATACGCGACAACGGCGGCGGCATAAGCGCCGAGGATCTGCCGCATATTTGGGATAAATACTTCACCTCGAAAAAGCGCGGCGCGAACGGGCTGGGGCTGTCGATAGTAAAGGAAATACTGACCGCCCACAACGCGCGCTTCGGCGTTCAAAGCGAGGAGGGCAAGGGCAGCGTATTTTGGTTTGAACTGTCAAAAAGCGCCTGAAAGCCTCGCGAGCATCCGAGAATGGGCTACAAAATATTCACAAATGTTGCATAAATCTAACAACGGCTTAAATACAAGGATATTCCGCCCAAATTAAAAAAATATTCCGATTACTCAAAATTTTTTCAAATTTTTGTTGCATAATGGTAAAAAAAGTGATAGAATAATGCGTGGAAGCGTTTAACGCGGGTGTATATTTATGCACAGGCGCTATTCGGTTACATAATTTTAAGGAGGGATTTTAACAATGTCATACGCACAGGACGTATTAGCAAAGTTAAAGGAAAAAAATGCAAGCGAGCCGGAATTTATTCAGGCCGCTACGGAAGTGTTAACATCACTTGAACCGGTATTCGAGAAACACCCCGAATACGAGAAAGCGTCACTGCTCGAAAGAATTGTAGAGCCGGAAAGACAGATCATGTTCAGAGTACCGTGGGTTGACGACAACGGCAAGGTACAGGTAAACAGAGGCTTCAGAGTACAGTTCAACAGCGCGATCGGTCCCTACAAGGGCGGACTCAGACTTCACCCGTCGGTAAACCTCGGAATCATCAAGTTCCTCGGTTTTGAGCAGATCTTCAAGAACTCGCTCACAACTCTGCCCATCGGAGGCGGCAAAGGCGGTTCGGACTTCGACCCCAAGGGCAAGTCGGACAACGAGGTTATGCGTTTCTGCCAGAGCTTCATGACGGAGCTTTACAGACACATCGGCGCCGACACGGACGTTCCCGCCGGCGACATCGGCACGGGCGCGAGAGAAATCGGATACATGTTCGGTCAGTATAAGAAGATTAAGAATATTTACGAAGGCGTTCTCACAGGCAAGGGTCTCACATGGGGCGGCTCGCTCACAAGAACGGAAGCTACAGGCTACGGCCTCGTATATTACGCGGCTGAGATGCTCAAGGATCTCGGCACAGACTTTAACGGCAAGACTGTCGCTATCTCGGGCGCGGGCAACGTTGCTATCTACGCTTGCCAGAAGGCTCAGCAGCTCGGCGCTAAGGTTATAACCGTTTCGGATTCGAACGGCTACGTTATCGACGAGGACGGCATCGACCTCGCCGCTGTTAAGGAGATAAAGGAAGTTAAGAGAGGCAGAATCAAGGAATACCTCAACTACAGACCGAACGCTAAATACGTTGAGGGCGCTGGTCTGTGGCAGGCGGTTAAGTGCGACGTTGCTCTTCCGTGCGCTACGCAGAACGAGCTTCTGATAGACGACGCTAAGGCTCTCGTTGCTAACGGCTGCCTGGTAGTTGCGGAGGGCGCTAATATGCCGACAACTCTCGAGGCTACAGAGTACCTCCAGGAGAACGGCGTATACTTCGCTCCGGGCAAGGCTTCAAACGCGGGCGGCGTTGCTACGTCGGCTCTCGAAATGAGCCAGAACTCGCAGAGACTTTCATGGACATTCGAGGAGGTTGACGCGAAGCTCCATGACATCATGGTAACGATCTACAAGAACAGCGTTGCTGCCGCGAAGGAGTACAACCTCACGGTAGGCGGCAAGACAAACCTCGTTGCGGGCGCGAACATCGCGGGCTTCATGAAGGTTGCGGACGCTATGATGGCGCAGGGCGTTGTTTAATTGATAAAGGACAAGTTAAACGGGACGGATAAGGATATCCTTAAATGAAACAGTAACTTTTTTCGGCAAAAACGGCATAGCGCGGCTATGTCGTTTTGCTATATAAAATCTTGATAAATATTGACTTTATATAAAATATCATCTATAATTTATTGAGAAACAAACAGAAAAAGGAGCAGGATTCATGAAAAAAATAATTACAGTAACTACAATACTTGCCGTGATGATTTGCACAAACACCTTTGCCTACGCGAGAGAGTCGTCTCAGCCGAGTCCGACGCCGCTATATACGGAAGAGCCGACACAGCCAAGCCCGATGCCGCTATATACGGAAGAGCCGGCACAGCCAAGTCCGACACCGCTTCAGCCGAGTCCGACGCCGACACAGCCGAGTCCGACACCGCTTCAGCCGAGTCCGACGCCGCTTCAGCCGAGTCCGACTCCCGAGTTAAGCCCGACACTTGTGTATGCGGTCGGCTCGGAGCTGATGTGCATAAACGACGAGGTCATAAATATGTGGGAGCGTCCGTTTGTCGAGAATGAAATAACGTTTGTTCCGTTGAGAAACGTCGTGGAGAGTATCGGCGGCAGGGCTGATTATATAGAAGAAACTCATATGATAATCGCGAGCTTTAAAGACAGAAGCTATTCGGTCAGCGCCGACGACCCGCGGATACATGTGTATAACGGCGTATCCTTTGTGCCTGTGCGCGAGCTGTGCGAAACGCTCGGGTTTTCTGTCGGATGGAACGACGGAATTGTAATGATATGCGAGGGCAGCGCCGCCGTGGGCGATGAAGCCGCGCTGAATTATAAAACAATGCTCAACTATACGGGCTACACGGACATCTATTATACGCCGCGCAGAGTTGTAAATCCCTATGTTACATATTCATATGAGCAGATGAACTCGGACATAGCGTTCCTTCAAAAAATGTATCCCGACTTAATAAGCGTGTTCAGCATAGGCAAGACGACGGAGGGCAGAGATATGACCGCGTTTACGCTCGGAAAGGGAGATAAAAACATAATACTTTGCGGCGCTATGCACGCGAGGGAATACATATCGTCCGTTTTCCTTATGTATATGGCGGATACATACGCTCTCGCGTATACAAACAACGAATCGAGGGACGGCTACAATTTCAGAGAGGCGCTTGACAGCGTTAAGTTTATAATAGTGCCGATGGTAAATCCTGACGGAATAAATCTCGTCCAAAACGGGTATGAAAGCACCAAAAATCCCGATTATATACGCTCTCTGCCGACAAACGAATACGGCTACAGAGGCTGGAAGGCAACGGCTAACGGTGTGGATCTGAACAATAATTTCGACGTGCTGTGGTACAGCAAGGGCGGCAGTCCTTCATTTGGCGGCTACAGCGGCGCCTATGCCGCGAGTGAGCCGGAGACCCGCGCCATGCAGGATCTTATAAATAATACGAATTTTGAGATTTTCGCGTCGTTCCATTCGCAGGGTCAGGTAATATATTGGATGGATCCGAACTGCAATCAGGATCTGATAGGCAAATTCAACCCATATATTGACAGGATTTGCTCCGAAACCGGCTTTGAAAAAATGCCGTCTGACGGAGACTACGGCTACAGCGGCTATATGACCGATTATGTGCGCTATTATAAGGAAAAAATGGCTATGACTATTGAGTTATGCCCCTATACAGGAGACTACCCTTATCCGGAAAGCGACTTTGACACGGTGGCTTATCCTGTAAGGAATATAGGACTTATTTTTGCGGATATAGTAAAGTATCTATAGTTATATGTCAAATCCCCTATAAATTAATTATATTTTTTGTGAACATTCTACAAAAAAGTGCCAATTTATCCAAGAAATTGAAGATGATACTTGACAATATGCATATAAAATAGTATAATGTAATCACAAATTATTTGAAGGAGGATTTTTCATATGAAAATCAATAAGAAAATGGTATGCTTGTCAGCTGCAGCTATATTGGCTGTATCGGCTGTAACTGCTTCAGCAGCTACACTTCCTATTCCGACAGACAATAACGACGCATTCAGACTTGCTGAGAGTTTCTACTATGATGGTCTTTACTATGAAGCAAAGGCTGAGCTTTCTCAGGTAGTTAACAATGCTCCGGGTTATGACGAAGCAAAGGCAGCTGCATGGAACGCAAAGGTAGACAGCGCTATCTCGGCTATGGAGAAGGCAGCACTGTTGGAAAAGGTTCGTTCATACAACGATAAGGGTCTTTACTATGAAGCAAAGGCTGTTATTGACCAGTTGAACAGCAGAACAGACATCACACAGAATGATTATTATTCAATCAGATGGTGGGAAGATGTTATCGTTAAGAAGATTGCTGCTCTCGGCAATACTGACGTAGCGGTTGTTTGCTCAGAGCAGGCTGCTATAAATCGTGTAAAGGCTACAGGCTTTGCACTTTCGTCAGAGTATGAGTGGTTCTCACCGGTAAAGGTAGATACAGGTTATCATGTATATGTTAAGACACAGTTACCGGGCGGCGGAAGCAAGGACGTTGCTGCATTCAGAGTATCTTCGAAGGGCGAAGTTGAAAGAGCATTCTAATCTATAGTAAAATTTAACAAAGAGCTGTTGCGTAAGTAACAGCTCTTTGTTAAATAAAGTGTTTTTTTAGGTATCGGATTGATTTTTAATAGGAGAGAATATGAAAAAGGCTATACTGACTGTTTTTGCATTTATGGCGGTGTTTATGATGCCGTTCGCGGCACACGCGGCAGGCGAGAGAATTTTATATTACGATGTTGCGGCGTACATAAATAACCACCCCATTCCGTGTTATAACATAAACGACTACTGCGGAATATATGTGAGGGATTTGAGATCCTACGGCTTTAATGTTGATTACGACGATCAATCCCGCGTTGTAAACGTAACGCGGAACAAGGAATGTACTGATATTACGGGTATTGAAGGCGTGAAGCTCCCGTGGCAGGAAAGCGGAACTCTGTACGAGGTTACGGAGGAAAGCGATATAAAGGTTCTGCTTGACGGCGTTGAAACGCCGTCGTACAGCGTGAACGACAGCATGATGATACTGCTCGATAACCTTTATCCGTACGGAAGTAAATTGTGGGCGGCGGATATTAAAGCTTTGTTTTTGACGATGGATGACCTGCCCGTTATCGAATATGCCCCGCTTGAAAAGGCGGCAAGGCCGTACGGGCATTATAAACCCGCGTCAAGCGAGCTCGACTATAACAGCTATTACAATTTCCCGACCGAGGAGGTAGACTGGGGCTTTACGCGCGTTGAAGGCGACGAGCCGGAGCTGTACAGCTGGCAAAAGAGCATGCTCGCTAAATTTGACGCGTACTATATCGACCATGACCGTCCTCATGCGATTTATCTGACGTTTGATGAAGGATATGAAGCCGGCTACACGCAAAAGATATTGGATGTTCTGTCAAAATACAACGTTCCCGCGACATTTTTTGTCACAGGCGAATATCTTGATGAAAGCAGCGATTTGGTGCGTCAAATGATAGACAAGGGATTTACAGTGGGAAACCACACAGTAAATCACAAAAATCTCGCTCAATGCGATGTGGGTACGATTATGAACGAGATCGAGGTCATTTCAAACCGTTTGCGTGATGAATTTGGATACGATGTGTATTACATGCGTCCGCCCGAGGGCGCGATCAATGAAAGAGCGCTCGCGATAGCCAAGGATATGGGCTACAACACAATATTATGGAGCTTCGCCTATTATGATTATGACGAATCCGTACAAAAGGGCGAGGATTACGCGTATGACATGATTACGAGATATATGCATGACGGCGCGATCTATCTGCTTCATGCCGTATCAAGAGACAACGCCAACGCGCTGGAGAGAGTAATACAGTACGCTATCGCCAACGGATATGAATTAAGATCCCTGAACGACCTGTGTAAGCCTTAAATAATAAACGATGAAAAAGATAATAACCTTTATAATTATTCAAATAATGGCGTTTGGCAGCTTGAACGCCTACGCGATAGATGTAACCTCAAGATCCGCCTGCGTGGTCAACGCGGATACCGGCGAATTTTATTATGAGCTCAACATGGACGAACCGCTTGCTCCGGCAAGCATGGCGAAGGTCATGACGGCGTATATCATTTATGAAAAAATGGCTGAGGGCGTTATCGGCAAGGACACGATGATAACGGCTGACGCGGAGGACGAAGCGGCTTCCCTGGACAGCGAAGCCACAAATGTTTTCCTGAAGGAAGGTTCTTCCTACAGCATAGACGAGCTTTTGAACGCCATAATGGTTCCGTCCGCCTGCGCCGCGTGCGAAATGGTGGGCAAATACCTTTGCGGCAGCAAGGAAGCGTTTTGGGCTTTAATGAACGAGACCGCGTCGAATCTCGGCCTTACGGCGTATTACGCGGACGCGTCCGGTCTTTCCGACGACAGCACGATAACGGCGCGCTCGATGGCAATACTTACGGAGAAATTCATAAACAAATATCCGGATATTTTAAACTACACATCCAAACCGTATATAGTATTCGGCGGCATAACATACAAATCAACGAATAGTATGCTTCCCGGGAACTCATGGGAATACCCCGGAACGGACGGCTTTAAAACCGGAACGACCTCGCTCGCGGGATATTGCAACACATCGACCGCCGCTCAAGACGGCATACGGCTCGTGTCGGTAACCATGCATTCCGAGTCCGCGTATGACAGATTTAACGACTCTGTAACGCTGTTGGATCACGGCTTCGCTCAGGCGCGGTATTTTTATGAAAATCTGTTCGCGACCGATATGGGAGTATGTATAAACGGCTGCGAAATACCGACTTTCCTGTATAACGGTCCGGCAAAGGGGCTTTGCTTTATAATCGAGGATTTAAAGAATTACGGCTTCGATGTCAGCTGGAACGACCAAACAAAAACCGTTTCCGCCGTATACGCCCCTCAAAATACGGTGATGCCGATCTCGCTTGAATATTACAAAGCGCAGCCCGTGGGCAGCGTTATGTCTCATATAAACCGTGAAAGCGTCATCAACGCCGAAATAGAATACAACGGCAAACGCTATAAATTTCAAAACGTATATCCGCTTGACGGCTATACCGCCGTATCCGCGGACGAGCTGAGCTCGGCGGCGGACTCATGCGTATGGTCTGAGCAGGAAAAACGGCTCTATATAGGATTTGGTCAATAATGAACAGAAAAAAACAATTAAAAAAATCTATTGCTGTTTTAACGACGTTTATTTTACTCTTCGGTTTTTCCCGCGCATATGCCGATTTTACGGATATGGGCGGGAAGAGCGAGGAGATGATAAACGCCGTAAATTTGCTGCGCGAAAAAAATTACATAAGCGGCGTATCGGAAACGGAATTTAATCCGGACGCCGACATTTCGCGCGCGGAGTTTGCCGCTGTGATGCTGCGTATGCTCGGCACGATGGGCGAGAACCGCCCGTATTACCTTAAGGATGTCACTAAGGACAAATGGTATTACTACGTCGCCGGCTCCGCTGCGGAAACGGGATTAATAGCCGGTTTCGAGGACGGAACCTTTCGCGGCGATATTCCGATACCGAGAGTACAGGCGGTTGCGATAGCGGCAAGGATCCTGAAAAGCGATCTGAACGTTGACGGCGGCGATGAAGCCGTGCCGTCGGCGGGATCCGTCCCCGAATGGGCGGTCGAAGACGTCAGAATCGCCGCGCACGCGGGTATAATAGACAAAGCCGAAAAATTGGATGAAGAAAGCACAATAACGCGCGGTGAAGCCGCGATTATAGCCGCGAAGGTGTATGACAAGCTGAAGGATACGCGCGATATGCCCGCCTACACAGGCAATTACGAAAAAAAGCGCCCGCCCGTTACCATAGTCATAGATCCGGGTCACGGCATAGATTCGGCGCTTACAAGCGATGAGGAACGCCTGAACGACGGCTGGATATACAATTCCGACAAGAACCAATGGGGCGAATGGCGGCATTGGAAATCGGGCGAAACATGGCATGACTGCGAGGGCTTCGGCTGTATCGGAAGAGGGGCGTGCTGGTACAGAATGGAGGACGGCGACCGCGATACCGAGCCGGATATAAATCTGAGAAACGCCCAAAGCGCCGCAAAATATCTTGAAAGCATGGGCTATGAGGTGCGCATAACAAGAGGAGCGGGCAATAACCCGTCCATGACAAAAAGGCTTATATATTGCTATCCGAATAACGACATAACGGCGGTTCCCGATGCCGACTTTTTCGTGTGCCTTCACTCCAACGCCGGCGGAGGCAGAGGAAGCGCGTATATTGAGCTTTCTGGCGAGTACGATCAGGCGCGCGCAAACGGCGATTACGCCTATGTGAGCAACACGCTCGGAAAATACATAAATGACGAAATCGTTTCCCAAACGTCGATAAGACCCTATTCCGACGGAGTGATAAGCGGCATGGGCGAGCTTATTCTGTTTTGCAAATCCCCCATACCGATTGCGTATCTTGAAATAGGGTTCTACGATAATTCCAATGATTTGGGAATTTTAAATTCAGAATATGATTTGATAGGAAAAGCGGTTGCCGACGGCATAGACAAATACTGCAAAGACACCAAGGGGTAATCCGAGGTGAATTTGCCCGTTTGTGACAAAACCGCGGCAGCCGACATCCTCATCAATACGCGTAAGACCCCAAAAATTTGAAAAAAGACGTGCTGCGTCTGACCTTGTCGAGCGCGAAATAAATCGTCGCGTCGTCGATGTTGCCGTCGATGTCAATGAAGAACACATATTTTCCAAGCTCCTTTTTGACGGGCCTTGACTCTATTTTTATCATATTTATATTTGATTTTACAAACATTTCCAGCGCCGAGTACAAGCTGCCCGGCTTATTGTCCAGCGTAAACGCTATAGACGTTTTATCATGCTCCGTAACGACGGTGGACGCGTTCTTTTCGATTATTACAAACCTTGTTGAATTGTTGCGCTCGTCGCCGCAGTCCGCGCGCAATATATCAAGCCCGTAAAGCTCCGCCGAGTTGGGCGAGCCTATGCACGCGACCGATCCGTCCGAAGCCGCCGCGCGCTTTGCCGCCGCCGCGGTGGAGTCCGCAAATTCAATTTTAACGCTTCCGAAGTCGTGCGAAAGCATATGCGAGCATTGTCCTATCGGCTGCGGGTGAGAGGTGATGATTTTAATATCCTCCTCCTTAGCGCCCTTTTTCACCATCAGATTTTCACTGATATGAAGTATATATTCGCCCGTTATATGCAGATCCACATCGAACGCGAGCGTGTCGAGCGTGGCGTTGACGCTGCCGTCGATAGAGTTTTCTATCGGCACGATGGCACGGTCTATCTCACCGCTGTCAACGGCGAGTATAGCGGCGTATATAGTTGAAAATTCCCTGAGCGGTTCCGCTCCCTTTGCCCATTCCTGCGCGGCTTGATGCGAAAACGTCCCGCTCGGTCCCAAATAACCTAACATATTTTTTCTCCTTTAAAATTTTCTCTTGATTTGTTTAACAAGTCCGAACACGCGTATCCTCTGCACGTCGCTGCCTTCGAAACGGCGCGGCGGATACATCGGATTTACGGACTGAAGCTCTATATAGTCGCTTCCGTACACAACGCGCTTTATGACGCCGTCCTCGCCGTCGATTGTCACGACCGCATAGCTGCCGCTGTCAACGGAGGGCTGCACGCGTATCAAAACAAGGTCGCCCTCCATAAATATCGGGTACATGCTGTCGCCCTGCACGCGCAGGAACGCGTATTCCTCGCGCGGTGAGATTTCCGAGCGTATAACGGTCTCGTAGCCGATAATATCATTCTCCGCCACGCAGCTTACTCCGCCCGCCACTCTGCCGACTATCGGCACGGAAACCATCTCCTGCGGCAAGACAGCCTCGATATTTGCAGGCATATCCTGCTTCCAGCCGATAAGATCCTCGGGCGTTGTTTCCAGTATCGCCGCGAGCTTTATAAGCGTGGCGCGCTTTATGTTTTGGACCCGTCCCGTTTCATACTTATTAACGGCGGCCTTCTGAATGCCGAGCAGCCTTCCGAGCTCCTCCTGCGTCATACCGCGCTCTTTTCTTAACTGTCGTATTCTTTCCCCGGGTGTCATAAAAACCCCTCCCGTTATTTTTTTTGTATCTTAATAATACCATATAACAAATGAAAAATCAAGTGTTTTTTGAAAAAATATCTCAAAAAGAAAAATTTTTCTTGACAAACGAACATTTGTGTGGTATAATGTATCTGAAAAAGAAAAAAGCCGCAAAGGCAATTTCTTTTTTAAACATGTAGTATCTTGGTGAGATATATATAGAAAGGAGGACATATATGATGTACAGATGTGACGATCCGCGCGCTCTTATCGCGGCGGAGGAGGACAGAGCGTGCCGCTTCGGCGATTACTATGACGAAACCTCGACGAAGTACTGTCCTGTCTGCGGAGCGTATGAACCCGACCATTTCTTTATGAATGACGACGAGGAATGTGTCGGCTGTTACGAATGTGTTCATGTCGTGTATGACCTCTTTTAACGCGAACGCGGAAGGGAGGGATAGAATGGCGGATAACGACGTGGCAAGCGAGGAGGAGATCCTTAAATTTCTCACAGACGTTATGCGCAGGGAGGACGCAAAATCCTCCGAAGCGACAAAAGCCGCTGAACTGATAGGCAAGCACTACGGAATGTTCAGCGAAAAAGCCGCGGTCAGGGAAACCGCGGAGGTTGTTATCATTGATGACATACCGGACGACTCATAAACTGATGAAAGGAGCGCTGCGATGAAAAACCAAACAAATCTGTCCGGACTGATTGCACCGTCGTTCAATTCGGTACACCGTCATATACAAAACGGCGATTACACTCATTATTGGCTCAAGGGCGGGCGCGGCAGCACGAAGTCGAGCTTCGCCGCGATAGAAATAATTCTCGGCATGCTTAAATGTCCCGACAGAAGCGCCGTGGTGCTCCGAAAGGTGAAGGCGAATCTGCGCGACAGCGTAATGGCTCAGATGGAATGGGCGGCGGAAATGCTCGGAGTCGGGCATCTGTGGCAGATGAAATATTCCACAAGCGAAATGGTGTACGAAAAGACCGGTCAGAAAATCCTTTTTTGCGGAGCGGACGACGTCCACAAGCTGAAATCGAAGAAGGTGAAAAACGGCTATTTCGGCTACATATGGTACGAGGAGCTCGACGAGTTCGGCGGCATGGACGAGATACGTTCCATAAATCAGTCGCTTATGAGAGGCGGAGACAAATTCACGGTTCTCTATACCTACAATCCGCCGCGCAGCGCCGTAAACTGGGTAAACGCGGAGACCGTATACGAGCGCCCCGACAGATACCTGCACAGCAGCACATATTTGGACGTGGATCCCGAATGGCTCGGAAAACAGTTTATTATCGAGGCTGAGACGCTTAAGGAAAATAACCGCGAGCTGTACGAGCACGAGTACATGGGCGCGGTGACGGGTACCGGCGGAGAGGTTTTCCGCAACGTCACCGTAAGGGAAATATCCGACGAGGAGATCGAAACCTTCGATAAGGTAAAGTGCGGCATAGACTTTGGTTACGCCGCTGATCCGTTCGCGTATGTCGCGTGCCAGTATCATCGCGGAAGACTTTTTATCTTCGATGAGATATACAAAACCGGACTGTCAAACAGGGCGGCGGCGAGGGAGATAGAAAAGCGAAAACGAAGGTACGAGGGCTTCATAACCTGCGACAGCGCCGAACCGAAAAGCATCCAGGAGCTGAGAGGCGAAGGGCTGCGCGTGAGAGGGGCGCGCAAGGGACCCGACAGCGTTGCGTACGGCATAAAATTCCTGTCAAGCACAGACGAAATTATAATTGATCCCAAACGATGTCCAAACGCCGCGCGGGAATTTCTGCGGTATGAGATAGAGCGCGGCGCGGACGGTATGTTAAGATCCTGCTATCCCGACAAAAACAATCACACGATCGACGCCGTGAGATACGCGCTCGAGGACGAGATAGGCAGGAAACATGTAAGAATAATTGACAGAAGGAGTTTAAGGCTATGATTATTGATGAAAGAGCCGTAAAAGACGGAATAGACGCGCAAACCGCGCAGAGGCTCATAGCGCGTCACGAAACGGGACGCCAAAGGCTGGAAACGCTTATGAACTACTACTTGGGCAGGCACAAAATACTCGAACGCAGGCGTGCCGGCGATAAATATTCCAACAACAAGCTTGTGTGCAACCACGCCAAATATATAGTCGATATGACAAAGAGCTATCTTGTCGGAAATCCCGTGAGCTACAGCTGCGCGGACGAATACGACATAGAGCCGCTCAAAAACTGCTATTTGGCGCAGGACATGGAAAAAATCGACTGCGAGCTGGAAAAGCTTTCGGGAATTTACGGCACAAGCTACGAGCTGATTTACGCCGACGAGCGTTCAATGCCGAGAAGCGCGTGCCTGAGCCCCGTAAACACATTCATGGTTTACGGTTCGTCGGTGAAAAGAGAACCGCTTTTCGGCGTGCATTACTACCGCCGGTTCGACATTGACGGCAAGTGCGAGGGCGTGACCTGCTTGGTATTTGACGACAGGGCGGTATATACCTTTGAGAACAGCGCGGACAGCTTCACAAACATGGAGCTTGTAAGCGAGAGAGCGCACCATTTCGGAGCGGTGCCGATGCTCGAATACGCCAACAACGAGGAGCGTCAGGGCGACTTTGAACAGCTTATCCCCCTTATCGACGCGTATAATGTGCTCCAGTCCGACAGGGTGAATGACAAGGAGCAGTTCGTGGACGCGTTTTTGTTCCTGACGGATATAGACATTGACAGCGAGCAGGCGGCAAAGCTTCGGGAGGAGCGTATTCTGATGGGCTACGAGGGCGCCACGGCGCAGTATCTGTCAAAGACGCTTTCCGAAACGGATACTGCGGTGCTGCGCGACAACATCAAGCAGGATATACACCGTTTCTCAATGGTGCCGGATCTGTCGGACGAGAGCTTCGGAAACAATCTTTCCGGCGTGGCGATAAAGTATAAGCTGTTGGGATTCGAGCAGCACATCAGGAACAAGGAGAGATACTTTGCGGGGGCGCTTAAAAGGCGGTTTGAGCTGTATAACTATTTCCTTTCCCTGAAGGGAAGCATGGAGTATGTGCCGGTACACCGCATAGATGTGGTGTTTACGAGAAATCTGCCGGTAAACGAGCTGGAGGTTTCGCAGATGATAAATAATCTGAGCGGCATCGCGACAGCCGAAACGCTGCTCTCGCAGCTGTCGTTTGTCAACGACCCGAAGGAGGAAGCGGAGCTGGCGCAGCGTGAAAAGGAACAATCTAACGACACAAAAATTTAAAAGGAGGTCATATTATGACTAACAGAAAATTCAAGCCCTTCGAAAAGGGCGAAAAAACTCTCGATAAGCAGTTTTACAGCGCGGAAGAGGTGCGCGGACTGATCGACGAGCATGTTAAAGAGGCGCTGGGCGCCGCTGGAACGGAATGGGAGCGCCGCCTCGCGTCCGAGAAGGAGGAAGCGGTAAAGCTCGCGTCGATGTCCGCGGAGGAACGCGCTCAGGCGGAAATGGACAGAAGGCAGAAGGCGTTTGACGACGAGCGCAGCCGCTTCATGTCCGAGCGCATGGAGTTCGAGGCGGCAAAGGAGCTCTCAAAGCAGGGGCTCAGCGTAAGCTTCGCGAAAATGGTTGCCGGAGCGGATGAGCGGGAAACAGCCGAAAACGTAGAGATTTTCAAAAAGGAATTTCTCAGATGCGTGGAGGCGGCGCTCGCGGACAGACTGAAGGGCAGAACGCCCTCGATAGGCTCTGCGGAGCAGAGTGGCGCGAGCGACCCGTTTTTGCAGGGATTGCTGGGCTGACGGCTTTATAAGGGCGGACGGTATCCGCCCCCGCACGACGGAAATGTTATAAAGAAAGGAAGATTTAATTATGGCTATTAATTACGCGAGCAAATATGCTCAGAAAATCGACGAGCGCTTCGCGCGCGAGTCTATCACAGATAACGCGGTAAACAACGACTATGATTTTGTCGGGGCGAAAACGGTCAACGTATACTCGGTGCCGACGGCTTCTATGAATGATTATACCGTGAAGGGTACGGCGCGCTACGGCACTCCGGCGGAGCTGGACAACACCGTTCAGGAGATGACGATGTCGAAAGACAGAAGCTTTACTTTTACCATTGACAGAGGCACATTCAGCGACACGCAGATGGCGAACGCCGCCGGACTTGCGCTGCAGAGACAAATACGCGAGGTCATCGTGCCGGAAATCGACAAGTACCGCCTCGACAAGATGTGCGCAGGTGCGGGAAAGACCGAGACGAAAGCGCTTACGGCATCCACTGCCTACGACGCGTTTTTGGCGGGTACAACGGCGCTTATCGACGCAAATGTGACGCTTTCGGAGTGCGTCGCTGTTGTGTCGAGCGATTTTTACCGCCTTATCAAGGAGGACGCGGCGTTTATCAGAAACGGCGATATGGCGCAGGAGACTCTTATAAAGGGTCAGGTGGGCATGATAGACGGAATCGCGGTCATCGCGGCGCCCAAGTCGCTGATGCCCGAGAACGTGCAGTTTGTCATCGCCGCAAAGTCCGCCGTGACAGCTCCCGTAAAGCTGGCGGAATATAAAATTCACGACAATCCCCCGGGAATAAACGGATGGCTTGTCGAGGGCAGAGTTTATTATGACGCGTTTGTGCTCGAGAGCAAGAAAAACGGCATTTACGTTCACAAGAGCGCGGAGTAAGTAGGTTGGATTTTGCACAAGGGGAGGGCGTCCGTATTTGGTTTAAAACGGCATACGGACGTACAGGGCGGGTATACATTATAATTTTAGGAGGTGTTTGACGGTGGAGGATCTTATTGCGGAAATTCTTCCGGAGACTAAATTGCTGCTGGGATTTACCGATGAGGAGCACGATGAGCTGCTGACGCTTTTGATAGAAACAGCCGTTAACGACGCGCTCGCTTATTGCCGGCTCGACTTCTTGCCCAAACAGCTTTACGGGCTTATCGCGCAGATAACCGCGAAGCTTTGGCGGACGGAAGGGTACGGCGGCGAGGCGTACGCGGCGGTCAGGACGATTCAGGAGGGTGACAGGCGGATAGAATTTGATTTGTCCGCGGATAACGCGCTCGGCGACTTTCGAGACAGGTTAAAGCCGTATGTTAACAAAGCCGGAAGGCTGCCGTCGGAGCTTGACGGGGAGGAAACGGCATGAAAAGGCTTACAGAGGCGGTCAAAAAAGCGTTTGAAGCGCTTTACGGAGGCACAGCCGAGATTTTTGAGCTTACGGAGGGATCGGAGTATTCCGATGAGATGACGCTCAAATCCGTCGGGGAGATACCCGCCGACGTGCAGCCCGACGGCGGCTCGGTTTCGGAGCGCGCTTTCGGTCTCGCCGCAGAGGGCGGCGCTAAAATGTACTGCGGCGAAAACGACGCGCTTATTCCGGGTAATTTCGTGAAAACGGGCGGCGTTCTTTACAGAATCGAGCGCGCGGACAGGAGAGGATTTGGCATGACGGTATATCTGAAAAGGAGTGACGCGTATGGGAATCAGTGTTAAAACGAATCTTTCGGCGCTTGACGCGATTGCGGCGGCAGCTGCTGATATGAGCGGCGTGCTTGACGCGGGCGCGCAGATCGTCGCGGAGGCAGCGCGCGGGGCGTGTCCGGTGGATACGGGAAGGCTCAGAGCTTCGATAGAGGTTTCCGCGGACGGTAATTCGGCGAGCGTCACGGCGGGCGCGCCTTACGCGGCTTATGTGGAGTTCGGGACATGGAAAATGGCGGCGCAGCCGTTTTTGACGCCCGCGCTTCTGAATAATTCGGGAGCGGCGGCGCAAGCAATCATCAGCGGAATTTTGGGAGGTATTTAATATGGTTGATTTTAATGCCGAATTGAAAAAATCGCTTGCGGAGCTGAGTTGTCCGCTTGTGTATCAGCATCCGTCGGGATTTAACAGGCTGCCGGCGGTGAGCTACTATAATCTTACCGAGTGCATGGGTATGGTATGCGATAACGAGGAGCTTATTCAGGACGGAGCGGCGCAGATCGACATATGGTGCGCCGTGCCGGAGGAGTGCGCGAAAATCGCCGAGGAAATCAACGGGCTTCTCACGGCGGACGGCTGGAGCAGACAGTTTTCTATGGATATACCGAAGCAGTCCGGAGAGCGGGCGTATCACCGGACGATGAGATATAATAAATCATTTGTTATACAGGAGGAAAAATTATGAATAAAAAACCTTTGCCTACTATTGGCGTGGATAAGTATACCTTTTTTAAGGTGACGGACGATAACGCGGACGGCACGACGTACGGCGAGGCGCAGAGCCTCAGAGGTATTGTGGAAATCGTGCCTACGGATACGGGCGGAAACGACGTTTTCGACGCGGACAACGGCGCGTATGAGACTACGAGTTATATCGAGAAGATAGGTCACGATATTACAAACGCCGACATTCCGCCCGCTGTGGACGCGGCGTGGAGAGGACTTGATATGAAAGACGGTCTTGTTGAGGTCGGAAACGATATTAAGACGGTTTACTTCGGCGTTGCGTGGAGAATCATGAAGTCGGACGGGTCGTACAGATATGTCAGATATTATAAGGGCAGCTACAGCTTTGCCTCGAACGTCGGCGGAAAGACGAAGCCCTCGAACGGAAGCATAGAAAAGCAGACCGCGAAGGCTACATATACGGCTGTGCAGAGGGAGAAAGACGGCAAATACTATTCGTATATCGACGAGAGTGATTTGCCGGAGACGGTCACGAAGGAAACACTGGAAGAAAAATGGTTTTCCGATATGACGTGGTATCCCACCGGAGAATAATTGCGTTTGGCTTAACGAAGGGAGAATAATATGCAGCATACTTTGACTTTTACGGTCGGGAACAAGAAGTATATTTCCAAGCCGTTTGACTTTGAGACTATGTGCGTTATAAACGATGCGCACAACGACAGGGACAAGAGAGGCCCGCTCAATATCTGCCGCGATGCGGTGGATTACATATTCGAGGGTACGGACGCCACTCAGGACGTTATCGACGCGCTCGATTTCAAGGAGCGCGCGCGGCTTTGCATCGAGCTTTGGGGCTTCTACGCCGACGCGCTCTCGTCAAAAAACGAGTAGGGTCGGGAGGAGGCGGCAGACTGCGGGATATTTACGCCGTCCTGTTCCGCAATCACCGTCTCCTGCCCGACTCTGTCGGGCGGCAAAATCCGTGGGTGATGTTTGACATGCTTGACAGCCTGGACAACGGCGCGGATTTTGAAGAAAACGAGCATCTTAAAATGCTTTATGATGTATAGGAAAATTGAATACGGGAGGTGGTTTTTATGGAAGCTGCCGGCTTGACGGTCAGCATCAACGGAGACGCCTCGGGGCTGCTCGGGGCGGTCGAAAGCGCGAAAGCGGGGCTTGCCTCGCTCGAAACGGCGGCGGAGGCGGTCAGGGGACTGGACGGATTTAACGCGTCCGTCACCATTACCGCGGTGGATAACGCGACGGAAACCGTGCGCGGCGCTTCGGCGGCGGTTACGGCTTTTTCGGGGCTCGTCGGGAGAGCGATGCTCAGCGCGGTCGATAATACGGGTCCCGCCGTGGCGAGCGCGAAGGCGAACATAGCGAGCGTGAGGGGTAAAACCGTCACTATTTCGGTAAATTACGTCACTACGGGCGCGAGACCGAAGGCGCGCGGAACGAAAAGCTTCGAGGGCGGTTTGGCTCTTGTTAACGACGAGCGCGGCGTTAGCGACCCGAGAGAAATGATCGTGGACAGGGGCATGGCGTTTATTCCCGAGGGGAGAGACGTGGTGCTGCCGCTTTCGAAAGGAGCGCGGGTGTATACGGCGGCGCAGACGCGCTCTATCATGACCGCGCTCGGGATACCGAATTATGCCGGAGGAAAGGATAATTCGGATGAGTTTAAAATCGCGGAGGCGGATATCCGGCATTATACAAAATCGCGCGCGGTCACAAACGCGGAGGAGCTGGAACGCTGGGCGGAGCTGTCGGCGCGGTTTACGGAAAATCTGGCGGACGCGGAGGATATCGAGGAAAATATCTTTTCGCTGACGCGCAAAATCGCGGACGAGCTTAATGAGGAGTCTGTGGAATATCTTAAGGACAGAGCGTATTTTAACGATTTTTGGATCAACGGGGACAGCCCTGTGGATTCGTTTGAGCGCGTTCGGGAGAGGAATCTCGGGTATTTCGAGGATGGCGTTATCACTTGGAAGGAATACTGCGACACCATTGAGGAGATAGGCTCCGAGATGTATCGGGCGCGGCTCGATAATTCCTATGACTGGCTCGAACAGGAGCGCGGATATAACGATCTCAGCTCGGAGGAGTATATCGCCGGTCTTGAGCGTATGCGCGCGTATACCGAGGAATATTACGCGAATGGTATTATATCTCTGCGCGAATACTGCGAGGGGATACGCGGAATCGAGAACGCTCTCGCGGACGAGCGCGAGGCGGTGCGAAAAGCTGAAAACGAGGCGCTTCTTGACGGCGCGGACGAGCTTCTGTCGGCGCAGAAGGACTATATAAAGCGCGCGGAGGAAGCTTTCGAAAACGAGGAGAAGGCGCTAAAAGACAGGTGGGACGCCGAGGACAGGCGCGCGGATATCGCCGAGACGGGGCGCGGTCTCGACGCGTACAGGAACGCCGTTACGGAGAGAGGACAGGCGCGCTACCGCGAATTGCAGGAGCAGATGAAGAAGCTGCGGCGCGAGGAGGAAATGTACAGGCTCGAACGGGAGAATAATTCCGTTATCGCGGCGCTGCGGGAGGATTACGAGGTCATGGAGAATAACAAAAACGCCATGATCGCGGTGATAAAGGATTCCGGAATTAATGTCGAGGGGGTTGTCGAGAGTATCAACGCGGGTTTGTCGGGCGTGCAGGATATTATGCGAAGCATCGCGGCGAGCGTCGTCAACGCTATTAATTCCAAGGATTTCGGCTCTACCACTTATTCGGACAGACGCACCATCAATGTTACCGCGGCGGACGGCGTTATGATAAAAAGCCTTATCTCGCGCGGCGGTTCGGCTATGGCGCGCGGCGCTTACTATTGATTTGCGGAGGTTATGAGCGAATGAAATGCGGATTTACTTTTAAAGGAAAACACTCGGACGATTTCGGGGCGGTGGTCAGGACGCGGTCGAGGCCTATACGTCCGGAGGCGAAAACGGTGTTTGCGGAGGCGCTTGCGGCGGACGGGAGCTATGATTTTTCGGAGGCTAATCCGTACGGCAGGTATTTTTACAACGACAGGATATTTGAATTGGAGCTGCAGGTCGGAGCGGAAAATCTGTATCGGCTGGAGCTGAAAATTTCAAAAATCGCGCGCTGGCTCACCGGCAGGGGCGATTTGATATTCGACGATATGCCGCATGTGAAATGGCGGGCGGCGGCTTTGTCGGAAATCGGGTTTATGCCGGAGCTCACCGGACATAAGGCGGCTCTTACGGCGGTGATGCGCGTGTCGCCGTTCAGCAGGACGGTGTTTGACACCATGAACGGAATACCGATAGGGACGCGGTGCCGGCTGGAAAGCCCTATCCCGCTCGACGTAAGGGCCTGCTTTACGTTTGACTGCGCGGCGGGGTTCAGCTCGTTTGACGTGGATAATATCGGAACGTGGTATGTAAGACCGGTGATACGGTTTGTAAGCGACGCCGAAATAAACGAGCTTTCCATGACGGTCAACGGGGCGCTGTTCGCCCTGTCGGGCGCGCGCTCGCGCGAAATCGTTATCGACTGCGAAAGGCAGACCGTTACCGATGGGAGCGGAAACAGCTTGATAGGATGCATGAAGGGCGGTTTTTTTGAGCTGCCGTATGACGAAGCTTCGGATTTTGCGGTTATAATCGACGCGGACGCGGTTATGACGGTGGAATATGAACCGTGCTGCGTTTATGATTTTGATTTCATGGAATGGGGTGATTATGACGCTTAGACTGTTTGAATTTGACAGCGAGGTCTTTGATAAGGGCTGCATGGCGGTTCTCTCGGAGGCGCTGGGCGTTAAAACCGTTCACGAAATCAACGGCGATTACACTCTCGAATTTACATATCCGCCTGTTTCGGGTAAGGCGGAGCTTATTCGGGAGAACAGGATAGCCGTCTGCGAGGGTCAGGCGTTCAGAATCATTAAGACGGCGTTTGACCCGCAAAAAGGAATTTCGGTTTTTGCATCGCATGTGAGCCGCGTGGACGCAAAAACCGTTCATATACAGAATATTCCCGATATGATGGGCATCGCGCCAAAGGATGTTATCGCGTACGCGGCAGCCGGAAGTCAATTCCGGCTGCTCACCGCCGCCGAGCTTGAGAAAAAGGGTATGAAATGGGTTGGGGACGACGGGTTTTTGATAGATTTTTTCTCGTCGGACAAGCTCAACCTGCTCGACGCGGTTGAAAATGTGCGCTCGTGCTGCGGCAAGGGCGAGCTTTACGCGGATAATTACTCTGTCGCGCTTGTGGAGCGTATCGGAAGGGATACGGGCGTGCGGCTCGGTATCGGGAAAAATATGGCGTCGATATCCGTCGAGCGCGATATTTCCGATATCGTGACGCGGCTTTATCCTTACGGGAAGGACGATATGCACATCGGCAGCGTCAACGGCGGAGTGCAGTATGTGGACAGCGAAAATATCGGCGTTTACGGAGTGCGTGAGGGCTTTAAGGACTACAGCGAGTATACGGAGCCCGAGAAAATCATGGCGCGCGCCGAATGGGAGATGAGCGCGGATAATCCGGAGCGCATCGACGTGCCGAAAATAAGCGTTTCGGGAAATGTTACGGATTTGGGAAAGCTGTCGGAATACGGCGGCTTGGAAAAGCTTGAAATCGGCGACGGGGTTCTCGTTGAGGACAGGGGGAGCCGTATTTATGAGCGTGTTATACGAATCGAGGAATATCCGTATGAGGCTGAGCCTTCCGTTATTACGGTCGGCTCGGTCAAAAAGGATCTGTTTTTCTATCTCAGTCAGATGGGAAAGCTCGGGGCGAGCTACAAAAGAGTTTCCACGAACGCCGGCAAGGTGCGCTCGGATCGTATTTACGGGAATGTCAGAGTTAACGGCATACGGACGGACGCAGACGGAGTGAGCACCTTCAGCGGCAGGCTGAGCGTGAGCGCGCTTAACGGACTGGCGGTGGAGGTCAGAGACGGCGAGCTTTATATCGGAGGAAAAAGGGTGCTGCTGGAGGAGCAGTAGGATTGGCGCTTAGGCGCGGTATAAGCATATAATACAGAAGGGAGGTAAAAAATGGAAAGAATTTTTAATTTTGCGAGCATATGCGCCGGAATCGCGGGCGGTATATGCGTGAAGCTGTTCGGCTGCCGGGACGCGGCGTTCGCGGCGCTGCTGGTGCTGATGGGACTCGATTATGTCACCGGTATCTCAAAGGCGGTTTACAAAAAAGAGCTTTCGAGCTATACGGGTTATCGGGGTATTCTCAAAAAGATAGTTATACTCGTGATGGTCGCGGCTGCCGCGGCGATAGAGAAAATCATCGGCGCGGATATAGCGGTGCGCGAAATCGTTATTATGTTCTACACGGCGAACGAAGGAATTTCCATATTGGAGAACGCGGCGGAAATCTCCCCGAACATGCCGCCCGTTATAAAGGATATTTTATTGCAGATACGCGGTAAAGGAGGCAGCGAGGATGATAATAGGAGTTAACTGCGGTCATACGGTGAGCGGCACAATCGGGAGCGGGGCGGTCGGTATTCTGAACGAAAGCGACGAGACGAGGCGCGTCGGATACGCGCTTATGAAGCTCCTGAGGGAGGCAGGCGATACCGTTATTGACTGCACGAATGACAGGGCGGAGTCTGTTACGGAAAATCTCAGGAAGATATGCAGCATGGCGAACGCGCGGAAATTGGATCTGTTTGTTTCGATCCATCTTAATTCCGGCGGCGGTAAGGGCTGCGAGGTGTTCACCTACGACGGAAGGAAGCTTCCGCAGGCGGAGAGGACGCTCGAGGAGATGGCGAAGCTCGGATTTGTAAACAGGGGCGTCAAGGACGGGTCAAATCTGTATGTGATAAGGCATACCGACGCTCCCGCCATGCTTGTCGAGGTGTGCTTTGTCGATACGCCGTCCGACGCGGCGCTCTATAATGAAACGGGAGCGGAAAAAATCGCGGAAGCCATATTTGAAGGTATCACCGGAAGGGCCGCCGCGGCGAATGAAGGAGGAATGACGATGGAGCAGTACAGAGAGCTTGACGACAGGCTTAAAAAGCTTGAAAATCCCATGATATACAACTATATCGACTCCAACATGCCCGAATGGGCGCGCGAGGCGGTGCAGTGGTGCGTGGACAGCGGTATCGTGCAGGGCACCGGCGACGGGCTGGGGCTCGATTACGATAAGCTGTGGACGTGCGTGGTCATTTACAGGCTCGCGAAAAAGCTTAACAAGTGACGGAGAACCGAAACGGGGCGGACGAAAACGCCCCGTTTTCCCTGTGTAAAAATAATATTGACATTTTTCGCGCGGTGTGCTAAAATATAAAAAGCAAGGGGGTTTTAGAGGATAAAACTCCCTTAATTTATGTATAAAATCAGGAGGCACGCCATGAGCAAAATAAAAATGACAACGCCGCTCGTCGAAATGGACGGCGACGAAATGACGCGTATAATCTGGAAGATGATCAAGGATATTCTTTTGGTGCCGTATGTGGATCTTAAAACGGAATATTACGATCTCGGACTTGAAAACAGAAACGAGACCGACGACCGCGTTACGGTTGAAAGCGCGGAGGCCACGAAAAAGTACGGAGTGGCTGTTAAATGCGCAACGATCACGCCGAACGCGGCGCGAATGACGGAATATAACTTGAAAGAGATGTGGAAATCGCCGAACGGAACGATAAGAGCCATCCTCGACGGAACAGTGTTCCGCGCGCCGATCCTCGTGAAGGGCATCACGCCGTATATTCCGACGTGGACGAAGCCGATAACCATAGCGCGTCACGCGTACGGCGACGTTTACAAAAACGTCGAGATGCGCGTGGACGAGGGCTGCAAGGCGGAGCTTGTCTGCACGGATAAGGACGGAAACGAGAAGCGCGAGCTGATATACGATTTCAGCGGTGAGCCGGGGATTATACAGGGACTCCATAACCGCGATAACTCGATTTCGAGCTTCGCGAGAGCCTGCTTTAATTACGCGCTTGACACGAAGCAGGATGTGTGGTTCGCGACCAAGGACACTATTTCAAAGAAATACGACCACAGATTTAAGGATATATTCCAGGATATCTTTGACGCGGAGTATAAGGAAAAATTCGAGGCGGCGGGAATTGAATATTTCTACACGCTTATCGACGACGCGGTGGCGAGAGTTATCCGCTCGGAGGGCGGATACATATGGGCCTGCAAGAATTATGACGGCGACGTTATGTCGGATATGGTGGCGACGGCGTACGGCTCGCTTGCGATGATGACGTCGGTGCTCGTTTCGCCGGACGGCATTTACGAGTACGAGGCGGCGCACGGAACGGTGCAGCGACATTATTATAAGTATTTGAAGGGCGAGAAAACCTCGACCAATTCGGTCGCGACGATTTTCGCATGGTCGGGCGCGCTGAGAAAACGCGGAGAGCTTGACGGACTTCCGGAGCTTATGAAATTCGCTGACAGCCTGGAAAAGGCTACTATTCAGACTATCGAGGAGGGCGTTATGACAGGCGATCTGGCGGCGCTTTCGTCAATCGAGAATAAGCGCACGGTCGATACCGAAAGCTTTTTGAAGGCGGTCAACGAACGGCTTGTCAAGCTTGTTTGAGAATAGAAATTTGATAATTTCCCGAAATGAATTTTTCAATATTTTTCATAAAACAGTTGCGATTATTTTTCGTTTCTGATATAATAATATAAAATATTTATTTGGGAGGTTTACAAAATGGACGAGGATATCAAGAGCACTATAGACGAAATTACGGAAACTGCCGAGGAATTTGTTGAAGAAGCGGCGGAGGAAATCAAAGAGGTCGTTTCGGACGGCGAAGAAATCGCCATCGATGAGCCGGAAGAGACACCCGAGGAGGAGAGCGTCGGAAATATCAAGATTTCCGTTGACGTCGTTACCACTATCGCCGGCATAGCGGCTACGGAAATAGAAGGCGTTGCCGAGATGTACAGCTCGTTCGCGGGCGGTATCGCGGAAAAGCTCGGCGCGAAAAAGAACACCTCTAAGGGCGTTAAGGTCGAAATGAACGATGACAGCGCGGCGATCGATTTGTATATCGTCGTTAATTACGGCGTGCGTATTCCCGAGCTCGCGTGGGAGATTCAGGAAAATGTCAAGAAGAATGTTGAAAGTATGACGGGGCTCGAGGTCAGCAAGGTCAATATCCATATCGAGGGCGTTAAGTTCGAGAAGGAAGTTGAAGAAGAACCGGAAGCGCCCGCGGAAGAAACGGCTGAGGAGCCGGCAGCGGAATAATATCTAATATGAAGAAAAACCTCGAAGGCGTGAACAGCCCCAGAAAAAACGGACAGTACAAAAACACCGCTATGGTACAACTATTAAATTTTAAGCAACATACTGACATCGTTTTTCTAACGG
>CANRJY010000010.1 GCA_947631085.1 uncultured Clostridia bacterium | reverse complement strand
TTTAGTTGTCACTGTCCGTTGACTGCCTAAAACCCTTTGTTTAAGCCATATTTTGCAAGGTTCTGTAAGAACACCCGCACCAGCTTTTGTCCAGTGTTCATGCCGTTTTTGGCTATGAACACTGGCTTTTTCTTTTTGCTGTGAAATCTGCATTTCTAACAGATTTCTAACATGTGGCTCTTTCGAAGCATCTTTCTCATGCTTACAGGGTCATAGATAATTTTTCTATAATATTTTTTTTCGAATCATGGTATACATGAGAATATATATCGGCTGTTGTCTGGTAACTGCTGTGTCCGAGCCATTTCTGTATCTGCTTTATGTCGAATCCCAGATACAGAAGCATACTTCCGCAGCTGTGTCGGAGGCAATGGAACGAGACATCCTTAAATCCGAGCTTTGCCATTACTCTGGAAAATTTATCGGTCACATAGTCGGGATTTATAAGCTGTCCCTGCTCGTCCACGCAGACGAAATCGGTATAGTCTGTGCAATATTCCGAGCCGAAGAAATTACGGTTATCGGCAATACGTTCTTTAAGCTCGTTCAGATGGTTGACTATATCCTCACACATCGGAAACTCCCGATAGCTTGCATCGGTCTTCAAATCATCCGTCACCTGAGTGGTCATCTTCCCGTCCGCGTCTTTGGTTCTGATACACTTATGCTGAATCTTAATATATCCGGTGTCGAAGTCAATATGCCTATATGTCATTTACTTTTAAATAGACAATATGAAAATGAAGATGATTATGTAAAACTAGTAAAAGAGTTAGTAAATGATTATATAATAGAGAACCCGAATATGTCATCAAGACATATACCGTCAAAATTTAAAATAAGGAGTTCTATGCCGTTTACTAAAAACAGTAAAATAGATTTTAATGCTTTAAAGAACGAAGCTCTTAGTGGTGAAGAAATAAATGTAGATGTAGATGAAACAATATTATCTGTTGGGAATATTACTGTATATAAAAAAGCAAAAATTCAAAGGAGAATTAACCATGTCAAACGAAAACTTAACCGGCTATCCGTCGATAGACAAGCCGTGGCTGAAGTATTATAAATCAGGAGCTGAGGATATGGCAAAAAATATCCCTCTTAATAAAACTGTTTGGGATGTTATTGAGAATATAATCAAAATATTTAGATAAAAAAATAATCGAATTTTTACCTATTGGTGTATCTATTGCGGGTTATAAAGTACACACTTGCGGATTTCGTGTTTCTCCGACAACTGCAAAAAAAAGACAGAAATTACTATGCACAACAGTTAAGCGATTATGTTAAACCTACAGAAACCGGACTTGCGAAGGTGGATTTTAACGAATAATAAACTATCAGTATATCAACAATCGGAGATGGAATTCAGTCCAAACCATGAAACCTTTAGCAGAATCAATAGAAGTGACGATAAATTAAATGTAAAAACAGAGTTAGTATGAATAGATAGTTATATAAACCAACAAACAAAGCAGAGATAACGGCATTGCGCTGTTATCTCTGTTTTTAGATGCATTGCGAAGCAATCGCAAAACCTGCATGGGGTTCGATGCCTCATGCAGGTTTATTTGCGTTTAGAAAGGAGACCTATATGAAAAACTACACATTCGGATATGCTCGTGTATCGACGGAATCACAGGTGCTCGACCGACAGTTCGATATGCTCAACAGTCATGGAGTAGACCACATCTACTGCGAGAAGATGACCGGCACGAAACGCCATCGACCGGAGCTGGAGAAGATGCTCGACAGGCTTACAGCGGGCGATACTGTTGTTATAGAATCGCTGTCGAGGCTCGGCAGAAGCACAAAAGACCTTATAGAGCTTATGGAGCTGTTTAACGAGAAGCAGGTCAACCTTGTATCGTTGAAAGAAAACATAGACACAACCACGGCAGCCGGTAAGCTGTTATTTACGCTTATTTCGGCAATAGCTCAGTTTGAGCGAGACTGTCTTGCCGAACGAACAAAGGAAGGATTGGCGGCAGCCAGAGCGCGCGGCAGAACAGGCGGCAGACCTCCGGTAGATTCGGATACACTCGAAAAAGCAAAACGGCTGTATGACAGTAAGGAGTATACCGTCGCCGAGATAGAGGAGCTGACGGGAGTAAAACGTGCTACATTTTACAGATACCTGAAAAAACGGTAGTTTTTGAGCCGTTGATTGTGAGATGAGTTCTGAGACGGATATTGCGGTTTTGATAAAGATTTATGATACAATTGAAAAATGTCCTGTAAACGAAGGTTTGCGAGAAGATATGTTATTGAAATTGTAATTGTAAAACTCAAAAAATTGAAAATTTTATTGACAACTTGTTAAAAATATGCTATAATACTAATTTATGTAAAATATTTAATCCATTCTTTTAGGGTATATATAAAGGAGAGAAAAATATGTTTTATATTGATAGTTATTGCCAAAATTGCAAATTGGCAAATAAATGTTATATTAATAAATGTATAACAGAGATTGTACATAAATTGAATGAATGGAACTTATCCGAAATAGATGAAGATATACCGAGTAAGTATAAATATAAAACTATAGAAAATAATTATGATTCAAATATAAAATTTATTGAATCGTTAGGTATGTCAGAAATCGATTTCATAATGAATTGTATGTTTGCAAAGTTCAACAAGGATTATTATGATTACGAGAATCGGAAAAAAACATCTGAAATAGTGGACGATTATGAATTAGCCGGACGTGATATAACGCGGGATAAATTACGCTGTCGGCAGGATTTTGTTAATAAAACAAAAAAATATGGTATAGACGATGCCAGAAAACCGCAATATACAAAAATAAAATAAAGCAAAAGGAATTGGAGCTGTTACTTGATAATATCATATATGATATAGTTGCTGATGAGGACTTTACCAAAAGTAAACAAATCCGCTCCACCCCTTTAATAAAGTTGGTAAAATACGGCAATTACAATGATAAGAATTTTCATAAATCCGATATGGATGAGTTAATTGACTATACAATCGCTGTATAACGGCAAAAAAGCTTTGAGGCGGCGGTTGATGAACTGTTAAGCAGTTAAAAAGAGCAGAACTAAGGCTCACAGCATAATTAATATATTTTTATATTGACATATTGCTTAATATCGTGTATAATAATAGTAGAAGAACAGGTGCGAGGGTAACACCTTATAAAGAAATCCCAATCCTAAGATTAGGTGCGAGGGTAACACCTTATAAAAAGAAATCCCAAGCGAAGATAAGTCCTTGCGCTTTGGCGCAGGGACTTCATTTCTAATACGGCGGTGTACATTATGAAGAAGCAGTATAAATTAAACTATCTGTCTGAGGAATTTTACAAGAAATACAACAGTGCCGATTATCCGGAGATTGAGCATAAGAGAAAAAGACCGTATTTGGTTATGTTGGCAATTATTGATGAAAACACCTTTGCTATTCCGTTCAGAACGAATATACGCCACAACAACTGCTATAAATTTCAGAACACTTCCAGAAATACTGCTGCGGTAACGGACTTTACCGGAATAGGCTTAAAAGCTTAGGATATAACGATACTGTCGGCAATAATGAGAAGATTGCTAATGTATTTGAACGGCTCCTCATAACCCGAAGGTCGTTGGTTCAAATCCTTCCCCCGCAACCACGTTTCGTCCGGTGCCCACGCCGGTTTTGGCTGAGGGCGCCGGATTTTGTTTTATTTATCCGCCGAAAATGCAATATGGCGGCAGAAACAATAAAAATTTGTTTAAGGAGAAATTAATATGTTTGATAAATTGGAAGCCTTGGAGGAACGCTTCGAGCTTATCGCACAAAAAATCAGCGATCCCGAGGTTATCGCCGATATGGAAAGCTGGCGCAAATACTGCAAGGAGCACTCGGATCTAACACCGATTATAGAAAAATACCGCGAATACAAGGCGGCGAAGCAGACTATCGCGGACGATAAGGAAATGCTTGAAGCCGGTCAGGAAAAGGAATTTGAGGAAATGATACGCGCGGAAATGGACGAGGCGGAGGAAACGCTCGAAAAGGTAAGCGACGATCTTAAAATCCTGCTCCTTCCCAAAGACCCCAATGACGACAAGAGCGTAATAGTTGAAATACGCGGCGGTACGGGCGGCGAGGAGGCGGCTCTTTTCGCTGCCGACCTCATGCGTATGTACTCGATGTACGCGGAAACTCAGCGCTGGAAGATAGATATTTTAAACTCCAACCCGACCGACATAGGCGGCTACAAGGAGGTCTGCTTCTCGGTCGAAGGGCAGGGCGCGTACAGCCGATTGAAATTCGAAAGCGGCGTTCACCGCGTCCAGCGCGTCCCCGAAACCGAATCCGGCGGACGCATACACACCTCGGCTGTTACCGTGGCGGTATTGCCGGAGGTGGAGGAGGTCGAGGTTGACATAAATCCAAACGACTTACGAATAGACGTGTTCCGCGCCGGCGGACCGGGAGGTCAGTGCGTAAACACAACAGATTCGGCTGTAAGAATAACGCATATACCGACCGGAATAGTCGTATCGTGTCAGGACGAAAAATCGCAGCACAAGAACAAGGACAAAGCGATGAAAATTCTGCGCTCGCGCATATACGACGTAATGGAGGCGCAGCGAAACAAGGAGATCGCGGACGAGCGCAAGTCGCAGGTAGGCTCGGGCGACAGGAGCGAGCGAATAAGAACATACAATTTCCCGCAAGGCAGAGTGACCGACCACAGAATAAACCTTACGCTGTACAAATTGGAACAAATACTAAACGGCGCACTCGACGAGATAATAGACGCGCTGATAACCGCCGACCAGGCGGCGAAGCTCGCGGGGGAATAAAAAGGAGGAACAAAACCATGAAAATGACATTTCGCTGGTACGGCGAGAATAACGATACCGTAACATTAAAACAAATACGCCAAATCCCCGGCAGCCCCGGCATTGTCGGCGCGCTTTTTGATATCCCCGTCGGCGAGGTATGGGAAAAGGACGATATCGCGAAGCTCAAAAAAACCGTCGAGGACGCGGGGCTGACTCTCGAAGTCATCGAAAGCGTCAACGTCCACGAGGACATAAAGCTCGGCGTGCCGTCGCGCGATAAATATATCGAAAACTACAAAACAACGATACGCAATCTGGCGGAGTTTGGAATAAAGGTGATATGCTATAACTTCATGCCCATATTCGACTGGCTGCGCTCGGATCTCGCTTATCCGCTCGCGGACGGCTCGAACGCGCTTTGCTATATCGACGAAAAGGTAAAGGCTGTCGATCCGATCGACCTCGTAAAAAATATCGGCGACAACTCCAACGGCTTCTCGCTCCCCGGCTGGGAGCCCGAGCGCCTCGCGGAGCTTACGAGCCTTTTTGAGCAGTACCGCGAAATGGACGAGGAAAAGCTGTTCGCAAATTTAAAATACTTTTTGGAGCAAATTATCCCCGTATGCGAGGAATGTGACGTAAAAATGGCGATCCACCCCGACGATCCGCCCTGGAGCATCTACGGACTTCCGAGAATTGTCACCTGCAAGGAAAATCTTGACAGGCTCGTGCATCTCGTGGACAGCCCGTATAACGGACTTACTCTTTGCAGCGGCTCACTCGGCGCGAACAAAAACAACAATATCCCCGAAAT
Source organism: uncultured Clostridia bacterium (assembly GCA_947631085.1). Classification (GTDB taxonomy): domain Bacteria; phylum Bacillota; class Clostridia; order UBA1381; family UBA1381; genus CANQXJ01. The sequence continues at coordinate 67,792 of CANRJY010000010.1, read as the reverse complement.
GGTGCGCTATTTCGGAAAAATGGGAAGGATCCATTTTGCGCACGTCAGAAACATTAAATTCTTCGGCGACAGGGATTTCCACGAATCGGCGCATCTGTCGAGCGACGGCTCGCTTGATTTATACGAGATCATGAAAGCCTACTACGACATAGGCTTCGACGGCTACATACGACCCGACCACGGCAGAATTATATGGGACGAGGTCGCGCGCCCCGGCTACGGCTTGTACGACAGGGCTCTCGGCATAGCGTATTTACAGGGACTTTGGGAAGCGATAGACAAGGAAAACAGATAAGGAGGATATCATGAAACACGAGCATTTAAAAGGAAAAACGGTAGTAATAACGGGCGGCAGCGGCGTTCTCTGCAGCGCGTTCGCGTACGCTTTGGCTGAGCAGGAAATGAATATAGCGGTGCTCGGCAGAACGATGTCCAAGCTCGAAGCGGTCACGGAAAAAATAGAAGCTCTCGGAAGCAAAGCGCTTGCGGTAAAATGCGACGTGGTTGATGCCGAAAGCGTGAAAGCCGCGAAAAAGGCTGTCAACGACGCGTTCGGCAAGGTTGATATACTCATAAACGGCGCGGGCGGCAACCATCCGCAGGGCAATACAACAAAGGACATCTTCGAGGACGGCGACATAGAAAATCCCGATGTGCGCTCGTTTTTTGACCTGTCGCCGGAAAATTTTAATTATGTGTTTGATTTAAATATAGTAGGAACTGTTATCCCGACGCAGATTTTCATGGTCGATATGCTCGGCAACCCCGACGCGAGCGTCCTTAACGTCTCGTCCATGAGCGCGTACCACCCCATGACGAGAGTGAGCGGCTACAGCGCGGCTAAGGCGGCTGTGTCGAATTTCACGGAATGGCTCGCGGTGCATTTCGCGGAAAACGGAGTCAGAGCCAACGCGATCGCCCCGGGATTTTTCATCACCGAGCAAAACAAGCGCCTTATGCTCAACGACGACGGCAGCTATACCGAGCGCGCGAAAAAGGTAATATACAAAACGCCGATGCGCCGCTTCGGCAAGCCCGAGGAGCTGGTAGGCACGGTGCTGTGGCTTTGCGACGCGTCTCAGTCGGGCTTCGTAACAGGCACGACGATCCCCGTAGACGGCGGCTTCAACGCGTATTCGGGAGTGTAAAATGAACCGGACGGCAGGTGGAATATCATATACGCTTGAAAAGAAGCGGGTAAAAAACATAAATCTGCGTGTAAAATCGGACGGTGAAATACATGTCAGCGCACCGCGCTATATATCGGCGGCGGAGGTTGACCGGTTTGTGGCTTCTAAGGCAGACTGGATAAAAAAAGCGCGGAACCGCGCCGAAACCGCCGCGCCGCAATTCGACAATCTGCCGTCCGAGGCGGACTGTCTCGCGCTTTTTAATGAAATAAGCGATAAAATCTATCCGATTTTCAAAGCCGCGGTTCCGATAAAGCCGGAAATAAGGGTCAAACCGCTAAAAAGCGCGTGGGGAATATGCCACTACAAGCAAAACTATATTACTCTTAATTCCGCGCTTGCGGCAAAGCCCCGCGCGGCGGTTGAGTATGTAATTATGCACGAATACGCGCATTTTATAGAACACAATCACCAAAAAGGCTTTCACGACCTGATGATGCGGCTTATGCCGGACTATAAGGAGCGGAGAAAGCTTCTGAAAGGAAACGGTAAATGATAAAGGTAATGTTTATCTGCTACGGCAACATTTGCCGCAGCCCGATGGCGGAGTTCCTGCTCCGCGATATGGTTGAAAAACGCGGTCTCGGCGATAAATTTTATATCGCTTCGGCAGCGACAAGCGCCGAGGAAATCGGCAACGGCGTTCATTGGGGAACACGTCAAAAGCTCGCCGAGCGCGGCATCTCGCCCGACGGCAAGCGCGCCGTACAGTTAAAGCGCTCCGACGCGGACAAGTACGATTATTTTATCGGCATGGACTTGCAGAATATTCGCGCGATTACTCGCATACTCGGAAGCGGATATGAAAACAAGATTTTCCGTCTGCTAGACTTTTCCGATAAACCGCGCGATATAGCCGATCCATGGTACACGCACAATTTTGATGTTACATACGATGATATAATCGAGGGCTGCGAAGCTTTCCTGAAGCGCGTAATCAAATAAAATTCACATCCTCTCTTTGCTTTGCATATTATACAGTGCAATAAATCAAGCAAAGAGGGGATTTTTTATGATATATGACAGAAACGCCGCCGTTGCCTATGCGGAGCGGTGGGCTTACGGCAGAAACCCCGAGTATTACGATTTTTCGGAGCTCGGCGGGGACTGCACGAATTTTGCGTCACAGGTGCTCTATGCCGGCAGCGGCGTGATGAATTACACGCGCATATACGGCTGGTATTACATAAGCCTCAACGAACGCGCTCCGGCATGGACGGGGGTAAATGAGCTTTACCGATTTCTCGTGAACAATCAGGGACCCGGCCCGCAGGCGGTTGTGACGGGGCTTGACCGTATCGAAAAGGGCGATATCATCCAGTTAAAATTTGAATACGGCGAGCTTTTTGACCATTCGCCGGTAGTAACGGACGCGGGATTGCACACGCCCGACACGATTCTGCTCGCGGCGCATTCGAGAGACGCGCGGTGCCGTCCGCTGTCCTCGTATTACTATACGGAGCTGCGCCCGCTGCACATAGTAAACGTCGGGGAACAGAAAGACAGGACGGAGGGGCTGAGGGCTCTATCTGAAACAGACAAAGAGGCTGATTAACAGCCTCTTTTTTTGCTTAACAAAAAAGTAGTATACTTGTAAAAAAAAATTAATATTTTATTAACACAATTCCGAAAATAATCTGTTATAATAGACAATGTATAATGCTGTAGAATTGCGTTTTATGCGGTTCTCGTGCATATAAATCTCTGAAAGGATTGAGGCGGACTTGTTAATCGGAAGAGTAAAACGGCGCATGTTTGTTGCGATAGTGGTGGCTATGCTGGCCTCGTTCGCGTGCGCGGGTACGGCGGCGATGGCTGACAGCGAGCCGGTTTCGGATATGGAGCTTCTGCACCAAAGCGTTGTTTTATATGAAAAAATGAATAACACCAACGTGGAAATGCCGGCAGCCGAAGAACTCGTTGAAAAAACAAATGAGGATTTTATCAAGGCGGTTACTCTCGGCTATGTGAATTTTGACGAGTTTGACGACGTGCTGGAAAAAGACTCTGTTTCAAAACAGGATTTCCTGACGATGCTGTATAAAGCCGTTATAAATTGCGACAGCACATATGCCATAGATGACGCCGAGGCGGGCATGATTTTAAATGATTGCTTTGACAACGCTTACATAAACGACGAGAACAGAATAGCTTATGCGTTTATGATAAAACACGGCATAATTTCGTCAAACGGCATAACGCGTCCCGAGGAGCCCGTAACATGGGATCTATGCGCTTCGCTGATTGATGCGGTGAGCAGCCGATTTACACGCGATAAGGTTTTCACGATAGGCGGCAAATCGGTTACAATAGGCAGCAACGTCAGCGAGGTTTTAAACGCTTTCGGAGATCCGAACAGGATAGACGCCTCGGAATACGGCTTTAATTGGTACATATATAATTCAAATTATCGGGAATTTTGTATGGTAGGCGTAAAAGAGGACAGAATATGCGCGCTGTTTACAAACAGCGGCAGCTTCGAGTTTGACGGGCTTGTCTGCGGCAGCACGCCTGAACAGATCACCGGCTATGACGGCGGCGAGGCGCTGAAGCTGTTCACGGACGCCGACGGAAATCTTGACGGGTTTATGTATAACCCGTATTCTGAGGGTTACGATGAAACCGCGGCGGAGAAGAAAGCGAAACCGCTCGAAATGATCGATATAATAAACGCTTACCGCAGCAAACACGGCAAAACCGTGTACGTTGAGAAAAAAGAATTGACAGATACGGCATTTAACGCCTTAACGGCGTTTATCAACACAGCCGTAATACCCGATGAGGCGGATATTCTCTCGGGTCCCGATATATATGATATATACACTCAGCTAATATGGCAAAATCATTTCCTGCTGACGGCGGACAACAAATTTTCCGCGCCGATAGGCATCGATACCGATTACGGCTGGGACGGCGACATAATCGTATGCATGGTCGATGAGGAAAACGGCATAGCTGTGCCGAGGGAAAGCATGACGGTAAATCCCGAAAAAGCGGGTGCAAACATATCTCCCGTGGATGTTGTAACAACGCCGGTACTTGCTCAGCCTATGAACGAGGACGTATATATGGAGGGCGACGACGTTGTGCTTCAAATGGAAATTCAAGCGGCGACGCAGTACCATGTCGAGGTGTTCGACGTTGAATCGGACGAGTATGCGGTGAATAAATTCCTGACCACGGACGAGCTCGAAATTACGCTTCCCGCAGCGCTGTTTACCCCGGGCAGAGACTACAGAATAGTTCTGAGCTCGATAACTTCGGAGGGTGAAGCGCTGAGCGCCGAGCCGCTTTTGATAAGCTACGGCACTGCGGATGACGTGGGATTCGAAATGCTTTCGCCGGCTAATGACGCTGTTATCGAGGAGGATTTCATAGACGTTGAGTGGAACCGCGGCGCATATTACGATTTTTACTTGGATTTATACAATTCTAACGGTGAGCTGGTTATCAGCACCATCGTTTCGGGTGAGGATCATGCGCTTATAAGCGGAGTTGCCCAGGGCGAATATGACCTGTATCTCACGGCGCTGCGCAGAGGCACGCTGGTTGAAAAAGCGCAGGCATGCGCGCATGTGACGGTTGTCGATCCCGTAATCGAGACAAATGAGACCATTCTCGATGAGGGAGAGAGATATGAATTTGTATATACAAATGATGAGGACGGCTCGCTGTATTTCTACGACGAGGACATCGTGGACGTCGACGAGGTAAACTTCCTCGGCGAAACCGAGACTGTAAAAAAGAAGAAAATCACGCAAAAACGCGTAAAGGCTACCGAGACATATAAACGGCTCGATATGCAGCGCAGCAAACCGCAGTTCACAAACGGAATGGTATTCCGTGACGGAAGCGAAATCGGCAGTGCGGCGGTAAGTATAGCCGAGCAGTACATAGGAGTGCCGTACGTTTGGGGCGGCGCAAGCCCGAGCGGCTTTGACTGCTCCGGACTTACGCAGTACATCTATAACTCTCTCGGAATTTCCATAAGCCGAGTGGCGGAGGATCAGTTCCGCGACGGAGCGGCGGTGGATAAATCCGATCTGCGGCCCGGTGACCTTGTTTTCTTCAGCGACAGCAGCGGCTACATACATCATGTCGGAATATATGTGGGCGGAAATATCATGCTCCACGCGCCGAGAACCGGTGAAACGGTCGGCTACCAATCGCTGGACGAAGGCTATTACAAGAGCGAATACGCCGGCGCGAGACGCGTGTATTAACTGCGAAAGGAGGAAATGATTGTAAATGGATGAGTATACAATAAGAGCGTGCAGTGACAAGTCATATCGCCGCAACACGGCTATCGTTGTCGGAATAGTCGGCATATTCGCCGCTTTGGCACTTGCGCTGATGGTGTACAGCTTCGTTGCAGGAAAGATCCTGTTCGCCGTGAGCTATCTTATTGCTCTGATACTTGCGGTCACATTCATTATTATAAGAATAAACTCCGTATTCGCGACATATTTGGCAACGGATTTGACAAATATTTACATCAAAAATTGGGTGAATAACTTTTTGCCGTATGCTTCGGAAAGCAAGGTCAAGCTTATAAGCGAGTTTATTCCGGCAAAAACGCATATTATGGAAATTCCGATAACGGAAATAAAAAGCGTATATCTCGGCACGAAGAACTTTATAAAGCGAAGCGCGGGTATGGATTCGGAATTTTCGGGCGACGTGCGCAAGTATGAGACGTCAAAGGATTTTTATCAGAAAAAGACGATCACGGGTATGGATATCATATATTTTGAGACCTATACAAACGAGAGCTGCTACATGCCCATAGTCCGTTTCAACGTGCGTGACGTGACAAAAGTATTGGACGCTATACGCAGAAAAAACCCTGATGTTGAGATCAGAGTCAGCAGCAGGGAGTACAGAAACGTCAGAACGAACAGAGAAAAGCGATAATTTTATGAAATATAGACAAAAAAACGTCTAATAATTATGCACTTTTAACAAAATACAATATAATTAAAAAAAAGAATTGAAAATTCGAGCGTTATAGTTTATAATGTAAATATATGAATGTAACTTGTATGTGTGCCGGAAAGGACAAAGTTGGCATGCAAACAAAAAAACAAAATCCAAAAAAAGAAAAGGGGTAAAAAGAAATGAAGAAATTTACAAAGTTATTTCTATCATGTATGGCGGTAAGCGCTATCACGGCAGCGATTGCTACATCTGCTATGGCGGCAAGCATCACAGGTGATGTAACCGGTAATTATGATGAGGCAACGGGCGTTATGACGCTGAACACAGATGCACTCGGTGCTGACAAGGACGCTCAGACAACTGTTCTTGTTATTGGTCCTAACGGCGATGAGACTGCAGTTGAGCAGGATGATATCGTTTACATCAATCAGGGCGTTAGCTTTGATTTTGGCAGCATGGGTCTTCTCGGCTCACCGACAGAGGAAAATGGAGCAGGTACATACAAGGTTAAAGTTGGCTACTATGTAGGCGGAGAGTTCAAGGTTGCTTCAGGCTCATTCACATTGGGCGGAACAGAGATTCTTGTAGGTGAAGTTGACGGAGCGCCTAACATTACTGCGGTTGACGCAACATGCACGCTCAGATATGCAAACGGCAGAAAAGATGAAGCTCAGGTTAAGAACGCAGGTAAGACAATTCAGCTTTCCGACGGCACAACTACTTTAGTTGGTGAAGTTGACGGAGCTGCTAACATTACTGCGGTTGACGCGACATGTATCCTCAGATATGCAAACGGCAGACAGGATGAGGCTCAGGTTAAGAACGTAGGTAAGACTGTTGTTGGTACCATCGTTGATACACCGGCGGCTGAGTAATTCAGTGAGATATCTCTAAGTCTTAACATTATAAATAACAGGCCAATCTGAAAAGGAGAAAGCTGTTATTATATAGGATAATCTGAAAGGGGTAAAAATAACAATGAACAGAAACAAAAAAATCGTATCGCTGTTCTGCGCTCTTGCGATGGTATTCACAATGCTTTCAAGCTTCACATTTGCAAGTGCTGCTGTTAACAGTGAGATTACAAAGGGTATTACCCTTACAGCCGGTGAAGTAACCGAAACAACGGCAGAAGTTACTGTAGGTTACAAAGGCTTTGAGGGCGGTATCACAGCGGCAGGCATTCAGTTTGCTGTGCCGGCAAATGTAACCGGTGTAAAGTACAGTGAAAATCCTGCGGGTTCAATGGTAGACGCATATGTAGCTGACGGCTATATGAATTTAGCGCTTATGATACTTGACCCGACAGGCACAGCTGACGGTACAATAGCTAAGCTTACATTTGATCTTTCAAGCCCGATTACAGAAGATACAAAAATCGAGCTTGTACCGGGTAAATCATATGTAGGTGACGCTGCTTTAACAGTATGGGAAGCTGGCGAAGGTGAAGGTAAAGTTCCTGTTACCGAAGTTACAGTTCCGAAGTATAATGACCCGAATGCAACACCGGCTCCGGCAACACCGACTCCGGCTCCGACTCCGCAGAGCGGCAGAGCTCCTGAAGAGGTAGATCCGACAGCTGATCCGAGCCAGACCGGCGAGCCGACACTTGCTCCGATAGTAAGTGTTAATAAGGGTATTACTCTTACAGTTGGCGCCGTAACAGATACATCTCTCGAAGTTACTGTAGGTTACAAGGGCTTTGAAGGCGGTATTTCAGCGGCAGGCGTTAAGTTTGCGGTTCCTGAGAATGTAAAGGATGTAAAGTATAGCGATAATCCTGCAGGTTCAATGGTAGACGCATATGTAGGCGATGGCAACATGAATTTAGCGCTTATGATACTTGACCCGACAGGCACAGCTGACGGTACAATAGCTAAATTGACATTTGAGCTTTCAGCTCCGTTCACATCGAGCAAGCAGATTGTTCTTTCTGAAGATTCATATTTGGGAGATGCTGCATTAACAGTATGGAACGTAGGTGAAGGCGAAGGTAAGATTCCGGCTGCTAACGCAAATATCACAGTTGAAAGTACTGGCGGCAGCCCCGCTCCGACTCCGGTGGTAGCTAAGGAATATCCGGTACAGGGTACAGGTTCGAACCACAGCGGCGGTATCGATCCGGATCTCGTAGCAGATGATGTAACTGGCGAATCGAATTATTACTTATCAGTTACCGCATCGAAGAATGATGACGCAGCTCAGTATGGCAGCGACTTCGTTGCATACTACGGTGATACACAGTTAACAGCTTCACAGTATAGCAACATCATTAACGGTCACTTAAGCGCTGCTAACGTAAGTGCAATCGTAGGCGCTGACGCAACGATGAAGGATGTTATAGAGAACTTGAAGTTAGCGACATATGATAAGGACGTTAAGTTTAAGTATGAGTTGGTTGACACAAGAATGAATGAAGGCGCAGGCGGAGTTGTATCCGGCGGTACATTAGGCGACATAGTTGGTCCTACATCGGCTCCTTCATCATCATCAAAGGGTTCGATCACTCAGGGAGCTGTATCTGTAAGAGTTAACCAGGTTGTAGTTATCAAGCCGACTCTTAAGGTTACAGGTATGTCGAAGCTTCCGGCAACTCCGAAGTTCAGATTTGACTACTCAGATCCTACAAAGGCTGATTACGAGAAGGATAAGACAGAAGATAAGAAGTACTTTGACTTCTTAGGTCTTCTTGATAATTCGAAGGACGATGATGATTCGAAGGGAGTAGACCGTGCAAGCATCACAGGTATCAAGGTAACATCTAACAGACAGATTTATGTTGAGCTTGCTAACCCTGAAGACTTTGGTCTTGAGCCCGGCGATATTAAGCCGATTACGGTTAAGATTTCTGTAACCAAGAGCTCGTCAGGCAGCAGCGGTAGTTCAGGCAGCAGCAGTGATGATGACGACGATGATAGCAGCAGCTCAGGTTCAGGTCCTATCGTTCCCGGTATAGATCCGAACTCACAGCCGACAACACCGTTAGGCCCGATAGTATCAGGTCAGTACTATGTTGATATCGATGCTACTCCGTGGGCTATCACAGCTATCAACGGTTTGACAGCTAAGGGTATGCTTGCAGGTTATGGCAACATGGTCTTCAAGCCGAACAACGATATTACAAGAGCTGAATTTGCAAGATTGATCTCTACAGTATTCAATGTAACATCAACAGCAGGCGCTCCGCAGTTCGTAGACGTAGTGTCAGGTGACTGGTTCTATCCGGCAGTACAGGCTTGCGCAGCTGCAGGTATCGTAAACGGTGTTGGCGACGGTTACTTCGATCCGAACAGCCCGATTTGCAGACAGGATATGGCTGTAATGGTTTACAGAGCGGCAAGAAGCTGCGGCAAGTCAGATTATCTGCAGCCGGTTGTATCTGAGAGAGTATTTACAACAGACGGAGCTATGATCTCTGATTACGCTCAGGAAGCTGTAAAGGTATTACAGATGGCAGGTATCATCAGCGGTATCTCTGAGACAGAGTATCGTCCGATGGAGAACGCTACAAGAGCTCAGGCAGCTGTAATGTTATATCCGTTCAGCAACTAATTAATAAATAGTTTGCGATTATAACGAATAATAAAGTGTCAAGGGTATAAGCCCTTGACACTTTTTTCTTAATGATAAAGTATAGCATTTTATTAAAAAGATTAAAGCGGTTTTACACAAATCTCGGTTTATAATCAGTAAGCAGGAAGTTCATTTGCAGAATATATCCTATAAATTGCGGACCTGCCATAAGCTGCCCGAAAAACGGTTTTCCGTAATCAAAACTGCCGTTGATAATTCCCTCAAGCTTCTTTTTATCGCATAATGAAAGAATAGGCGCATTATTATCGGAAATGACCTGTTCAAGCAGCTTCTTTGCCGCTTTTTCATAATGCGGATTATGTGTTTTCGGGTACGGACTTTTTCTGCGCAGCCGCACATCCTCGGGTAAAATGCCTTTAGCCGCCTCTCGCAAAATATTTTTGGAAACACCGTCCTTATTCTTCATGCTCCACGGAATATTCCACACATATTCCACAAGTCTGTGGTCGCAGAACGGCACTCTAACCTCCAAACCGCTTGCCATACTCATCCTGTCTTTTCTGTCGAGCAGGTTTGTCATAAACCAGTTTATGTTTAGATATGAAATTTCGCGTCTGCGTCGTTCTTCGGCGTTATCTCCGTCAAAAACAGGAACCTCGGCGATGCTTTCATCATAGCACATGCGTGAATACGCGTCTAAATCGAGCGTGTCGCGTACACTATCATGGAGAATATTTTTTCTGAGGCTTAAATCATAACACCAAGGAAACGCAGGGGTTTTAAACGCGTGTTCATCCCGAAACCAGGGATATCCGCCAAAAATCTCATCAGAGCACTCTCCGGAAAGCACAACGGTGTGATTTTTTTTGACCTCATGGCAAAAATACATAAGCGAGCAATCCACGTCCGCCATACCCGGTAAATCCTTGGCAAGCAGGGTCGGCTCCAGCAAATCGGTCAAAGCGGCGTTTGGGCAAGTCAGATATGTGTGATCCGTGTTAAATTCTTCGACCATGCGCGGCACCCATTGTGTGTCGCTGTCCGGCTGAAAGCTTGACGCTTTGAAATATTTGTTGTTTCCCTCGTAATCAAAGGAATATGTTGAAAGACGACCGCCCTTTTTCTTCAGCTCAATGGCGCCGATGGCGGTGATAATGCTTGAATCCAATCCGCCCGATAAGAATGTGGCAATCGGGACATCAGAAACAAGCTGACGCTTTACCGCGTCATATACGAGCGCGCGAACTTTGCGGATGGTATCGTCATATCCGTCGCTGTGCTCGTGACTGCTTAGGCTCCAGTATCTCGAAATACTGCAGCCGGATCGGTTTATTATCATATAATGAGCCGGCCGCAGCTCGAGAATATTTTTAAATACGCCCACACCCTGCGTCCTTGCGGGACTGAGCGCAAGAAGCTCGCATAATCCCGTTTTATCAAGCTTTGGTTCAATTCCCGGGTATTTAAACAAGCCCTTGATTTCGGACGCAAACACGATCGTGCCGCCGAAATCGGTATAAAAAAGCGGTTTCACGCCAAACCGATCGCGGCAGACAAACACGCGCTGACGCATCGCGTCCCAAATAGCGAACGCATAAATGCCGTTCAGCTTCTCGGCGCATTTTTCTCCGTAGTGTATGTACAGATATAATAAGACCTCGGTATCGGATGATGTCGCAAATTCGTAGCCATAGCCGTTCAATTCGTCTCGAAGTTCGTCGGTGTTGTACAATTCACCGTTATATGTTATGACAAACTCATATCCGTCAACGGTGCGCTTCATAGGCTGTAATCCGCGTTCCACGTCAATAACCGCAAGTCTGCTGTGAGAAAAAACCGCGTGTTCGCCGACCCATTCTCCCCATGAATCAGGTCCGCGATGCCGCATGGAAGCCGCCATTTCCACCGCGATTTTTCTGCTTTCTTCCGCATGGTATGTAAAATTATCCTTAAAATCAATAAAGCCGCTTATTCCGCACATAAAAATTACCTCCACAAAAATTTATGCTATATAATATTACAGCAAAAAGGGAAGTGTGCGGGTTAAGGCAAAGAAAAAAACCTTTCCGTAAGAAAGGCTTTCTATTGAAAATCAATCAAGAACATATACTATGCAGCTTTGCTTGCCAAAGGAGTGGGAGGTGCTTGTGCTATCGTAGCATAAGTCGATCCTGTTCCCCTTAATAGCGCCGCCGGTATCTTCGGCGGACGCCACGCCGTAATTCCATGAGCCGTCTGTGCTTGTGACGTATACAGTGGAGCCGAGGGGAATAATTTTCGGGTCAACAGCGACAATTCCGCGGCGCAGCGGAGTTCCGAGCGCGGAACTTGTATGACCACCGTTTTCACTCGGTGATGTTGAATATGCTGTAGCTGTCATCGTGATTTTGCGCGAATACGAGTGTCCGTCGATAGTTCCGTTGGATTCGGAGAAGGTATTGCCGGCATAGGATGCGCCTGTGCTCGGCGCCGGCGTGCTTTTTGGAGCGACTGTCGGAGCGGGTGTGGGCTTTGTACCGCGCGCAATCACTGTATTTTCGGGCTCGAGAGTTACGTTTTCACTTACCAGCTCGCGGGAAACCTCCGCGTCATTCTGATACATTATCTTGTATTTTTTCTCGATATTTCCGTCATAACCCTCCGTGCGAACCTCTTCCAAACCTATTTCCATATCGGGATCATCCACATATTCGGTTTCGTGCGCGATAGGCTCGTTAATTGTTTCTTCGTCCTCGTCAACAAAAGTAAGCTCAATCGAATTATCGTCGGCTGAGATTTGGTCAAGCTCATCGGGCACATATCCCGCTTCGATCAGGGCGTCCTTAGGGTCTGCCTTAGTGACGGTTACGGTTTTTTCGGCGCCGTTGGCTTTTATTGTAACGTTTTTGCCGCGCGTGATAATTATGTTCTCGTTATCGTTGAGCGAAGCGTCGATAGGAACGTTAAGCCTGTCCGTGTCGGCGATTGTAACGCCGCTCTTTTCCAAGACCTTTGTAACGCTTTCCGCGCGTGTTTTTATGGTTTTTGTCTCATATGTACCGCTAAATTCGTCTATTTCAGTTATGTTAATTTCCTTGAGGTAAGAGCTGTACACAAGTCCCGACACCGTGACACATACAGCCGCAGAAGTCAAAGCCGCTATGATCTTGTTTCTTTTGCGTCTGCGCCGCTTGTTTTCACGGCGCTGCCGTATCTTTTCCAAGCGTATGCTAATTTGTGCTTCTTCTTTAGTCATACAGAAAATACTCCTTTCAAAATCTTACCATATATTAGTATACTACAATTTGGTTACAAAGTCAAGAGTTTTATTACATTTTCATTACAAATTAATTTCAATTATTACAAATATAACAATAAAATTACATTGGACAGGCTATATATGGTATATTATATGTAATAAAAATTCGAATATTACCATATATTGTAAAAAATAAATTCGGTATAAAAATATAAAACAAGGAAATAATTATTAAAAAACACAAAAAAAGGAGCCTATTATGAAAAACACAGCAAAAAAAGCGGTAATTCTGAACAACTTCTCATCGCCGTATATAAGCGAGGCGATAATTATACTCAGAGATTACAGACCTGAGCTTGAGGGAAAAATAATAACGGACGCGGAAAAAATAGTTTCCGCGTATATTGAGAAGCAGGAAAGGAACAGGGAAAAGGAGCAATTTGCCATACAAACAAGGGGAGTGAGCGGAACGCCGTATTATAAAAAACACGGACAGCGTAAAGCCATCCGTGTAATAATCACTCTTTTAATATCAGCCGCCATAATCGGAGCAGTAATATGCGCTGTTCGGTAGAAATTACTGTTCTGCGTTCTCTGACTCGGAGCTGTCCATTATGCTGTCGATATAGGCGATATTTTCCTTATATTCTTGGGCGCGTGAAGAACCCACGGAATATTGGAAATCGTAATATACAATATTTGTGCCGTCAACCATGCATTTGCGGTGATACACAATGTTATCGCGCTCGGAAGTAACCGAGAATCCTGCGCTTCCCGCGCGCGAGTCGATGACGCTGCCGCCTGTCTGAGATGCGTAGTCGCGCATCATATCGGTGGTTGAAGCCGTAACGTTGCTTTCAACGCTTACTGTCATGGTAGCGCCGCCCAGGCTGTCCGCGAGATTTAGTTTCACGTTTCCGCTCACAGCTCGGGGAGCAAAGCCCTTAGGATACGGGCATACTATGTTATTCATTTTGAAGATTTCGTAATTATCATCAACCTGAATATCATTATCGCCCTTATTATCGTCATCGTTCTTGTTTTCGGAGCCGTTGTTATTATTCTGAACCGGCGGAACGGCAACCTGATTTATTATTGCCGTCGGAGCCGGAGTGGCGGGTGCGGCGGTCTCGGCTGTAACGCTGCCTAACGGCGTTTTGTCGTTTGAAATGTTCATGTGATACGATATAAGAGCGCTTACAAGCGCCAAAAGCATTATCGCAAAAACGAAAACCAAAACGATGTATCCCTTTTTGCGGGATTTCTTTTTCTCTTTTTTACGCTCTTCGCGCGCTTCTTTATATTCTATACGCTTTTTTCTGTTGAGACGTTCTTCCTTCAGATTTTCTATTTCGCGGCGTTTTGCCTCGCGTTCGGACGGCTGATTGTTTTGACGAACCGACTGACCGCAGCGGTCGCAAAAGCGCGCGCCTTCTTTGAGCTGCCTGCCGCAGTTTTTGCAGTACATAAACGAAAAACTCCCTTACATTATAATAATACCGAAAAGTATTATACTATATTTCTTTTGTAAAAGCAATAAATTTTTTTCGGATTACAGCCTTTTTTCAAAAAGTCTGCCTTGTTTGAGCAATTCGCACGCCTCATAGTAGCTCTCGGGAGTGCCGATATCGATTCTTGTCGCGTCGAATACGAACGCGTGGACAGGCTTATGATCTATGAGCCACGGCACGAAATGACCGGGCGCGTCGGGATTGTTGCCCTCGGCGAGATATTTGTCTATCATCGGGAGCGTTTCCTTTTTATAGAGATAAAACGGGGGAACGCCCAGATCCGAGCGCGGGTGCTCGGGCTTTTCCTCGAAGCTCAATACCAGCCCGTTTTCGTCAAGCTCCACAACTCCCATCGAGTGAAGCTCCTTTTTGTTCTCAATCGTATGGGCGCAAATCATATCCGTATTTTTCGCGCGGTAGTCGTCAACAAATGAATTGAGCGAAAAATCGAAAATGTTGTCGCTTGCCATAACGAGGATCTCGTCGTCGATTTTTTCGTTGTCTATAACGTATTTCAAATCTCCTATAGCGCCGAGACGGTTATCGTTGTTGGTAGTGTGGTCGTTTAAAACCTTTACCATTTTACCACCCGTGTATGTTTTAGCCCATTCTTCAAAATTATTGAAAAACCTTTCATTTGTGACTATGTATATGCCGTCTACATTGTCAACCTCGCTTATTTTATCGACAACCATATCGAGAATGGTCTTGTCGCCGAGCTTTAGAAGCGCCTTCGGCATATTTTCCGTAAGCGGGTACAGACGCGTAGCGTAGCCCGCCGCAAGTAAAATACACTGCATGATTACCAACCTCCCCGTTGAGATTTTTCGCTGTTTTTATGTGATTGTTAAAATGCTTTTTATTCTTCCTCGTGATTTTTCTCCAAAGTAGCCACGAGAGCCTGAATTTTTGACATGGGATTTAAGAGCTTTGAAATGGTTTCGTCGTGATTGAGCGTGTCAATCAGAAGCGACATATATTTTGACATATCAACCTCGTAATACCATTCGCGTTCCTTTAATCCCGGGTTTCTGTAAATAAGGTTTGTTGTGAAAATTTTATTTATAAGTCCGTCGGCGTAAGCCTCATCGAAGCGTTCGAGCCCGTTTGTGAAAAGACCGAACGAAGCGAACACGAAAATGCGCTTAGCGCCGCGTGATTTAAGATTTTTAGCCACGTCTATAACCGACTCGCCCGATGAGATCATGTCGTCAACTATGATAACGTCCTTGCCGTTTACGTCTCTGCCGAGATATTCATGCGCGACGATCGGATTTTTGCCGTCCACTATCTGCGAATAATCGCGTCTTTTATAGAACATACCGAGATCCAGCTTTAATACGGAGCTGTAGTACATACATCTCGACATACCGCCCTCGTCGGGGGATATTACGACCGTGTCCGCCTGCTTCAATGAAATGTCGGGAACGGCGCGCGTTATCGCCTTTATCATCTGATATGTCGGCTGGATATCGTCGAAGCCCGTAAGCGGGATCGCGTTTGAAATTCTCGCGTCATGCGCTTCGAAGGTGATAATGTTCGTTACGCCCATGCTTTCAAGCTCCTGGAGCATCAGCGCCGCGTCGAGCGATTCGCGGCTCGAGCGCCTGTGCTGTCTGCCCTCGTAGAGCATAGGCATTACGACCGTAATTCGGCGCGCCTTGCCGCCCATAGCGGCGATTATGCGCTTTAAGTCCTGATAATGGTCGTCGGGGCTCATGTGATTTTCGTAGCCGTACATATTGTAGGTCACGCCGTGATTGAATACGTCGCAGATGATGTAAATATCATGTCCGCGCACCGTTTCGTCGATCACGCATTTGCCCTCGCCCGTACCGAATCTCGGACAGTTAACATGCGTAACGTAGGTGTCAACGTTCTCGTAGGTACGGAAGCGTTTGAGATAATCGTCAATTCTCGCCGTGATTTCCTCGCACCCCTTCATGCTGATAATACTCAGCTTACCTACTATAGGGGATTCATCGGTTATAAAGCTGTTCATCATATAGTTTTTCTCCTTTTTTTGAACGAACGTGTTTTTTACATTTACATTACAAATATATCACATTTTGACTGTTTTTTCAAGTGACATATCATATTATTTTACACAAAATGCGGAGACACATTTTGTCTATTTTTCTTGCTTTTTGTAATTATGTCAACGCTCTGCTATTTATGTCAACCTAAAGACTTCAGGAGAGCGGAAATCGTCCTTTTTTCAATCGGATGCACAGCGTACGGGGCGATCTGCGCGAGCGGATCGAGGACAAATTTCCTGTTTGTCATTTCGGCGTGCGGGATCGTGAGCGTTTCGTCGCTCATTATCAAATCGTCGTACATGATTATGTCGAGGTCGAGAGTGCGCGGCCCCCAGTGTACGGTTCGCTCCCTGCCGTGTGCATTTTCGATTTCATGAAGAAAATCGAGAAGCTCATGCGGGGTTAGGAGCGTTTCTATCTCAATACAGCCGTTTAAAAAATCGTCCTGCTCCACGCCGCCGACGGGCTCGGTCACTATAAAATCCGATGCCTTTTTCAGAGTACAGCGCTTGTTCGCGGCTATTTCGCCGACAGCTCCGTTTAAATGGACGCGTCTATCGCCGATGTTCGAGCCGAGTGCGATAAACGCCGTATGCCGTCCGCGCGTGATTTCGACAGCCACCGTGTCCGCGCTCATGGCGATTGGCGCCCACGGCTTTTTGACCGTCACCGTAATTTCGCGTACCGCCGTATAATTTAAAAGAACGGCTTCGGTTATGCGCTCTGCCGCAGCTTCGATAAGCTTGAACGTGTTTTTACGCATTTCATCCGCGATCAAACCGCATACGTCGGCGTAATTTACCGAGCGCGTGATATCGTCGTTCATACCTGCGGCGCGCGTATCGCACTTCATCACCGCCGACACGAGAAACTTCTGTCCGAGCGCGTTTTCCTCGGGCATTACGCCGTGATTGGCGAAGATTTCGAGATCCTTTATAATAATTTTGTCCATTGGTATCTTCCTTTCCTTATTCCGCGTTTAAAATAGCCTCCGCCATTTGCACCGCGCGGCGGTTTGCGGTTACGTCGTGGACGCGCACGAAGCGGCAGCCCTTGATTACCGCCATTACCGTGGTCACTATCGTGCCTTCGATACGCTCTTCAACAGGAAGGCGCAGCGTATTTCCTATCATAGATTTACGCGATGCGCCGAGAAGTAGGGGATAGCCAAGCTCGTGAAGCTTTTCGAGCTTGTTTGTAAGCTGCAAATTCTGTTCGAGAGTTTTCGCGAAGCCTATTCCCGGGTCGAGGATTATTCTGTTGTCCGCTATTCCGGCTGATTTCGCGAGTTCTACAGATTTTTGCAGATCCGATATAACGTCGTCGATAAACAAGCCGTATTCCGCTTTTTCGCGGTTGTGCATAAGACAGCACGAAACGCCCGCTTCCGAAATCAATCTCGCCATATCCGCGTCATGCTTCAGCCCCCAAATGTCGTTTACCATATCCGCGCCCGCTTCGACAGCCGCCTTCGCGACCGCGCTTTTGTATGTGTCAACCGAAACGGGTATGTCAAAACGCGATTTTACCGCTTCTATCACGGGAACAACTCGTGAAATTTCCTCGCCGGCGCTTATTTGAGTATATCCCGGGCGCGTGGACTCGCCGCCTATGTCGATTATGTCCGCGCCGTCGTTTATCAGCCGCTCCGCCCGCGAGAGAGCCACGTCGGGCGTGCCGAACTTCCCGCCGTCGGAGAACGAGTCGGGCGTTACGTTTAAAATCCCCATTATATATGTGTGATTTCCGAAGGCTTTATTGCCAATTATCGTTTCCATTTCGTACTCCTATATTATAAGATCATGATTTTTTTCGTATTCGCTCCATTTGCAGGTGTCGGACGCGCCGCAGAGCATACAAAGCCGTGTACGGTTGTCGGCGGCGACCAGAACCTCCGCGAGTGTACGCGGTTTGTCGCGGTCGCTGCCCCTGTGCGA
This sequence comes from uncultured Clostridia bacterium, assembly GCA_947631085.1. Taxonomy (GTDB): domain Bacteria; phylum Bacillota; class Clostridia; order UBA1381; family UBA1381; genus CANQXJ01. The sequence goes on along the minus strand of CANRJY010000010.1, from coordinate 49,405 downwards.
CATTACCGCCCGCGCGATTTGCTCCGTTTCCTCCGCGCTGTAGCCGCATTCGGGGAGAATTTCCCGCGCGAGAGCCGCGCTCGCCTCGTGGTGCTCCGCGTTTTCGGCGTACTGCGCGTATCTGCCTAAGTCGTGGATCAGCGCCGCGCCGTAGATGAGCTCCTTCGGGATATTCAAGCCGTTTTCGAGATTTATTATATACGCCGCGCGCGCCGTGTCCGTAAGATGCTCTATACCGTGGCGGCAGTAGATTCTGTCTCTTTCGGCTTCCGTGATTTTCGCGAGTATTTCACGAAATTTTTTGTGCTTTATTATTCTGTCGCATTTTTTCATGCGTATCATGTCCGCCGCCATGCGCGATAAATCGCCCAGAAACGAGAGCGAGCCGAATGCGATCGTCACCGCGTCGGTTTCGTCAAGGCAAAGCCTGAGAGCCGTTCGCATATTTACGGCTTCGACGTTCGGATTGTATTCCTTGATTGCTTCGGCAAGCGCGGTGCTATCGAGCGCGCGCGGACTGTCGGGTGTGATCGTGTAAATTTTTTCGGAGCGCGGCGCTGTTATTTCCGCGATTTTTTTGTAGTTTTTGTCGCCTAAAACGCCCATAATGTATTTTTTTTGACGGTTTTTGTAACATAAATCAATACTTTCCATAAGCCGTTCAGCCGCGTCGGGATTGTGTGCTCCGTCTATTATCAATTCGGGATTTGAACAAATTTTTTCGAACCGTCCGTGCCAAACCGCCGATTTTAAGCCGTTTTTGATGTTTTCTTCCGTTATGTTAAATCCGCTGAGGTTTCGGCAGACCGTTTCCGCGAGACGCGCGTTGTCCTGCTGATACGCGCCCGCAAGCGATATATCGCGGTTTATCCCGTCGTCAAGGCTTACGATAAGGCGCGCGTTTTTGTCGCGGCAGACGTTTTCTATAACGCTCATCGCTTCGCTTTTTTGCAGAGCTGAGACGGCGATCCCGTTTTCCTTTATAATACCGGCTTTTTCAGCCGCGATTTTGCCGAGAGTATCGCCGAGAAAATTCATATGATCCATGCTTATCGGTGTTATCACCGAAACAAGGCTTTCATCAATCACGTTTGTAGCGTCCGCTCCGCCGCCCATGCCGCATTCAAGCAAAACTATATCGCAGTTTTCCTCGCGGAAATACAGAAACGCCGCGGCGGTTTCAATCTCAAACGGAGTGGGGCGGGAGTTCATTTTGCCTACTTCTTCGCGTATTCGCGTAACGAGCCGAGCGTACGTCCGATCAGGCATATTTTCACCGTTTACGCGGAACTGTTCGAGATAGTCAAACACGGCGGGCGAGGAAAACCGTCCGACCTTAAGCCCCGCGTCAAGCAAAACGGCTTCGATAAACGCGCCGACGCTGCCCTTGCCGTTCGTGCCTGCGATATGGATATATTTCATGCCGCGCTGCGGATTGCCGAGCGCGGAGCATAGCGCGCGTATCGACGCAAGCCCCGGCGAGATCCCGCCCGACGCGGCGGTATAAGCGCGTGATTCGGTGTAGTTCATGAATTTTGTTCCTTTCGTTGTTATCGGATAAATTATGATTTATCTGTGTATCGCAAAATGCGGCGCACAAACCCCTCCGACGCCTACGGCGCCACCTCCCCTAGTAGGGGAGGCTTACACATTTGGCTCCCCTACTAGGGGAGCTGTCAGCGAAGCTGACTGAGGGGTTTATTGCGCTAAATCATAATTTACCGCCTAAAAAAACCGCTCCCTTTTATCCTGCCCGTTCGGCAAAAACAAAAGAAAGCGGCGTTTCCTGTCATGCGTGTCCAGCGGGATGCGGACGGCGCACCGCAAGCCTTGCTTTTCGTCCCGCCGGCAACTCCCCGTCCGACGGACACTTCACGCGCGCTGTCCTACTCTGTTGATTTGTAAAATCATTATACAACAATTTATTCCTTTTTTCAATAGATTTATAAAATAATATTCATTTTATAAAAAACCACATCCGAACTGCTTGACATGGGCAGCCGGACGTGGTATAATAGTAACAGTGGAAAACGGCGTTGGCTGGTCCGCGTTTTAGGTATTTTAAGGTAGAAAGAAATTACATCTACCCCGATAACCGCTTATGTAATTAAGCGGTTATTTTTCTATCCAAAACAGCATGAGCACTGTCAGTACCAAAATGACCAACAGCGCCGTTACCGCTACGAGCGCGTCATATACGGTCATGCGATCACCCCCCTTACAGGTGGTGTCGGAGCAGCCGCGCCGCTTCCTGCCGTTACGGATATTATAATAGCATAATTTGCGAATGTTGTCTATATTTGTCACACAGTTGTAAGCATAGTGTAAAAAACCAAGAAATAATTATTTATTCACTTTTCCGAATAAAAATCCGAAAAACTATTGCAAATTTATCAAAAATTTGTTATTATAATATACGGTATTAAAACGAAGGGGGTTTATATATGAGCATACTGGGAAAACTCAGCGCTACGTTTATCGTCGAGGAAAGATGGCGCTGGTTCGTTAGCGGCTTGGGCTATACGCTCTTGATCTCGCTTTTCGCGGTGCTTCTCGGACTTGTCATAGGTATTCTGATGGCGCTGATGAGGCTTTCAAAAAATAAGATTTTAAAGGCAATTTCGGGCGTTTATATCGACGTTATACGCGGCACGCCTACTATGGTGCAGCTACTTATCATCTACTACATAATCTTCGCGCCCGTGGCTATCCCGAAATGGATAGTCGGCGTTATAGCGTTTGGTATCAACAGCGGTGCGTATATCGCGGAGATTGTAAGAGGCGGCATCCTGTCGATAAATATCGGTCAGACCGAGGCGGGACGCTCGCTCGGACTTACTCAGGCGCAGACGATGATGAGCATAGTTATGCCGCAGGCGATGAAAAATATTCTGCCCGCGCTCGCGAACGAGTTTATCGTGCTTATCAAGGAAACCGCCGTAATCGGTATGGTAAGCAATATCGACCTCGTCGGCGCGGCTCGAAAGGTTCAGAGCCTTACATACGACTTCGCCGTGCCTCTTTTGTCGATAGCGGTTATTTATTACGTTGTAATCAAGATTTTAAGCCTCGCTCTGGGACGTATCGAGGCGCGTATGAGAAAATCCGACAAGAGATAGGGGGAACGGTATAATGATTAAAATTACAGGTCTTAAAAAATCCTTCGGGGATCTGCAGGTCTTAAAGGGCATAGATCAGCATATTAAAAAGGGCGAGAAGGTCGTTGTTATCGGACCGTCGGGTTCGGGTAAATCGACGTTTCTGCGCTGCATAAACCTGCTCGAAGTCCCGACCGAGGGTGAAATTCTTATCGAGGGCGAGAACATCACGGATCCGAAAACAAACGTAAACAAGATAAGAGAAAAAATGGGAATGGTGTTCCAGCAGTTCAATCTGTTCCCGCATTTAAGCATTATGGACAACATCACGCTCGCACCCGTGAAGGTAAAGAAAATACCGAAGGATCAGGCGGAAAAAAGAGCGAAGGAGCTTCTCGAAATGGTAGGGCTCGGCGACAAGGCGGACGCGTATCCCGCTCAGCTTTCGGGCGGTCAGCAGCAGAGAATAGCGATCGCTCGCGCTCTCGCGATGGATCCCGACATAATGCTTTTCGACGAGCCGACATCGGCGCTCGACCCCGAAATGGTAGGCGAGGTTTTGCAGGTCATGAAAAATCTTGCCGACGCGGGCATGACGATGGTCGTGGTAACTCACGAGATGGGCTTCGCGCGCGAGGTCGCGTCGCGTGTTCTGTTCATGGACGAGGGCATAGTTATGGAGGAGGGCAAGCCCGACGAGCTGTTCTCAAATCCGAAGAACGAAAGAACACAGTCGTTCCTGAGCAAGGTTTTATAATTTAAGTCAATTTTATTTAGGAGGAATATAAAATGAAAAAATTAACAAAGGTATTGGTAATGACACTGGCAGCAGCTATGAGTATTTCGATGCTCGCGGCTTGCGGCGGCGGTTCGACGGGCGGCGACACAGCGGCTGACGACGGCGCTTCAACAGCGGCGAGCGGCGAAAAGCTCATCATGGGTACAAACGCGGCGTTCCCGCCGTTTGAGTTTGTTACAACTCAGGGTATCGTAGGCGAGTTTGACGGTATCGATATCGCGATCGCGAAGAATATCGCGGACAGCATGGGCAGAGAGCTTCAGGTCGAGGATCAGGAGTTCGACGGTCTTTGCGCGGCTGTAAGCACGGGCAAGATCGATATGGCGATCGCGGGCATGACCGCTACTCCCGAGAGAGCGCAGAACGTTGATTTCTCAATTCCGTACTATGTTGCTACTCAGGTTATGGTAGTTGGCGCTGACAACACGGATATCACATCCGCCGAGGATCTTAAGAATGATAAGAAGGTCGGCGTTGTTCTCGGTTACACGGGCGACAATATCGTAACGGCTGATTTACAGGTTCCCGAGGAGAACATCACAAGAGCGAACAGAGGTATCGACATTGTTCAGGACGTTAAGAACGGCAAGCTCGACGCGGTCGTTATCGACTCCGCTACGGGTAAGGCGCTCGCGGCAAACAACGGTCTGAAGGTCGTTGAGGATCCCGCTGCTTTCGAGAGCGAGGAATACGCTATAGCTGTTAAGAAGGGCAACACGGAGCTGCTCGATCAGATCAACACGGTGCTTCAGGGCATGATAGACAACGGCGAGATCGACGAGCTTGCGGTAAAGTATTCGGAAACCGAAGAATAATTAAAAAATAAATCGAAAAGGCTGCTGCAATTTAGGTATATTGTTATAAGGTTGTAGGGGCGAACCGCGTTCGCCCGCCGAAAAATGTCGGAAAACGGGCGAACACGGTTCGCCCCTACGGTTGCTTTGTGCAATATATTTTCACGCGGCAGCTTTTTGCTGATTTTTACGGATAGGAGCGGATTTGATGCGGCTTGACAAATATCTCGCGGACTGCAATGTCGCAAGCCGCCGCGAGGCGAAAAAAATCATACGCACGGGAGTCGTTACCGTCAACGGAGAGATCGTGGAAAACACGGGCGAAAATGTTGACGAGAAAACGGCTGTTGTTTGCGTCAACGGAGAAAAGCTGTTTTATAAGCGGTTTGTGTATATCATGCTCAACAAGCCCGCAGGCTGCGTAAGCGCGCGCGAGGACAAACGCTACCCTACGGTGCTCGATTATATCGACGATTATTACAAGCCGTTCGATATATTCCCCGTAGGCAGGCTCGACGTTGACACCGAGGGGCTTCTGCTTATAACAAACGACGGCAAATTCGCGCACAGTATGCTGTCGCCGCACAAAAATGTGTATAAGCGGTATTTCGCCGTCACCGACCGTCCGATGGAGGAAGCGGATATTGAAAAATTCGCGGCTGGAATGGAATTTAAAGAGTTCACCGCGAAAAGCGCGAGGCTCGAATTGACCGAAAATCCGCGCGAGGTATATATTGAAATCGCGGAGGGAAAATATCATCAGGTCAAGCGCATGGTCGACCGCGTGGGAAAGGCGGTAAATTATTTAAAACGCGTGGCGATAGGTCCGCTCAAACTTGACGAAACGCTCGCCCCGGGCGAGTCGCGCGAGCTTACCGACGAGGAGCTTGCGCTTTTAAAGGCAATTAAGGAGAAAAAGATGGACAAGGAAATAAAGGCGTGCGTGTTCGATTTGGACGGCACGCTCACGAACACTATAAACGCTATAGCGCATTTCGGCAACGAGGCGCTTGTGAAAAACGGGTTTAACGCTTTGCCCGTGAACGATTACAAAAAATATGTAGGCGACGGAAGAAAGGTTCTTATCGAGCGTATTCTGCGCGCGAATAACGCGGATATTGAGACTAATTACGACGCTGTCTGCGCCGATTATGACGCGGGCTACGAAGCCGATCCGCTCTATGATACCGACGCGTACGAGGGAATACGCACACTTCTGACCAAGCTGAAAAAGCGTAAAATAAAATTAGCCGTATGCACGAACAAGCCCGATAACGTGGCGCATGACGTTATACGCCAAATTTTCGGCGAGGGTGTTTTTGACTTTATAAGCGGCGTTATCGACGGTCAGCCGACCAAGCCCGCGCCCGATTCGGCTTTGAGAGCCGCCGCGGCTCTTGAAGTAACACCGGAGGAATGTGTGTTTATCGGCGATACAAATGTTGACATTAAAACGGGAAAAAACGCCGGAATGACTACCGTCGGGGTTTTGTGGGGATTTCGCGATTATGACGAATTAAACGAAGCGGGCGCGGAATATATAATAGAAAACCCGAAGGAGCTTTTGGATTTAATATAGAGAATTAAGGGAGGAATTTTTTATGCGTTCGAGCGGAATACTCTTACACATTTCGTCGCTGCCGTCCGATTACGGCATAGGCACAATGGGCGCGGCGGCGTATAAATTTGTTGATTTTCTGGAGAAGGCGAAGCAGACATACTGGCAAATTCTGCCGCTTTGTCCGACGAGCTACGGAGACTCGCCGTACCAGTCGTTTTCGACTCACGCGGGTAATCCGTATTTTATTGATTTGGATATACTTTATTCGGAGGGACTGCTCAAAAAGGAGGAATACGCGGGTTTAGAGTGGGGAAAATCGGCGGAAAGAGTTGATTATGAAAACTTGTATGAGCTGCGTTTCCCCGTTCTTCGCAAGGCGTTTGAGCGGTTCAAAGGAACGGATCTGACGGAATTTAACCGCTTTTTGGAGGAAAACGAAAACTGGATCTCGAATTACGCGCTTTTTATGAGCATCAAGGAGCAAAACAACGGCAAGTCGTGGCTCGAATGGGCGGATAACCTCAAGCGCCGCGATCCGCATTCGCTGTGGGAGTTTAAAACGTCGCACAGCGATGACGTTATGTTTTGGGAATTTTTGCAGTTTAAGTTTTTTGAGCAGTGGAACAAGCTGAAAAAATACGCGAATGACCACGGCGTGCAGTTTATCGGCGATATCCCGATATACGTCGCTCTCGACAGCGCGGCGGTGTGGGTGCATCCCGATTTGTTCGAGCTTGACGAAAACTTAAACCCGAAAGCCGTGGCGGGCTGCCCGCCCGACGCGTTTTCGCCAACGGGACAGCTTTGGGGAAATCCGCTCTATAACTGGACGCGCCATAAGGAAACGGGCTATAACTGGTGGATGGACAGATTAAAAGCGTCGTCGGAGCTTTACGATATAGTCAGGATCGACCATTTCCGCGGCTTTGACGGCTATTACGCAATTCCCTACGGCGACAAAACAGCCGAAAACGGCGAATGGCGCACAGGACCGGGGATCGAGTTTTTCAGATTTATTGAAAGCCACCTCGGAAAACTGCCGATCATCGCGGAGGATTTGGGATTTTTAACTCCTTCGGTGCTTATGATGCTTGAGGAGTCGGGCTTCCCCGGAATGAAGGTGCTGGAGTTTGCGTTCGATCCGCGCGAGGAAAGCAACTATTTGCCGTATAATTACGACAAAAACTGCGTCGTTTACATAGGAACGCACGATAACGACACCATTCTCGGCTGGAAAAAGGAGATGGACGAGGAAACGATAGCGTTCTGCCGCGATTTCCTCGATATTGATAAAAGCTGCTCCGACAGCGAGTTTGTCTGGAAGTTTATAAAAACGGCGTTCGCGTGTGTGGGCGATACGGTCATTATCCAAATGCAGGATTATTTGGAGCTTGCCGGCGGCGCGAGAATGAACATTCCGTCAACGCTCGGCGACAACTGGCAGTGGAGAGCGGGGGCGAATGATTTTTCCGACGAGCTTGCGGAAAAAATTGCCGCCGTTACGAGAATTTACGGCAGATGCGCGAGATAAGATAAAATAATGAAAAAATAACGCGAATGTATAAAAAAATAACGTGAAAAACACTTGCCAAAATATATATCTGTATGTTATAATTACCATAGCCGAATATAATCTTCGTGGAAAATCTTTTTCGGAGGGAGGGGTAGTATGCTTAACAAATCCGAAATGGCATGGCTGACAAATGAATATTTAGCGGCTTCCGGAGAAACCGAAAGCGCCATGATTATGGTTGCTCTTGACAACTATAACAAATGCATGGACGAGTACGGAATCGCATTTGTGAACGTTGCATTGGGAGCAATAGGACTAAAGCTTGAAGAAAGACTTGACAAGCAGAATGTTGTCATAGGAAGAGTCCTGCAGAATACATATGCGATATTTGTAAAGAAGTATGATCCGGATGCGTTTCAAGCCTATTTGGAAGTGATTGACGACGTCTATTATAACAGTTATATGGGAAGCGGAAAGCGTCTTGTTTCCTGCAAGGTAGGCGTGTGCTTCTCCCATGACGGCTGTGCCGCTTATGATGATTTTATGCATAAAGCCCACCTGGCTATGCATGCCGCGCAGAGACAGCATGTTCATATGCGCAGCTATGACGCGAATTATGAAAATGACTATACCGATTACCAAGATCCGGTATATATCGAATATGTTCCCATGAGCGGCAAGGAATACGACAGCGCATTTATAGCGTCCGCCGCGAGCCTTATCGCCGGCGCGAGAAAATTGGAAAGCTCGCTCCATCTGCTGCTGGAGGCGGCTTCGCTGCGGTTTGATATAGACGAGACAATTTTATGTGAGTTCGATCCGGATCATCATGTTATGAATGAGAAGATCCACTGGGATAAGCCCCAGGGATTCCTTGATATGCGCCGCGTAATCGAGTATACCGATTGGGACGGCTTCATGGCGGGATTCGACAACCGCGGATTTATGACGATAGAGGATACGAGCTCCGAAATATTCTCGGAAAAGGACAGAGAATATTTTAAGCTTATCGGGGTGCGCTCCGGCGTGAATTGTCTGCTTTACCGCGACGTTAAGCTTATAGGATATGTGTCGTTCTGCGATAAGAAAAGCAGCCGATGCTGGTCAAAATATGAAAAGAATACATTTTACGAACTGAGCAAGATTATAGCTTTGTCAATGTCTATGCTGATTGCGAACCGCGAATCGGCAAATAATATAAATGAAACGCTTTCAGACCCGCTTACAGGTCTTATGGCATACAGACATTTCGTGGAAAGGGCGCAGGAGGATTTCGCTCGCGCCAAGCGTGAGGATATGTACGCGATTGTTTACGCTGATATAAACAATTTCGCGTATGTAAATGAAAATTTCGGATTTTTCCGCGGTAATCAGGTACTACGGTCGTTTGGCGATGAGCTGAAGTCATTCGGCTTGATGGCGACAAGACCGAGCGCCGACAGATTTATCGTTTATATGCAGGTCAAGTCCGTTGAGGAAACGCTTGAAGAGGTAGAAAGTCTTAACAGGGGCTTTACCGAAATTTTGAGGAAGAAATATCCTGTGAGCGATTTGCGCGTTGCTTCGGGCGTGTACTTTATGCATCCGCGCGAGGACGACGTCCCGACGGCTATTGAAAATGCAAATCTCGCAAGGAAAATCGCTAAGGAAAGCCGTGATTTGCATTATTCGGTATTTACCGAGGAAATGAAGGAAAAGAAAAAGAGCGAGCTCGCTATAATCGGCGGCGTGCATAATGCTATTCGCCGAGGCGAGATAGAGGCGTTTTTGCAGCCGAAATACTCGCTTAAAAAGCATGAGGTAGTCGGCGCGGAGGCGCTTGCGCGATGGAGGAAGCCGGACGGCACTTACAGGAGCCCCGCCGAGTTTATGGAGCCGCTTGAGAGAGTCGGCTATATTGTGGATATGGATTTCTGCATTTTCGGGCAGGTACTTGAGCTGTTGGCGAAGTGGCAGGCGGATAATCGTAAGCTTGTGCCGATTTCGGTAAATTTCTCGAGAATGCATATGAAGCGTCAGGACTTTGTAAAGAGAGTAATTGCGCTGGCTAACCAATATAATGTTCCGAAAAAGTATATCGAGATTGAGATAACCGAAACGGTATTCACCCGCGACGAGGGTGAAATGATGAAGAGTCTCGAACAGCTGAGGAACGAGGGATTCCTTATAAATATAGACGACTTCGGAACGGGATATTCATCGCTCGATTTGCTTTTTGAGGTGCCGGTAGACGTTATCAAGATAGATAAGAGCTTCATCGATAAATCCGATTCAAAGGAAGGAAAGAGATATATTAAGCAAGTTGCCGATCTTGTTTCAGCCTCCGGCAAGGACATTATATTCGAAGGCGTGGAAACTAGCGAGCAGGCGGATTTCCTTTTGCAGAGCGGATACAGCACGATTCAGGGCTACTATTTCTCAAGACCGATACCCGTAAAGGAGTTTGAGGAAAAGTATATTTATAACGATGTAAAGCAGAATGAAGAAAAAGCTGAGAAAAACATATAAAAACGGACGAGTTTTATTCGTCCGTTTTTCTGCTTATGAGATACGTTTTTTTATGTAATCCTCGATAATATCGGCGCATTGATCCGTGGAAAGCCCCGCGGTGCTCATGCATATGTCGTAATTCATGGCGTCGTCGCGGTTCTTGCCGGTGTGATGACGGTAATATTCTCCGCGCGTTTTGTTCATTGTGTGAATAAGATTTTTTGCGTCGTCGGGATTTAGCTCGTACAGCCTGCATACGCGGCGCATACACTCGCGCTGCGGCGCGTATAGATATATCCGTATCAGATTTTCGGCGCCGCGCAGAATATGGTCGGCGCATCTGCCGACAATTACGCATGACTCCTTGGCGGCGAGATCTGTTATGATTTTGGATTGTTCCGAAAACAGAGCGTCAGCCGCCTCGAACGAATCCTGTACGCTTTCGTCGTTTATTAAATAGTCGTCGTGGTTTCCGAGCATTTCAAGGATCTCGCGGCCATAGTAATTTACTCCGAGGCGTTTTGCGAGAAGCTTGCCTATTTCCTTGCCGCCGGAACCGTAGGTTCTTGCGATGGTAATTACATATTTCATAACAGTTCCCCCTTTCAAATCCGTATATTATATATTTACCCTCAAATTATGCGGTTAAAACAGCTTTTTAAAAGAAAAAATGTTAACTTGGGGCAACAATAAAAATAAATAATTTATCAATTTTTAGTTGAATTTTACAATGAAAAAGTATATAATTAAAGAGGATGATGCATATGGCGGGAGATGACCTTTATGGATTATAATAAAATAGGTGAAGAATGCGGAGTTTTTGCGGTTTACGACCCATCGGGGGAAGCGGCGCACACAACATATTACGGACTGTACGCGCTTCAGCACAGAGGACAGGAAAGCTGCGGCATAGCGGTAAATAATAACCGCGATATATCATATCACAAGGATATGGGACTCGTAAGCGACGTGTTTAACGAGGAAATCCTCGCTAAGCTCCCGGGAACTATGGCAGTGGGACATGTTCGTTACTCGACCACCGGCGGAAGCCTGAGAGAAAACGCGCAGCCGTTGGTGCTGCGCTATGTCAAGGGCAACATCGCCCTCGCGCACAACGGAAATCTTGTCAACAAGGACAAGCTTGCCGATGAGCTGAGCGTTTCGGGAGCGATATTCCAGACAACCACGGACACGGAAATGATAGCGTATACGATTGCGAAAGAGCGTCTGAAATCGGGCAGTATCGAGGAGGCGGTGGAGCGGAGCGTGAAGCATCTCAAGGGCGCGTTCTCGCTTATAGTTATGAGCCCGCAGAAGCTCATAGCGGTGCGCGACCCGTGGGGATTTCGTCCTCTCTGCATGGGCAGAAAGGGAGACGCGATAATATTCGCGTCGGAAACGTGCGCTCTCGATAGTGTCGGAGCGGAATTTGAGCGCGACTTGCTGCCGGGAGAAATAGTGGTCGTTCAGGACGGCGAAATCACGTCGATTAAGACATATGTAAACACTCAGCCGCATACCATGTGCATTTTCGAGTATCTTTACTTTGCGCGTCCCGACAGCGTTTTGGAGGGACAATCGGCGCATGATTCGCGAATGCTCGCGGGAAAGTATCTCGCGCGGGAATATCCGGTCGAGGCGGATGTGGTGATAGGCGTTCCCGATTCGGGCTTGAGCGCGGCGATGGGCTACGCGGCTGAATCGGGCATACCGTACGCGACCGGCTTTGTCAAGAATAAATACATAGGAAGAACATTTATCCAGCCGTCGCAGGCTATGCGCGAAAACGCGGTACGAATTAAACTGAATGTTCTGCGCAGTACCGTCGAGGGCAAGCGCGTTGTGATGGTGGACGATACGATCGTACGCGGGACGACCTCAAAACGCACTGTAAGCCTTTTGCGCAAATTCGGCGCGAAGGAGGTCCATGTGCGCTCGTCTGCGCCGCCGTTCATGTGGCCCTGCTATTTCGGGACGGACGTACCCTCGCGCGATCAGCTTTTCGTGTGCAATCATACGATGGACGAAATACGAGATTTGATAGGCGCGGACAGTCTCGGATTTCTGAGCATAGGCGCGCTCGGGAAAATCATCCCGAACGCACACTGCGGCTACTGTGACGGATGCTTCAGCGGGAAATATCCTGTTGAAGTTGATATATAAAAACACAAGGCACAAGTCGTGCTCGAATGGCAAATTTATGGGTGCGATGAAACGAAAGGAGTTTTTATGGGAGGTTTTTTTGGCGTAATTTCAAAAAAGGACTGTGTGCTTGATTTGTTCTTCGGAATAGATTATCATTCACACCTTGGCACAAAGAGAGGCGGAATGGTTGTGCATGGCGAAAACGGCTTCGACCGCGCCATTCATAACATTGAAAATTCGCCGTTCAGGACAAAATTTGAGGACGACGTAACAAAAATGAAGGGTACGTCGGGAATAGGCTGTATTTCCGACAACGAGCCGCAGCCGCTTATCGTACGCTCGCATTTGGGCAGCTTCGCTATTACCACCGTCGGAAGAATTAACAACATGGACGAGCTTGTGGAAAGGGCGTATAAAAAAGGCGTTACGCATTTCCTTGAAATGAGCGGCGGTAATGTTAATCAAACGGAGCTTGTCGCTGCCATTATCAATCAGGGCGACAGTATTGTAAACGGGATCAAGCTTGCGCAGGAGCTTATTGACGGTTCAATGTCCATGCTGCTCCTAACCGCGGACGGCATTTATGCCGCGCGTGACAAACTCGGAAGAACGCCGATCGTTATAGGCAAAAAGGACGATTCAATGTGCGCCTCTTTTGAGAGCTTCGCGTATCTTAATTTGGGATACAATACATATAAGGAGCTAGGACCGGGCGAGATCGTGTGTGTAACCGCCGACGGCGTTGAAACGGTATCTCCGCCGGGCGAGGAGATGAAGATATGCTCGTTCCTTTGGGTATATTACGGATATCCGCCCTCATGCTATGAGGGAATAAACGTTGAGGAGATGCGCTATAACTGCGGCTGCAAGCTCGCGGAGCGCGACAGCGTAAAGCCTGATATGGTAGCCGGAGTTCCCGATTCGGGTACGGCTCACGCGATAGGTTACGCAAATAAATCGGGTATACCGTTCACACGTCCGTTTATAAAGTACACGCCGACATGGCCGCGCTCGTTTATGCCGCAGGATCAGTCGCAGCGTGACAGAATTGCGAGAATGAAGCTTATTCCGGTTAAGGAGTTAATCCATGACAAGAGCCTACTGCTTATAGATGATTCAATCGTGCGCGGAACGCAGCTTAGGGAAACGACGGAATTTCTTTATAACAGCGGCGCGACGGAGGTACATATCAGACCCGCCTGTCCGCCGATAATGTTCGGATGCAAATATCTGAACTTCTCGCGCTCAAAGTCAGATCTTGATTTAATAGCGAGACGCGTAATAAGGCGCCGCGAGGGCGACGATGTTTCCGACGAGGTGCTGGCGGATTACGCGAATCCCGAGAGCCAAAATTACAAGGAAATGGTTGAGGAAATGCGAAAGGAGCAGAACTTCACGTCACTTATGTATAACCGCCTTGATGATATGATTGAAGCGATTGGGCTTCCCGAGTGCAAGCTATGCACATACTGCTGGAACGGCAAGGAGTAAAATTAAAGGGACACTGAATTTTCAGTGTCCCTGTTTTAATTCTCACAGCAATTCCCTGTTTACAGCCTTAGCAATTGGATCAAGCTCCTTCATGAGCTTATCGAATTTCTCCGGTGTGAGCGACTGCGCTCCGTCGGACGCCGCTTTTTCGGGGCAGTTGTGGACCTCTATCATAAGTCCGTCCGCGCCCGCGGCGATCGCGCCCTTTGCTACGGCGGGAACGTATTTGTATGTTCCCGTAGCGTGGCTCGGATCGCCTATTATCGGCAGATGTGACAAATCCTTCGTAACGGGAATAGCGCTCAAATCGAACGTGTTTCTCGTCGAGGTTTCGTATGTTCTGATGCCGCGCTCGCAAAGGATAACCTTCTCGTTGCCCTCGGACATGATGTACTCGGCAGCCATCAGCCATTCCTCTATAGTGCAGGCGAGACCGCGCTTTAAAAGTATCGGCTTGTCGCACTTTCCGACCTCTCTCAGGAGCTTGAAATTCTGCATATTTCTTGCGCCTATCTGCATAATGTCGGCGTATTTCGCGACAAGCTCCACATCGCGCGTGTCAAGTACCTCGGTACAGATAGGCATGCCGAGCTCCTTGCCACTGTTGTACATAATTTTAAGTCCGTCGCCCTCGAGCCCCTGGAACGAATAGGGTGATGAACGCGGCTTGAACGCTCCGCCGCGCAGAATATTCGCGCCCGAAGCCCTGACCGCTTTTGAAACAGTCGTGAACTGCTCCTGGCTCTCGATCGCGCACGGACCCGCGAATACGGCGAGCTTTTTGCCCCCGACGGTAACGCCGTAGCCCACGTCAATGACGGACGGCTCCTTTTGAAGCTCCTTCGAAGCCAGCTTATACGGCTTCATGATCGGCACGACGTTTTCAACGCCGTCCATTGTAAGTATTTGATTCATGCTGAGAAGCCGCTTATCGCCTATAGCGCCGATAATGGACTTCGTTTCGCCGACGATCGGATGAGTTTTAAATCCGAACTCGACAAGCAGATTTTCGACCGCTTCAATTTCTCTCGCGGAAGCGGAATCCTTCATAATAATAATCATTTATGTTTCACTTTCCTTCTAAAATAAATTTCGGTTAAAGTATATCAAAAAAGTTACCCGATTGCAAGACCTTTTACGATATTATTTTGCTTATATCCACAAAAACCGCTTCGGTTTTATCATTGCTCACCGGACGGTTAAAATACAGCCTCTTGCCGTCGCGTGAGAACGACGGGTTCATATGCACCTGCTTTTTCCAGACTATCTCCTGAAAATCGGGTACTTCAAACACCGCAATCGGCTCTTTCGAGCCGCGTCTGTAGAGGTACACGTTCGGCTGATATCCCGGGTAACACCTGTCGCCAGCGAATAATTGCCTGTCGGGACTGCCGTCTATGTGATTGCTTATGCCGCCGAGCACCTCCAGCTCCTCGCCGTCCTTCGAAAAGCGCGCGATATAGCTCGACTCGCACTCGATAAGCTTGCCTCGGTTAAACTGCCGCGTCGCCATGTATGTATCGTCGTCGAACCAAAGCTGATGCACGGGCTTGTCGGGAATGATATGCGTTTCGCGCGTTTCGATATCAATACAGCCGAGCGCGCCGAACACGGGACACTCGGGTACGCCGAGCCGCATCATAACAGCCGTACCGGAGGGGTTAACCTGAACATGGCTCACCGCCGCCGTTCTGTCCGACACGGTAAAGCCGCGCGACGAAACTGTTTCCTTTATATCGTCCTCCGAAGCCGCGAGTGTGATTTTGCCGGAGTTTACGTCCAGCACATAAATACCGCATTGATTTATTTCGGGATAATCGGGATTTTTGCCGAGGAACTCGCTCGAAAGAGAAAACGGATATTTGCCGTTTTCCGCGCAGTGGCTTTCCTTCGCGAAAATTTTATAAAGCACCTCGCCCGTGTCGATATCCATGATATGAAAAACGCTCAAACCGCCTTCATTGTCACGGAACACGATTTTGGAGCCGTCGATAAACGTAGCCGACGGACCGTTATGGTTGCCGCACATAACGGAAAATACCTTCCTGTGACCGGTCAAATCGGAATTACAGACCATAATATCCGTCTCCGCCGCGTCAATATTTTTCTTGACCGCGTACACGATACGCTTGCCGTCGGGGCTTTCGGGACAGCCGCCGTTCATCCCGAGAAGCGACGAGCCTTCGCCCGTATATATTTTAGTAAATTCCATAATATTCACCTCGGGGATATTATAGCATTAACGGAAGGTTTAGTCAATAAAAGATGTCGTTCGTTCAAAAATAAGTGTTATTCATAGGTTTTTATTGACAAGGCACAGTGATTTGTGTATAATAAACGAGCAATAAAAAATAAGAAAAAAAGAAAGGAGTAAACGACAATGACAATATATATAAATTATGAATGGAATTATGAAAACATAATACTGAAACGCAAACGCTGTCTGCCGATTTCTCCGAGAATAAAGATGAGTTGATCGCGCTCCGACGTGTTTGGCGTTTGGCGGCGCGATTTTTTTGTCGAAAACATCAACAATCGCCGCAAATCAAACGTTATATTTATGAACGGTTTCAACCGCGGGTTGAGATAAACTAACCAATCGGTTTGTGGTATTTTAAATCACAATATGGTAAAATAGCTTCAAAGAGGTGATAGAATTGTCCGTAATCAAAAATAACATATATATGCTGCGCCATATGTTCAAAGCGTCGCCCGTTGGGACGATTTTGAGCTTTCTCGATTTCTTCATATGGCGCGGAATAAGTCTGTTTTACTCAATATATCTCATGCGCTACCTCATGCAAATGCTCGAAACGGGCGCGGATTTCGCGGGCGTGGTGCGGCTTTTGCTTATAATGCTTGCCGTGTCGCTCGGGGGATTGGCGTTCGAAAGCTGGTTCAACAATCTGTATCTTCAGAAAATGTTTGTTACGTTCCAGGAATATTTTCTGACGCTGATTTATAAACAGGCGATAAGCTGCGACCTCGCGTGCTATGAGAACCCGAAATTCTACGACAAATTTACGCGCGCGAACACCGAGCTTATTAAGAGATTGGGGCAAATAATAGAAAATATGGCGTTCGTCGTTTCGACGATAGTGAGCGCGGCGGTGTGCGTCGTAATAACAGCGCGGTGGGAGCCGATAATAATTCCGGTCGTGATCGGCGTGGGAATAGCTTCGACGATTATCGAGAAAAAACGCGTCGCGCTGCGCTTCGAGTGTGTAAAGGAAACAACTCCGCATCAGCGCCGCACCGAATATGTAAAGCGCACGGTGTATTTGCAGGACTACGCGAAGGAAATGCGCCTGGGTGAAATTTTCTTTCCGCTGCTCGGTCACTTCGAGGAAGCTGTGCGCGACTGGATCGACATAACGAAAAAATATTACGGCAAAATCTCGTTTCTGCGCTGCGTGCGCGGGCTTATAATGAGCCTCGGCGCGTTCCTCGGCACAAGAGGAATAGTCGCGTACCGCTATCTCGTCGATAACGCGTACTCGCTTACGGACATGATAACCGTAATGAACGCCGCGACCAATTTCCAGTCGTACATATCGAGCTTTTCATGGCACCTGTCGGACATGATGGACAACAGCGTGTATATTCAAAACCTGCGCGAATTTCTCGAATACAAGCCGGAAATAACGGAAAACGAAAACGGGAAGATCCCCGCTTCGGGCGCGAACAGGCTGACGCTTAAAAATGTGTCGTTCACATATCACGGCGCGGAGAGGTCGGTTCTTAAAAATATCTCGATAGACATACCGCCGAAAACGAAAATAGCTCTCGTGGGGCATAACGGCGCGGGAAAGTCCACGCTTGTAAAGCTTCTGATGCGTCTTTACGATGTGAGCGAGGGCGAGATACTGCTCGACGGAGTGAATATAAAGGACTACAAGCTATCCGAATACCGCCGCAAGTTCGGTACGATATTCCAGGATTTCAAGATATTCGCGACGACCGTAACGGAAAATGTGCTCCTTCACCCGCCCGCGGACGAAGCAGACCGAGAAAAGGCGAAAATTGCGGTTATGGAAAGCGGCTTATGGGACAAGATCGAAACGCTTCCGAACGGCATGGAAACGCATCTTACGAAGGAATTTGACGATAACGGCGCGCTGATGTCGGGCGGCGAGTTCCAGAAAATCGCGGTGGCGCGCGTGTTCGCGAGAGATTCGTCGATCGCGATACTCGACGAGCCATCGTCCGCGCTCGACCCGATAAGCGAGTACGAAATGTTCAACAACATGATGACAGCCTGCGCGGACAAAACGGTGATTTTTATCTCGCACCGCCTTTCGTCGGCTGTTATGGCGGACAAGATATATCTGCTTGAACACGGCGAAATCGTAGAGCAGGGCTCGCATAAGGAATTGATGACTCTCGGCGGAAAATACGCCGAAATGTTCGCGATGCAGGCGGAGAAATACCGCGAGCAGGAGGTGGGCGCGGAATGAAAAAAATATTACATACACTATCAAATCACCTGTTAATGCTGAAATTTTATTTCCGTTTCGCGCCCGCATACCTGATTGGCAACACGCTGTTTTGTGTATTCGTGTCGTTCCAGGACACGCTCGCGGGACCGGTCGCGCTCCAATACATATTAAACGGATTGACGGGCGGCAAAACGTTTAAAGAAATTCTAATATTTATGCTTATCGTTAGCGGCGTGATCGTCATCCGCCATACTATCGGCGCGTATGTCGCGGAATACCTCGGCGCGCAGGCGCAGGTAAAGGTCAGCACGGGAATGCAGAAGGTTATCTTCGAACACGCGCATAATATGGATCTCGAATACTACGAAACGCCGAAATTCTATACCGACTTCGTCTGGGCGGCAACTCAGGCGGACGATAAGCTTTGGGAGATGTACGCGACATGGACGAAAATAGTCGCGCGCGTGTCGGAGGGCGTGTTCATGGGCGGCTTTATGGCACTGACGGACAAAACACTGTTTATATTCGCGCTGATAGCGATAGCCGCGCGCATAATCTCGAGCCGTCTGCGTATAAAAAAGCGTTATCAGATGGATCTCGAAATCAAGCCGATAGAGCGCGAGCGCGACTACATGACGCGCGTGTTCTACCTCGCCGACTACGCGAAGGAGATACGCCTTTCGGATATGCATAAAACGCTGTTCGAGCGGCTCCGCGATACAATGAAGCGTATCAAAGGCGTGTGGGATAAGGATGGCAAAGCGCTGATACGCTATTCGGTATTCGGCAATCTGTTTTCGGACGGACTGCTCGAATTCGCGATGTATATGTATCTTTGCTATCAGACTATCATAACGCGCGCTCTCGGCTTCGGCGATCTCGCGGGACTTATTTCCGCGACAGACCACTTCACGGGAGAGATGAAACAGACCGTTGACCAATGTATAGAGCTGTCAAAACAGGCGATGTACGTCGATAACTTCCGCGAATTTTTAGCGTACCGCCCGAAAATAGAAACGCAGCCGGGAGACGCTCCGGCGGATGAGATCGGCGAGCTGACGCTCAGGAACGTGTCGTTTAAATACCACGGCGAGGAGCGGTACAGTCTGAAAAATATAAACATCACATTAAAGCCGTACGAAAAAATAGCGATAGTCGGCTACAACGGCGCGGGCAAGAGCACGCTCGCGAAGCTTCTGCTCAGGCTCTACGATGTGACCGAGGGCGAAATTTTACTGAACGGCAAAAACATAAAGGAATACGAAACCGACAAATACCGCGCCAAATTCGGCTCGGTGTTCCAGGACTACAAGGTTTTCGCGGGTACTGTCGGCGAGAACGTGGAAATGGGCTTCGTCAAGGACGAGGCGCGCGGGCGGATAGTAAAGAGCCTTGATGAAAGCGGCTTCTCGGAAAAGCTCGCGACGCTTAAAAACGGCATAGACACGCAGATAACGCGCGAGTTCAGCGAGGACGGGGTAAACCTCTCAGGCGGCGAGGAGCAAAAGCTCGCGATAGCGAGAATTTTCAGCAGAAACTGCCACTATGTAATTCTCGACGAGCCGTCCTCCGCACTCGACCCGATAAGCGAGTATAAGCTTAACGAAACAATGCTTCACCTGTCGGAGAAAAAGACGGTAATTTTCATCTCGCACCGTCTCTCGACGACGTGCATGGCGGACAGGATTTTCATGCTTGAGGACGGCGAAATAATAGAGGAAGGCAGCCACGCGGAGCTAATGGAGCTCGGTGGCAAATACGCGGAAATGTTCAATAAACAAGCGGAAAAATACCGTATATAACATAATCCCCACAAATCGGGAACGTAGGGGCGGATATTATCCGCCCGCGTCCCCGACAACCAAACTCCCGTAGGGGCGAACCGTGTTCGCCCGTTTTTTACATTTGCTATTAAAAAATATTGACAACCGATAATAGGTATGGTATACTGATAATGCCAAATACATTAAAATATTTTAAATTGTCTTGGACGCATTTTTTTGTTTTTGCAAAAAATGCGTACCCTATATTACTTTATTATATGTCTGGGACAATTTAATTAATGTAATTTAATGTGTTTGGCGACCATATAGGGGAACGCGTTTTTCAGCGCGTTGCTCTGCGGCGCGCTTTTTTGGTGCGTCAATATATGCTGCGAGACAAACTTCGGTAAAACCGCCCTCCGAAACGGGGCGGTTTTACTTTAAAATCATTCGTCAATTTGCACAAAATTTCGTATAAAATTTCTACAATTTCGTAGAACTTTTTGTTGGTATTTTTAGTAAAAAAGGCTTGCAAAAATGGCAAAAATACTGTATAATAGCTAATGTTGTGACACTTGAACAAACGATGAAGCGGGAGGTTGCGGCGGAAAACGCCGGTTTTTCCGTGGAGAATGTCCGATTCAGGAAACCGGGCGGCAGTCACGCTGTTAAATGCGATATTTGCGCCCTTTTGCGCTCTCCTGTGTGAGCGAAAAACGGCAAAAATACGGCATTTACGCGGCGAAAATTGACTAAGAAGCCTGAATTGCTTGGATAAAAAGTGATTTGGGTTTTATTTTAAGGGTGGTGCGAAACACCCGGCGGTGTGTGCAATTTTCTCAAGGCGCTGTCGTGCAGATTACAACGTAAAAAAATTACAAGGAGGGAAAAGTATGGCAGCAAACCAGAAAATCAGAATCAAGTTAAAGGCTTATGATCATGTGATTTTGGATCAGAGCGCTGAAAAGATTGTTGAAATCGCAAAGAGAACGGGAGCTAAGGTATCAGGCCCCATTCCTCTGCCGACCGAAAAGGAGATAATCACAATCTTAAGAGCGGTTCATAAGGACAAGGATTCTCGTGAGCAGTTCGAAAGAAGAACTCACAAAAGACTGATTGATATAGTTGTTCCGGGCGCAAAGACGATGGAATCGCTTATCAAGATAGATTTACCGGCAGGCGTTGAAATCGACGTAATTCAGAAGTAATTCCGGCAAATCAAATTCACTTATATCGCAGTAGCCTCGTAACTTGGGCTATGATGCGGGTCAAGTTTCCGCTGGCTTTCGGAAACCAATAACTGTTAAGGAGGAAATGAAATGAAAAAAGCTATTTTAGGTACAAAGCTTGGTATGACCCAGATTTTTGCCGAGGACGGCAAGGTAGTACCGGTAACCGTTGTCGAGGCGGGTCCCTGTGTTGTAACGCAGAGAAAGACCGTTGACACGGACGGCTACGAAGCTGTTCAGGTAGGCTTCGGCGACGTTAGAGAAAAACTTCTCAACAAGCCGCAGAAGGGTCACTTTAAGAAGGCTGACACCGCTAACAAAAAGTACGTCAGAGAGTTAAGACTCGAGGATTGCTCGGCGTATAACGTGGGCGACGAGATCAAGGCTGACGTTTTCGCAGCCGGAGACAAGGTTGACGTGAGCGGTATTTCAAAGGGACACGGCTTCGCGGGTCCGATGAAAAGACACGGAATGCACAGAGGTCCGATGACTCACGGTTCAAAGAGCAAAAGAGTATCCGGTTCAATGGGTATGTGTTCTAACCCCGGCAGAGTTTTAAAGGGTAAGAAGCTTCCCGGACACATGGGTGTCGTAAAGGTTACGATCCAGAACTTAGAGGTTGTCAAGGTTGACGCTGAGAAGAATTTAATACTCGTAAAGGGAGCTATTCCCGGCGCAAAGGGCGGTCTTGTTACCGTAAGAAACAGCGTCAAGGCATAATCGAGGTATTGGAAAGGAGGAAATATAATGGCTACAGTTGCTTTATATAACATGGAAGGCGTGAAAACCGGCAGTATGGAAGTATCCGATGCGATTTTCGCGGCTGAAGTGAATAAAACGGTTCTGCATACGGTAGTTGTAAACTATCTCGCGAACCAGAGACAGGGTACACAGAGCACAAAGACGCGCACGGAAGTACGCGGCGGCGGCATCAAGCCCTGGAGACAGAAGGATACGGGCCGCGCAAGACAGGGCAGTATCCGCGCTCCGCAATGGACGGGCGGCGGCGTAGCTTTAGGCCCTAAGCCGAGAAGCTATCGCTACAGCGTAAACAAAAAGGTTAAGAGACTTGCTCTCAAGAGCGCTCTTTCCGCTAAGTACGCTGATTACAAGGTATTCGTAATTGACGAGCTGAAGGTTGACGAGATCAAGACAGCGAAAATCGCGGCTCTTTTAAAGGGTCTCGAGATAAGCGATAAGGCGCTTATAGTAACGGCTCAGGCTGACGAAAAGGTATACAAGTCGGCAAGAAACATCAAGGGCGTAACTCCGACACACGTTGGAAGCCTCAACACATATGATGTTCTCAACCACGACGCGTTTATCGTTTCGAAGGACGCCGTAGCAAAGATTGAGGAGGTGCTCGCGTAATGAATGCATACGATATTCTGAGAAAGCCCGTCATAACAGAGGAAAGCATGAATCCGGTTTATGACAGAGAGGGTAACGAAATAAAGAAGTACACCTTCAAGGTTCCCGTAACCGTTAACAAGATCGAGGTAAAGAAGGCGGTCGAGGAAGTTTTCGGCGTCAAGGTTGCAAAGGTAAACACCATGCAGTACGACGGCAAGGTAAAGAGAATGGGCAGATTTGAAGGCAGACGTCCTTCATGGAAGAAAGCGATAGTAACTCTCACAGAGGACAGCAAGACAATCGAGTTCTTCGAGATGTAATCAATTTTAAATAAATTATTTCCTATTATATATGCCCTAAAAAGATAAGTAATGAGAAATAGGAAGAGAAAATTTAAAAGATAAGGAGATAAAGGATAATGGCTATAAAAAAGTATAATCCTACGTCGCCTGCCAGAAGATTTATGACGGTTTCGGATTTCGCTGAAATCACGAAAAAAACTCCGGAGCGTTCGCTTCTCGATAAGAAGGATAAGCACGCCGGAAGAAACTCATACGGTAGAATTACCGTTCGTCACCGCGGCGGCGGCAACAGAAGAAAATACAGAATTATTGACTTTAAGAGAAATAAAGACGGTATGCCGGCAACGGTTATCGGTATCGAGTACGATCCGAACAGAAGCGCTAACATCGCTCTCATTCAGTATGAGGACGGCGAAAAGGCATACATCATCGCTCCTCTCGGTCTTACGGACGGCGACGTTGTAGTATCGGGCGAGGGCGCGGACATCAAGCCCGGAAACGCGCTGTTCATCAGAGACATTCCGGTCGGTACGCTTATCCACAATATCGAGCTTCACCCCGGCAAGGGCGCTCAGCTTGTAAGAAGCGCGGGAAACAGCGCGCAGCTTATGGCAAAAGAGGGCGACTACGGTCAGGTAAGACTTCCCTCGGGCGAGGTAAGAATGGTAAGACTTGACTGCAAGGCTACGATCGGTATAGTAGGCAATCAGCAGCATGAGAACATTTCTATCGGTAAAGCCGGCAGAAAGCGTCACATGGGCTGGAGACCGACAGTTCGAGGCGTTGTTATGAACCCGAACGACCACCCGCACGGCGGTGGTGAAGGTAAGTCGCCTATCGGACGTCCCGCACCGGTTACTCCGTGGGGTAAGCCCGCTCTCGGTCTTAAGACGAGAAAGCATAAGAACAAGAACGATAAGTTCATTGTAAAGAGAAGAAACGCTAAATAATATATAAGATTGATTTGAAAGGAGGAAGATTTAATGGGCAGATCACTTAAAAAAGGACCTTTCGTTGAGGAGCGTCTGATGCAGAGAATAGACGCGATGAACGAGGCGAACGAAAAGAAGGTTATAAAAACTTGGTCAAGAGCTTCCACAATTTTCCCGGAAATGGTCGGACACACTATTGCCGTTCATGACGGCAGAAAGCACGTCCCCGTATTCATCAGCGAGGATATGGTAGGTCACAGACTCGGCGAGTTCGCACCGACAAGAACCTTTAGAGGTCACGCGGGAGCGAAAACCTCTAAATAATAACTGAGGTCAGAATAACAGGATTTACAGAGGGGAGTAAAATCCCCGTTCGAGAATATTGCAAAAGGAGGATTCCGAAATGGAAGCACGCGCAGTTTTAAGATATGCTCGTATTTCGCCGAGAAAGGTGAAGATAGTGCTTGATTTGATAAGAAACAAGCCTGTCAACGTCGCAAAGGGTATTCTTGCGAACACGCCGAAATCGGCAAGCGAGTATTTGCAGAAGCTTCTCGCGTCGGCGGTTGCCAACGCTGAGAACAACCACGGTATGGATAAGAACAGTTTATACGTTGCGGAATGTTTCGCGACGCCCGGTCCTACTTTAAAGAGAATACAGCCGCACGCACGGGGCAGAGCATTCAAGATTTTAAAGAGAACCAGCCATATCACCTTAGTATTGAAGGAAAAGGAAAATTAATCGAAAAGGAGGTTAATTCATGGGACAGAAGGTTAATCCGCACGGACTGAGAGTCGGAGTCATCAAGGACTGGGATTCGAGATGGTTCGCCGGAAAGAAGGACTTCGGAGATCAGTTGGTCGAAGATTACAATATAAGAAAATATATCAAAAAGGTATGCTTTGACGCGGGTATCGCAAAGACGGCGATCGAGAGAAAGAACAACAGAGTTTATATCACGATCCACGCGGCTAAGCCCGGTATCATCATCGGACGCGGCGGCGCAGAGATAGACAAGCTCAAGAACGAGATCGAAAAGCTCACGTCAAAGAGCGTAAGCGTAAATATTATGGAGGTTAAATCTCCGGATACAAACGCGCAGCTCGTTGCCGAGAATATTGCGGCGCAGCTTGAGAGACGTATCTCGTTCAGACGCGCTATGAAGCAGGTTATGGGCAGAGCTATGCGCCTCGGCGTTAAGGGTATCAAGACGGCGGTTGCCGGTCGTGTAGGCGGCGCGGAAATCGCGAGAACAGAGCAGTACCACGAGGGCACGATCCCTCTGCAGACATTGAGAGCCGACATCGACTACGGCTTTGCTGAGGCAAAGACCACCTACGGTATATTGGGCGTTAAGGTTTGGATCTACAAGGGCGAGATCTTAAACGTAGCCGAGGGCAGAAAGAAGGAAGCGGCTGCACAGGCTGCCGGAAACAGACGCGAGCGCGGCGAGAGACGCGGCGGACGCAGAAATTCCGACAGACGTGAGAGATCGGACAGAAATTCCGACAGAAATAACTCGAGAGGAGGCAGCAGATAATCATGTTAATGCCTAAAAGAGTAAAGTACAGACGCGTAATGCGCGGCAGAATGAAGGGTAAGGCAACACGCGGTAACGTTGTATCGAACGGCGAGTATGGCTTACAGGCGACAGAGCCGGCATGGATCACGTCAAGACAGATAGAGGCTGCCCGTATAGCTATGACAAGATATACGCGCAGAGGCGGTCAGGTTTGGATAAAGATATTCCCTGATAAGCCGGTAACGAGAAAGCCCGCCGAGACTCGAATGGGTTCAGGTAAGGGCGCACCCGAGTATTGGGTAGCGGTTGTAAAGCCGGGACGCGTTCTCTTTGAGATCGCGGGCGTACCGGAGGAAGCTGCAAGAGAGGCTATGCGTCTTGCGATGCACAAGCTGCCCATCAAGTGCAAGTTTGTAAAGCGTGAAGCAGAGGATGGTGAATAAGAATGAAAGTTAATGAGCTTAGAGAATTATCAACAGCGGAGCTTGAGGAAAAGTTGCAGGACAGCAAGCAGGAACTGTTTAATTTAAGATTTCAGAACGCTATTAACCAGCTTGACAACCCCAAGCGCATAGGTGACGTTAAGAAAACCATCGCTCGTATACTTACCATCATTCGCGAGAGAGAATTACAGGGTTCCGCGATGTAATCGAGCGTAAGAACGTTTTAATAGCTAATATCAGAATTGTCTGAAAGGAGGCACTATCTGTGGAAAGAAACAGACGCAAGGTAAAGGTCGGCAAGGTCGTAAGCAATAAAATGGATAAGACCATTGTCGTTGCCATCGAATATAACGTAAAGCATCCGCTTTACAGCAAAATCGTAAAAAAGACCTATAAGCTGAAAGCGCACGATGAGGATAACGTATGCTCGATCGGCGATACGGTAAGGGTCATGGAAACAAGACCGCTCTCCAAGGATAAGAGATGGAGATTGGTTGAAATCGTAGAGAAGGTTAAGTAATAACTGTCCGGAAGGAGGAAGTTTTAAATGGTTCAGCAGCAAACACTTTTAAGAGTCGCGGACAACACGGGCGCTAAGGAAGTAATGTGCATTCGTGTAATGGGCGGCTCGAAGAAAAGATATGCGGCAGTCGGAGATGAAATCATTTGCAGCGTGAAAAAAGCAGCGCCGGGCGGTGTTGTTAAGAAGGGCGACGTCGTTAAGGCCGTTGTAGTAAGAACGGTAAAGGCTACAAAGCGCGCCGACGGTTCATATATAAGATTTGACGATAACGCGGCGGTAATCGTAAGAGACGATAAAAACCCCAGAGGTACTCGTATTTTCGGCCCTGTTGCGAGAGAGCTGAGAGATAAAGAGTACATGAAGATTTTATCATTGGCTCCGGAAGTTCTTTAATTAAGGAGGATATATCAATGAACAAAATGCATGTTAAGCGCGGCGATGAGGTGCAGGTCATTGCCGGTAAGGATAAAGGCAGAAAGGGCAAGATTATAGAGGCTTTTCCGGCTAAGGGCAAGGTAATTGTCGAGGGCGTGGCTGTTGCGAAGAAGCACCAGAAGGCTCGTATGCAGGGTCAGGAAAGCGGGATCATTCACATGGAGACGCCGATCGACGTTTCAAACGTAATGAGAATTTGCTCTAAGTGCGGAAAGCCGGCAAGAACGGGCGTACAGATTCTTGAGGACGGCTCCAAGGTAAAATACTGCAAAAAATGCAAGGAAACATTTAACGATTAATTTTCGAGAGGAGGTAAATTCTAACAATGAGTAGAATGCAAGATAAATACACTAAAGAAATTGCTCCGGCTCTCATGGAGAAATTCGGTTATAAAAGCGTAATGCAGATCCCTAAGCTTGAAAAGGTCGTTATAAACATCGGTATAGGCGAAGCTAAGGATAACCCGAAGGCAATCGAAGCCGCTTGCGGCGATCTGGCCGCGATCACCGGTCAGAAGCCGATAATCACAAAGGCGAGAAAGTCGGTAGCTAACTTCAAGCTCAGAGAAGGCATGAACATCGGCTGCAAGGTAACATTGAGATCGACGAAGATGTACGAGTTTATCGACAGACTCTTCAATGTAGCTCTTCCGCGCGTGCGTGACTTCAGAGGCATCAACCCGAACGGATTCGACGGCAGAGGCAACTATTCTTTGGGACTTAAAGAACAGTTAATTTTCCCTGAAATCGACTATGACAAGATTGACAAAATCAGAGGTATGGACGTTAACTTCGTTACAACCGCACATACGGACGAGGAAGCGCGTGAGCTGTTAAAGCTGATGGGCGCTCCGTTTAGCGCATAGTTCAGAAGGAGGATAATAAAATGGCTAAGAAATCCATGATTATTAAGCAGCAGAGAAAGCCGAAGTATTCGACAAGAGCATACACCAGATGCAAGATCTGCGGCAGACCGCACGCGTATCTGAGAAAGTTCGGCATTTGCCGTATCTGCTTCAGAGAATTGGCTTACAAGGGACAGATTCCCGGCGTAAGAAAGGCGAGCTGGTAAAGATTATAGAAGTACGATTTCTTTTAGATTTCGGAAGGAGGTAAAATAATGCAAATAACTGATCCCATTGCAGATTTATTAACAAGAATCAGAAATGCAAACTCATCAAAGCATGAGACGGTTGACATTCCCGCTTCAAACATGAAGAAGGCGATAGTTGACATTCTCGCTGAAGAGGGATATATAAAGAGCTATCAGCTTATCGAGGACAACAAGCAGGGCGTTATCCGCGTTACGCTGAAGTACGGACCGAACCATGAAAAGGTTATCAGCGGTCTTAAGAGAGTATCGAAGCCGGGTCTGAGATTCTACGCCGGCGCAGACGAGCTTCCCAGAGTTTTAAAGGGCTTGGGCATAGCGATAGTTTCCACTTCCAAAGGCATTATGACCGACAAGGAAGCAAGAAAGCAGAACATCGGAGGAGAAGTTCTCGCTTTTGTCTGGTAAACCGTACGATTTATCGGGAAACTAAAAAATAACTGAAAACTTACAAGGTTAAGAAAATTTAAGTTAGGAGGACAATTTAATGTCAAGAATAGGCAGATTACCTATCACGGTTCCCGCGGGCGTTGACGTAAAAATCACGGACGCGAACGAGATAACCGTAAAAGGTCCGAAGGGTACGCTTTCAAGAACGCTTCATCCCGACATGATAGTTAAGAATGAAGGCGGAGTTATAACGGTAGCGCGTCCGTCGGACGATAAAATGCACAGATCACTTCACGGTTTAACGCGTACACTTGTCAACAACATGGTAGTAGGCGTTACCGAGGGCTTCAGTAAGGAGCTCGAAATAAACGGCGTCGGCTACAGAGCAGCGATGCAGGGCAAGACGCTCACACTCAACCTCGGCTATTCTCATCCGGTTGAGTACACTCCTATGGAGGGTATTACTTTAGAGGTTCCCGCTCCCAACAAGATTATTGTAAAGGGCGCAAACAAGGAAGACGTCGGTGCGACGGCGGCGAAGATAAGAGAGTACAGACAGCCTGAGCCGTATAAGGGCAAGGGTATCAGATACGCCGGCGAGTACGTAAGACGTAAGGAAGGCAAGACAGGAGCCAAGAAGAAATAATGAAAGGAGTGTTCTTAAATGATTAAGAGAAAAGATACAAACGCTGCGAGAATCAAGCGTCACAGAAGAGCCAGAAAGAACATCTCCGGCAGCGCGGAGAGACCTCGTCTGAACGTGTACAGAAGCCTCAATCACATTTACGCGCAGGTTATCGACGATACAAAGGGCGTAACGCTGGTTGCGGCGTCCAGTCTCGACAAGGGCTTTGAGGGCTACGGCGGCAACGTCGAGGCGGCTAAGAAGGTCGGCAAGGCTGTTGCCGAAAAGGCATTGGCCGCGGGCATAAAGGCTGTTGTTTTCGACAGAGGCGGATATATATACCACGGCAGAGTAGCCGCTCTTGCGGAAGGCGCGAGAGAAGGCGGATTAGAATTCTAATAGAAGGAGGACGAGTTAAGTGGCTGAAAGAATAGACGCGACAGCAGAGGCTGTTGAATTGGAAGAAAACGTCGTAGCGATAAACCGTGTCGCTAAGACAGTAAAAGGCGGACGCACAATGCGCTTCAGCGCTTTGGTTGTAGTCGGCGACAGAAACGGACGCGTTGGCTACGGTCAGGGCAAGGCTGCTGAAATCCCCGACGCTATCAGAAAGGGTATTGAAGCCGCAAAGAAGAACATAATAAATGTTCCTTTGGTAGGTACAACAATTCCTCACGACGTACTGGGCATCTCAGGCGCGGGCAAGGTATTGTTAAAGCCGGCTAAGGAAGGTACCGGCGTTATCGCGGGCGGCGCTGCGCGTGCGGTGCTTGAACTTGCGGGCGTTAAGGACATCAGAGCGAAGAGCTTGCGTTCGAATAACAAGAGAAATGTAGTAAGTGCTACTGTACAGGGCTTGTCGGAATTAAAGCAGCTCGACGAAGTCGCGAGACTGCGCGGTAAGTCCGCAGACCAGATAAGAGGTTAAGGAGGCACGAAAAATGGGTAAACTTAGAGTAACTTTGGTTCGGAGCACGATCGGCAGAAAAAAGGATCAGATTGCGACGGTTGAGGCTCTGGGACTGAAGAAGATAAGAAGCGTTGTCGAGCATAACGACACGCCTCAGATAAGAGGAATGATCAACAAGGTATCTCACCTTGTAGAAGTTTCGGAAATCTAAATCATACAATTAACGAGGAGGTGTAGCAATAATGAGATTAGATGAACTACAACCTGCGGCAGGCTCAAAATTCTCACCGAAGAGAGTGGGCAGAGGTATCGGAAGCGGTACGGGCAAAACGTCGGGCAAAGGACATAAGGGTCAGAAGGCTCGTTCGGGCGGAAACGTAAGACCGGGCTTTGAAGGCGGTCAGATGCCTATCTACAGACGTTTGCCGAAACGCGGATTTAAAAATATATTTGCAAAGCAGTATGTATCTGTTAACGTAGAGGTTCTTGACAGACTCGAGGACGGAGCCGAGGTAACGGCTGAGGCTCTTAAGGAGAGCGGCATCATCAGCAAGACCCTCGACGGCGTAAAGCTTTTGGGCAGAGGCGAGGTAAACAAGAAATTTACGGTTAAGGTTGCCAAAATATCGGCGTCCGCTAAGGAAAAGATAGAGAAAGCGGGCGGAAAGGTAGAGGTGATATAAAGTGCTTCAGACATTAAGAAACGCATGGAAAATCCCCGACCTGAGACGAAGAATATTATTTACGCTTTTAATGCTTATCGTTTTCAGATTCGGCGCGCATATTCCGGTGCCGTTTTTGAGCGCGGACGCGATGCAGGCATTCCTGGGCAACGGCGGAACGGACTTATTCAGTCTGTTTGACGTATTCACGGGCGGCGCGTTCTCGAACGCGACGGTTATGGCGATGGGTGTATCACCTTACATCAACGCATCAATTATCATTCAGCTTCTTACTGTGGCTATTCCGGCGCTTGAAAGAATGGCTAAGGAAGGCGTTGAGGGCAGAAAGAAGCTTAACAAAATCACAAGATATCTCGGTATCGCGCTTGCGTTTATACAGGGCTCGGGTCTGTATGTAACGCTCTATAACATGAACGCTCAGGCGAATTTGCAGGCTATACAAAATCCGGGCGTGCTTACGTTCTTCGTAATCGTGCTCACGTTTACGGCAGGTACGGCGTTTATCATGTGGTTAGGTGAAATCATCACCGAAAAAGGCTTGGGCAACGGTATATCGATGATTATCTTCGCCGGTATCGTATCAAGAATACCGTCGGGTATCAGAGCCGTTTACCAGCAGTTCCTGGCAACCGGCATTACGGCAAAGGGTATCATAATCGCGGCTTCTATATTAATAGTTGCAATCGCGGCGATAACCTTCGTAGTGTATTTCTCGGATGCTGAAAGAAGAATTCCCGTGCAGTACGCTAAGCGTGTTGTCGGCAGAAGAGTTTACGGCGGACAAAGCACAAACATCCCAATAAAGGTTGTTATGGGCGGCGTTATGCCTATCATCTTCGCGTCGTCGATCATGGCGTTCCCCGCTACGATCGTAAGACTTGTAAGCGGCGGCAATATGCCTCAGTCGGGCGTAGGATACTATATCCTCGGCTGCCTGTCGGCGGGCTATTCAAGCGCTTGGTGGACCAGTCTCGTATATGCGGTTCTGTACTTCCTGCTGATACTCTTCTTCACATATTTCTATTCGTCGATACAGTTCAATCCTATTGAGCTCGCGAATAATATCAAGAAGGGCGGCGGATATATTCCGGGTATCAGACCTGGCAGACCGACAAGCGATTACGTCAGAAAGGTTTCAACAAGACTTAACCTTGTCGGAGCTATATTCTTGGGAATCGTTGCGATATTGCCTGTAGTGATCGGCGCGATATTCGGTATCCGTTCGTTACAGATCGGCGGTACGTCGCTTCTGATTATGGAAGGCGTTGCGCTCGAAACCGTTAAGCAGATTGAATCGCAGATGGTAATGAGACACTACA
Source organism: uncultured Clostridia bacterium (assembly GCA_947631085.1). Classification (GTDB taxonomy): domain Bacteria; phylum Bacillota; class Clostridia; order UBA1381; family UBA1381; genus CANQXJ01. The sequence continues at coordinate 17,535 of CANRJY010000010.1, read as the reverse complement.
AAGGATTCCTTGAGTAAAAATTCCACATTTGGCGCATCTCGGCTCTTTTCGCTTGATGCAGTATACGAAATACGGCACCGCTCGCGAAAAAACCAAGCTGCACTCAAATCTGAAATTTTGGGAAATTATATTAAATGCAGAAAGGCGGTTTAACTTATGAACTTAATACTCATGGGACCCCCGGGCGCGGGCAAAGGCACCCAGGGCGAGATTTTATCAAAGAGACTCGGCATAGACACGATTTCGACGGGCGTAATGTTAAGAACCGCCATTAAAAACCAAACCGAGGTCGGAAAGCTTGCCGAGCAGTATATAAACGACGGCAAGCTCGTTCCGGACGAGGTAATGGTTACAATAGTAAAAGAGAGACTGTCGCAGCCTGACTGTGCAAACGGATTTATCCTCGACGGATTTCCGCGCACGACGGCTCAGGCTGAGGCGCTCACGGCTTCGGGAGTGAAGATCGACAAGGTGCTTTCGCTTGAGGTGGACGACGATATGATAGTCGAGCGTCTCTCGTCGAGACGCGAATGCTCAAAGTGCGGCGCGCCGTACAATATAATCTTCAACAAGCCGAAGACGGAAGGCAAATGTGATAAATGCGGCGGCGATCTGATTCAGCGCGCGGACGACAATCCCGACACGATCAAAAATCGCCTGAACGTTTACCATGAACAGACAGAGCCGATCAAGGACTACTACGCGAAGCTCGGACTTCTCGTAACCGCTAAGGGCGAGGAGGAGCTTGCGGACACTACCAAGAACGTGGCAAAGGCTCTGGGACTTGAGGAGTAATTATGATAACCATAAAATCCGCAAAGCAAGTCGAAAAAATGAGAGCGTCGGCTAAAGTCACTAAAGAGGCTCTTGAGCTTTTGGAAAAGCACATAAAGCCCGGCGTGAATACGGCGTATCTCGACAAATTAGCATACGATTTTATTACTTCAAAGGGCGCGAGACCGAATTTCCTGAACTACAACGGTTTCCCGGGCAGCATATGCGCTTCGGTAAACGACGAGGTCGTTCACGGAATCCCGAATAAGCGCGCGATACTCAAGGAAGGCGATATTATAAGCATCGACATGGGCGCAGTCCTCGACGGCTGGCACAGCGACGCGGCAAGGACCTTCGGAGTGGGAAAAATAAGCGACGAAGCGCAGCGTCTTATAGACGTTACGCGCGAAAGCTTCTTTGAGGGAATAAAGTATGTAAAGCACGGCGCTAAATTAGGTGATGTTTCGTCCACGATACAGAAATACGTTGAGTCTCACGGCTACGGCGTGGTACGCGACCTTGTCGGACACGGCATAGGCACGAGCCTTCACGAGGATCCGCAGGTGCCGAACTTCGGCAGAGCGGGTCACGGCGTAAAGCTCGCGGTGGGTATGGCGCTCGCCATAGAGCCGATGGTCAACGAAGGCAGCTACAAGGTATGTATGCTCGACGACGACTGGACGGTGGTAACGCAGGACGGAAGCCTGTCCGCGCACTATGAAAACACTGTGGTGATCACCCGCGACGGATGTGAAATACTGACGCTGTAGGGAGGTTAATCATGGAAGTTGAAGTAGGCTCTGTTGTACGCTCGAAAGCGGGCAGAGATAAGGGCGGACTGTTTATAGTAATCGCGCGGGACAGCGAATACGCATATCTCGCCGACGGAGACCGCCGCAGGGCGGAAAATCCGAAAAAGAAAAAGCTCAGGCACATTCAGGTATCCGGCAAAATCGCGGAGGCAGTCAAAGCCGAAGCCGAGGCAGGATTGGTAACGAATATACAGGTGCGAAAGGCATTGGCGGAAATAGGAGGATAAACACATGGCAAAAGATGATGTTTTGGAATTAGAGGGCAAGGTTGTGGAAACCCTGCCGAACGCAATGTTTAAAGTCGAGCTTGAAAATGGTCACCAGGTATTGGCGCATATTTCAGGCAAGCTGAGAATGAATTTCATAAAAATTCTGCCGGGTGACAAGGTAACCCTTGAAATGAGCCCGTATGACCTCACAAGGGGCAGAATCACATGGAGATCAAAATAAATAACTTGAACTGAGACGACAAGGAGGTAATTAACGTGAAAGTACGTCCGTCAGTAAAACCGATTTGCGAAAAATGCAAAATCATAAAGAGAAAAGGTAAAGTAATGGTAATATGCGAGAATCCCAAGCATAAGCAAAAGCAGGGTTAAAAAGCCCATATTTGGCGCCGCTCGGTCCTTTTCGCTCGGGGCAGTGCAAAAGCATGGCACCGCTCGCGAAAAAAACCAAGCTGCACTCAAATCTGAACTTTTTAGTGCACACCGGAAGGTTGGCGTAAACTCCGCAGATAACCAAGCTGCACTCAAAATCAAGCTTATTAGGTTAGCGCAGAGGTTAGCGCACGCCGGAAGGCTTGCGGGGATTGAAGCATTACTATAAAAAATTTGTTTACGACTTGTTCGAGCGATAAGCGGCTGCATCATGCTTGACTTGAGTAAAACAACAGTAAAAAACAACACATAAATTTTTTGATGATATCTTATTTGGAGGTGTAGAAAAGTATGGCAAGAATAGCAGGTGTTGATTTACCGAGAGAAAAGAGAGTAGAGGTTGGTCTTACCTATATTTACGGCATTGGCTTAAAGAGCTCACAGAAAATTCTGGCTCAGAACGGAATTGATCCGGACACAAGAATTAAGGACCTTACCGACTCTGACATTAACAAGCTGAGAGAAACTATTGATAACGAGTACACGGTTGAAGGCGATTTAAGACGTCAGCTGGCTCTCGATATCAAGAGACTCATGGAAATCGGCTGTTACAGAGGTATCAGACACAGAAAGGGTCTGCCGGTAAGAGGACAGAACACGAAAAACAATGCCAGAACCCGTAAGGGTCCCGCGAGAACCATCGCAGGAAAGAAGAAATAAGGAGGGACTAAGCTAAATGGCTAAGGTAGCAAGAAGAACTACGCGTACAAGACGCCGCGACAGAAAAAATATCGAAAAGGGCGCGGCTCACATTAAGTCAACTTTCAATAATACAATAGTTACAATTACAGATACGGCGGGTAACGCTATATCATGGGCAAGCGCGGGCGGCTTAGGCTTCCGCGGCTCAAGAAAGAGCACTCCGTTCGCGGCTCAGACGGCTGCGGAAACAGCGGCTAAGGCTGCGATGGAGCACGGCATGAAAACGGTTGAGGTTTACGTCAAGGGCCCGGGTGCGGGCAGAGAAGCCGCAATAAGAGCGCTCCAGGCAACAGGTCTTGACGTTACGATGATCAAGGACGTAACGCCTATTCCTCATAACGGATGCAGACCCCCGAAGAGAAGAAGAGTCTGATTGTATTATATTGTAAAGGAGGAAACAAAAGCATGGCAGTAAATAAACAGCCCGTTTTAAAGAGATGCAAGACTTTAGGCATAAGCCCGTCGGTTATGGGCATCGACAAGTCAACGAGAAGAAATCCGAAGCAGATGAGAAGAAAGCAGTCGGAATACGGTATCCAGCTCAACGAAAAGCAGAAGGTTAAGTTCATATACGGCTTGCTTGAAAAGCAGTTCAAGCACTACTATGTAATGGCTACCAAGAGACAGGGTATCACCGGTGAAATGCTTCTTCAGATCCTCGAATCGAGACTTGACAACGTAATTTTCAGATTAGGCTTAGCAAACACAAGACGTGAAGCGAGACAGATTGTAAATCACGGTCATATCACCGTAAACGGTCAGAAGGTAGACATTCCGTCATACCTCGTAAAGCCGGGCGATGTAATCGCGGTAAGAGAAAAGAGCAGAAATTCCGCGAGAATTAAGGAAATTGTGGAAACAAACGCAGCGCGTATAGTTCCGCAGTGGCTTGATATGGATAAGAACACTCTCACAGGCAAGGTATTAAGACTTTCAGAGAGAGACGATATTGACTATGATGTAGAGGAACACCTTATTGTCGAGCTTTATTCTAAGTAATAACACATTACCCTCGGTAAGTGGATATATAAACTTGGTTGCGAGAACATTTGGGATACGGATTCCCGTTTGTTCTGATTAAAAAGGAGGGTTCTGAAATGATAGAAATGGAAAAGCCTAATATTGAATGTGTTGAACAGAGCGAGGACGGAAGATACGGCAAATTTGTCGTTTCACCATTGGAGCGCGGATATGGAACAACCCTGGGAAATTCTCTGCGCCGCATACTGCTTTCGTCACTCCCGGGCGCCGCTGCGACGTCGATAAAAATTGACGGCGTTCAGCACGAATTTTCAACAATTCCGGGCGTTACGGAGGATGTAACCGAGATAATCCTTAATATTAAAAAGATGGCTATAAAGCTTCACTCGGATACGCCCAAGACGGTGTATATCGAAGCGAAGGGCGCGCAGGAAATTACCGCCGACGATATAAAGAGAGATGATGACGTTGAAATTTTCAATCCGAATCTTCATATTGCCACTCTTAACGAGGACGCAAACCTCTATATCGAAATTACTCTTTCAAAGGGAAGAGGATATGTAAGCGCGGAAAAGAACAAGCGCGATCTTCAGCCGGTCATAGGGGTTATTCCCGTAGACTCTATATATACTCCGGTGACGAAGGTCAATTATACCGTTGACAACACACGCGTCGGTCAGTATACGGACCGCGAAAAGCTCACAGTCGAGGTATGGACAAACGGCACGATTAAGCCGGATGAAGCGGTTTCGCTTGCGGCGAAGATAATGAACGACTTATTGTCATTGTTCGTTGACCTTTCCGACGATGCTAAGAACACGGAAATAATCGTGGAGAAGGAAGAAAGCAAGAAAGAAAAGGTACTCGAAATGACAATCGAGGAGCTCGATTTATCTGTTCGCTCGTACAACTGCTTAAAGCGCGCGGGTATCAACACTGTTGAGGATCTTACGAATAAGTCCGAGGAGGACATGATGAAGGTTAGAAACCTCGGAAGAAAATCGCTGGAAGAAGTTATAAACAAATTAGGTGGATTAGGTCTTTACCTTAAGAAAGAAGAAGATTAATAGGAGGTAACGGTTATGCCGGGAACAAGAAAGTTAAATCTTCCTACCGACCAGAGAATGGCGATGCTTCGTAACCTTGTTACGAGCTTCCTCGAAAGCGGCAGGATAGAAACAACTCTGACAAGAGCAAAGGAAACACAGAGCTTAGCTGAAAAAATGATTACTCTTGGTAAGAAGAATACCCTGCATTCACGCCGTCAGGCTTTGGAGTTCATCACGAAAGAGGACGTTGTAACGAAGTTGTTCTCAGAAATAGCTCCGAAGTACGCAGAGAGAAACGGCGGATATACAAGAATTATGCAGCTGGGTCCGCGCCGCGGAGACAGCGCGCCGATGGCGATTCTTGAAATGGTAGACTAATTTTAGAATAATCTGAAAAACTGCGGTAATATCTTACCGCAGTTTTTATTTCTCTTCACAATTCAGCGCGTACATAAATCCGTTTGCGCTGACGGTCATAATATCTCCGGCGACGGGTTTTCCGTCCACGCATATCACATCCGCGCGCACGGGCTCGCCGACATCTTCCGGATAGTTTTCAACAATATATGTGTACCGCTTGCCGTGACAGCCCATATAATCGGTGAGATCGAGTCCCGCTTCTTTTTGGAGTTCATTATAGCGCTCATAGACCAAATCAAACGGCTTCGGAATAATTATATCCGCGCACTCAATATAATGCTCTCCCACGTTCCATCCGTAGCTTCTCAGAAATTCAATGTTTACCACATCGGCGCTGCTTGCAAAAACAGCGAAAGCTATAGTGATAATTACGATTATAATCACCGCCGCAAAATACATCTTACTTCTCCTCACAGCCAAAACACCTCGATTCAGACGCTTATATTTTAATTTATTTTTCAAAAGAGGGAAATATTACCTCGTGTAATATCGGGAAGATTGTAAAAAATAGAAACGTACAAGTATACAATATGTCAGGAGGTAGTAATATGAATAAACTTTCTTTGGTATTAGTCATCATCGGCGCGCTGAACTGGCTGCTGATAGGTCTTTTCGGATATGATCTCGTCGGCGCGGTATTCGGCGGGCAGATGGCTGTTGTTTCGCGTATTATATATGTGATCGTGGGACTTGCCGGCTTGTGGTGCATAAGCTTGCTGTTCCAGCGTACACCGGTCGTTAAAAACGGCTGATAACCGACAGAATTAAAATACGGCGCAGACGAATGTTAAAATCGTTTGCGCCGTATCTGTTATAGATTAAATATAATTATTTTTCCATTTTCCAATAGCGCGCGCTGTACGGCGGCAGCTCGCTGCCTCCGCCGAAATCGTGCGGCTCGCCTGTAATTAAATCCACAGCGGTGCCGCAGCCCGCGTCAAAATGTGCGACAACGGTTTCATCGCTCGCGTTGATAGCGACCATTACGCGCTCGCTGTCTGTTTTGCGCTCGAATATGCAGTATTTGTTCTGCAATACAACCGAACGGAATGCACCGTTAACAAGCGCGTCGCTGTTTTTATGTGCGTTCGCGAGCTTTGAGATCCATTCTGTCAGCTCGTTTTCGACAGGCTCGTCGAAGCACGCGCGAAGCGCCGGATCGCCCTCGCTTTTGTTCGCCTTTGCGCCCCATTCACTGCCGTAGTAAACGCAAGGAATACCGGGCATACCGAATATCATCGCGTATACGAGCGGCAAGTGAGCGGGATTTTGCAAAATACTCGCAATTCTGCTCACATCATGATTATCGACGAAGCTAAGCAGGTGCTTGCCCTTGTATAATGTCCAGTTTTCCGGACCGAACTGCCGTAAAAGCGAATGGACGATTTCAAACATATTCATGCTGTTGAAGCTTGAATATACGCCCTTGTAGCACTCGTAATTCGTGCAGCTGTGGCACATTTCGTCGTTTACGAACTGATTGTAGTCACCGTGCAGCAGCTCTCCGAGAAGCAGGAACTCGTCCTTGAGCGTCCCCGTGAACCAACGCAGCCTTTTTAAAAAGTCCCTGTCAAGACAGTACGCCACGTCGAGCCGCAGCCCGTCAATATCGAACTCGTCGACCCAATATTTCACTGCGTCGAGAATGTGATTTATAACCTCCTCGTTGTGAAGATTGAGCTTTACCAAATCATAATTGCCTTCCCAGCCCTCGTACCACAGTCCGTCATTGTAGTGCGAGTTGCCGTCAAAGCTGATATGGAACCAATCGCGGTATCGGGAATTTTCGCGGTTTTGCAGCACATCCCGAAATGCCCAAAAGCCGCGTCCGACATGATTAAACACGCCGTCGAGCACGACCTTTATTTCGTTTTTGTGCAATTCCTCGCACACCTTTTTAAAATCTTCATTCGTACCCAAGCGGCAGTCAATTTTTTTGTAATCGCGCGTGTTATAGCCGTGTGTGTCCGACTCAAATACGGGCGAAAAATAAATAGCGTCCGCGCCGAGTTTTTTTATATGCTCTATCCAGTCTGTTACCTTTAAAATTCTATGCTCCTGAACACCGTCGTTTTCAAACGGCGCGCCGCAGAAGCCAAGCGGGTATATCTGATAAAACACGCTTTTGTCACTCCACATGATAAATGCCTCCTTATAAACTTATATTTAACAGTATATCATTAATTTACATGAAAAGTCAAGATTTATAGGGTTAAATATAGATGTCTTTGAATTAATATCTTTACAAACACTGTCGAGTATGGTAAAATAAAAGACGGAATTTGAAAAAGGATTGATCTTTATGATAAACACAGTGGTATCGGCTGCCATAATAGTGTTTTCGCTTTTTATTCTTTTATGGAGAATAAAACCGGCGGAAAGGGGTAAGCTGTTTAACAATTATTTTTCGGTAGCCCGAACGCGCAGCATAAAGGGAATGGGAGCCATTTTCATACTGTTTTCTCATATTTGCTCTTATTTGGGAGATACATTCCGCGCGCTTCTTATATTCAAGAATGCCGGCGCATTGATGGTTGCCGGATTTTTTTTCGTATCGGGTTATGGACTTCAATACGGCGTTATGAATAAAAAGGGGTATCTGAAGAGCTTTTTTCGAAAAAGGATGCCTTCGATTCTCGTGCCGTATTATATCGTCAATCTTTTTTACATAAATACAAATCACCCTCCGGTAAGGGAGATCATTCTCTCATATTTCGGTTGGAATACGAGTCTTTGGTATGTGACAGCTATTCTGATACTATATATATGCTTTTTTCTGTGCGCCAAATTATTCGCGGCGCGTCGGCTGCCTTTTGTGATGGCGGTATGTGTTGTGATTTACATGATTGTGATGAATAGGCTCGGATTCGGGTCATGGTGGTATAAATCATGTCCGTCCTTCGCAGTCGGAATGTGGCTGTGCGCTCACAAGAATAGATTCCGAAGATTTTTCTCGCGCGGATACCCGCTCAAAGCACTGTGCGTTATAATGGCGACAGTACTGAGCTACGGATGCTGTTGCATATGGAATGATGATACAAAATTAGCGCAGATTATCATATCGGCGGTCGGAACAACTATGTTTTCCGTCATGCTTGCCGTTATTTCGATGAAAATTAAAATTAAGAACCCGATTATTAATTTTTTCGGCAATATGTCGCTTGAAATTTATCTGACGCACGGACTGTGGATAGCATGGCTCAAAATGGGCGTCTGGCACGATTTAGCGCCTGAAATTTTTGATAATGACGCGCTGTTTTTCGCGGGGATTTTGGTCGGAACGCTCATAATGTCTTTCTTAGTACACATAATTTCGGGATTTATACTGAAATTATTAAGTCCGAGGGCAAAAAGTATTGAAAAATCGGCGCAGATGTGATAGAATATCTTAGATAAGAATAAAAAAGGAGTTTTTAATTATGTCAGGACATTCAAAATGGAGTACGATAAAGCGCAAAAAGGGCGCGAATGATGCTCAGAGAGCGAAAATCTTTACAAAAATCGCGCGTGAGATAATAGTCGCGGTAAAGGCGGGCGGTCCCGATCCGGATAACAACTCAAGCCTTAAGGATGTAATCGCAAAGGCGAGAGCGAACAATATGCCCAACGACAACATCAATCGCACGATAAAAAAAGCGTCGGGCAATTCCGATACGGAAAATTACGAAAGCATCACCTACGAGGGCTACGGACCGAGCGGCGTGGCGGTAATAGTGGACGCGCTTACGGACAACCGCAACAGAACGGCGGCGGATGTGCGTCATGCGTTCGATAAATTCGGAGGCAACCTCGGACAGAACGGCTGCGTAAGCTTTATGTTCGACCGCAAGGGCGTGATAGTCGTCGATAACGAGGACGAGGAAATAGACGAGGACGAAATAACAATGGACGCACTCGAAGCCGGCGCGGACGATATCGAGGCGGACGACGGCTGCTTTGAGATAACAACGTCGCCCGAGGATTTCAGCGCTGTAAGAGAAGCGCTTGAAGCGAAATATACGCTGTCGTCGGCTGAAATAAGCATGGTTCCGCAGACAATGACGGAGCTTACCGACGAAAAGCAGATAATTCAGATGCAGAAAATGCTCGACCAGCTTGAGGACAACGACGATGTGCAGAATGTATATCACAACTGGGACGCTCCGGACGAGGACGCTTGAGTAAAATCGTCCGGCTCAATCTGAACGATTTTCTTTCAAGCTAATTGTTTTGTGCTTAGGAGATAAAAATGAACAATCAAATCTTAAATCTTTTAAAAAACACATGGGGCTTGCTGATTTTTGCCCTGCTGAGCGGCGGAGCGTATTTTGTCGTCGTGCTCAGGTTTGTTTTGATGAATACCAATAACGGCAGCGGACTGTTAGCGTATTTCTTCGCGCCGGCTGTGATTTGCGGTGCGGCGCTGATACTTATAAAGCTGATAAAACAATGCTTGGCTGATGAGAGAAACACCGCCGCGGCGGTGCTGTTTTGGGTGCATGTGGTATTCATGGCGATGAGTATTGTATTTCTGATAACAATGTTTTAAAAACCGAGGGAAAATCCCTCGGCTTTTTTATTTCTTTAACTGTCCGAGACTGGCGGCTTTTAAGTAAGCGTTTATAAATCCGTTCAGCTCGCCGTCCATAACGGCGCCGATATTGCCCACTTCAAAGCTCGTTCGCAGATCCTTTACCATTGTGTACGGCTGGAAAACGTACGAGCGGATCTGGCTGCCCCAGCCGTTATCCATCTGCGTTCCCTGAATGTCGGCGATTTTCTCCTTCTGTTGCTGCTCCGCAAGCTCGACGAGCTTGGCTTTGAGCATCTTCATGGCGTAGTCGCGGTTTTGGAACTGCGAACGCTGCGTCTGACACGACACGACTATTCCCGTCGGCTTATGCGTAAGTCTTACCGCCGACGAGGTCTTGTTTATGTGCTGACCGCCCGCGCCCGACGCGCGGAACGCCTCCATTTCTATGTCCTCGGGACGGATATCGACCTCAACGTCATCGTCCAGCTCAGGCATTACCTCAACCGACGCGAACGACGTCATTCGCTTTCCCGCGCTGTTGAACGGCGAAATGCGGACAAGTCTGTGAACACCCTTTTCCGCCTTTAAATATCCGTAGGCGTTAAGCCCGCGCACCTCCATTGTGCAGCTTTTAAGCCCCGCTTCCTCGCCGTCGAGCGAGTCCATGATTTCCGTTTCATATCCGTTTTTCTGCGCCCACATCTGATACATTCGGAGAAGCATCTGACACCAGTCCTGCGCCTCCGTGCCGCCCGCGCCCGCGTGGAGCGTGATGATGGCGTTTGACGAGTCGTACTGACCGCTCAAGAGTGTTTCGAGCGTCATGGTGTCGATTTTCGATTTTATCGACTTGACCGCGTTCGTTACCTCGTCAAGCATTGATTCATCGTTTTCCTCGTTTGCGAGGTCTATGAGAATGAGAGTGTCCTCCCACTGCGTTTCAAGTCCCTCGTATGACTGTATTTTCGCTTTTAACTGCTTTATTTTCTGCAAAACCTTCTGAGAATTTTCCATGTCGTTCCAGAAGTCCGGCTGAGCGCTTTCAGCCTCTAACTTTTCCGCCTCCGAAGTAGCTCCGGCGATGTCAAAGTGCATCCCTCAATTCGTGTATATTTTCTTCCAAACCCTGCAATTCGAGTCTGTATTGCTCGTATTCAAGCATTTTATTCACTTCCTTTTAATAGTTTATTTTATCCCTATAATCCTTGCTGCGGTTTTTTACGGCGAACTCCAATGTATCCTCCTCGCGCTTTTTGTGGAGCAGCTTATATTTTATAAGCGCGTATATCTTATACCCCACGCCCGCGGCAGCCGCAGCAACAACATATCCGAACGTAACCCACAGCATGACGTCCGCCGCGGGATTTTCCGATTTCTCGCCCGAACCGACGTTCCATGTAGGTCCGAGAGACAGCGTAACAACCGCCAATACAATGAATACGATTACGGCGATGCCCATGATTTTGTATTTTTTCATATTATCCGCTTCCTTTCGGCGGGGGTGATAAATTACAATTCAGCGCGTGTACGGAACGGCTTTATGCCGTTTCGTATGGTTTGCTGACGACATGCGCGTCAGCAAACATCAATGATAAAAAAGTTTCCTCGGGAACTTTTTTATCTTCTCCATTCTGAGATTGCCCGAAACGGAGTTTCGGGCGGCGTGCGGACGCGCACGCCTTTATTTCTTATCCTTGCCGCAACAATGCTTGTATTTCTTGCCGCTGCCGCAGGGGCATGGGTCGTTTCTTCCGGGTTCTTTTTTCGCTTTCTTCGGCTGCTTCCTCAGCGTGCCGTCGCCGCCGGTGTCCATCGGCTTTGCTACCTGCTCGCGCTCTATTCTGATTCTCGGTACGGCGAATAACAGATATCTTACAGTTTCGCGCTTGATCGAGTCGAGCATTCCGTTATATAAATCGCTGCCGACGTTTCTGTATTCAACAACAGGGTCGTGCTGACCGTATGCGCGCAGACCTATTTCGCGCTTTACATGCTCCATCTCGTCAAGGTGATCCATCCAAAGGGTATCGACTACCTTGAGCATGATAACTCTTTCAAGCTCGCGCATATTCTCTCCGAATATAGCCTCCTGCTCCGCATAGCGCTTATTGGCAATATCCATGAGCATGTCTTTTACTTCCGCGCGCGTTATGGTTTCCATGTCCTCGGGTTCTATTTTGAACTCGCCGTTTGCGCGAAGGTTTCTGTCCGCAAACTCGGTCAGAGCGCGGATGTTCCATTCCTCCGGAATTTCCGAAATCCCGATGTAATCGTCGATTGCCGAGTCTATGCACGCCTCGATCATACCCTTGATAGTGCCGCTGATGTCCTCGCCGTCAAGCACCGCCTGACGCTGCGCGTATATGATCTTACGCTGCTCGTTCATTACCTCGTCATATTGGAGCACATGCTTACGGGCGTCAAAGTTGCGGCTCTCGAGGTTCTTCTGCGCGTTCTCGATAGCGTTTGTGAGCATCTTCGCTTCGATCGGCTCATCCTCCTCGAGTCCGAGAGCGTTTACCATGTTCTTGACTCTGTCGCTGCCGAAGATACGCATTAAATCGTCCTCGAGCGACAGGAAGAATTTCGATTGTCCAGGGTCGCCCTGACGTCCCGAACGACCTCTTAATTGGTTATCGATACGCCTTGATTCATGGCGCTCCGTGCCTATGATATACAGTCCGCCGAGCTTCTTTACTTCCTCCTGCTCGGGCTGAACCTGCGCCTTGTATTTGTCGTTAAGCTCGGTGAACATCTTTCTCGCCGCGATAATTTCCTCATCATCGGTATCCGCAAAGCCTGTAGCTTCCGCGATGAGCTCGTCGCTGATACCCTGCCGCGCCATTTCGTGCTTTGCCATATACTCCGCGTTACCGCCAAGAACGATATCCGTACCGCGGCCCGCCATGTTCGTCGCGATTGTTACCGCGCCCTTTTTGCCTGCCTGAGCGATAATCTCCGCTTCCTTTTCATGGTATTTCGCGTTCAATACATTGTGTGCGATTCCCGAACGCTTCAAAAGCGCTGATAAAAGTTCCGACTTATCAACATTGACTGTGCCGACAAGCACAGGCTGACCTTTGTCGTGACATTCCTTGATTTGACGTATAACCGCCATGAACTTGCCGCGCTCGGTCTTATAAACGGAGTCGTGCTCGTCAACGCGGATAACCGGTTTATTTGTCGGAACAGCCACAACGTCAAGCTTATAAATATGCTGGAACTCCTCCTCCTCGGTAAGAGCCGTACCGGTCATACCGGAGAGCTTCTTGTACAGGCGGAAGAAATTCTGGAACGTTATCGTCGCGAGCGTTCTCGACTCATTCTCGACCTTGACGCCTTCCTTTGCCTCGATAGCCTGATGCAGACCGTCGCTGTAGCGTCTGCCTGGCATTATACGTCCGGTAAACTCGTCAACGATAAGTACCTGACCGTCCTTGACAACATACTGCTGATCGCGGTGCATAACGCCGTTTGCGTGGAGCGCCTGATTTATGTGGTGCTGGAGCTTCATGTTTGCCGGATCCGAAAGGTTATCTATACCGAAGCCCTGCTCCGCTTTCTTGACGCCGCGCTCGGTGAGAGTGGCGGTTTTTGCCTTTTCGTCAACGATGTAATCGGCGTCAACGTCCTCGTCGAGCTGTTTGTCGTCATGCTCGGTGACAACAAGCTTCTTTAAACGCTTTGCAAACATATCTGCGACGCGGTAGAGCTCGTTGGCATCCTCGCCCATACCCGAAATAATAAGCGGCGTTCTCGCCTCATCTATGAGAATGGAGTCAACCTCGTCCACGATTGCGTAGTTATGTCCGCGCTGTACCATTTGCTCCTTGTGTACAACCATGTTGTCGCGCAGGTAGTCAAAACCAAGCTCATTATTCGTGCCGTATGTGATGTCGGCGGCGTATGCCTCGCGGCGCTCGTTGTTATCCAGCTCGTGTATGATAAGACCGACCGACATTCCGAGGAAGCGGTAAACCTTGCCCATCCACTCACTGTCGCGCTTAGCAAGGTAGTCATTGACGGTTACGATATGTACGCCGTCGCCTGTGAGCGCGTTAAGATAAGCCGGAAGCGTCGAAACGAGCGTTTTACCTTCACCTGTTTTCATTTCGGCGATACGTCCCTGATGCAGAATTATACCGCCTATTACCTGCACATAGAAGTGCTTCATTCCAAGAACTCTCATGCTTGCCTCGCGCATTACCGCGAATGCCTCGGGAAGCAAATCGTCGAGCGTTTCGCCGTTTTTGAGGCGTTCTTTAAACTCGGGAGTTTTAGCCTTAAGCTCCGCATCCGAGAGCTTTTGCATATCGGGCTCCAAAGCCATAACCTTATCCGCGATGGGGCGCACGCGCTTAAGCTCCCTTTCGGAATAAGTACCGAATATTTTGTCAAACAAATTCATTTTTTTCCTCCGTTCAGCGTGACCGCTCTGACAGGCACGCAAAAATTCATTATATCATTCCTATTATAACACATATTCAGGACGATTACTACTGTTTTTTATGAAATTTTTGTAAAAAATTATAAATAAATTTTCGAATTTTTTGTAACGCAAAAACAATAAAAACGGAAGGCGGAAAATCCGCCTTCTCGTTGTTTTTAATTTTTCGGCGGGTTTTCCCGCTTTATTTTACGGCTTCCCTGAGCGCGTCGACCATGTTTGTTCTTTCCCATGACACATCCAAATCCTCGCGTCCCATATGACCGTATGCGGCGAGATTTCTGTATATGGGTTTGCGTAAATCGAGAGCTTTTATGATCGAATTTGGTCTTAAGTCAAATACCTTTTCAACCGCTTTTTCGATTTTCTCCTCGGAAACGGTTGATGTTCCGTAGGTGTCAACTGAAATCGAAACGGGACGCGCCACGCCTATGGCGTACGCAAGCTGGACCTGACATTTTGAAGCAAGTCCCGCGGCTACGATATTTTTCGCTACCCACCGCGCCGCGTAAGCCGCGCTTCTGTCAACCTTGGTCGGGTCTTTGCCGGAAAAAGCGCCGCCGCCGTGACCTGCATAGCCGCCGTATGTGTCCACGATAATTTTTCTGCCGGTCAGTCCGCTGTCGCCGGCGGGACCGCCTATAACGAAGCGCCCTGTCGGATTTATGAAGAACTTGGTGTTCTCGTCAACCAAATCGGCGGGGAGCACCGGCATGATTACTTCGCGCTTTATATCGCGTCTAAGCTTATTTATGTCAACCTCGGGTGAATGCTGGCTCGAAACAACAACTGTGTCTATTCTGACGGGTTTGTCACCGTCATATTCGACTGTCACCTGTGTTTTGCCGTCGGGGCGCAGATAATCAAGTACGCCTTCTTTACGCACCTCTGTCAGTTTTTTTGCCATTTTGTGCGCCAAAGAAATCGCCATCGGCATAAGCTCGGACGTTTCCGTGCAGGCGTAGCCGAACATCATGCCCTGATCGCCCGCGCCGATGGAGTTATCATCGTCATTTTCGCCCTGCTCACGATTCTCGTAGCCGGAATTAACGCCCTGAGCAATATCGGGCGACTGCTCGTCGATAGCGGTTACAACCGCGCAGGTTGTGCCGTCGAAGCCGTACTTCGCTCTGTCGTAACCTATATCAAGCACGACCTGGCGGGCTATTTTTGGAAAATCGACATAACATTCGGTTGTGATCTCGCCCATTATCGAGATGATTCCGGTCGTGCATGTGGTTTCGCATGCTACGCGCGCGGTCGGGTCTTTCTTTATAATTTCATCTAAAATCGCATCGGAAATTTGATCGCATATTTTATCCGGATGACCTTCCGTTACTGATTCCGAAGTGAATAATCTCTTTGTACCCATGAAAACATCCTCCTTATGTGATTATTTACACTATTGTAACGCAAAAAGCGTGTAATGTCAACTAAAACCTGCGAAAAACGCCGACAACTTTACCGATAATCGAAAGCTCGTCAACTATAATCGGCTCCATACTGTCATTTTCGGGCTGGAGACGGAAATGACCGTTTTCCTTATAAAAGGTTTTAACGGTCGCCTCGTCGTCATTTACAAGCGCGACAACAATATCGCCGTTCTGCGCGGTCGGCTGCTGACGGACGATAATATAATCGCCGTCGAGAATAGCTGCGTTGATCATAGACTCGCCCCGAACCTTTAGCATAAAAAGGTCTTTATTCTTCGCGAAATCCATCGGCAGCGGAAAGGTCTCCGTATTATCCTGAATGGCGGTAATCGGCATACCGGCGGTAACCTTGCCGTATATTGGTACCTCAAGGTACTTATCGTCGGCACCTGTTTCATCCGCATTCTCCGGCTTATAGTTCACAAGCCGCATTGAACGGTTTTTGGAGGTTTCCTTGGCTATATAGCCGAGACCTTCAAGCTTTTTCAGCCGCGCGTGAACGGTGGCGGTGGAGGTAAGTCCGACCGCGTCGCAAATCTCGCGCACTGTCGGCGGGAAGCCGCGCAGTGAGATTTGTTCGTGTATGAAATCCATAATTTGATAATCTTTTTCGGTAACTTTAGCCATGATAATTGCCCCCGCTTATTTGTTCTTACATACAGTATAACAGAAGCGGACGGAAATGTCAAACAAATGTTTTGCTTTTTTGAAAAATTAAAGAAAGGAGACGGCGCAAAAAACAAATGAGCGTTATTAAAAGAGCCCTTGCGGTTGCCTTCCTCGCCGACGATAATCGGGGGGGATATAGCGCGCGGTTTTGAACGTGAATAGGCGGTATTTTATTGTATACCGCCGGAAAAAAGCGGAATTTGCCTTTAAAATTTGATTAAATCATTATGCAAAATCGACAAAATTTTACGCGGCGATTGACTATTTGAAAAATAGGGGTTATAATAAGCGATATTAACGCTAAAATAATTACGAAATCAGAAAAGGGGCAAAAAATTGTATGAATTTTGAGGAAAAGACAATCGCGACAAGAGAAATTCATAAAGGAAGAATTATTGACGTGCGTGAGGATACCGTTCTCATGCCGGACGGCTCGACGGCGCTTCGCGAACTCGTCGCGCACCACGGCGGCGTCGGCGTTATAGCGGTAACGGAGGACAGGGAAGTGTTCATGGTGTCGCAGTACAGAATAGCGGCGCGGTGCATGATGCTTGAAATTCCCGCGGGCAAGCTTGAAAAGGACGAAAACGACCCTGAAGCGGCGGGCAGACGCGAGCTTACCGAGGAAACGGGCTACGAGGCGAAGGATTTTACTTATCTCGGCGCGTATTACGCGACTCCGGGCTATTGCGAGGAAAAGCTGCATCTGTATTTGGCGCAGAACTTGACATACAAGGGACAGCACCTCGACGAGGGCGAGTTTTTGAACGTCCATAAAATGAAGCTCGACAGGCTTTACGAAATGGTTATGAACAACGAAATAATCGACGCGAAAACCGCTATCGCGATACTTAAGGCAAAGGCAATCTTGGGATAACCGCCAAAATAAATAATGACAGCAAACCCGCGCATTTTTCATGCGCGGTTTTTTTATAAAATCCATATTGACATTTGTCGGTATGTATGTTATTATATACTTAATGACAATTGTAGGTGAAATAAGAAAGACTAACTATTAAAAGTCAATAGGAAAAGGAGAAAAAGATGAAAAATTTTGAAACAGGATAAAAAATAAA
>CANRJY010000009.1 GCA_947631085.1 uncultured Clostridia bacterium | reverse complement strand
CTCCTATGGTTTTCTTTTATTATACCATAGGAGGTGTTTTTTGTCTATTGTCCGTTTTTTCTGGGGCTGTTCAAAAAAAACGGCAGTTTTTTATTCCTTAACGCGTTCGGGATCCGGTTCCGCGGGCGTCACATAGACTGTGTTGTATTTATCGTAAATCACCATTCCCGGCTTTGCGCCGCTCGGCTTTTTCACATTTTTGATTTGGGTGTAGTCAACCGGCACCTGCGACGACGAGCGCGCCTTCGAGTAATAAGCCGCAAGCTCAGCCGCCTCGCGCATTGTCCGCTCCGGCACGTCCTTGTCTATTCCGAGCTTTATCACGGTATGAGAACCGTGAATGTTTTTTGTGTGGAACCATATGTCCGAGGAATTGGCGAAGCGCAGCGTCAGATAATCATTTTGCGTATTGTTCCGTCCGACGTAAATATCAAAACCGTCCGAGCTTATAAAATGGCGCGGTTTTGCGGCGCTCTGTCTTTGCTTTTTCGGATTTTGGCGGCGGTTCAGATATCCCTCCGCGATAAGCTCCGAGCGGATAAGATTGACGTCCTCCTCAGTTTCCGCGTTTTCGAGCGCGCATAGCGTGCTTTCAAGATACTCGAGGTCGGCGCGCGCGGTTTCCGCCTGTTTCGCCGCCTCTATTTCCGCAGTCTTTGCCTTGTTGTAACGCTTATAATAACGCTGAGCGTTCCCCGACGGCGACAAACGCGCGTCCAAAGCGATCGTAACCGAGGGCATGCCTTCTTCGTAGTAATTCTCAACCTCGACGGATGACTGCCCCTCGCTCAGCTTGTATATGTTCGCCGTCAAAAGATCGCCGTAAATTTTGTATTTATCCTTATTTTCCGCGTCGTTGAGCGTATTTGTCAAAATAACCAGTTTTTTTGAAACCCTCTCGATATTGTTGTTTAACAGCTTCACCAAATCCGCTGTTTTCTGTCTCATGCGCTCGTGCATGTCGCGCGTGTTGTAGAAGCTGTCAAGAAGGGCGCTGATGCTGTCAAAATACGTTATTTTCGCAAGATTTTCATATTGCTTTATGTCAACCGCGCTGAAATCGAGTATTTTCCCCGAAGCAGCCTCGATGATCATGCACGGCTTGAATATGCCGTTTTTTATTTCATCCGCGAGATGGATAAGCTCTGTTTTCAGCGCGCTCCGCTTATTGAGATTAAGCTCTGAAGTCGTTATATCCGTGCGGTGAAATGCGCGATAGACGATCTCGCGAGCTGTGAGCGGACTTATTCCGCCCGTCTGAGCGAGCAGTGCCTTATCGGCTCGCTGAGGAAGCGTGAAATCAAGACGATCTTCGGCGGTAAAATCAACAAGCGGCATTTTATCCTGCGCGGGCGGAGCCTCATACAGAAGCCCCGGAAGCACTTGACGTACCGAGCTTACGGTAAAGTCAACGTGCTTGATACAATCGAGTATTTTTCCTTCGGAGTCGGTCAGAATTATGTTTGAATGTCTGCCCATGATCTCCGCGTATAAATGCTTTACTGTCAAATCTCCGAGTTCGTCATAGCTTTCCACGCTGATACGCACCGCTCTTTCAAATCCCGTCTGTTCCGCCGCAATAATTTTTCCGCTTCCGATATGCTTGCGCAGAAGCATACAGAACATCGGCGCGGTGAGCGGATTTTTTTTCGCGTGCTCCGTGAAATGAATACGCGGATGTGCGGAATTTGCCGAAAGGACAAGCTTGTAATTATCAGTGAAGGTGCGGATATGCAGTATTATCTCGTCGCGCTCGGGCTGATGTATTTTATCTATTCTGCCGCCGATGATTGAGCGCTGAAGCTCGTCCGTAAGGCACCGCACGGCTATTGAATCAAATGCCATTTTATTTCTCCTTGTTTTTTATTACGCTTTAGCGGCAGAGGTGCCGCAGCGTTATTATAACACATACAGCAAAATAAATCCAGTCATTTTTACAATGATAAATAACAATTTAATCTCGATTTTTTTCATTGACTTACCATATAAACTATGTTAGAATATTTAAGATAAATTTGGTAATTACGGAGGTATACACATGAAGCTTGAAAGATATTTTGAAAATCCCGCCGCGCTCCATATAGGCACGGAGCCGGACAGGGCGTATTATATACCGTTTTCGGATAAAAAAGCCGCGCTTACCGAGCCGCGCGAAATGTCGGACAGATTTGTAAATCTTTGCGGCGAGTGGAGGTTTAAATATTATAACAGCATTTACGACGTGCCGGAGGAATGGGATATTGATTCGTTTGACACGATACCCGTTCCGTCGTGCTGGCAGACGCTCGGATATGATCATCATCAGTACACGAACGTGCGCTATCCGTTCCCGTTCGAGCCGCCGTATGTTCCGCATATGAACCCGTGCGGCGTGTATGTCAGGGATTTTGAGCTTGAAACGAAGGAGGGGGAGAAGTATTATGTAAACTTTGAAGGCGTCGATTCGTGCTTTTATTTGTGGGTGAACGGCAATTTCGCGGGCTACAGTCAGGTTTCACACTCGACTTCGGAATTTGATATAACGCCGTATGTGAAAAACGGTGAAAATCAAATCCGCGTGCTGAATTTAAAGTGGTGCGACGGAAGCTATCTGGAGGATCAGGACAAGCTGCGTATGAGCGGCATTTTCCGTGATGTGTATATTCTGAAAAGACCGAAAAATCATATACGCGATTTCTTCATAAAGACGTATCAAAGCGGCAAAGTGACGATTGACGCGGATCATGATGCGAACTTCACGCTTCTCGCTCCCGACGGTACGCAAATCGGTGCAAAATCGGGCAAAAATGTCGCTTTTAACGTCGAAAAACCGCTTTTATGGAACGCGGAAAATCCCGTTTTATACACGCTTATAATCGAAGCGGCGGGAGAGGTAATTGTTCAGAAGGTCGGAATACGCGAGGTCAGCGTGCATGACGGAAAGTTTTATGTAAACGGAGTGAAGATACGTTTAAAGGGCGTAAACCGCCACGACAGCGACCCCGTTACGGGCTATACGATAAGCCGCGAGCAGGCTATGGTTGATTTGCGGCTGATGAAGGAGAGCAACATAAACGCTATTCGCACGAGCCATTATCCGAACTCGCCGTGGTTTACCGAGCTTTGCGACGAGTACGGCTTTTACGTAATTGACGAGTCGGATATAGAAATCCACGGCTGTGTTACCATTTACGGCGGCTCGTATGAAGAAACGTTCGGGCTTTTGGCTCAGGACGAGCGCTTTCACGACGCGATCGTTGACCGCGTAAAGCGCAATGTAATGCGCGACAAGAACCGTCCGTGCGTTATAATCTGGTCGCTCGGCAACGAGAGCGGCTGGGGAAAGAGCTTCGAGGACGCGGGCAGATGGATCAAATCGTACGACGAAACGCGCGCGACGCATTACGAAAGCAGTATCCACGAGACGGGCGGCTGGAAAAACGATACGTCTATGCTTGATTTGATGAGCATGATGTACGCTGATACGGACTGGATCGAGAGCTATTTTTCAAATCCCGAGAACAAAAAGCCGTTTATGCAGTGCGAGTATATCCACGCTATGGGCAACGGTCCCGGCGGGATTAAGGAATACCAGGAGCTGATGGATAAATACGACGGATTTATGGGCGGCTTCGTTTGGGAATGGTGCGACCACGCGGTTTACATGGACGAGGAAAACGGAAGGAAGAAATACTTCTACGGCGGCGATTTCGGCGAGTTTCCGCATGACGAAAACTTCTGCATGGACGGAATGGTAAGACCCGACAGAACGCCGCATATATCGCTTTACGAGTACAAAAACGCGATCCGTCCGCTGTCCGCGAAAATGGAAAACGATAAAATTATACTTGAAAACAAGCTCGATTTTACGGAAATAAACGAGAAAATTTACGCGGAATACGAAATTCTCAGAAACGGCGAGGCGATCGAGCGCAAGCCGTTCGAGCTTCCGTCAATAGCTCCGCACGAAAAGGCGGCTGTTGAAATTCCGTATAAAGCGGCGGATAACGGCGAGTATTTTATAAATATATACTATTATCAAAAGAACGGCGAGCCGCTCGTTAAGGCGGGAAATCCGCTCGGTTTCGACCAGCTTTTGCTGTCGGCGGGCAAGAGGGAGGAATACGCTCCCGTGTGCGGCGATACAGAGGTTGACGAAAGCGAAACACGCGTCACGGTGCGCGGGAACGGATTTGAATATGAATTTGATAGGCTGACGGGAACATTAAGTCAAATAAATATCGGCGGAAAAAATATTCTCGAAAAGCCGATGGAGTGGAATATTTGGCGCGCTCCGACAGATAATGACAGAGGTATAGCCGAAACGTGGAAAAACGCGGGCTATGACCGTATTACGGCGCGCTGCTATGACGTGACGGCTGAAAATAACGGCGTTGTGAAAATAAGCTGTACCGTTTCGATTGCCGCGGCGTTTATTCAGCAGATAGTCGAAATTAAAGCGGTGTATACGATCGACGCGGACGGCGCGATTGCGGTTGACATAAAATGCAAAAAGAACCCCGATATGCCGTATCTGCCGCGTTTCGGAGTGAGAGCATTTTTAAGCAATACATTCGATAAAGTGAAATATTACGGCTTCGGTCCGTACGAGAGCTACGCGGATAAAAACGGCGCTTCGTATATCGGAGTGTTCCGCGCGGGAGTTGACGAGCTGCATGAGGACTACGTAAAGCCGCAGGAAAACGGAAGCCACTGCGGCTGCAGGTACATTGAGATAAGCTCGCCCGAAATTACATGGCGCGCGGACGGAGACGAATTTTCGTTTAACGCGTCGCGATACACTCAGGAGGAGCTCGGATGCAGGCGTCACAACACGGAGCTTGAAAAAAGCGGGTATACCGTGCTGTGTCTCGACTATAAACAGAGCGGTATCGGCACAAACAGCTGCGGACCGCTGCCGCAGGAAAAGTACCTGATCAACTCCGATTTTGAGTATAAAATGACGTGGACATGGAAGAAATAATTATTTTTGGCAATAATTTGTATAAAAATATTAAATTGCTTGATATTTTATACGGAATTTATTATAATTAAAACAGAGTAATCCGTAATATTGAGGAGACTGTAAATGGAAAAGAGAAACGTACTTTTAGCGCTTATGCAGCTTAACATCGGCGGCGCGGAAACGCATGTGGTGGAGCTTGCGAAGGAGCTGAAACGCAGGGGTTATAACGTTATCGTGACCTCAAACGGCGGCGTATATGTAAAGGAGCTTGAGGAATGCGGAATAAAGCATTACGCCGTTCCGATGCAGAATAAAAAGCCGCAGAACATGCTTAAGGCGGCGCAGCTGCTGAAGCGGATCATAGTTGATGAAAATATTGATATAGTGCATTCCCATGCGAGAATACCGTCTTTTATACTCGGCAAGCTTCATAAGAGTATGAAATTCCCGTTCGTAACCACAGCGCATTGGGTGTTCAATACCAAATACGGATTAAAGTATATAACCGACTGGGGACAGAAAACCGTAGCTGTATCCGAGGATATTAAAACATATCTTATTGACAATTACAAAATACCGGAGCATGATATACGGGTTACGATAAACGGTATAGACACGGACAAGTTCTCGCCGGATGTTTCGCCCGAGGACGCAAAAAAAGAGTTTAACATAGCGGATAATGAAAATGTGATAACATATGTGAGCCGCATGGATGAGTCGAGAAGTCTCGCGGCGAAGCAGCTTATCGAGGCTGTGCCGGCTCTGATGGATGAAATAGAAAATCTGCGCGTGCTTATCGTCGGAAACGGCGATGACTTTGAGACGGTAAAAGAGATGGCGGATAAGGTAAACGATGCGTCCGGACGCGAGGTTATCACGCTTGCCGGTTCGAGAACCGATATAAATAAGCTCATCGCGCCGTGCAAGCTGTTTGTCGGCGTGAGCCGAGCGGCTTTGGAGGCGATGGCTGCGGAGAAGCCTGTTGTTATCGCCGGAAACGAGGGCTATATCGGACTTTTCGATGAATCGAAGCTGGAAGTTGGAATAGACACCAATTTTTGCTGCCGCGGCTGTGTTATGTCATCGGCGGAGCTTCTCAAAAATGATATATCGGGGTTCTTTAAGATGGACGCCGAGCGGCAAAAGGAGCTGGGTGTTTACGGCAGAGAGGTCATAAAGGAAAATTATTCCGTATCGAGAATGGCTGACGACACAATCGCCGTGTATGACTGGGCTTTGTCGAAGCAAAAGGAAATACTTATTTCCGGTTATTACGGCTTCAGAAACAGCGGCGACGACGCGCTTTTGTCGGCTATAATAAAAAATCTCTGCGATAATAAGGAAAGTCCGAATATCGTGGTTTTGAGCGCAAATCCAAATGAAACGATTTTAAATTACCGCGTGAAGGCGATAAACAGACTGAATATATTCAAAATACTTAAGCATATGAAAAAGGCGGATATGCTGATCTCGGGCGGCGGAACGCTTATTCAGGACGGAACAAGCACAAAGTCGCTTTGGTATTATCTCGCGATAATCGCGATGGCGCAGAAGCGCGGGGTTAAGGTCATGCTGTACTCAAACGGAATAGGCCCGCTCCATAAGAAAATGAATATCAAAAAAACAAGTAAAATTCTAAATAAAACAGAGCTCATAACTCTGCGTGACGACGCTTCGGTGAAAACTCTCGCTGGTATCGGCGTCACGAAACCGGAAATAAAGGTGACGGCGGATCCTACATTCGGGCTTGACCGTCAAAGCGAGGAGCGCGGACGCGAGCTTATAATTAAATCGGGCGCGCCGGATAATAAGAGGTATATAGGGATTTCTGTGAGAAAATGGAACGCACTCGGCGCCGATTTTGAGGATGTGGTCGCGAAGCTGTGCGACTATGCATCTGTTAAATACGGGTTGTTCCCCGTGTTTCTTCCCATGCAGCCGAGCAAGGATCTCACCATTTCGCAGTCGATCATGCGTAAAATGCGGTACAAATCCGCGATAATCAGCGAGCATTACGGAGTTGACGATATGATTGCTATTGTGAACGCATTCGATGTTTGTGTCGGAATGAGGCTGCATTCGCTCATATACGCAGCAATAAATTCAGTGCCGCTGATAGGGCTTGAATACGATCCGAAAATACGCGGTTTTATGGAATTTGCGTCTCAGCGGCTTCATATCAGGGTCGAAACAATAACGTTTGAGCGGCTAAAATCGCTTCTCGACGAATGTATGGGAAATTATGCAGATATAAAAAATGAGCTTGACAAAAGCTACGAAAAGCTGCGCGCACTCGCGGCGGAAAACGGCAGACTCGCGATCGAGCTTTACGAAAAAGGGAGTGTTGACAGTTGAGTAACGGCAAAAAGGGAAACGGCATACTCCTGACAGCCGGATTTATGGCGATAGTAACGCTTTTATCAAAGGCTCTCGGACTCGTGCGCGACTCGATGCTTACGGCATATTTCGGCTCTGGCATGGTTTCCGATGCGTTCCTGACGGCTTCGACGATACCCACGACGTTCTTCGACGTGATAATAGGCGGCGTTATTTCGGCGACGTTTATACCTGTTTTCAACGATATAATGTCAAAGCGCGGCAAGGACGACGCGATGAAATTCGTGAACAAATTCGTCACGATGATCGTATCAATAACGATACTGATAGTTATTGTCGGCATCATATTCCGCGGCGCGCTTGTGAGCCTACAGACGAATTACACCGGCGAGAAGCACGAGCTTGCGGCGGAGCTTACCGCGATAATGTTCCCGATGATAATTTTCACGGGACTCGCGTTCTCGTTTGTGGGGCTTTTGCAGTCGTTCGGAGAGTACAGAATACCGGCGCTTATAAGCCTTGTTTCAAACGCGGCAATAATACTTTACTATCTGTTGTTCGGCTCGAAATTCGGCGTGTACGGATTGTCGGTTACAATGGTGATTGCGTGGAGTTTGCAGTTTTTGATACTTGTGCCATGGATAAAAAAATTCGGCGTAAAATACAGACCCGATTTCAGGTTCAAGGATCCAGATATAAAACAGACGCTGCTTTTGGCGGGTCCCATGCTTATTTCCACATGGGTGCAGCCGTTATATACAGTTATCAATCAGCGGTTCGCGTCGAATATAGAGTCGGCTGTCACATATATTCAGCAGTCGAACAGACTGTATATAATCGTCGTGGGAGTGTTCAGCTTTGTCGTTACAAACCTGATTTTTCCGAAGCTCGCAAAAGCCGTGGCTGACGGCGAGATGGGGGAGGCAAAAAAGCTCACGGTCGGCTCGATGCGGGCGATCGTGCTTGTGATCGCGCCGCTTATGGCGGCTTTTATGGCGGTATCCGCTCCGATCGCATCGGTCGTTTACGGCTACGGAAAAATGGGCGCCGAGGGTGTGGCGGCGATAAGCTCGCTTTTAAGATATTATTCCGTCGGCATGATAGGACTGGGACTTAACGAAATACTCTCAAAAGCGTTTTTCTCGCTCCATGACAGCAAAACGCCGATGAGAAATTCCATTATCAGCATGGTTGTGAATATCGCGTTCGCATTTATATTCTACAATCTTATGTCAACCAACGGACTTGCTCTCGCGGCTGCTCTCGGATCGATCGTAAACGCGGGACTTAACTGGTTCTGCATAGCAAGGAAGTACCCCGATATGATTAAGGGCAGGGATATAGCGGCGATGATCAAAGCGGTTATCGCGGCGGCGGTTATGTTCGCGGTGATGTACATGCTCTACGGCGTTGTCGGAGGAAGATTTGACGGAGTTATTGGAAATATTATAGTATGCGCCGTGTGCGGGGGAGCGGGCGTTATTGTCTACGCGATTTGCGTGTATCTGCTTAGAATCGAAGAAATAAGGGATATATTGAAAAGGAAATAAACCGTGTAAATTTAAGATGTTTAAATGAACAGCGGAAAGACCGTGTACGAGAGTATGCGGTCTTTTTTTATGGCTTTATAAACCCGTGAACAAGGCGGCTTATGCATGAGCAAAGTATATATCTGCAGGTTTTTTAATAAATATTCAAAATTCGACAAAATATGAACCTTAATTCCTCGAAAACCACCCTATATTGCGCTAAAATAGTTGCTATAGGGGGGTGAGAAATTTATGTACGACAAAATAGCGTTAGGGATGTTTCTTCGTACCGCTCGGGAAAAGCAGAATTTGACGCTTGAGCAGCTTGCGGAATATTGTAATTTAAGCAGTCGTTGTATTGGGAATATTGAGCGCGGAGAAGCAGATCCTAAATTAAGCACTATTGTCGAAATTTGTGTCGTGAATAATATTGATATTACCGATTTGAGCAATATTCTATTTTCCGACAAAACTGTATATTTATGATGCTGAATACAGAAATATGCAGTTAAATTCCTCGACATTCTATCAGTAAATTGCTAAAATTTATATATGAACGTTAAATCGCTCGATACTGATAAAATATTTTAATCGAATGCGGGGAATGTTCCGCAAAAAAGCGCTTGCATATTGCGGGCGCTTTTTTTGCGCAGGTATTATATTGTGTAAAAGCGGATAAAATTTATAATCGGATTTGAAAGAAAATTATCAACTTTTATTGCAAAAAATTTATGGATATGCTATAATAGACCAAATGATATATAAAAAGGGAAGCAAAGGAGTGAGTGCATGAACAGCATGATTTTATCCGCTTTGGCGGCATGCTTTTGGAAGCTTTGGGGAGCGTTCAAACAGAGCAGAGTTTACCTATTGTTTTGGAAAATCTATAACGGAATAACAAAATCATGGCAAAACAGCGCTATTATGACGCTTCTGCGCCGACATGAACGCGACGGAAAATCGCAGACGAGCGCGGTGTCGAGGATACTTATGAGCCCGTTTACGTTTTTGGAGTTTTTGCAGCGCAAAACAGGCGCGTTTGTTAAAGCGCAGATCGATAAAAGCTGTATCTGTGCGTGGTCGAGAAGATATGTGCAGAATTTTATGGCGGTAAATACGCGCTTTTTCGGCGTGATGATGCTTGCGGTATTTGTCGCGTATAACGCATTATCCGTTGCAAGAGGCGGCGGCTTTTCGAAAATATCGCTTGCAGCCGCGTTTTTGGGTGCTGTCGCCGTACTTTTGGATTATAATCTGATGTCTTTTTTGAACGGTTCAAAGGCTGTGGATATAGTAAAGAGCGCGGCGGGTTTTAAAAATTTGGATTTTGATTTCTTTGATGAAAAATATCTTTCGGGAAGGACGCGGCTCGTTCTCGCGGCGCTTGCCGGCGCGGCGGCGGGAGCGGCTATGGTATTCAGCCCGATTATCGGGGCGGTTTTGCCGTTTGCGGTATTCGGAATGCTGCTTGTGATGTATATTCCCGTTACAGGCGTGTTTGCCGCGGTATTTGCGGCTCCGTTCGTGCCGACTATGATTTTGGCGGGACTGTGCATATGGACGGTTCTGTCGTTGGTGATAAAATCTCTCGTTGACAGCAATTTCAAATGGCGCAGAGAGGGAATGGGACTCAGTATTATAATCCTGCTCGGAGTTTTGTTCATATCGTCGGTGATGTCGTTCGCGAGAATGGGAAGCCTGAAGGTTTGGGCTATGTATTTTGTGTTTTGGTCGTTTTATTTCGTGATTATTAACACGGTTAAAACAAAGGAACAGCTATACGGACTTTTGAAGCTTTTGGTTATTTCGGGCGCGCTTGTGGCGGTTTACGGAATAATGCAGTATCTGTTCGGCTGGACGACCACAAACGCGTGGCTTGATGAAAATATGTTTGCGGATACCGGAATGCGCGTGTATTCGACGCTCGGCAATCCGAATGTGCTGGGGGAATATCTGATTTTGGTATTGCCCGTCGCGGCGGTGTATATGCTGAAATACAAATTCAAGGATCTCGGCAAATGGGCATACGGCGCGATGTTTATAGTTCTTGCGCTCTGTTTGGTGCTTACGCAGTCAAGAGGCTGCTGGATAGGATTTATGCTGAGCGCGGTGATATTTGTGACATTTTATGAGGGCAAATGGTGGGCGCTTGTTCCGGCGGTGCTTTTAATACTGCCTTTCGTGGTTCCCGACTCAATAGTTCAGCGAATGATGAGCGTTGGTAATATGGGAGATTCGTCAACGTCTTACAGGGTATATATATGGATGGGTACACTCGGAATGCTGAAGCATTTTTGGCTCGGCGGAATAGGTATGGGTGAAGCCGCTTTCGGAGAGGTTTATCCGTTTTTCTCGTATAACGCCATAGTTGCGCCGCATTCGCACAACACATTCCTGCAGCTCACGGTCGAGGCGGGAGTGGGAGCGCTGGCGGTATTCCTGATTTCGCAGATAATATTTATAAAGAAAATGTCCGATGCCTACAGACTTGATGATAAAAAGAGCCTCGATTCGTCGATGGCGCTCGCGTTAGCCGCCGGAGTAATCGGCTTTTTGGCGCAGAGTATGTTTGATTACACATTCTACAATTACCGCGTAATGGCGGTGTTTGTAATGGTGCTGGCAATCGGGATTTCTCTTAAGTATATAAAGGAGGAAAGCGCCGCATGAAAATGAAAATTATAGAGGTATCCTCCGATACAAACATAGGCGGTGCGGGAAAATGTCTGCTTACACTTCTTAAAAATTTTGACTACGATAAGTTTGACATAAAGGTTGTTCTTCCGCGAAACAGTCTTTTGAAGCCTCAGATAGACGCGCTTGGAGTACCGGTCACAGAGGTTGACGGAATTGCGGATAAATCGCTTGACAAAGACGCGATAGGAAAGCTGAAGAAAATCTTTAAAGATGAAAAACCCGATCTTGTGCATACCCACGCGAGTATGTCGGCGCGAATAGCCGCCAAGCTGTCAGGAGCGAAAATAGTGTACACGCGCCACAGCGTATTCCCTCCGTCAAAAAAGATATCGCGAGGAGTGGGAAAA
Source organism: uncultured Clostridia bacterium (assembly GCA_947631085.1). GTDB lineage: Bacteria > Bacillota > Clostridia > UBA1381 > UBA1381 > CANQXJ01. Next base: position 62,491 of record CANRJY010000009.1, on the reverse strand, counting down.
ATAATAAACGGCGCAGTTAATAATTATCTTGCCGACAGCGTTATAGCGGTTGCCGAAGCCGCGAAGGAAAATCTGACCGACACGGGAGTGAACGGAAAAAAAATCACAGTTATCCTGAACGGCGTGGACGGATTGACAAACGTATCGGCGCTGAAACGCGAAAAGATAAAGAAAAGCTTCGGAGTAAAAACGGGTGAAAAAGTTATCTCAATCATAGCCCGTTTAAACGAGGTCAAGGGTCACGAGTATTTCATAGACGCCGCCGATATGCTTCTTAAAAAGGGTATAAAAGCGAAATTCTTTATCGCCGGAACGGGCGACAGGGAAGAAATACTCAAAGAGAAAATAAAAGAACTTGGACGTGAAAATGAAATAATTTTGACAGGGTTCATAACGAACGTGGAAGAACTTCTCAACATAACCGATGTGCAGATAAACGCGTCATTCGGAACAGAGGCTACCAGCTTGGCGCTGCTCGAGGGCATGAGTCTCGGCGTACCGGCGGTCGTATCGGATTTCGGCGGGAATCCGGGCGTTATATCGGACGGAGAAAACGGATTTGTGGTACCGAAATGCGATGCCGAGGCTTTAGCCGAAAAGACGGAGCTGCTTCTGAAGGATAAGGAGCTTTACAAGCGTCTCTCGGCGGGAGCCAAGGAGATATTTAATCGGCGTTTTACCGCAGAGGCGATGACGAGACAAACGGAAGAATTATATATAAAAACTATTAAGGGAGGAAAATAAACATGGCGGAAAGGAAAGCTAAATTTACCGTAATAGACGCGGTTATTATCTTGATATTGATTGCGGCGGTTGGTTTTGGAGCAATAAAGGTGATATCGTCGGCGATAGGCGTATCGACCGAGCCGGTTGAGCTTATGGTCCAGCTAACAATAAAAGACAAATCATTGGTGGACGCAATAAATGTAGGGGACAGAGTGACGATGAGCCTTACCGAGAAAGACGGCGGTGTCATAAAGGATATGCGAGTAGAGCCGGCGGTTCAAATGGTATTTAACAGTATTGACGGAATTTACAAAAACGAAATAATACCGGATAAGTATGATATTTATTTGACCGTGGAAACCGAGGCGGAGATTTCCGATCTCGTGGCAAAAACGGGCGACATCATAATTCAGGTCGGTGCGGAGGTGCCGATCAGAGGCAAGGGATATGCGTCGTCGGGATTTATTCTTGAGAGTAACGTTAAATAAGGAAGGGTGTGAAAATTATGATTTTGGATAAGAATGGAAAAATAGGCGGAAAGATAAATATTATAGATATAGCGGTTATCCTGCTTATAGTTGTTGTGGCTGTCGGAATAGTGGTCAGATATAAAAGCAATATAACCGCTGCGGTTGAATCGGACAAGCTGTTTGAATATGAGGTGCGTGTATCGACAGTCAGAGAATACACGGTAAAGGCGCTTGAGAAAAAAGGTAAAATTACCGACAGAAAATCCGAAAAGGCTTTGGGCGAGATAGTAGACGTGCAGGTAGGGGACGCGCTGTTTCAGTCCACTACAGCCACGGGCGAAGTTATAGAAACAACGCTTCCTGACCGATACACATGCAACGTGACAATACAGGCGCGCGGCAAGGAATCGGATGACGGATATATTATGAATGACACAACCGAGCTTTCGGTAGGCAGGAGTATCGACATATTTTCCAAGTATGTAAGGACATCGGGTGAAATAATCAGTGTAAAGGTAATAGAATAAGATATAAAACGGAGCAAATAAAATTCCGGGGTAATGCCCGGAATTTTATTAACGGTCCGAATAAATTATTTAAAAATATATCTTGACTTGTCGGAATTGATATGTTATAATATCATGTGTTGCAGCAGCGACGCCGATGTGGCGGAATTGGCAGACGCCCGGGACTTAAAATCCCGTGGGTAGTGATACCCGTACCGGTTCGACCCCGGTCATCGGCACCAAAAAAACTCCGCCCGAGTTTCTCGGGCGGAGTTTTTTCGTCTTTTTAAGACGGATGCGATACGATAAAATATTTTAATCGAATTGTGGGAAATTTTTTCTTTTCTTTGAACAATCATTTAATTTGCAGTCTTATTTTGTCAGCGACCATGGCTATAAATTCTGAATTGGTGGGCTTGCCTTTGCCGGTGTGAATTGTGTATCCGAAGATGTCGTTCATCGTTTCCGGCTTGCCGCGCGTCCATGCAACCTCGATGGAATGGCGGATCGCGCGCTCAACGCGGCTGGCAGTCGTATTGTACGCTTTTGCGATTTCGGGATATAACTGCTTCGTTATGAAGTTGAGCAAATCCATGTTCTCGATCACCATCATTATTGCGCTTCTGATGTACTGGTATCCCTTGATGTGAGCGGGTACTCCAAGTTCGTGGATGAACTCCGTTACCAACGCCTCAAGGTCAACCTCATTCGACGCGTCTGTGCCGGCGGTCGGTTTTACCGACGGAACGCTCAAAACCGATTTGCGCGGGTTGGTGAAATCCCTTACCGCTTCGCAAATTCGCTCAAACGGCTGCGGCTTTAGCAGGTAATAGTCAGCTCCGAAGCTGACCGCCGCTTTGACGGTGCGCGGGAGCGCTGAGATGGAAAACGCGATATACACGGGCTTCTTGTCAAGCTTTTGATTTTGGAGTTTTTTCAGAACTCCAAGCCCGTCAAGCTTTGGCATTACCATGTCAAGCAGCACCGCGTCTGGCTTGGTTTCAAGGATAAGCTTAAATGCCTCGTCCCCGTCTGCCGCCACAGCCGCGAGCTCCATATCGCCCTGCGCCCTGATGTGCTCTGCCAATTCATTGGCAAATTCTACATTGTCGTCTGCAATTAAAACAGAAATTTTCTTGTTCATCGAAAAATTTCCCCCTTTCTTTAATTTGTGTTTTATTGCACTTATATTTATACAAGGAAACACATTTATTTCCTTAATATACCATATATTACCATAAATTGGGAAATAAATCAATAGGAAATACAAAAAATTTCCATTTTTTTATTAAATTGTCAATCAGCTGTACAGGTCATCTTCCGTAACCTCGATTACACCGTTTTTCTCTTCATATTGCGAGATTTCCTTTTGGATGAAATAGTCAATCAAATTCGCTACGGAACGAACCTCTATTTTAGCCATTTTTTTAAGCTTAGCATTTATTTCGGGTGTTACCCTAACGCTTAAAGTTACTCGTGTTGTAGGCATAAATGCACCTCCTAATTTGATATTATAAAAAAACCGAAAAAGAAATAAACATACAAGGTGATGTCAAGTGCTTCTAAATACTGTCAAATAGGGCATATAATGAAATTTGTAAGAAAAGGTTTAATTTTATGAAAAGTTGTTGAAATTTATATGAAACAATCCCGAAAAACAAAGAGCGGACATAATCCGCTCTTTGTCGATTATAAGTGTTACAGCGCGTTTATTTTAAGATGCTGTCAATTTCCTGTAATTCCGCATCGGTAAAATCAAGATTGTTAAGCGCCGCGACATTTTCGGTAATTTGCGACGGTCTTGACGCACCGATCAATACACTTGTAAGCTTTCCGCCGCGAAGGTTCCATGCAACAGCCATCTGAGCAAGAGACTGCCCGCGCTTTTCCGCCAATTCGTTAAGCTTTACGATTCTTGAAATCTTATCGTCGGTAATCCTGTCGGGAGTAAGGAAATGCGACTTGGTCGCGCGCGAGCCTTCGGGTATACCGTGTATGTACTTGTTTGTGAGAAGTCCCTGGGCGAGAGGACAGAACGATATCGAGCCGACGCCCTCGTGTTCGAGAACCGTCTGCAGACCGTCCTCGATCCAGCGCTCAAACATATTGTACCGCGGCTGATGAATCAGAAGCGGCGTGCCGAGCTTTCTCAGGATTTCCGAGATTTTCTGCGTCTGTTCGGGATTATAGTTTGAAACTCCGACGTAAAGCGCCTTACCGCTGCGGACTATATGGTCGAGCGCGGCGGCTGTTTCCTCGAGAGGAGTATCGGGGTCGGGACGATGATGATAGAAAATATCAACATAATCCACTCCCATACGCTTTAAGCTCTGGTCAAGACTTGCGATGAGGTATTTGCGCGAGCCATGGTCACCGTACGGTCCCGCCCACATGCCGTATCCGGCTTTTGTTGAAATTATGATTTCATCGCGGTATGGCTTTAATTTGTTTGCGAGTATTTTTCCGAAGTTTTCCTCGGCGCTTCCGGCGTACGGTCCGTAATTGTTTGCGAGGTCAAAGTGGGTAATTCCGCAGTCGAACGCGGTCGTGATCATCGCGACCATATTATCGTAATTGTCTCCGCTGCCGAAGTTGTGCCACATTCCGAGGGAAAGAGCGGGGAGCATCAAGCCGCTTCTGCCGCAGCGGTTGTATTTCATTTGATCGTATCTTGCAGGATTTGCGATGTACATTGATTTTTCCTCCTTGTATTTAATTATATTAAAATTATAACATTTTCGGACAGATTTGTAAATATGAAAATACATAAATTTTAACGGATAAATTATAATCGCTTAAAAATCATTTCTTTCAAATTGACGATTGATTTTCCTCCGGCGTTGTGGTACAATTAAACAAAAATCAAAGGGGAATAAATATTATTATGGATAAACGGCGGTATGTCAGGGAAAATTTTAATATATCGGAAGAGGTGTTAAAGCTTGTCGATGAAGCGGAAAAATCACTTGAGGAAAACTTTCGCCGGATTGACGAAATCGCGGAGATAAACCAATTCAAGGTTATGAAGGCGTTTTCGGATAATCGTGTGTCGGAAGCGCATTTTGTACCGACCACCGGCTACGGCTACGATGATTTGGGACGCGACACTCTCGACAAGGTTTACGCCGATGTTTTCGGTGCGGAGGACGCGCTTGTGCGGCATAACTTTATCTCCGGCACGCACACGCTTTCTACCATGCTTTTTGCCGTACTGCGTCCGGGCGACACGCTTTTGTCCGTTACAGGCAAGCCATATGACACTCTCGAAGAGGTTATAGGAATTTCGGGCGAAAACGGAAACGGCTCTTTAAAGGATTTCGGAGTTGATTATATCGAGGTTGAATTAAAGCCCGACGGTCAGCCAGATTTTGCGGAAATCGAGCGAGTTTTGAAAAGCAGAAAAATAAAGGCAGTAACGATACAGCGATCAAAGGGCTACGGCTGGAGACCTACTTACAGCGCGGAGGAAATCGGCGCTATTATACGGTTTATAAAAAAGGCGTCGCCCGACACGATTTGCATGGTTGACAACTGTTACGGCGAGTTTGTTGACGCTCTTGAACCAACCGCTTACGGCGCTGATTTAGCCGCAGGCTCGCTTATAAAAAATGCAGGCGGCGGACTTGCGCCGACCGGCGGCTATATTGCAGGGAAGGCGAAACATGTGGAGCTTTGCGCATATCGTCTTACATCGGTCGGAATAGGGAAGGAGTGCGGCGCTTCGCTCGGCTTTAACCGCGCTCTGTATCAGGGATTATTCATGGCGCCTCACACGGTTGCGCAGGCGCTAAAATCCGCATCATTATGTGCGGCTGTGTTTGAACGGCTCGGATTTGAGGTAGACCCGAAGCCGAACGACATAAGACATGATATAATCCAATCGGTAAAATGCGGCTCCGAAGATAAGCTTATCGCGTTTTGCAGGGGCATACAAAAGGGCGCGCCGGTTGACAGCTTCGTAAATCCCGAGCCGTGGGATATGCCGGGATATCAGGATCAAGTAATAATGGCTGCCGGAGCATTCGTGCAGGGCGCGTCAATAGAATTGTCTGCCGACGGTCCGATAAAACCGCCATATACGGCGTATATGCAGGGCGGACTTACTTACGAATCCGCAAAATTAGGTATAATGCAGGCAGCGGAGGGAATATTAAGATTATGAGCGTAAATTCAAAACAAAACGTAAAATGTCCGTCATGCGGAGAGCTTAGCGAGGTGACTGTTTGGAACGCGGTTACAGTCAAGGACAGCCCCGATTTAAAAGCGGATTTGCTCGCCGGAAAAATAAATATATTCCGCTGCGGCTCGTGCGGGTACACGGCGCTTATGCCGACGCATCTGCTCTATCACGACGAGGATAAAAAGCTGCTTATTTCTTTCACCCCATGTGAAGACCGGCTTAGACGCAAAATATATGACGATGTTGTCGCCACCTCGAAGGAGTCGGGCGCGCTCGAAAAATTCGAGGGTTATAATCTGCGCTTTGTCACCGAATATAATGAGCTTTTGGAGAAAATTTTGATTTTCGACGCCGATTTAAACGATAAGGCAATAGAGGTGATAAAGTTAATGATTTTGTCGCAGGATTTGGAAAAAGCGGACGTGCGCGTATGCCGCTTCGGCAAGCTCGAAAACGACGCGCTGGAATTTATGATACATGACAGAAAGGAAAATCAGGTATATACATCCGCTGTTCCGAAGGATTCCTATGACACGGTATACCGTCAGCTCCGCGAATCGGGAGTAAAGCCGTACAGCTTCGGATGGGAAGCGGTGGACTCGTCATACGCGACAAGGCTCCTGAACGGATTTAACAATTAACCGCCAAAAATCGGACAAAAGTAAAAAAATGACTGATTTTCATATAAAAATCCCTGTTTTATCGGCAAATTGTACAGTTGACAACAGATGAAATTAGGAGTATAATTTTTACAGAGTTATTAAATAATTGTTAATAATTCTTTGAGCAAAAGGTAATGAATGTTATTTTTTGTACCCTACGAAAGGAGGAAACTGTAAGATGACATTTGAAAAGGCTTTTGATAGCATTAAGAAAAAGTTTAACGGCGCAGACGCGAGCAAAGTAGGTGATTTGGCTATCCAAATTACGTTTTCTGACGAGGACTGCGGCGGAACATTCTATGCAGAGATAAAGAATGGTGTGTTGGCCGTAGAGCCGTATGACTACCACGACAACAATGCGGCTGTTAACATATCAAAATCGGCGTTGCTCGGCTATCTCGGCAGAAGATCAAGTCTTGACAAGGCTCTCGCTGAATGCAACGGTTCGGTTTATGGCGACGCGGCTAAAGTTGACGCGCTTAGATCCGTCATTCCGAAGGCAGAAAAGAAAGCGCCCGCGAAGAAGGCAGCGACAGCTGCAAAACCCGCGGAGAAGAAAGTGGCGGCAGTTAAGAAGGCTGAGCCCGCAAAGAAAGCGGCAGCGGTAAAAAAAGCTGAACCCGCGAAGAAGGCGGCGGCAAAAAAACCGGCAGCGAAAGCGACTAAGAAATAATTTGCATGATAAACACAAATACAGCGCCTATGATTTGGGGGCTGTATTTTTTATATAACGCAAGATTTTGCCCTTATAAAAGTTTTTCTTAAAATTTCGCAAAAAAATAATCATTCTGTAATAATACGCCGACAAAAGACAACGGCTCACCTGCGGCAAGCAAAAAACGGCTTGAACAATCGGTTCAAGCCGTTTTTGAAAATCAATCGGCGGCGAGTTCAAAATCGCCATCGCTTATTTTATCGTCACGCGATAAAACATAACGTGTTCCGTTTTCCGTGTTTTCGCTTAAAAGATAGGAGTAAGTCTCCCGCCGCGTCCGAGGTTCGCCGCCGTAGCTGTCAAAGCGGGTGTCGATCCATACGTCAAACGCGCTTCCGTCGTAAAGAATGGTATTTACGATCGGAGCTCCCTCTATGGTGTAATTAACATATATAAGCTCCGACTCGCGATTGTTATCTACATCATCGATAAACTCGTCCAGCCTGCCGCGCTGCTCGATTACTCCGTGGCGGACAACGAGATATTCGTGGTTTATATAAAGCCTGAAATCCTGTACGTCTCCGTCTTGGTACAAATTGACGTATTCCGGCTCGTTATCGCCGATTTTTATACTTACGTAAAGCGGCTGAGTGTAATACGGCATAGAGGACGAGCCGCCGCCGACATTAAACGTATTTGACGAAACGGAGCTTACTTCACATCTGTCGATTACCACATTTCCGTGTATTAAGCGTATATCCGCCGGTACTCCGAGCGGAAGGTCGCCGTCTGTGTAAACAACAAGCAAGTCATGATCAAATATGCCGTTGCTGTCGGGAGTTCCCGGGATTTGCAGAACGCACTGCCAGCCTCCGTTTCTGCCGGAATAGACGGTATAATCTGGCGCGCCGTCGTCAATATGAAAATAGGCTCCGAAATCCTCAACCGCCTGCACGTGTACAAGCTCGTCTCCGACGAATATAAACATATATGTGTCGGTGTAATCCTCGCCGCTTAATGGGTCTTCGTATGCCGCTGCATAGTTATGAACGTCCTCAGTCCATACCTCGATTTCCTTTCCGATATATTTGTCAAGCTCGCCGGGCAGATCCCACTCGTCCGCGATCTCCCGCGTCAGCGTTTCCGTTTCCCTCAGTCCGCTGTTTATGATAATTTCGTTATCCTCGCCGATATAGTCCCAAACCTTTAAACGCCGCGCGTCAAACGGCTTCTCCGGGTTGATCGCCATAGCCCGCATATAAAAGTCCTCAAACGCGTCTGTATCCGACACGGCGTTTTTTATATCCTCATCTGTAATCGGGTACTCGGAATAATACGCCGTGTTTTCATACAGCGATTGTCTGCTTCCGTACTGCGAATAAAACGCTGTTTCAGAATTTTCGATATCGCTGTAATCGTCAAACGCGCAAAACAGAACATCGTTTAAATCGGGAACGAGCGCGAACAGAAACGCTTCGGCTCTCAGGAAATACCGTTCGTCGAGCGCGCGCCAATCCGACCGTTTATGCGTTGTGTATCGTACATGGAGCGTGTTCGGAGTGGGTATGTTCGTCATTTCGCAGTCATATAAATCTATCGGCACGGTATCGGTAAGCTCTAAAATTTCTTTAATTCCTTCGGTGTCGGTGACAGCGGTATTTCTGTGCGCGTACACCCGCTCGAGCCTGTTTTTGGACGGCTTCGGCACGAACAGCCTACTGTCCCCGAGCACGCCGTCAGCCATAACTCCGCCCGCGAAAATCGCCGCGCCGAGCACGCATACCGCCAATATTGAAGATACAGCCGCCGCCTTTTTACCCGCTCTACGCGCGGTGTTTATCATGGTGAACCGCTCCGCAAGCCTTTTCGCGTTTCCGCTCATCTGCGTTGTGAGCGGAGCGGGGTTTGATGTGGTGAGAAGCGATAAGATTGTGTTGATGTATTCGCCCCTTTCGTTCTCGCTCATACCGCGCGTAACAATCGCGTCGCAGGAGATTTCACACTCCGCGTTAATTCTGCTTGCGATAAAATACACCGCCGGATTGAACCAATGCACGCATTTAGCAATCGTTACGAGCCACTTCCACAATATATCGCCGCGCCGCAGATGCGTCGTTTCGTGGCGCAGGATATAGCCAAGCCTGTCAGCGTCGATATCCTTGTCGGGGAGTATCAGACGCGGCTTGAAAAATCCGACCATAAGCGGAGACATCGCGTTTTTGCTTTCGCGAACGGGAATTTTTCTTTTTGTGTAATTCTCCAATTCCGAACATTCCGCCGCGACCGAATTTCTTTTTAATTTGATAATAAACGCCCAATATTTCGCGAGCCGCCAAACAAACAGCCCCGCCGCGACAATAAACCATATCCATGCCGCTGTTTCGAACGTAAAATTAAATCCTTCCGGCTCGTTTTGCGTGGGCGTTACCGGCGCGGTTTCAGTCTGAACCGGCGCGGCAATGTCCGTCTGAATGTCGTTTTTCGGTATCTGTATGGGCGCGGATTGCTCTATCCTCGTCGGAGCATTATCCGACGGGGCAAACCGAATTTGCGGAAGCGACACATTAAATCTCGCCGGAGCGAGCATTACAATAACAACCGCTATCCACATATAATAATGCCACGCCGCGGGAAAGCGCTTTTTCGTGAGCGGCTTAACAAGCGCCATCAAAACCGCCAACACAGTCCCCGCCGCTCCCGCGCATAGGAGCGATTTGAAAATATATTCTAACATGATTCGTACCTCCTTTTTGTAAATTGTGATTTATGGGTGCTTGACGGCGTTATAATAATAGCTTGAAATCCTTGCCAATAAATCAAAGCTGTCCTTGACCATATCAATTTCCTCAAACATCGCCATATATTCCGTCACGAGCGCGGTATCCGCTTCATCATGGTCCACCCATATCGGGTATTGCACATCTACGGGAATTGTATAAATGTACGCGTAATTTTCATCTCTGTACAGCAGCGCGCTTCCGCCGAGCATATTTAACAGTTCGTCGGCTTCGTGGGACTCAACGATCTCAATATTACACAAAAGCCCAACTCCGTATTTATCATACGCAGACTTTTGTACGACGCTGACGGAATTGTCGTGTTCAATGATCCGACATTTCTCCGCCCAGTCGAGAGGCAGCGTGACCTTGAAGTTCAAGCTGTCATTTCTGTACAGCGTTCCCGCAAGAGCGGAGCTGCCGTCATTTACCGCGACGTTCATGCCGTCAAACACCAAACCCTGCGAGGAGTTTTTCAGCTTATCGAACAGGTCATACGGCACATAAGTTATATCGTTCTTCAAAATCGGCGGACTTATCAATTCCGCGTTTTCCGTTGACCCGCCGGAATATCCCCAAATATATGCGTATGAATTGCCTATTTGCACCCTGTTTCTGATTGCCCCGAGCTTGACGTTCATATTCGGAGGGTATACAAAAAATTCCGCATATCCGTTATCGTTATAAGTAATATCGGTAATGCCCTCTATGTTCAGCATTTCGCGCAGCGGCAGATAAACTGTATTGTTTTCAACAAACGGCTTATTTTCAAGCGTTATTCTTTCGCCGTTGTTGGTTATCTCAATCGCGTAATTGTCCCCGAGCACACCGTCCGCCATAACTCCGCCCGCGAAAACCGCCGCGCCGAGTACGCATACCGCCAACACCGACGACACAGCCGCCGCCCTTTTACCCGCTCTGCGCGCGGTGTTTATCATGGTGAACCGCTCCGCAAGCCTTTTCGCGTTTCCGCTCATTTGAGTTGTGAGCGGAGCGGGTTTTGATGTAGTTAGAAGTGATAAAATTGTGTTGATATATTCTCTCTTTTCGATTTCGCTCATATTGCGCGTAACAGCCGCGTCGCAGGATATTTCGCACTCCGCGTTAATTCTATCCGCGATAAAGTATATCGCGGGATTGAACCAATGCACGCATTTAGCAATCGTCGCGAGCCATTTCCAAAGTATATCGCCGCGCCGAAAATGCGTCGTTTCGTGGCGCAGAATATAACCAAGCCTGTCAGCGTCGATATCGTTGTCGGGCAGTATCAAACACGGCTTGAAAAAGCCTACCACAAGCGGCGATAACGCGTCCTTACTTCTCCGAATGGGAATTTTTCTTTTTGTGTAATTCTCCAATTCCGAACATTCCGCCGCGACCGAATTTCTTTTTAATTTGATAATAAACGCCCAATATTTCGCGAGCCGCCCAATGAACAATCCCACCATGACAATAAGCCATATCCATGCCGCTGTTTCGAAGGTAAAATTAAATCCCTTCGGTTCGTTTTGTGTGGGCGTTACCGGCTCGTTTTCCGTTTCAACCGATGCGACAACATCAGTTTCCCGCAGCGCCTGTACGGGTGCGGATTGTTCGACACGCACCGGAGCATTATCCGACGGAGCAAACCGAATTTGCGGCAGCGATACATTAAATCTCGCCGGAGCAAGCATCACAACGACAACCGCAATCCACATGTAATAATGCCACGCCGCCGGAAAGCGCTTTTTCGTAATCGGCTTAACAAGCGTCATCAAAACCGCCAACACAGTCCCCGCCGCTCCCGCGCACAGGAGCGATTTGAAAATATATTCAAGCATGGATTATTTCTCCTTTGGTTCAAATTTCGCCTTCAATTCCTCAATATCACTTTCCGTTAATCCCGCGTACTCGAACAGCGACACCGCGAAATCCTTTACCGAACCGCCGAAAAGACTTCCTATGAGATTTTTCGTCTGCGATTTTTTGTATTCCTTCGCCGAGATAAGCGGCGTGTAATAATACAGCTTTCCGCGCTTGCGTGCTGATACCGCTCCTTTTTCTGTAAGCCGCGTGAGAAACGTCGCGATCGTGGTCTTTTTCCAGCCGCGCTCCGCTACCGCCTTGCCGATATCAACCGACGTTATCGGCTCGTTCGCGCTCCACAGTACCTTCATTATTTCAAGTTCCGAGTCTCCTATATTGATTTCCATACAATCACCTCCAATGATATTCTACAGCTGTAGTTTAATATATTCTACCATTGTAGAATATATTTGTCAATAGGTTTTAAAAAAATTTTTTATTTCGTGATTTTATATTGAAAACGAAATGTTGTTGTGTTATAATTATTTGGTTATTTTGAAAAAGAGTGAAATTACGGAAAGAGTGAAATTAATGAATAAAATTACGGTAAAAGCGGCGTTTAAAGCGTCGCTGCCGATCATGGCGGGATACATAGTCCTCGGAATGGGCTTCGGCGTGCTTTTGGCGGCGAAGGGATATTCGTTTTGGTGGGCGATTTTGATGTGCGTAACGATATTTTCCGGCACTATGCAGTATGTCGGCGTGAATTTGCTCGGTGCGGGCGCGTCAGTCATTTCGACGGCAATAATTACGCTGACGGTAAACGCGCGTCATCTGTTTTACGGCATATCCATGCTTGAACGCTACAAGGACATGGGCTGGCGCAAGTGGTACGCGTTTTTCGGTCTGACCGACGAGACGTATTCGCTTATCTGCCTTGAACCGAGACTTCCGAAGGGCGCGGACAGGCGTGATTTTAATTTTCTGCTCACGCTGATGAACCAAATATACTGGATCATCGGCGGATTTCTCGGCGCGTTTTTGGCGAGCCTTATTCCGTTTAACTCGGCGGGACTCGATTTCTCGATGACGGCTCTGTTTGTGATAATTTTCGTAGAGCAGTGGGAAATATCGCGCTGCCGCATCCCGATTTATCTGGGACTGGGCGTGTCGCTCGCGTGCCTTTTCATATTCGGAGCGGATAATTTTCTCATTCCGTCAATGCTCGGCATAAGCGCGGGGCTGTTTATTTTCAGAAAGCGTATCGAGAACGCGGAAAGGGAGGCGCTAAAGCATGATTGACGCAAAGCATTCGCTGATTTTAATTGCAGTTATTGCGGGAGTGACGATACTTCTGCGGTTCCTGCCGTATTTTGTGTTTTCAAAGCATACGCCGAAGGCTGTGCTGTATCTCGGAAGCGTGCTGCCGTATTCGCTTGTGGCTATGCTTTTGGTATATTGCTTAAAGGGAACGGATTTTAAAAGCGCTTCTCACGGTATACCCGAAATAGCGGCCGTGGCGCTTGTCGCGGTTTTGCACAAATGGAAACACAACACGCTTTTATCCGTGTTGTGCGGTACAATTTTCTATATGGTTATGGTGCAGTTTGTGTTCGCGTGAGTCAGCCGCCCAAAAGCTTTTCTGTATAGTACGCTTCCAGTTCGGGATATTCCAAAAGTCCGCGTCTGCCTTTGTCGGTTATTCCGTAAACCCCTTTGCGGACCTTTTTGAACCAGCCGTAGGCGTTAAAATGAAGGATACTGTAGGCCTTTTCGTCGGCGCCGTGCCTTCGGAGCTCGGCGGCGGACATTTCGCCGTATGTATCGAGAATGCACGCGATGTGTATACATTTTTCCGTATATGCCGTCGCGATTTTTTTCTTTGTTACGCCGCCGACGTTCATATCGACGGTGCGCCCGTTGATCTCGTCAAGTATCGCCCTGCGCTTTTTTCGGTTTACGGACGCCGGCGGGAAATATTCTTCGGGCTCTGCGGCTATCTCCGCGAATGAATGATTTTCCCGAAGCGTCACGAAAATCAGTCCGAGTTCGAGCTTTTTTATTACTTTCAAGGTATCCGCAAATTTTCGCGGAGAATAATTTTTCGGCTTTGGCACCGCAACATATACTTTCGCGCCGGCGCGCTGACGGTCGAGCCCTTGGGCGAGGAGCGCAACTGTCAGATTTTTCTTAAGCTCGATAATTACAAGCTCGTCATCCTTGAGCGCGGTCATGTCGCAGCCCTTTACCTCGGCGTTGACACAATAGCCGTCTTTTACGAACAATTCCCGAACCGGCGCGAATAAATCCTTCTCCGTCATATCTTTTTTGTTTCTCCGGCCTTGATTTCACAGATTTTGTTATCGACGGAAATCCATACGGAAATAGCGCTCGGATTGTATGCCGTGTCGCCGCTTACGGTATATTTCATGTTTTTGGCGGCTTTCATATAGTCAACTATTTCAATATTTGTCGCGTACCAAATATCATCGCGGCCACCGATAAATTCACAAAATTCTTCAATGAGTCCCCAGGAGTTATCGCGGTCGAACTCGTAGCTGTGTCCCCATACATACATCATATATAGATACTGCGTCTTATGAAGCTCACTGAATTTTTTAGCGTTTTCCATAAGATTGTGACCATGATGGCAGGTAGCCATCCATTCAAGATAGTCGGCTGGCATCGCGAAATTATCGCTGCTTCCGACAATTCTGCTGTATTCGATGCCGCACGCGGGAAGAAGCTTCTTTATATCCTCGCTGTAAGAACCGTTGGGATAGCTCATGCCGCGCACGGGATAGCCTGCCGCTGCCTCAAGCAGCCGCCTGTCCTCGATTATCTGCTGTACCACCTGGTCGAGCGGACAGCGCTCGATCGTGGGGTGAGTATATGTATGCGACGAGACTTCGTGTCCCGCGTAAAGCGTCGGGATCTCGTCGAGCTGCACGCGCTCTGGGTCGCGCATTGTTATTCCGGCGTTAATGTGGAACGTACCCTTTATTCCGTTTTTGTTAAAAAGCGCCACCAGCCGTCTGTCGGCTTGCTTGCCGTCGTCGTAGCTCATGGTAAGAACCTTGTGCTTTCCTTCGGGAAAGCATGTGTAGATTGTTTTAAGCATGATTATTTCTCCTTTTTTAATGTTATGGTAACGAGCTCGGGTCTGTTGAAAATGCGCGGTATAAGCATCGGATTTCCCAAACCTCGACTCACTATCATATTTGTTTCTTTATAAGAGTAATGTCCGGCAAAATATTTCGGAAAGAATGCCGACTTTTCACTGCTCCAGCTTGATTTGGGCGAGACGACTCCGCCGAGAACGGGAAGCCTGAACTGACCGCCGTGCATGTGACCGGATATTATCAAATCAAAGCCGCGGTTTTTAAGCATGTCCAGCATATTCGCGCGGTGAAAGAGCAGTATGTCAAAACCGTTGTACGGCGGCAGCTTGTCCGCCGCGCTTTTTACCGTTTTTACGATTTTCGCGCCGTCGAGCGAGAACGGGTCGTCGATTCCGGCGAGACCGATTTTCGCGCCGTCCTTTTCTATTTCCCTGCGCTCGTTATGGAGCATTTTTACTCCCGTTGAAGCAAGCTCCGCTTCAAATTCTTCATAATCGCTGCGCCACAGGTCGTGGTTGCCGTTTACTGCATATACGGGAGCGATTTTCGTAAGACGCTCGCAAAGGCGTATGCCTGCGGCGTAGCTGCCGTCATCGTGAACCAAATCGCCGGTTGAAACGATTATATCGGGAGCTTCGCTTTCGATTTCGGACACAAGTCCCGGGACGCTGTCGGCGTGGTAGTCGGAAATCTGCGAAATTCTGTATCCGTCAAACGCGTCCGGCAGCTTTTTGGAGCGTATCACATATCGGGTTGTTTCGAGGCGGTCATCAAGTCCCTTGGCGAGGCACAGAACGCCGCCGGTTAAAGCGAGTGTTTTTATAAGCTTCATTATACTTTCCTCTGAAATAATTCTTATGATATTATAGCACTAAATTCAAAAATATACAATACCCGTTTATACTATTTTCATATTGGATAAAAATTATTACGAAAATTTACGCTCATCGATGAGACGGTCTATTATTTGTGTTTCCGTCAAGATATCGTCAATTTCGCCTTTTTTGTTGATTATCAACACAACGGAAAATTTATCCGGAACGAACCGTTCCGCTGTTTTTGCGGGATCGTCGTTCTTGTCTGCCGCGATAAATCTTATTTTACTTCGCGGCTTGTTTTTGTAGTACATAAGCTCTCTGACGAAGTCTATATTGTATTTCTCGGTTTGCGTGAATATGCTTCCGGCGAGGAAAACAGCGAGAAGCAATATGGAAAAATTAAATTTTGTCACATATACCACATATCCGCCGACGGCGAGCAGAGCTGCGCTTATCATTACTGATACGGCGCGCATGACGCGTTCGGCACGGCGGCTTCCTATGCGGTGCGAGATGATTTTTTTCAGAATTATACCTCCGTCAAGCGGCACCGCGGGAAGCATATTTACACAGAAAAGCAGTATATTTCCGGTATAGAAAAAGCGCAGAAGGCCGTACGGATAATGTGAATATGCGGCTGCCGAGCCGCAGGCAAGAAGAATATTACAGAGCGGTCCCGCGGCATAGAGTATAATTTCATCGGCAAGACCGTAAATGATTTTATTGCTTAGCTTTAAATTGACTCCGAACGGATGGAATGTTATATGCGACGGCTTGAGCCCTATGGCGAGAGCGGCGGCGAGGTGCGACAGCTCATGCACAGTCATTACGGCATAGGTGACGCAAAGAAGCTCCGCGCGGCGGTTTATGAAACAAAACGCAAACAGAGCCAATGTGAGCGGATTTATATAAATATGTTTTCCAAAACGTATCATGCCATGAACCCTCCGGACTATATATATGAGTCTGAGAAAACGAAAATTCGCGTATTCGGACGGCTGTACTTGCACGGGAGTAATCGTGATTTCATAATTATATAAGTAAGTTATTAATGAAAGCGGAGGGATTTGGACGTGATTGGCATAATTTTCGAATGGATAAAAACAATACTCATAATGGCGGGCTATGTTTCGGGCAGCGCGGCGTTCCCGAAGCCGCTTACGCCGGAGGAGGAAAGCGAGTATCTTAAGAAGCTGTCCGAGGGCGATGAAAGCGCCAAAAATATACTTATTGAGCACAATCTTCGTCTTGTGGCACATATTTCCAAAAAATATGCCGACGAAAACAGCCTTGAGGACATGATCTCCATAGGCACTATAGGTCTGATAAAGGGGATAAATACCTTCAATCCCGAAAAAAATCCAAAGCTATCGGCTTATATCGCGCGATGCATTGAAAACGAAATACTTATGCATCTGCGCTCAAGCCGCAAGCTCCAGCGCGAGGTCTCCATTGACGAAAGCATAGGAACTGACAGAGAGGGCAACAACATGACATTCTCCGACATTCTAACAGCCGACAATACCGATTTTGCCGACATTATTTCCGACAAGCTGGAAACCGACAGGCTTTACGATGCGATGAAGCGCGTGCTGTCGCCCAATGAGGTTAACATAATATGCTGGCGATACGGTCTCGGCGGCACAAAACGGCGGACGCAGAAGGAAATAGCGGATGTTCTCGGTATAAGCCGCAGCTATGTCAGCCGTATAGAAAAGAGGTGCATAGAGAGACTTGCGGAGGAAATGAAACCGTAGGGCGGAATTAGGCACTTGCGCCGACGGATAAAATCGTATATAATAGTACAAAAGGAGGCGGTTATCGGTGAAAATTACAGGAATAATCGCGGAATATAATATTTTTCATAACGGACATAAATATCAGATAGATGAAATAAAGCGCGGCTCGGACGCGGTAATAGCGGTGATGAGCGGAAGCTTTGTTCAGCGCGGAGACGTTGCCGCGGCGGATAAATGGACGCGCGCGGAAGCGGCGCTCAGATGCGGCGCGGATATTGTTTTTGAGCTGCCGGTCATATACGCGCTGAACACGGCGCAGAAATTCGCGTGGGGCGGTGCCGCGCTTCTTGGCGCGCTCGGAGTTGTTGACGAGCTTTGCTTCGGCTCCGAGAGCGGAGATATAGAAAAGCTCCGCCGCGCGGCGGTTATTTTGAACAACGAGCCGAAGGAGGTATCCGCAAAAATAAAGCGTCTGCTTGAGAGCGGATCAAGCTATCCGGCGGCGAGGCAGGCGGCGTTTGACGGGATAATAGAGCCGGAGCTTCTTTCGGAGCCCAATAATATTTTGGCGGTGGAATACATCCGCGCCCTTGATAGCCTCGAAAGCGGCATAAAACCGGTCACAATAAAGCGGTATAAGGCGGGACATCACGACACGGAGGTATCGGGAAATATCGCAAGCGCTTCGGCGGTGCGTGAAATTCTGACAAACGGCGGGGACATAAGCGGTCTTGTGCCGAAGGCGGCGCTGGATGTATATAAAAACGCCGATATGCCGTATTCGCTCTCCGCGCTCGACGGGGCTGTCATTTCGGCTGTACGCCTGATGAACGCCGAGCGGCTGGAGCGGATAAACGACATTTCGGAAGGGCTTCATAACAGAATAAAAGCCGCCGCGGCGCGGTGCTCTTCAATAGAGGAGCTTGCCGATGCGATAAAAACCAAAAGATACGCGTATACGCGGATAAAGCGTATTCTGATTTCATCGCTTTTGGGGCTCACAAAGGATCTGTGCACCATGCCGCCGTCATATGCGCGGGTGCTGGGCATGAACGAAACCGGAAAAAGCATACTGAAAGAAATAAACGGCAGATGCTCTTTACCGATTATAGTGAAAACGGCGGATTACAGAGAAAACGACAGGATATTTGAAGCGGAAACGCGCGCGACCGATATCGCCGCGCTGTGCAGCCCAAACAAGGAAAAAAGGACGGGCGGACGTGATTTTACTGTTTCGCCGATTATTGTTTGAACGGACATATTTTCCTGTTTGATTTTGAACGGCAGTGTGGTATAATAAATATCGGGAGGGAAATATTTTGAGGAAAAATATACTTAGCGCGGTTTTGGCGCTTATGCTGATGTGCTCTCAAACTGCCGACGCGGCGGTGCTCGGCGATGTGACGGGCGGTTGGAGCGCCGACATGGGCGCGTACACATACTTTTACAATACAATATATAATTCCTCCGAGGGACGGCAAACGGAATATTACGCCGAATACACACCGAATACCGAAGCTGTGCCGATAGTCGTAAACGGCGAGTCGATATGGGGAAGGCGCGACATAAACGAAGCGGTAAACTATATGAGAAAAAACGGCATGCGCCCGATGATAGGAGTTAACGCGGATTATTTTTCGTTTTTGACGGGAATACCTATGGGACATACGATTATTGACGGGGAGATATATTCGAAAACCAACGAGGCGCAGGACGCCGTCGGTTTCCGAGCCGACGGAAGCGGTTTTATCGGACGGCTCGATTTAAAAACCAACGTGTCGGACGGCGCGAGAAGCATTGAAATAACATTCATAAACAAATGGTGCCAGGCGGGTTTTGATGCGGTTTATCTTATAACGGACAAGTTTGGGTCATCGACCAAGACGGAGTCGGAATGTGTTTTCGTAACGTGTACTCCGAAGGAGGGAAAGCTCGGAATAGGAAAGGAGCTTACGCTCACGGTCGACGACAACAGTGTGTATAACGGCGACTTGGCAATTCCGTCGGGGAAAATGATATTGCTTGCCGACACGCATACAAATCCCGAACAGCTTGATTTTTTGCGCTCTCTGAAAGCGGGACAGACGATAAAGATAACAAACGAGGCGGTAGGCGACGCGCGCTGGAACGAGGCTGAAAGCGGGCTGAGCAGCGTGGGAGGCAGATTGCTCAGTAACGGGGAAATCGGCTCGGGCTTTGAGGCGGGCAGCGCGCCGAGGACCGCGATAGGAATAAAGCCGGACGGGAAAATTATTTTTTATGTATTGGACGGACGGCAGTCGGGTTACAGCAGCGGCGCGCGGCTGACCACTCTTGCGGAACGCATGAAGGAGCTCGGCTGCACGGATGCGATAAACCTCGACGGCGGCGGCTCAACGGCAATTACGGGCGTGTTCCCGGGAAGCAACGCGGCTATGGTCGTAAATTCGCCGTCGGACGGAGAGCTTCGCCGCGCGGCAAACTATATTTTTATAAAAGACAATCGTCAGCCGACGGGAACGGCGTGGATTGTCAATTTTGACGTACCCGAAGCGAAAAAATATCTTGCCGGCATGACCGTTCAAACATCGGTCAATTCCGTATATGACACGCATAATTACAAGATTGAAAAATATGGCAAGGTTAATTATACGGCTGAAAACTCCGAAAACGGAGCCTCGTCTGTGGATAAAAACGGACTTGTGACCATGGCGGGACAAGGCGGAGTGAAAATCACCGCCGAGGTTGACGGAGCGACAGCGGACGCGTATTTTGAAAGCTTCGAAACGCCCGATGAAATAAAGATTTACAATTCGACAGACAGCCGTGAGATCGCGGAAATACGCACCGAAGCCAACGAAGAGCTTCAGCTCGATTTGACGGCGGCAGCGTTTGTGAACGGTGAAAGGATACAATCCGAGGACAGGCTGTTCAAGTGGGAAACGGAAGGGGAAATAGGCGAGATAACCGGGGAAGGACTTTTCACTCTCGCGGACACCGTGAACAAATCCGGAAAAATAAAGGTAACGGCAGGAAATCTCACAAAAGAAATACAGGTAATAATCGCGGATTATCCTAAACCTGTCAATCCGTTCGCGGACACGAGCGGACACTGGGCGGAGGAGACAATTTCGCTGATGGCGGCAGGCGGCGTGATACGCGGCTCCGAGGAGAACGGCAGAATATATTTTCATCCCGACAATGATATGACACGCGCGGAATTTGCCGTTATGATGGGGAATTTTATGCAGTTTGACTTATCGAAATACAGCGGCTCAAATCAGATTTTCAGCGACAGGAACGAAATCCCCGAATGGGCGCGCAAAAGCGTTCAGGCTATGAGCGAGGCGGGTATTATCCAAGGCGGAGAAAATCCCGACGGCAGTTACAGCTTTAATCCAAACGACAGTATAACACGCGCGGAAGCCATGACAACTTTGGGGCGTATACTTTCGTCGAAAACGGAAAAGGAGATACACTTTGCCGACAATGCCGAAATTCCGAGCTGGGCTGTATCGGGAGTAAAAAGCCTCGTAAGCGCGGGTATAGTGACAGGCTACGAGGACAACACTATCCGTCCAAACGCGAATGTGACCCGCGCCGAAGCGGCGGTGATGCTAAGCAAATTGGGATAAACGCATGAAATTATGAAAAAAGATTGACACAGGTAGCATATCGCTGTATAATATGTGCGATCCAAATATCAGGAGGATAAAATCATGGCGATTTTCAATATAACCGACTACGGCGCGAAGCCGGACGGGACTGTTTGCACAAAGGAAATACAAGCCACGATCGACGCGTGCGATAAGGGCGGCACGGTGGTTATACCGGAGGGGTGCTTCGTTTCGGGCGCGCTGTATCTTAAAAGCGATATGACGCTCAGGCTCGAAAATGGCGCGAGGCTTCTCGGAAGCTCCGATATCGCGGATTTTCCTATAGCGGGCTATCCGTTCGAGGGCTTGGACCAGCTGTGCTATACGAGCCTTATAAACACCTCGAACGCGCTTTTTAAAAATATTACGATTGAGGGCGAGGGCGTTATCGACGCGAACGGAGCGGCGCTTTTCGCCGCCGAAATGAGCGAAAACAAGGCAAAACGCGGGCGCGCGGTCTGCATACGCAATACGGAAAACGTCACGATCAAGGGCGTTTCCATACGACAGTCGCCGTCGTGGGGACTGCATATTATATATTGTAAAAACGTACTGCTCGAAAATATTGAAGTCCACACGAAATACGACGAAAACGGCAATCAATACGAGGGAATTTACAACGGCGACGGAATTGATATAGACTCGTGCGGTGACGTTGTTATCCGCAATTCGCTCATAGCCAGCCAGGACGATTGTATAGCGGTAAAATCCGGCAGGAACGAGGAAGGGCGGCGCGTAGGTATTCCGTCGGTGAACGTCACGATCGAAAACTGCGTTTTCAAAAGCGGCTTCGGAATCGCGGTAGGAAGCGAGATGTCGGGCGGAGTAAAGGACGTTTTCGTGAAAAACTGCAAATTCGAAAATACTCACAGTATAGCGAGCGTCAAAGCCATTCGCGGACGCGGCGCTTACATAAAAAATATTCATTACGAAAACTGCTCGCTTGTGAATAACAATACGGAAATATCGGACACAAAATGGTTCCGCGGAGCGCTGTATATAGACGGATTTTACGGCGACGACGTGTCCGACCCGAATATTCCCTCCGAAATAAACGACGGAACGCCGGAGGTTGACGGGATCTACTTCAAAAACATAACCGCGCGCACTATAGCCGGAAACGCGGTCTATTTCTGCGGTTTGCCGGAAAGACATTTTAAAAACATATACCTCGAAAACGTCAAAGCGCGCGGAAAATACGGCATGATCGTGAAAAATATCGACGATCTTAAAACGATTGGCGTTGACGTGACGAGCGACGAGTAAATTTTTCCGCATAATGTTACAAAAAAGTAAAAAATAATATAACAAAAAGAAAAAAAGCTATTGCATTTTTTTCA
The DNA here is from genome assembly GCA_947631085.1 of uncultured Clostridia bacterium. Taxonomy (GTDB): domain Bacteria; phylum Bacillota; class Clostridia; order UBA1381; family UBA1381; genus CANQXJ01. The sequence goes on along the minus strand of CANRJY010000009.1, from coordinate 40,076 downwards.
TATTGATGTTATAATTAAACATTGAAAGGTTATCCTGATGAATACGCGCAAAGCGTTGATACGCAAAGGGGTGAATTTCCGCGCTTGTGCGGCAACGTATTTATCGGTAACGCTCCGGAGAAGCCCTCAAAAGGGTGCCGAAGGTGTACGGCGCTGTACGCGCCAATCTCTCAGGCAAAAGGACGGAGATATTCGGGCGGTAAGCCTTATATATCGACCCCTTTTATTGAGAGCGAAATCCTTTGATTTTGGCTCTTTCTTTATTTGTGAGATTTTTAACAATACCTTTTTCTTCGCGCGCGTTTCGCGTTATTTATCAGGGTTATGAAAAAATTAATAAAGATAGGGGAGTATATTCAAATGGAAGGTTTTTTAAGTGTTGTTGAGAAGGTCAACGACGCTGTAAACGGCGTAGTATGGGGCTGGCCCGCTCTTATTCTTCTCGCGTTTGTGGGCGTATTGATGACTTGTCTTACCAAGTTTTTTCAGCTGTCGCATATAGGACACTGGTTCAAGAACACAATCGGCGCGATTTTCAAGGACAAACAAGTAACAAAGCACACCAAAGACAAATCCATTTCGCAGTTCCAGAGTCTTTGCACGGCTCTCGCGGCGACTGTCGGAACGGGTAATATCGCGGGCGTTGCGTCGGCAATCGTAACCGGCGGACCGGGTGCTGTATTATGGATGTGGGCAATCGCGTTTTTCGGCATGATGACAAACTTTTCGGAAAACGTTCTCGGTATTCTCTACAGAATCAAGAACAAGAATGGCGAATGGAGCGGCGGAGCTATGTACTACTTAAAGTACGGCTTGGGCTCGAAGAAGGGATGCAAGCAGATAGGCGCTGTTCTCGCGGTGCTGTTCTCGTGCTTCTGTCTTTTGGCGTCGTTCGGTATCGGAAACATGATGCAGGTAAACACGATCGCAATAAATATGCAGTCGGCGTTCAGTATTCCGAAGATTGTTACAGGTCTTGCAATAATGCTTCTTGCGGGTCTCGTTATCGTAGGCGGTATCAAGAGAATTGCGGCTGTTACGGAAAAAATCGTTCCGTTCATGGTTATACTTTACATCATAGGCACGGTCGTTATTTGCATTTTGCATATTGACCGGTTCGGCGCTGTTTTCTCGTCTATAATCAAGGGCGCGTTCGGTCTTAAAGCAGTGGGCGGCGGTATCGTCGGCTCCGGCGTTGCGATGGCTGTTCAAATGGGCATGAAGCGCGGCGTATTCTCTAACGAAGCGGGTCTCGGCTCGTCGGTTATGGTTCACTCCAACTCAAACGTAAGAGAGCCTGTCCGTCAGGGCATGTGGGGCATATTCGAGGTATTCGCCGATACAATAGTTGTCTGCACATTGACCGCGTTTTCCGTTCTCTCGTCCGGTCTTATCGACCTTAATACAGGCATGCTTGCCGACACATCGATCACCGATACAGGCTCGCTTGTTGGCGTAACTTTCGGTCAGACGTTCGGTCAGATAGGATCGATGTTTGTCGCGGCCGCGCTTCTGCTGTTCGCGTTCTCGACGCTTCTGGGCTGGAGCCACTACGGAACAAAGGCATGCGAGTATATGTTCGGCACAAGATCAACAATGCCGTACAGAGTTATATTCGTTGTCGCTATCCTAGGCGGCGCGCTGATGGGTGAAAACTTAGCTTGGGATTTATCCGACACGTTCAACGGACTTATGATGCTCCCGAACCTTATCGGTGTTCTCGTCCTTTCTCCGCTTGTATACGAATGCACGAAGAATTATGTTGACAGGCACTTCAGGCATAAAAACGTCGAGCCTATGCTTTCAATGCATCCCGATATTCAGAAGGCTCATGCGGAGGAAGTTAAAAAAGGTGCGGAATAATTAAAAAAACATCACGAGATAAAAATCGTGATGTTTTTTATTGCATAAATTAAGAAAATTGCAAATGGCTATTATTCGGAATAAACAAAATCACATCCACATTGAGTAATAATTACGCCATAACCGCGTCATTTGCCGTGTATTCCTCGAGTGAGCCGGCTTTTACCTGAACGCACAGATATTTAATTGGGCTGTCCTCAGCCGCGAAAAGCTGTCTGTTAGCTTCGGGCGATACGCGTAGAAAATCATTCGCCGCAAGCTCTACTTTTTCGCCGTCAATCTCCATGCATCCCTTGCCTTCGAGGATAATATAAATTTCCTCGTTCTGCTTATGCGCGTGAACAAACGGCACACCCGCACCCGCGGGCATATAATTTACGCTTACCTCCGCGCCCGTGAGCCCGAGCATATCGTGCAGTTCTACTCTATCCGTGCCGTTAACGTTTACTTTGCTGTAGTTTTTCATAAAAAACACCTCCGAAAATAAATATATGGTTGTAACTGTTTTTGTTACAACCATATATTAACATACTTTTGATGTAATGTCAATAGTTACAACGAAAAAAATAAATATTTTTATAGCAATATATTCAGCCGCTTCATCAAATCGGAGAGAGTAACGCTTTTCAACTCGTTTTCCAACGCTGTTTGAGCGTCCGCGAGGTGTGAATCCAATACCGCGTGAATATTTTTCCCGATCGGACATTCAGGATTTGGATTTTCGTGAAAATTAAACAAATCGCCGTCAACGCAGTCGACCGCCGTGTAAATGTCGTAAAGAGTAACAGCATCCGGATCCTGTACGGGCATAGCGCCGCCGCTTCCGGCTTTAACGTCTATTATTCCTGCCGCTTTCAGGCTTGAGAGCGTTCGTCTTATAATCACGGGATTTACATTGACGCTCGACGCAATAAAATCCGACGTCATTTTATATTCATTACCGAGAACATAAATTGCGAGAAGGGTGTGAACCGCCACGGTAAATCTTGATGTGATCTTCATATTTAACACCTCTGTGCAATATTGTATATTATTTTTGCTGTAATATCAACGATTACATTAAACGGTCCGCCGCGGTGACAAGGACCAATCTCCCTATCATTTGACGTTTTATATTCCTTAATCCAGCCGTCTGCCGCAATAAGGGCAATAATGCTTTTGATTATATGTCTCTTCATCCTCTGTTCCGTGTTCTATTTCGGACATAAAACCGGCGGATATTATTCCGGTGGGAACGGCTATCAGTCCTATGCCGAGCATGGCGATAATCGCGGATAAAATTTTGCCGACGGCGGTTACCGGATAGATGTCGCCGTAGCCTACTGTTGTAAATGTTGCCACAGCCCACCATAATCCCGAGAAAGCGTTTGTGAATACTTCGGGCTGAGCGGGATTTTCTACGCTGTACATAATGACCGACGATATTATCATCAGCAATAAAACTATGAGCATAGATGAAATCAGCTGACTTGACCTTTTTTTCAGAACCTCCGCAACCGATGCCAGCGCGCTTGTATAGCGGTTAAATTTGAATATTCTTAAAAGCCTTACGACACGCAGGATCCTTAGAACGCGTAAATCTATCGGGATAAGCAGCGGAACATAGAACGGCAGAACCGCGAACAAATCTATCAGCGCCATAAATGAAAAGATATATTTTATTCTCGCTTTGGATTTGCTGTATTGCGGGTACAGCAAATCCGCCGTCCATATTCGCAGTAAATATTCCGCGGTAAAGATTACCACCGTAAATATGTCCACATATTGCATAGCCGATTTTATATTTTCGGGCAAAGTAAAAGTGTCGGCTATTACAAGTATTACGTTTAGTATTATCAAGGCTATTATGAACAGGTCAAAAACCTTGCTTGCAAGGTCATTTTCATCGGAAACCTGTATTATTTCAAAAATACGGTGCTTTATTTTATGCATGGCGTCCTCCTATGGAATTTTGGCGTATCTTACAATATCCGCTGTCTATTTATAATCTGTTGACCGGCCGGCTTGTTATCGTTCCTCCGCTTTGTCAATCAAGGAACGCGTACTCGCCCATGAAGAATATCTCGCCCGTTTCGTCGTCGCAGATGTAGAACTCGAACGGTTCGTCGGCTACAAATTCCATTACAGGCTCGGGCGTGCCGGAGGGCGCCGCGCTTGTGGGAGCCATCAACGCAACAGACGCCGCGGAGGCTTCCGTTCCGTTTTCGTTCATGTCTATATGCGTTTTCTGTATAACCCTGTCTATATACGCCTCGGAGTTTTCAAACATAGGCGAAAATTCGGCGGAATCCTTTATAAACGCCTTTTTTACGCCCAATTCCTCAAGTATGTCTTTTAAATCCAAGCTGCTGTCAAGACGGAATTTCGGGATTTTTACATGGACGGTTTTAAATCCTGAATCAAAGTTTTGATGCTCAATATCTATCATGTCGCCGATTATGAAGTACGCGCTCAAGCCCCCGTAATACGGCAGGCGGACTATTTCCGTGTTTTCGTTTTCGTAGTAATAGAAATGTCCCGTCTGCTCCATGAAATCGAGCTCGGTCTTCTTGCCGTTTCTGTCGGTGAATGTGTCTTTTTTCGTCGCGCTTTCGGGGAATTGGCTCTCCCATTGAGCCTTCATATAAATCGCGTTCACGATTGCCGCGAGAAAATCGGGGCTGTCGATAAGGTTATTTATATTGCCGTTCGTCTTTTCCGTTACCCAGCCGTTTACGCGCTCGACCGCGTTTGAATTATTGACCGTCTCGGACGTTCCGCCGTACTTGTTTATAATCAAGTCCTCAAATTCCTTTGAAAATTTCGCTTCCGGCAGAATATCTTCGTTTAACCAAATTGAATTTGCGAGCGCGAACTCCGGACGCTTATACTCGTCGTCCGCGGTCTCGGAATTTAACTTCTTTGCGTTTTCGATATACTCGACAAACGACAGCGCGTAGTCGTTATAATCGCCCACGTTAGTCTCGTCAATATTGAGCGCGCCGAGAATTTCCTTTCTCGTTTCGCCCGATGCTCCGTTTGCCGCCATCATCAGCGCCATTCTGAGCGAAAACGGCGAGAGCATATAATTTTGGTCGTGCGGCATATGCGCCATAAGCTTCTGCGCGAGAGTAGCCTGCTTTGTCTCGGGCTGTGATTGGGGAGCGGCAGTGGGCTCGGGAGCGGATGTTATTGTTACCGAGCTTGAAGTCTCGTCCCATTCCACATTTGCGCCGAACGCCTCCGATACGGCTCTGAGCGGCACGAGAGTGCGGTCGCCGATAATTTTTGCGGGAACGTCAAGAGTTATGGTTTCGTTTCCGATAATATCCGATACGGCTTCGCTGCCGCCGGATTCGTTCGCAGCCAGCTTTAGCTCCGTGACCTTTTTAAACATTTCGCTTCTGCCGATGGTCAAAGAAATTGACGTTTGGGTAATTCCGGTGCTCATTTTACCGGTTTCCATCACCGCGGAAACAATTTGATCTTCCTCGTTCCACTGCACCTTTGCGCCGAGCGCTTCGAATATCATCCGAAGCGGCACAAGAGTGCGGTCGTTTTCCATGATCGGCGGCACGTCAAAGTCAAGCTTCTTTCCGTCCACCGTCACCGTTATATCGTCCTCCGCCATGACAGGCACGATCGCGAACGCCGTCGCGCACGCAAGTATAGCGGAAATTATTTTTTTAATAGGTTTTTTCATTACAATTCTCCCCTAAAAAATGTAGGGACGGAATTATCCGTCCCCATAATTATACACTTTTATAAATTATAAGTCAATCCTTTCGCCCTATTAATCCCGACATGATATTGGCGGCGCGCTGTGTCGGATTTTCTATGCCGCGTATGTAAATTTTCGTTGTGTCGATGGATGCGTGTCCCATGCAGCGGCTTACGAAATATATATCGCCGGTCTGCTGATACAGATATGTTCCGTAGGTTGCGCGCAGCTTATGCGGCGTAATGCGTTTGCCGCTGATATTTGCCGCGTATTTCTTGACGATATTGCTTACAGCCTGCGGGCTTATGCGGTTTTTCTTGTTTGATATAAATAGTGCGTCGCAGTTGACGCCGTTAAGAATATGCGCTCTTTTCGCCATCCACGCGCAGAGATAGTCCATGCACTCGCCGTTGAGCTCAAATTCTTTTGTGTATCCGCCTTTCGTTACCGACACAATGCGCTTGCGCTTCACATCGATATCGCCGATGTTTATCTCCGTCAGCGCCGAGCAGCGCATGCCCGTATAGAGAAACAGCGTGATAATTGCAATATCGCGCTCCTTCCATGCGTGCTGATGCTTGCGCGCCTTCGACGTGCCTATTCCGTGCTCGACTTGATACAGATATCTCTGCGTTTCCTCGAGGTTTAACACATCCGTTCTGCCAACATCCGAGCTCTTTTTCCGCTTCGGCGAGACGGTGTTTACCATAGGGTTAACCGCTATTCTTCCGGAGCGCATAAGATAGTTGAAAAAATCTTTGAGCGCCGCGTATGTTCCGGTCTTGTATGAGTCAGACGCGGCTTCGCCGTTTTTCTTTTTGAGCCTTGATATATACTGCGATATGTCGTCCATATCAATAAACTCAATGTCCTTGCCGAGATCCTTCAGAAATTTTATGATTTTCCTTACATATACCGCGCGCGTCGTATGCTCGTGGAAATCCATATAATAATAAAAGCCGGAAATATAGTCCGGCTGATCCTTGATGAGCTCCTCCATCTGCTGCTCAGCCTTATACTCTCGTTCTTCTCGCCCTGTCATTTTTTTGCCCTCCTTTGTTTCGATGAATTATCCGATGTTAGATTGTCTATATTTTATCACATAAAATCCGCTTTGTGGCTTTAATAAAGTAAATTTAATCTGCTTTTAATATTAGCCAAAAATTTGATACTGTTTTGTTTCATATTTGTAACATATTACTAGAATTTTGTGCGTGAGGTCTTATTGACAAACGGTAAAAATCTGATATAATATTAAACAGAGTGATCGATCACGAAGGGGTGCACCACCTTGGGCGCAGCTTTATTCGTGGTCCTATTTTTTTAAAGGAGAAAGAGATATGGTACTGAACGGAGAAAATATTTCGGTAAAAGACGGCATAACGCTCGAATCGCTGCTTGAGGAACGCGGCTACCGCATTCCCATGATAGCTGTGGAGCTGAACGGAGAGATACCGCAAAAAAGCGAATACGGTTCAATAATTTTAAAGGACAGCGATGTGATAGAGGTCGTTCATTTCATGGGCGGCGGCTCGCAGGATAACGATACGCTCGTGATAGGAGGTCACGAATTTACGTCGAGATTTATATTGGGCTCGGGCAAATACTCGCTCGATCTTATAAAAGCCGCCGTTGAGCACGCGGGCGCGCAGATAATCACGCTTGCCTTAAGACGCGCCGCTACGGGAGACGTCGCTAATATTCTTGATTATATCCCCGAAAACGTGACGCTTTTGCCGAACACATCAGGCGCGAGAAACGCCGAGGAAGCGGTGCGCATAGCAAGACTGGCGCGCGAGGTCGGATGCGGAGATTTTATTAAAATAGAATGTATACGCGACTCGAAATATCTGCTTCCCGACAATTACGAGACGATCAAAGCTACGGAAATTCTCGCCAAAGAGGGATTTATTGTCATGCCGTACATGTATCCGGATTTGAACGCGGCGCGCGACCTCGTAAACGCCGGAGCCGCTTCGATAATGCCGCTCGGCGCGCCGATAGGTTCGAACAAGGGAATATGTACAAGGGAATTTATTAAAATATTGATAGACGAAATAGATTTGCCGATAATCGTGGACGCCGGCATAGGCAGACCGTCACATGCATGCGAGGCGATGGAAATGGGCGCCGCCGCGGTCATGGCAAACACCGCGATAGCCACAGCCGGAAACGTGCCCGCGATGGCGGAGGCGTTCAGGAAGGCGATAGAAGCCGGACGCGGCGCGTATTTGTCGGGAATGGGACGCGTAATAGAAAAGGGAGCGTCCGCGTCGTCGCCGCTGACGGGATTTTTACATGACTGAGGTGAACAAAATGGCAAACAGAACAAATCACATGGAATATATGGAAGGAATGGATGTAATCGATTCACACATTCTTGATGAAGTAATATCGGAAATGAACGCGTATGATTACGACAAATACACCGCCGCAGACGTGCGGAGAGCGCTCGCGCACGAAACATTCACGGCGGAGGATTTCAAAGCCGTTCTCTCGCCGGCGGCTATGCCGTTTCTTGAGGAAATAGCGAAGAAGGCGCAGGCGGAAACGCGTAAGCATTTCGGGAACTCTATATATATGTTCACTCCGCTCTACATAGCGAATTACTGTGAGAATTACTGTATTTACTGCGGATTTAACTGTCACAACAAAATCAACCGCGCAAAGCTTGAACCGGATGAAATAGAAAAGGAAATGAAAGCCATTTCCGATACGGGATTGCAGGAAATTCTTATTCTTACGGGCGAGAGCAGGAAGATGTCGGATGTGAAATATATCGGCGAGGCGTGCAAAATCGCGCGTAAATATTTTAAAATCGTAGGCATAGAGGTATATCCGATGAACGTGGACGAATACGCGTATTTGCATGAATGCGGAGTGGATTTTGTAACGGTCTTTCAGGAAACGTACAACAGCGATAAATATGAAACGCTGCATTTGGAAGGACACAAGCGCGTGTTCCCGTATCGCTTCTACGCGCAGGAACGCGCTGTTTTGGGCGGAATGCGCGGCGTGGGCTTCGGCGCGCTTTTGGGACTTGACGACTTCAGAAAGGACGCGTTCGCGACGGGCTATCACGCGCATTTGCTGCAGCGCAAATATCCGCATGCGGAAATAGCGATATCGTGTCCGAGACTGCGCCCGATCATAAATAATGAAAAAATTAATCCGCGCGACGTGCACGAGCCGCAGTTGCTCCAGGTGATTTGCGCGTACAGACTGCTTCTGCCGTTCGCGAGCATCACTATTTCCACCCGCGAATGCGAGCGCTTCCGCGATAATATAATAAAAATCGCGGCGACGAAAATCAGCGCCGGCGTATCGGTAGGAATAGGCGGACATGAAGGCGAGGAAAAGGGCGACGCGCAATTTGAAATATCGGACGGACGCAGCGTTGACGAGGTCTTTGAGGCTATTGAACGACAGGGTATGCAGCCCGTTATGAGTGATTATATATATGTATAAAATAATTTCGGTTACAAACAGAAAACAGTGCTCCGATTTTTTGGGACGCGTAAAAGAAATATCGAACTGCGGCATTGAAATAATTCTGCGGGAAAAGGATTTGCCCGAAGCGGAATATGAGAAGCTGGCGGCTGAGGTGATGAAAATATGTTCAACTGTTACACTGCATACATACATAAACGCCGCGAAGCGGCTCGGGTGTAAAAAAATACATTTGTCCATGCCGATTTTTCGGGAGCATTATATCAATTTGAATGAATTTGACACAATAGGCGTGTCGGTGCATTCCGCCGACGAAGCCGCTGAGGCGGAAAGGCTGGGTGCGTCGTATGTTACGGCGGGACATATTTTCGCGACGGACTGTAAAAAAGGAGTTCCGCCGCGCGGGCTCGAGTTTCTGCGCGGAGTGTGCGAAAAAGTGAAAATACCGGTATACGCTATAGGCGGCATAAATGCGGAAAACGCAAAATCAGCCGTCGGAGCTGGAGCGGACGGCGTATGCATTATGTCAGCGCTGATGAAATGCGCGGATGTACGCGGCTTTATTGAATCAATGAGTTTATGGGAACAATAATTTTGTTCCCTTTTATTTTGATTTTTGATAGAAAAAACAAATCCACTCCGTATTAATAAATGAGAAACGTTTCTTATACCGTATGCAAGGGAGGTGTTATGATGACCGATGAGAAAATCGCCGAGGGAATAATCGGCGGCAACGAGCGCGCGCTCGACGCTCTGATAGACAAGTACGGCGGGCTTATCAAGTCGATAGTGGCGTACCATCTCCATGAAAACTACCGCGGCGAGTGCATGAACGATATACTGCTTTCGCTATGGCGGAACATGGAGCGCTACGATCCCGAAAAAAATTCTCTGAAAAACTGGATAGGCGCGGTCTGCAAATATAAATGCATAGACTACAAGCGCAAATATTACAATGAGAAGTTTTCGGAGCTTGACGAGCGTATCCCGTCGCCCGCAAGCGCGGAAAGCGGCATAATAAAGGCTGAGATCGAAGCGGAAATAAACGAGCTTTTACAGTCGCTTCCCGAGCGCGACCGCGAAATTTTCCGCCGCCGCTATATAGACGGCGAAAGCGTGGAGATGATCGCGGCGGAAAACGGTGTAAAATCATCGGCGGTCTATAACAGGCTCTCGCGCGGAAGGCGGAGATTAAAAAATATCCTTATAAGGAGTGAGAATGATGAAAAACGAATTTGACTATCTGAACGATGCAAAAATGGATTTTTCAAAATATGAAGCTATGGAATTAACGGATAAGGAGCGTGTTGAAATGAAAAAGGAAATAAAGAAAACAACGAGAAAATTCTCATGGAAAAAGTGCGCGGTGATTGCGGCTTGCGTGGCGTCGCTCGCGATAGCGGCTCAGACGAGCTTCGCGCGTGATATGGCAGAGCGTATTATCAAGGTCGTAACAACGGGTCACAACGACGTGATCCAAACGGATTTCAGCGAAATGGAGGCGGCGCTTCCGCAGATGCTCAAGGGCAGTTTTTTTGACAAGGACGGAAACGAAATAATGTCGCTCGACGGAATAACGTCATATACCGACTTATACGACGCGAACGGCGAGCAGTATGACGAGAAAAGCATTACAAAGCTGTTCAAGGAAAAGGGCTTGATAGAAGATGATGAAGATGTGACGATTAATGTCGGCGCGCCGAAAGAGGCGGGAGTTATCCCCGAGAGCGGAGACGGCAAAGAGGTATTCACCTCGATCGGGGAATTAAGCCCGAAGCTCAGCTTTACGCTTAAAACGCCAGAGTATATGCCCGAGGGCTGGAGCTTCCTATACGGTTACGGTTTCACCAATGAGGACGGCGTTATGTCGGGTAATTACGCGGTGCTCGTTTACTACGACGGCAAAAACGAATTTACAATTCACGAGCGCATAATAAACGACGAAACGCGATACACCGCGTCAACCGACGAAACCGTCACCGAGGGCAAAATAAACGGCTGTACCGCGGCGATTTCGGCTCACAGTATAATGTGGGAGCAGGACGGAGTTTCCGTTGCCCTTTCAAGCGGCGAAAGCGGCATAACGGACGGCGAGCTTATCAAAGTTGCGGAATCCGTGAAATAATCAACATTATGTGTTGACAAATCTCAATTATTGCAGTATAATATATTTGACAAAGGGAAAGAATTGTCATATTATTATGGTAACACCACAAAAACGAAAACCCGAAGATGGTCAGATCTTCGGGTTTTCTTTCGGCTTACTTACCGGCGCGTCTGTTGAGCCAATCGTATATGTAATTACTTACTACGCCTATGACTACAGACAAAACAACGGAAAGAATTGCTTTTACTATCATTACGGAACACCTCCCTTCAGCCGGAAGCGCCGACGCGATAATTATACAATATCCGACAATTCCTGTCAATAAAATCGCGCCTGAAAAATCATACAATACAGTTGACAAATCTCAATCGCTGTAGTATAATATATCCTGACAGACAGATATTATGGAATTAATCATTGTGTCTCACAAAAACGAAAACCCGAAGAGCGGCAACTCTTCGGGTTTTCTTTCGGTTACTTACCGGCGCGCCTGTTGAGCCAATCATATATGTAATTGCTGATTACACCGATTGCTACAGACAGAAGAACAGATATTATGGATTTTATAATCACTCGTCCCACCTCCCTTCAGCCAGAAGCGCCGACGTGATAATTATACAATATCCGACAGGCGTTGTCAATAAACGCAAAACGTCTTGACTTATATCGGTATTAATGTTAGAATAGTAAAAAATAAACTTGGGGGAGTGGAAATGAAACGATCCGATTATATAACGTGGGACGAGTATTTCATGGGTATCGCACTTTTGTCGGCGCAGAGGTCGAAGGATAACAATACTCAGGTCGGCGCATGTATAGTAAATCATGAAAATAAGATCCTGTCGCTCGGCTATAACGGTATGCCGACGGGCTGCAGCGACGACGAAATGCCGTGGGAGCGCGAGGGCGAGCCGGTAAATACGAAGTATATGTATGTGTGCCACGCTGAGCTAAACGCCATTTTAAACCGCAGCTCGGGCTCGCTTGAGGGCGCGAAGCTGTATGTGACGCTTTTCCCGTGCAACGAGTGCGCGAAGGCTATTATCCAGAGCGGTATACGCGAGGTCATTTATCTTTCGGACAAGTACGACGGCGCGGACGATAACGTCGCGTCGAAGCGTATGTTCGACATGGTCGGAGTAAAGTACAGGCAATACGAGCAGACGGGACGCAAACTTATAATCGAGCTATGAACAAAAAATCAACATCTAAAATCAAGCTGTTTTTCGCGGGACTTTTATCGCGCGCCGAGGAAAACAAGGATTTTTTCACGGATATAACCGTTGAATACAAATCCGGAACAAAGCCGTTTCCCGCAAAAATAACGTATGATAACGGTTTTATCCTGAATTATCAGGCGGTAAAACGAACGCTTTCCGCGGACGAGCTTGCGGAGTTTATTCCCACCGAGGCTTCAAAATACGATTCGGCGCGGATAATTTACTCGGAGCGCGGCGCGAGAATAGTTATTGAAGCCGACGATAAGCGCGTCAATATGCGCCATGAGGACGTGACCGCCGCCGAGCCGCAGACGAGCGTTGTGGAGAGCGGGCGCGAATATGTGGTAAATCCCGCGCTCGCGTCGGATCTGCTGACGGAAATCGGCATACTCGCGAAAAATGGCAAAATCAAAAACGATAAAATACGCAAATACAATCAAATAGACTATTTTGTGTAGCTTATGAAGGGCGTTCTCGACGAAATAGGGGAGAGAGACGAGTATATCGTGTTCGACGCCGCCTGCGGAAAGAGCTATCTTTCGTTTGTACTCAATTTCTATATGCGCGACATCCTGAAAAAGAAGTGCCGCTTTATCGGTGTGGATTATTCCGAAACGGTAATAACCGCGTCAAAGCGCACAGCGGAAAAACTCAGCTACAACAACATGGAATTTATAAAGGCTGACCTCACAAACTACACGCCCGCGGTAAAGCCTGACATAGTAGTATCGCTCCACGCCTGCGACACGGCAACCGATATGGCTCTCGCGCTCGGCATACGCTCGGGCGCAAAGGCGATAGTGTCCGTCCCGTGCTGTCACAAGGATATTTTAAAGCAATATTCATACGAGCCGTTCGCGGCGATTACGAAGCATGGCATATTAAAGGCGCGTCTCGCCGACACGCTCACCGACGGACTTCGCGCGGCATACCTCGAGGGCGCGGGATATAAGGTCAGCATGATAGAATATATTTCGCCTTTGGAAACGCCGAAAAACATAATGCTCCGCGCGGTATACACCGGCAGAAAAAACGCCGAATCCCGCGCGGAATACGAGAAGCTTAAAACGATGCTTCATGTAAAACCGGCAATAGAAAAATTTACGGAAAGAGCAGATTAAATATATGGAAAAATTCAGCTTAGACAGACAATGGAAATTTCATAACGGAGATATAAGCGCGCCGCTTACCAATTCACACGCGGCGAGCTATATGGCGGCGAAAGCCGGCGGCGCGATCGGCACGGCAAGTCCCGACTATGACACAAGCTCATGGGAGAACGTGGATCTACCGCATGATTTCGCCGTTTTTAATGATTTCGAAGAAAAATGGGGTCCCGCCAACAGCTACAAAAAGCGCGGCAAGGCTTGGTATGTAAAGCGCTTCCGCCTCGACGAAGCCGATCGGAACAAACAGATTATAATTGAATTCGGCGGCGTTTCGTCGCACTGCACAGTATACATGAACGGCTCGGTCGTCGGACGCAATTTCGGCGGCTACAACTCGTTCGCGATAGACGTTACCGATATGGCGGTCTACGGCGACCGCGTGAACCACATCGCGGTTTTCGTTGACGCGGAGGTTATCGAAGGCTGGTGGTACGAGGGCGCGGGAATTTACCGCCACGTCGATCTGTACAAGAGAAACCCGCTCCATATCGCGCACAGAGGAGTTTTCGTGCATCCCGAAAAACGCACGGTTGATATGTGGGACGCGCTCACCGATACGGAGATAGAAAACATGGGGGACACTAAAAAGTGCCGTCTCGTGACGACAATAAGGGACATTAAAGACAACATAGTCGGCAAAGCGGAAACCGCGTTCGAGTGCGCCGACAAGGTGACGGTCAAGCAGAGCGTCCTGACATACAGCCCCGATTTATGGGACATTGACTCGCCGAATTTATACACCATGGTAAGCGAGCTGTACGACGGTGACACTCTTGCGGACAGAGCCGAAACCTCGTTCGGTTTTCGCACGATAGAAATCGACAAGGACAACGGTTTTCAATTAAACGGCAGACGCATACAGCTTTACGGAACATGCAATCATCAGGATCACGCTGGAGTCGGAGTAGCCGTCCCAGATTCGGTCAACGAGTACAGAATACGTCTTTTAAAGGAAATGGGAACTAACGCGTACCGCTCGGCTCACGGCAACCCGTCTCCCGAAATACTTGATTACTGCGATAAATACGGCATACTCGTAATGGACGAAAACCGCAATTTCAACACGTCCGCCGACGGCTTGAAGCAGGTGCGCGACATGGTCACGCGCGATAGGAACCATCCGTGCGTAGTGATGTACTCGCTTTTCAACGAAGAACCGCTCCAGGGTACCCCGACGGGACGCAGACTCGCGAAACGAATGGAAAAGGAGATAAAAGAGCTCGACGACACCCGCTTTATCCTCGGCGCTATGAACACGGGGCTCACCTCCGACGGCGGCGTGTGCGACGCGCTTGATTTGACGGGATTTAATTATGTCACGCATATTTACGACGAGTTCCGCGAAAAATATCCCGATGTGCCGATGCTAGGAACGGAAAACGACAGTGCCTTCGCGACGCGCGGCGAGTACAAAACCGATTGGGACAAGCATATAATCGACAATTACGACAGCGAAAAAGCGCCGTGGGGCAACAGCTACCGCGACGGCTTTAAACAAATCGACCAACGAAAGCACATAATGGGTATGTTCATCTGGACGGGCTTCGACTACCGCGGCGAGCCGACCCCATTCGAATGGCCCTCGATCGGCACGCAGTTCGGCATTATGGACACCTGCGGCTTTAAAAAGGACGTATACTATCTGAACAAATCGTTCTTTGTAAACGAGCCTGTAATACATCTCCTGCCGCACTGGAATTGGAGCGAGGGCGAGGAAATACGCGTCGCGGCATATACTAACTGCGATGAAGCGGAGCTGTTCTTAAACGGCGAAAGCCTCGGACGGCAAAGCGTTCCGAAATACGATATGGCGAATTGGCGCGTCCCGTTTGAAAAAGGGACACTAAAAGTCATAGGCTATAGGGACAATAAAGCCGTATGCGAGAATGAGACACATACGGCGGGGGAGACTAAAAAGCTCGAAATCGAACCGAGCCGAGAATACCTGTACGACGGCTGTGACGACGCGATAGCGGTCAATGTGAAAGCTGTTGACAAAAACGGTTTTTATGTCCCCAATGAGAACGCGCTCGTACGTTTTACCGTCGAGGGCGGCGAGGTGATAGGCGTGGGAAACGGCGACCCGAACTCGCACGAAGCCGATAAAGCCTCCGAAAGACATTTGTTCCACGGACTTTGTCAGGCGATAGTAAAGGAAATCGACGGCGCGGAAAAGGTCATAATCAAAGCGTATGCCGACGGTATCGGGACGGCTGAGACCGAGATCCCCGTAAAGCGGCGGGAAGATCCGATAAATTACATTTACTCGATAAACGAAAAATACGTCGCGACGTGGCGTAACAGCGTTGCCTTGACAGACGAAAAACCCGATCCGCTCACAGAAATCGAGGACAGCGACATGAACACAATGGGCGTTATAGGCGTCGGCGCGGGCTGTGACGATTTATTCATAGACAATAAGGGCTGGTGCATGTACCGCGCAAAAACGGAGATCTCCGATAATGACAGTATGCTCGTGTTCCGTGAGGTGACTGGCGAGCGGGTGGAAATTTATGTAAATGGCGAAAAGCGTTTCGACCATAACTGCGAAAACGGCATGAGGGCGGAGTTCCCGCTTGCGGGCATGAGCGGCGAATGTACGCTTGCCGTGCTCGCGTACAGCGAAAACGGCAGGGGTGGCATCTCCAAGCCTGTCGTAATAGTATAATAAGCTGCCGCGGACAAAATTTGTCCGCGGCAGTTTTTATTATTTATGCGGAGTTGTATAACATATTTCACCGGTATCGTAAATGACAAAACCGGTCAAATATATTATGAAGAAATTGTGAATAATGCTATGTTTTAATTGACATCGCGGAATATATATGGTAAACTGAAATAAGAAAATATAGGAATTGGCGGGGAATAGTGTAAGAATAATAACTGTATATTATTTGAATATTATTTCATTATCAGAACGGAGGGATAATCAATGGAGAAAATTATCGGCGGAATTAAACGCGACTGCTACCCGATTACGGAAGCGGAGATGCTGCATCTGTATACAATGACATTCAGTCCGACACAGGAGATAGTAAATCTCGGTACGGGACGATATCTTAAAATGGATATGAATTTGTCAATTCTCAGGGAAGCTTTGAACCGCGCCGTATCGCGCTGCGAAACGATGAGGCTTAGGCTTTGGAAGGAGCCTGAAACGGGGCAGATATGGCAGTATGTTATGCCGTATGAGAATCAATATTTCGAGTATTATGATTTTTCGGATTTAACGGAGGAAAAGGTAAAGGATATTCTTGACGGCTGGACAAGTCAGCCTTTCGACACGTTCGGCGGCCCGTTATCGCGCATAGTTCTTGTGTCAATGCCGGACGGATGGAACGGTTTTTATATGAATGTTCACCACGCGACTATGGACGCGGCTTCTATTATTGCGTTCAGCCGCGATGTTATGGATATTTACTGCAGTCTGCGCTATGATCTGCCGTATCCTAAGCCTATGACGTCGTATATCGAGTCGGTCAAGAAGGACATGGAGTATATGGCGGGATGCAAAAAGAAGGATGCTGATGAAAAATACTGGATGGAACAGTTTGCGCGCGACGAGCCGATTTATACCGATTTCACAGGCCCGGGCAGACTGTATGCTCAGAGATTGGAGAACAAAAATCCAAATCAGCGCGCAGCGGCGTTGATTTCACGCGACGCTGTGGGAAGCACGGTAACGTATGACCTTGATGTTGATTCAACGAAGAAGCTTGTGGATTTCTGCGAGGAATACGGATTCCCCGTAAGTGTGCTGCTTCTGCACGGACTGCGCACTGTTTTGTCAAAATTCAATAACGATGAAAAGGACGTGTGCATAAAGGACTTCGTTGCGCGTCGCTCAACGCTGCTCGCGAAAAAATGCGGCGGAGTGCGGATGCACTGCATGACGCTGAGAACCATAGTCGAGCCGACCGACACGGTGCTTGAATCAATGGCGAAAATCGACAAAGCTCAGAACGAGATGTTTAAGCATTCTGAATACGGTCCGATGACGTTTTACAGAATACAGCGTGAAACGTACGGCTACGCCCCGAGAGGCGGATATGAGAGCATAGGCTTTACATATCAGCCGGCTACGCTGAAAAGCATAGTTCCGTATTTAAGGGATATACCGTACAAAAGCTACTGGTATTCAAGCGGAAAGCAGCCGCAGGCATTTTATCTGACAGCGATGCATCGCCCGAGCGACGGCGGTCTTACGTTCCACTTCGGATATCAGAGCGACATCGCGACGCCGAATGAGATAGAATTTTTGTATTACTATCTCGGACGCGTGCTGTTCAGAAGTATCGAGAATCCGAATGCGACGGTTGAGGAAATAAAGGATATGGTTTGATGAATCGGAAACAGGGACGGATCATGTCCGCCCGTAAATAAATAAGGAGGATAACAAAATGCTGGAACAATTAAAAGCGCTTATATGCAATTATGTAGAGGTAAACGAGGACGAAATAACGGAAAAATCACATTTCTCGGAGGATTTGGGATTTAATTCCTACGATTTCATGTGTATGCTCGGCGACGCTGAGGACGAGTTTGACGTGGAAATAGATGAAAATGAGGCGGGCAAATGCAAAACCGTAGAGGAATTGATTGCGTATTTGGAAGGACAGAAGTGATTTTCAGGGGAAGGAAAAGAGGTATAATATGTTTTCGCGTGAAAATATAAAAACGCTGCGGGATCTTGTTGATACAGCTGCCGCGCGGTTTTCTGACGAGCCGTTTTTCAGAACGCACGTCAAGAAGGAATTTATCGATAAAAGCTTTAACGAGTTCAGGCGTGACGCGAACGCCGTCGCGGCGTGGTTCGAGGACACGTTCGGACGCGCGGTGCATTCGGCTATATTCGGCGCGACGAGCTATGAGTTTATAATCGGTTGGTTCGGCGCGGTGCTGAGCGGCGGCGTGTCTGTTCCGCTGGCGGTCGTAAACAGCGTTGAGGCGCTTGCTGATGAGATCAACCGTTCCGATTCGGAGGTTATATTTATTGACGAAAAGCGCGAATCCTGCGTTGAGGAATTAAAAAAACTCTGTCCGCAGGTGAAGGTCGTTGTGCATATGCACTCGGATTACCCGGGTACAGTACCGCTTTCGGGAATACTTGAAAAATACGCGGGCTGTGAGCCGAAAACGGAAATCACTCCTGAAATGATAGCCGCGATCATATTCACATCAGGCACTACCGGTCAGAGCAAGGGAGTAATGCTTTCCCACGCCAATTTTGCGGATAACGCCACATGCGAGCCGGATAGGGGATATCACGGACACAGAAGGCTTTCGATACTGCCGATACATCATATATTCTGCTTTACATGCGATATTCTCACGGCGCTTTGGTACGGAAGGACCGTATGCGTGAATGACTCGCTTATGCGAATACCGAAAAATCTGCAGGCGTACAAGCCGCACGAGACTACATTCGTGCCGATGATTGCCGCCTCGATACTTAATAAAATGCGTCAGGAAGCAAAGAAAAATCCGGATAAAATCGCAGTCGGCAAAGCGGTATTCGGCGAGGATTTCGAAATTCTCTTCGCGGGCGGAGCGTATCTGAGCCCCGAAATCATCAAGGGCTATGCCGAGTTCGGAATCGAGATCGCGCAGGGCTACGGAATGACGGAAACGGCTTCTCGAATAAGCACGGGCGTCAAGGATTGTCCGTATCCCGAGTCGGTCGGAAGGATCGTCGAGGGCTGCGAGGTAAAAATCGTGGACGGCGAGATATGGGCGAGAAGTCCGTCAATAATGGTTGGATATTATAAAAATCCCGAAGAAACCGCGAAGGCTCTGACCGAGGACGGTTGGTTAATGACGGGCGATTTGGGATATGTTAAGGATAACTATGTGTTCATATCGGGACGAAAGAAGAATCTGATCATACTCGATAACGGCGAGAACGTATCGCCGGAGGAGATTGAGAACATATTCGCGGCGTTCGAGCCGATAAAGGAAATGGTCGTATACGATAAGGACGGAGTAATTACGGCGCAGATATATCCCAATCCCGATTACGAATCGGACAACATACAAGCGGAGATACAAGCTGAAATAGACCGTATTAACGATACCTTGCCCGCGGCAAAGCAGATACACGGTGTTGTTTGGAGAGATACGGAGTTTGAAAAAACATCGTCAAAAAAGATAAAGAGGAATTTGATAATAAAATAGCTATGGACAGAGTACAAAAAGCGGTCGACTTGTTCAAATCCGGATATAATTGTTCGCAGTCGGTAGCGGGCGCGTTCTGCGAGGCGCTTGGCGCGGATTTTGAAACTATCATGAAAGCGACGGAGCCTCTCGGAGGAGGGCTCGGACGAATGCGTCTGACATGCGGCGCCGTCGCGGGAATGGCAGTTTTGGCAGGACTGAAATACAGTGAAGCGAAGGCGGGCGATGTTGAAACAAAAACGCTTATCTACAAAACGGTGCGGGAAATGTCGGATGAGTTTAAGAACAGGAACGGCTCGATTATTTGCTCGGAGCTTCTCGGCTCGTCAATGCCGAAGGATAACGGAGCGAGAGCGGAGGAGAGGACTTCCGAATTTTATAAAAAACGTCCGTGCGTGAGATGCATTGAGGACTGCGCGCGCATAGCGGAAAAATATTTGATGAAATAGATTCAAAAGACAAATTGAAAGCCGCCGATTTTTATCGGCGGCTTTTTTGTGCTTATTTTTTACATTTATGCGGGCAGTCCGCGCAGCCGCAGCCACAGCCGCCGTTTTTATGCCTTTTTATCACCGACCGCGCCGCGAGCGCGATTATTCCGGCGAGTATAACGCTGATTATTACAGTCGCAGCCATATTACCGCCTCCTATGCCTTAAGTCCGCCCTTAACGCCCAAACGCGTGCTCTCCTTATACGGACGGAGAAGCAGATATATAAATCCAATCACGATAAGTATTGCCGCAGCAGTGCCTATTCCGAAGCCGCCGCCGGTAAAGAGCGTACCGAGCTGGTAGATGCACAGTGATACCGCGTAAGCGAGCGCGCACTGCCAGCCAATCGCGAACCACGTCCATTTCGCGCTGTTCATCTCGCGCTTTATCGCGCCTATTGCCGCGAAGCACGGAGCGCAGAGCAGGTTGAACACGAGATACGAGTATGCGGAAAGACGCGTGAAGTTCATCGCGAGATTTGTCCATACCTCGTAGCCGTCCTCCGCGACCTCCTCGAAGCCGCCGTAGAGTATGCCGAACGTGCCGACGACGTTCTCCTTCGCGATAAGTCCCGTGACTGCCGCGACAGCCGCCTTCCAGTCGCCCCAGCCGAGCGGCGCGAATATCGGAGCGATTATATTTCCTATCGCCGCGAGAATTGAGTTGTTCATATCCTCGACCATGCCGAACGAGCCGTCCTCAACGCCGAAGCCTTGCAGGAACCATATGAGTATCGTAGCGAGAAGGATGATCGTTCCCGCTTTTTTGATAAACGACCAGCCGCGCTCCCACATACTGCGCAATATACTGCCGACCGTCGGAAGATGGTATTCGGGAAGCTCTATCACGAACGGCGCGGGATCGCCCGCGAACATCTTCGTCTTTTTGAGTATAATTCCCGAAACGATTATCGCCGCAATACCTACAAAATACGCGCTTGTAGCGACCCACGCCGCGCCGCCGAACAGAGCGCCCGCGATAAGCGCGATAATCGGGAGCTTCGCGCCGCAGGGGATAAACGTCGTGGTCATAATAGTCATGCGCCTGTCGCGCTCGTTTTCAATCGTACGCGAAGCCATAATTCCGGGTACGCCGCAGCCCGTGCCGATAAGAACGGGTATAAACGACTTGCCCGACAGACCGAAGCGTCTGAAAATTCTGTCCATGATAAACGCGATACGCGCCATGTAGCCGCAGCCCTCCAAAAACGCGAGGAATATGAACAGCACGAGCATTTGCGGTACAAATCCGAGCACCGCGCCCACTCCGGCGACAATGCCGTCGAGGATAAGACTGTTGAGCCATTCCGCCGTGCCGAGCGCCTCGAGCGCGTTTCCTATAAGTACGGGTATACCGGGGATCTCAAGTCCGAACAAGCTCCAGCTTTCGCCGAAAACTCCGTCGTTCATCCAGTCCGTGACCCACGTTCCGACCGTCGTTACCGAAACGTAGTACACTATAAACATTACAGCCGCGAAAATCGGAAGGGCGAGTATTCTGTTTGTGACGATTTTGTCTATTTTGTCGGAAAGACTGTTTTTCGCCGCCGTACTCTTTTTCCTGTAACAGCCGCCGATTATCGACGTAATATATGTGTAACGCTCGTTTGTGATGATGCTTTCGCTGTCGTCGTCCAGTTCCGTTTCGGCTGCCGCGATTATTTCCTCGGCGTCGGGAACGGACTTAAGCTGAGACGCGATTTTGTCGTCGCGCTCGAAGAGTTTTATCGCGTAAAAGCGCTTTTGTGTTTCGGGGATCGAATTATCCAGCTTTTCCGCGATTTTATTAAGATAACCCTCTATTTTATTGTCAAACGTATGAACCGCTTTGAACGGCTTTCCGGAAGCCGCCGCGACAGCCTTATCCGCCGCCTCCTTAACTCCCGTGCCTTTGAGCGCGGAAATTGCGACGACCTCGCATCCCAGTGCTTTGCCGAGCTTGGACATATCTATCCTGTCGCCTTTTTTGTTGACAACGTCCATCATGTTTACAGCCATGACAACAGGTATGCCAAGCTCGGTAAGCTGTGTTGTGAGGTAGAGATTCCTTTCCAAATTGCTGCCGTCAACGATATTCAATATCGCGTCCGGTCTGTCGTTTATAAGGTAATTTCTCGCTACGACCTCCTCGAGAGTGTACGGGGAGAGCGAGTAAATACCGGGCAGATCCTCGATTATAACGTCTTTTCTGCCCTTTAAGCGTCCCTCTTTTTTCTCGACCGTAACGCCGGGCCAGTTGCCGACGTACTGATTTGAGCCTGTTAATGCGTTAAATAATGTTGTTTTGCCGGAGTTCGGGTTTCCGGCAAGCGCGATTTTTATTGCCATTTATATGTACCTCCTTGTTTTCAATCCACCAATACCATCTGAGCGTCGGCTTTTCTTATTGAAAGCTCGTAATTTCTCACGGTTACTTCGATCGGATCGCCGAGCGGCGCGACCTTGCGGACAAACACGTCCACGCCTTTGGTGATGCCCATGTCCATAATTCTCCGCTTAACCGCGCCTTCACCGTCGAGCTTCAGCACCCTGACTGTCTCGCCGATTTTCGCGTCTCGTAATGTTTTCATATTTAAACCTCCCTTTTTATACCATTATTCTGTTAGCCATAGATCTGTCAATCGCGACACGCGCGTCTTTGACGTTTACTATCATGTTTCCCGAAATAGCCGAAACTACCGTTACTTCCGTTCCCTCGACGAAGCCGAGGTTTTCCAGAAAACGGCGCGTTTCGTCCTTTCCGGTTATTTTAACTATGTTTTTCGTTTCACCGATATCCACCATTGATAATGGCATAGTCATACACTCCCTCCGTAATCTATATAAAACTTTTATATGCATTGAATAAAATATATTAGTTATACATAATATAGGTTATTCGCCGCTAACAGATGTTATAATACTACAATTAAGAAATTTTGTCAATAGCATTTTTGAAATTTTTTAAAATAAATGTTTTAAAGCCGTCAGCTTGAAAGAAACGACGTTTTGTGATATAATAACGCCGCGGCGACGCTGCCGCCTTGCAGTTATGATAAAATCAAAAACAGTACGCAATCTTAATAAAATCTTAAGAATTATCCGAGTAAAATATAAAGAATTTCATGGTATTATACAAGAAAAGGGGGCGGGAATATGGAAAAGCTCAATGTTCTTGTTGTTGACGACGACAAGGAAATAGTCGAAAGTATAGCGATTTTCCTCGGCGCGGACGGCTACGGTGTGTATAAGGCGTATAACGGGATCGACGCGCTCGAGGCGGCGGCGGAGAACGATATTCATTTGATAATACTGGATATCATGATGCCTAATCTCGACGGAATACAGACGCTTTTAAGGCTTCGCGAAAGGAAGAATATACCGGTAATTCTCCTGAGCGCCAAATCCGAGGACAGCGACAAGATACTCGGCTTGACCGCCGGCGCGGACGATTATATCACAAAGCCGTTCAACCCGTCGGAGCTAGTCGCGAGAGTAAAATCGCAGCTTCGCCGCTACACGCAGCTCGGCGCGATGGTAAAAACCGAGGACGTTATAGAAATTGACGGCTTGCGCGTGGACACGAAATCGAAAACGGTAACGGTCGACGGCGAGGACGCGCGCCTAACTCCGATGGAGTACCGCATACTGGAGCTTCTGAGCAAAAACCGAGGACGCGTATTCTCAGCCGACGAGATCTATCGCCGCTGCTGGAACGACGATGTGATCGTGAGCGACAACGCGGTGGCGGTGCATATACGGCATATTCGGGAGAAAATAGAGATCAACCCGAAAGAACCGAAATATTTGAAGGTCGTATGGGGCATAGGCTATAAAATTTCGTAACCGGATTGTAGGGGCGGATATTATCCGCCCGCAAGGCTACACATTTCCAATCCCAACAAAGGAGGAACAATACCATGAAAAAAATATTTTACTCCAACATAACAAAACTAACCGCGTTTATTTTATGCGTGATATTCACCGCATCGTGCGCGTATCTCGCGGCAACGTCGTTTACCGATGTCGGCGGCTCGCTTTATCTTATGGAGGACAGCTACGAGGAAAGCTATATGGCGCGTCGGACGCTCGAAACATTGACTTTTGAGCTCAGCCAGATTATCCAGCAGGCGCAATTTATGAAGCAAGATCCGGAGAAGGAGAGAATGGACGATCCGGTAATTTCGGAAACAGCTGAAGAAACGGCTGACACAGCCGAAAAAATTCCCGAGCCAACGCCGAAGCCGCTTTCCGACGAGGAAGTGGATAAGAAAATCGACGAGTATATAAAAAGCAACCTTGCGCGTATCGAACGTTATAACGGCGAGTATTATTTAAATTTCAACGGCAAAGAATATTCTAACACATACGATAAATCATACAGGGCATTCGGGGACAGTCCGATTTCCGCGGGCGTAGTATCAACATATAATCATTTAGACTATTACTGTCATCCCGTTATGTACGGCGGCAACAGAGCGGATCCGTTTTATGTCGGATATTCGGACGATTCGATAACGGCGTGCGTCAGACTATCGGCGGAGGGTATCGCCGCCAATAAAGAAGCATGGGACGAGATGAAATCGCAGGCGGATAAGGCGATCCCCGCGATAGTCATTCTGCTGATTCTGATTATCGCTTTGGCGGCGTATCTGTTCACAGCGGCGGGACGGCGCGCGGACGACAGGGAAATACATCTGATGCTCGTTGACCGCTTGTTCACCGAAATATCATTCGCGCTGTTCGCGGGGGCGCTGCTCGCGATGGTTATGTTGGATATATTAATTGTCGATGAATTGGTGGGATGGCAGCAGCTCGAAGCCGGGTATACGCTCGTATTCGCCGTAACGCTCGCGTTTGCCGCAATCGCGCTCGCGTTCGCGCTGTCTATGGCGCGGAACATGAAGGCGAGGGAGTTTTTGAAGCACTCGCTCATTTACCGCGTATGCGTATGGGCTATCGGCATAATCAAAAAAATATGGCGTTGGTTTGTGAAATTTGCAAAGCGCGCGTCGAGAAAAATGCGGAGCAATTACGCGGATTTCAAACGCTATATCGGGCGGCGCAAATCGAATGTAATAATCGCGGCGCTGTTCGCGGTATACAGCGTAGCGCTGGCTGTTATCAGCCTTTTTATGGGACTGATACGCGAGGAAGGAGCGATTGTAGCGTTCGCGTTTATGATGGTTATCGTGCTTGCCGCGGCGGTGTATCTGAGAAACCGCCTTATCGGGTTTGAAAAAATCCGCGAGGGCGTGGAAAAGATATGCGGGGGCGATACCGACCATAAAATCGAGGGCTGTCCCGAGGGCGTGCTCTTGTGCATGGCTGACGATATAAACGGAATAGGCGACGGTATGCGCGAGGCTGTGGAGAAGGGCATAAAGTCGGAGCGTATGAAATCGGAGCTTATCACAAACGTGTCGCACGATTTAAAAACGCCGCTCACATCGATCATCAGCTATGCCGACCTGCTCTGCGCCGAAAGCTTGACCCCGCCCGAGGCGAACGACTACGCGAAAATAATCCGTAAAAAGGGCGAGCGGCTCAAAAACCTGACGGCTGATTTATTCGATATTTCAAAGGTGCAAAGCGGAAACGAGATAATAGCGCGGGAAAAGCTCGACGTATGCCTGTTGCTTCGTCAGACGCTCGGCGAGCTCGACAGCGGCATAAAGCAATCGGGGCTGGAATTTGCGGTGAGCATTCCCGAAAAGGAAATTATGATAGAAGCCGACGGCAAAAAGCTCTCGCGCGTGTTTGAAAATCTGCTTGTAAACTGCATAAAATACGCAATGAAGGGTACACGCGTATATGTGAGTGTGCGGGAGCACGCGGGAAAAGCCGTGACCGAAATAAAAAATATCGCCAACTACCGCATGAATTTCAGCGCCGACGAAATCACGGAGCGTTTCGTCCGCGGCGACGAATCACGCACCGACGGCGGCAGCGGTCTTGGGCTTGCGATAGCGAAAAGCTACACCGAAGCCTGCGGCGGAGCGTTTGAGGTGACGGTTGACGGGGATTTGTTTAAGGTAAGAGTGGAATTTGATATTGTATAAAATGACGGCTTACGGGGTATAAAGCCCCGTAAGTTTTTCTTTTTATATGTTAAATTTGTATTGAAAAGCGCGGCGGTTTATGATACAATATTTAGGATAAAACTATGGGAGGAACGCTTGTGACTACACTATACATAGTCCGCCACGGCGAAACGGATTCAAATATCAGGCACACCTGCTTGGGGCATAAGGATATACCGCTCAACGCCGCCGGATTTGAACAGGCGAAAGAGCTTATCGGGAAATTCCGCGATATTCCGATAGACGCTGTTTATTCAAGCCCTCTGAGCCGCGCGGTAGATACCGCCGCCGGAGTTGCTGATGAAAAAGGGCTTAAAATCAATATCAGCCGCGGCTTGATCGAACGCGATTTCGGCGATTGGGACGATATGACCTTTGAGGAAATCGAAGCGAAATACCCGCAGGAATACGCCGAATGGCGGGAAAATTGGACAGGCTTCAAAATTCCGAACGGAGAAAGCTCGGACGAGGCGCAGGCGCGGATTTCTGCCGCCGTGGACAAGATTTTATTGGAAAATTACGGTAAATGCGTGCTGATTGTAACGCATCTCGGCACGGCGCGGCATATTATTTCACACGCGCTGGGACTTATCACGGAGCAAAGCTGGCGCTTCACACTCGACAACGCGAAAACGGCAAGAATAGTAATCAAGGGAAACGAACGGATATTAACAGGCTTGAACATATAAGGAGGATTTTATGGAACAGGTAAGAAGAATTTACGTTGAAAAAAAGGACGGCTTCGACGTTGAAGCGAAGGGAATTTTCGAGGATCTGCGCGAAAACCTTGAAATGACGGGTTTAACCAACGTGCGCCTTATAAACCGCTACGACGTAGAGGGCATCACGGACGACGAGTACGCGGCGGCACGCGGATTGATTTTTTCAGAGCCGCCCGTGGACGACGCATATGACGAAAATATTCCGATAGAGAGCGGAAAGGTTTTCGCGGTCGAGTATCTTCCGGGACAGTTCGACCAGCGCGCGGCTTCGGCTGAGGAATGTATTTCCATTCTCACGCAGAAGGAGCGCCCGAGGGTAAGAAGCGCGAAGGTGTACGTGCTTGAAGGCGACGTTTCCGATGAGGACGTTGAGCGCGTAAAAAAGTACGTAATTAACCCCGTCGAGGCGCGCGAGGCAAGTCTTGAAAAGCCGCAGTCGCTCGATATGGAGCATATTGTACCCGACGACGTTGCCGTAGTTGACGGTTTTATCGGTATGGACGAAGCGGCTATGAACGAGTTTTTAGCTAAAATGGGCTTCGCGATGGATTTGGACGATTTGAAGTTTTGTCAGGACTATTTCAAAAATACCGAGCACCGCGACCCGACCGTTACGGAGCTTCGTATGATTGATACATACTGGTCCGACCACTGCCGCCACACCACGTTTTCGACGCGTATCAACAACGTCACGATAGGCGACGGCAAATACGCGGACATTATCCGCGCTTCCTACGAGGAATACAAGAAAGCAAAGGCGGAATTATACGCGCCCGACAGGGATATTTGTCTTATGAACATGGCGACGATTATAGTAAAACAGCTCAAAAAGCGCGGACTTTTAAAGGAAATAGACGAATCCGAAGAAATAAACGCCTGCTCGATAGTTGTTCCCGTTGACGTGGACGGTGTTGATGAGGACTGGCTT
This sequence comes from uncultured Clostridia bacterium, assembly GCA_947631085.1. Taxonomy (GTDB): domain Bacteria; phylum Bacillota; class Clostridia; order UBA1381; family UBA1381; genus CANQXJ01. The sequence goes on along the minus strand of CANRJY010000009.1, from coordinate 12,190 downwards.
ATCATGTTCAAAAACGAAACGCACAACCACCCGACAGAAATCGAACCCTTCGGCGGCGCGGCGACGTGCCTCGGCGGAGCTATCCGCGATCCGCTGTCGGGACGTTCATATGTGTATCAGGCTATGCGCGTAACGGGCAGCGGAGATCCGCGCGCGTCGCTCAAGGACACGCTTCAGGGCAAGCTCATGCAGCGCAAAATCACGCGCGGCGCGGCTGCGGGCTACAGCTCGTACGGAAACCAGATCGGTCTTGCGACGGGACAGGTACAGGAAATTTACGACGAGGGCTATGTTGCGAAGCGCATGGAGATAGGCGCCGTTATCGGCGCGGCTCCGAAGAAGAACGTGATACGCGAAGTGCCGTCGGAGGGCGACGTTATCATACTTTTGGGCGGCAGAACGGGACGCGACGGCATAGGCGGCGCGACAGGCTCGTCGAAGGCTCATACGGAGCAGAGCGTCTTAACCTGCGGAAGCGAGGTTCAGAAGGGTAATCCGCCCGTTGAACGCAAAATTCAGCGCCTTTTCAGAAACGAGAAGGTCACGACGCTTATAAAACGCTGCAACGACTTCGGCGCGGGCGGCGTGTCGGTTGCGATAGGCGAGCTTGCGGACGGTCTTACAATCAACCTCGACAAGGTGCCGAAAAAGTACGAGGGACTTGACGGCACGGAGCTTGCGATAAGCGAGTCGCAGGAGAGAATGGCTGTCGTTGTGAGAAAGTCAGACGCGGAGAAATTTATAGAGTACGCGCATGAGGAAAACTTAGAGGCGACCGAGGTTGCCGTAGTGACGAGCGCGAACAGGCTCGTGATGAACTGGCGCGGCAAAACGGTATGCGACATCTCGCGCGATTTCTTAAATACCAACGGAGCGACAAAGAACACCGACGTGGAGGTGGAGCTTCCCGACGGCGAAAACGGATATTTCAAAGAGAAGAAAATTACGGATATAAAGAAGGAATGGCTTGATGTTTTGTCGGATCTCAATGTCTGCTCGCAGAAGGGACTTTCTGAGAGATTCGACTCGACAATCGGCGCGAACTCCGTACTTATGCCGTTCGGCGGCAAGTATCAGCTTACTCCGTCCGACGGAATGGCTGCGAAAGTGCCTGTTCAAGGCGGCAAGACAAATACGGCTACCGTTATGACGTTCGGTTATAATCCGACATTGGCAAAGTGGAGCCCGTATCACGGCGCGGCGTACGCGGTTGTAGAGTCTGTTTCAAAGGCTGTCGCTCTCGGAGCGGACTATAAGAAGATTTACTTAACCTTCCAGGAATATTTTGAGCGGCTCGGCACTGACCCGAAGCGCTGGGGTAAGCCGTTCGCGGCACTGATGGGCGCGTACAGAGCGCAGCTTGAGCTCGGTATCGCGGCGATAGGCGGCAAGGACTCGATGAGCGGCTCATTTAATGAACTCGACGTACCGCCGACGCTTACGTCGTTCGCGGTCGCTCCCGTAAAGGCGGACAAGGTCAAGTCGCAGGAGTTTAAAAAGACGGGTTCAACCGTGATCATGTTCAAAGCCGAGCGTGACGAAAACGATATGCCCGATTTTGACAAGCTCAAAGCTATGTACGATTTGGTGCGTTTCCTTGACACGCCTCAGGAAACGGTTGAAATAAAGGGCAAGCAGATCAAAGCGGGCGCGAAAATCCTTTCCGCGAGCGTCGTAAAGGGATTTGGTCTTGCGGAAACAATTTCAAAAATGGCGTTCGGAAATAAGATTGGATTTAAGTTTAATGAAAACATAAGCGCCGATGAAATCTGGGGCGCGCCGATAGGCTCTATAGTTTTGGAAGTTGAGGATATGACGGCGCTGTTTACAGCAGACGATAATATGCCCGAAATTGTGGAGCTCGGCGAAACTACCGACGCTGCTCAAATTGACGTATGCGGCGTAAAAATCCCGCTCGACGAGGCAATTGACGCGTGGACGAAGCCGCTTGAAAAGGTATTTCCGACAAAGGCGGGCAAATTCACGTCCGAGCCGGAAACATACACATACGACAAGCGCGGTATCACGGTCGCAACCGAAAAATTCGCGAAGCCGAGAATATTTATTCCGGTATTCCCCGGCACAAACTGCGAGTACGACACAGCGCGCTGTTTTGAGGACGCGGGCGGCGCTGCCGACGTGTTCGTTATCAGAAATTTAAGCGGCAGAGACGTTGAGTATTCGATGCGCGAGATGGAAAAGCGTATCAACAATTCGCAGATAGTGATGATCCCGGGCGGCTTCTCGGGCGGAGACGAGCCGGAGGGCAGCGGTAAGTTTATCGCGACGGCGTTCCGCAATCCGCTTGTGAAGGACGCGGTCATGAATATGCTCAAAAACCGCGACGGACTGATGCTCGGCATCTGCAACGGCTTCCAGGCTCTTATCAAGCTCGGACTTGTGCCGTACGGCGAGATACGCGACCTTGACGACAGCTCGCCGACGCTTACTTTTAACACGATTGGCAGACACGTTTCGTGCATGGTACAGACGAGGATTGCGTCGAATAAATCGCCGTGGTTCGCGAATGTGAACGCGGGAGATATTCACACAATCGCGGTATCGCACGGCGAGGGACGATTTATCGCGTCACCCGAGCAGGTCGCGGAATTGGCGAACAACGGACAAATCGCAACGCAGTATGTAAACCTCGACGGCAAAGCGACCTACGACATAGCGTGGAACCCGAACGGCTCCGTATCGTCGATCGAAGGCATAACAAGCCCCGACGGGCGCGTGCTCGGAAAGATGGGTCACAGCGAACGTACGACGCTTGACAATACCGCGTTCAATGTCCCGGGCAACAAAAACCAAAAGCTGTTTGAAGCGGGCGTAAATTATTTTAGGTAATAAAACAGTATCAACGGGCTGCGTATGCAGCCCTGTATACATTGGAAAGGGTTGAATTTTCTTGAAACCGAAACTCGGAATGATTATTCCGTCCATAAAGGACGAGGAATTGGCTAATCTTTCTGTTGAAAAAATATTGCTGTCAAAATCAAAACGGGAAATGAAGATAATTCTTCAAAACAGCGTAGCGCAAGACATAGCCGATAAAGCCGCGGAAGAGGTTAAAAAGGCGTGCAATCTGAACAAGGTCATTGTAATTGCGGAAGAGAAAAATGACGGCGAAAAGAAAAATATTATGATTTATGAGGTGCCGCAGAATTATACTGATAACCCGTCCGCGCCGAAAACGGCGCGGCGCACGCTGGGACACGCGGACGTGAGTGATATGCTTTACGGCAGACCCATCAAAGACAGCATTGTCCCCATTTCTTCAATAGGAGAAAATTCGGGGAGAGTGACATTTTCGGGAAGAGTGTTCGCTGCTGACGAAAGAGAGATAACCTCAAAAAAGACAGGCAAGGAATTTCATCTTCTGACAATGGATATAACCGATAACACCGACTCGATTTCGTGCAAAATGTTCATTACAAAAAAGAACGATGACGACGCTTTTAAAAAACTTTACGGCAGACTTAAGACAGGTATTAAAAGCGGCGGAATTTACGTCGTTTGCCGAGGAAAAGCGCAGTATGACGAATACGCGCGTGAGGCGGTCGTAATGCTTAATGACATAGCCGAGATCGCGCCTCCGCCGAAGCGTATGGATAACGCCGAGGAAAAGCGCGTCGAGCTGCATTTGCATACGCAGATGTCCGCGATGGACGGTGTTTCCGAAACCAAGGCGCTGATCGGCAGAGCTGTCGAATGGGGACACAAGGCGATCGCGATTACAGACCACGGCGTGGTTCAGTCTTATCCGGACGCGATGAAGGCGTCAGATCTGAACGAGAAAATAAAGGTCATATACGGCGTGGAGGGCTATTTGGTGGATGACGCGGCGAAAATAGTCTATAACGCCGGAAATGAAACTATCAACTCTCCATTTGTGGTTTTTGACATAGAAACAACCGGACTTAACAATGAAAAAAACGCGATAACGGAAATAGGCGCTGTTAAGGTAGTAAACGGGGAGATTACGGACAGATGGTCAACTTTTGTAAATCCGTGTCAGCCGATACCGCAGAATATCGAGCGTCTTACCGGAATAAGTAACGAAATGGTAAAGGACGCGCCGAAAATCGGGGAGATACTCGGTGATTTCTTTGAATTTGCAAAGGATTCGGTGCTTGTGGCGCACAATGCATCGTTTGATACGGGATTTATAAAGACTGCGGCAGAGCGTAACGGACTTGCGTATAATTTCTGTGTGCTCGACACGCTCACTCTCGCGCGCTGTATGTATCCGGAATGGAATAACCACCGTCTTGACACGCTCGCGAAAAATCTGAATGTAATTCTCGATAATCATCATCGCGCGGTGGACGATGCAAAAGCTACCGCCGACGCGTTTGTTAAGATGCTCGCCGAGCTCCGAGAACAGGGAAAAACGGAGATCTCTAAGCTGAACGACGCTTTTGATTTGCGCGGCGCGGCGAAAAAAACAAAGGCGTATCACATAATAATTTTAGCGAAAAATCAGATTGGTCTGAGACACATATATGAAATGATATCCGCGTCGCATCTCAATTATTTTTACCGCACTCCGAGAATACCGCGCAGTTTGCTCGAGGAGAAGCGCGAAGGACTTATTCTCGGCTCTGCGTGCGAGGCAGGCGAGCTGTTCCGCGCGGTCGTTGACGGAAAAATGGACGAAGAACTGAAGGATATGGTTGATTTTTACGATTATCTCGAAATTCAGCCTATCGGAAATAACGAGTATATGAAGTATTCTGATGATTTCCCGCAGGTAACGTCCGATGAGCACCTTATGGATTTTAACCGCCGTATTGTAAAGCTCGGCGAGAAATACAACAAACCCGTCTGCGCCACATGCGACGTGCATTTTCTTGATCCCGAGGGAGCGGACTACAGAAAAATACTTATGAATTACAAGGGCTTCAAGGACGCGGACAATCAGGCACCGCTGTATTTGCGCACAACCGAGGAAATGCTTGAGGAATTTAAATATCTCGGCAAGGAAAAAGCATATGAGGTGGTAGTCACAAATACAAATAAAATCGCGGACATGATAGAAAACGTGCGTCCGATACCAAAGGAAAAATGCCCGCCTGTTGTCGAGGGCGCGGAGGAGGGAATTGTAAACGATTCCATGAAAAAAGCGAAGGAAATTTACGGGGACCCGCTTCCGCCGATTGTTCAGGAAAGGCTCGACAAGGAGCTTCACTCGATTACGACGTACGGCTTCTCGGTAATGTACAGAATAGCGCAGGAGCTTGTGCGCCATTCGCTCCAGGACGGCTATCTCGTAGGCTCGAGAGGCTCGGTAGGCTCGTCGTTTGTGGCGTTTTTGTCGGACATAACGGAGGTCAATTCACTTCCGCCGCACTATATCTGCCCGAACTGTAAAAATTCGGAATTTGTCGAGGGCAGCGCCGGCGTTTCGGGCTGCGACCTGCCCGACAAAGTTTGTCCCAAATGCGGTACGCCGTATAAAAAGGACGGACACGACATACCTTTTGAAACCTTCCTCGGCTTCAAGGGCGATAAGGAGCCTGATATTGACTTGAATTTTTCCGGCGAATATCAGCCCGTCATCCATAAATACACGGAAACATTTTTCGGAGAGGGATTCGTTTTCCGCGCGGGAACGATAGGAACTGTCGCGGAAAAGACCGCGTTCGGATATGTAAAACGCTACTGCGAGGACAGGGGTATTACTATGCGTCAGGCGGAAATGAACCGTCTCGCGCAGGGCTGCGTCGGAGTAAAGCGCACGTCGGGACAGCACCCGGGAGGTATAATCGTTGTACCGTACACAAACAATATCCATGAATTTTGTCCCGTACAGCATCCGGCGGACGACCCTAACTCAACGATAATAACAACGCATTTTGATTATCACTCGATCGACCAAAACCTTCTGAAGCTCGACGAGCTCGGTCACGACGATCCCACGGTAATTCGAATGCTAATGGACATAACCGGCGTGGACGCGCGCAAAATCCCGCTTGACGACAAGGAAACGCTGAGTTTGTTTACGTCTAACAAGGCGCTCAAGCTCAAGGATGACATCGGCACAAACTTAGGCACATACGGCGTTCCAGAGTTCGGAACAAAATTTGTGCGTCAGATGCTTGAGGACACGAAGCCGACAATGTTTTCTGAGCTTGTCAGGATTTCCGGACTTTCCCACGGCACGGATGTGTGGCTCAATAACGCTCAGGATTATATCCGTCAGGGCGTAACGACACTTTCCGAATCCATCTGCTGCCGTGACGATATTATGATCTACCTTATTTCAAAAGGCGTGGAAGCGGGACATTCGTTCAGGATCATGGAATCGGTCAGAAAGGGCAAGGGATTAAAGCCCGAGGATGAGGAAGCTATGCGCGCGGCGGACGTGCCGGAGTGGTATCTTGACTCGTGTAAAAAGATAAAATACATGTTCCCGAAGGCGCACGCGGTCGCGTATGTTACGATGGCGTTCAGAATAGCGTATTTTAAGGTGCATTATCCCGAGGCGTTCTATATGGCGACATTTTCGGTAAGAGCCGATTTATTCGACGCGTCCATAATGGCGAACGGCATGGAAACAGCCCGTGCTGCCCTTAAGGATATACAGAAAAAAAAGAGCGACGGAACGGTTACACCGAAGGAGGAGAACCTCGTTCCGATTTTGGAGCTGTGCATAGAGATGTACGCGCGCGGAATTAATTTTGTGAAGGTGGATCTATACAAATCCCATGCGACTCACTTTTTGCAGACTCCCGAAGGAATTTTGCCGCCCCTAAATTCGCTCCCTGGAATGAGCGACACGGCGGCGGAAAGTATAACGGCGGAACGCGAAAAGGGTGAATTTAAAACCGTTGAGGATTTGCGTTTAAGGACGGGAGTAACAAAATCGATGCTCGATATATTAGAGGCGAACGGCTGTTTCAGCGAGCTTCCTGACGCGGATCAGGTATCGCTGTTTGATTAAAAGGAGATAATATATGGCGCTTTACACAATCGCGGATTTGCATTTACCGCTCGGAATAGACAAGCCGATGGATATATTCGGCGCCGCATGGAGCGGCTATGTTGAGCGGCTCGCGGACAACTGGCAAAGCAAAATAAAGACCGGCGACACGGTAGTAATGCCAGGTGACTTTTCCTGGGCGACATATCTTGAGCAGTCGTACAGGGATTTCGAGTTTCTGCATAAGCTCAACGGACGGAAAATACTGCTGAAGGGCAACCACGATTATTGGTGGACGACGCTTAATAAGCTGAGGACCTTTATCGCTGACAATGGCTTTTCGGATATAGATTTCCTTCATAACAACTCATACAAATACGAAAACACCGCCATATGCGGAACGCGCGGCTGGCTGAACCCGTCGTGGGAGAGTTTTTCCGACGAGGACGAGAAAATATTCAGCCGCGAGGCGCAGCGCTTGGAGCTGTCGATAAAAACGGCGGGGGAGTGTGATGAAATAACAGTGTTTACCCACTATCCGCCGTTATCCGTACAGCGCGAGCCGAACGCGTTTACCGATGTGATGAAAAAATACGGAGTAAAAAAATGCTTCTACGGACACCTCCACGGACCGGCACACAAAAGCGCGGTCGAGGGTATAGTTGACGGAACAGAATACAAGCTTGTCTCGGCGGATTACCTCCGTTTCGAGCCTATGCTGATACGGGAATAAAAATATCGGGAGGGAACAATGGATATACGAAAAATTTTTGATAAAATTCCTACGCCTAAGGTTTATAACAATAACGGAAAAAGTGTGTATTACGATCCGTACAGGAACATTTTTCTTCCGTCAACTCCGGAGGAATTGATCAGACAGAAGACAGCGGTATATCTCGAACAATATTTAGACGTGCCGCACGGTAACATAGAAACAGAGGTACATCTTCACCGTTATGAGGGAGTTGAAGAAAACGGACGTATTGATATTGTTATTGATGCGATCAATGAAAATAATCAACGCAAAACGCTTGCGATAGTTGAATGTAAAGCGGCAAGCGTTCCTTTGACGGCTCAGACCGTCGGTCAGGCGTGCCGTTATGCGGACGCGGTTTTATGCGGCTATGTCATTTTAACAAACGGTTCGGAGCTGTTCCAATTTCGGTATGACAATGAAAAAAAGACATATGTTTTGCTTGACGGCGCGGTAAATTACGGTAATATGCTTATCGGCGCGGGAGAGGCTGATCATCCGCATACCTTCAGAAGATGCACCGCGGAAGAACTGTTCAATATTGATTTTATAAAAAAAGACGGCTTGATCAACGGATACGCAGGAGAGGATACGCCCGAAGAGTTAATACCGTATATCGCGAATATATTTGACGCGCTTCGTGATATGTCACACAGTATTCCGCAAAGTAAAAATAATTTTTTTGAAATAACGGAGGATCTGGGCTGCTATTTTTTGGGCTACGGCGACGCGTCCGGCGGCACATTCGGAACGGGCACATATCGTTCCGTTATGATAGACGATTATAAAAAAGGAAACAGGATAATAAATATCGGTATTATGTCAACGGGCAAATCAATAAACGATCCGGTATACGGAAACAGAGAGTCAAAAAGCGTGCTCGTAGTTTCCGTAAGCGACAATGAGCATGACGAAATGGCTCTGCAGCTTGACCTGAATAAATTTCTTACCGTACGTGATAATGTATTTTATCTTACTCATAACGGAGCCGTGATGAAAAAAGGCGCCCGTTCGGAGGAGCTTAAAAGACGGCTGTATGCGGCTGACGAAAACATGATCAAAGGCGGTAAAATTTTTCTCGGAAAATGTCCGGGAGACAGACCGCTGTATGCCGATACTCCCGAATTTACGGAAATAATTAATCACATTATATTGTATGCGTTGATCAGAGATGAATATAAAAACGAGCTTTCAAAATAAAAAACGGGCAAATAAACCCGTTTTTTATACAAAAATCATACCGATCAATCTCACAATAAACGCGCATACCCACGCTATCGCGCACTGCATTACGACGATACAGAACGCCCATTTTCCGCCGAGCTCGCGTTTTATCGACGATACCGCCGCGACGCACGGCGTATATAACAGGCAGAATACAAGAAGCGACATTGCCGCGAGCGGTGTTATAGTCTCTATCATCGCCGCCGTACTTCCGAAAAGCACCGATATGGTCGAAACAACGCTTTCCTTCGCCATAAATCCCGCGATAAGCGACGTGGAAACGCGCCAGTCGCCGAAGCCTAAAGGCTTGAAAATCGGAGCTATCACTCCCGCGATAGCGGCGAGTATGCTCTCGCTTGAATTATCTACGAGATTAAGGCGCATATCGAACGTCTGTAAAAACCATATGATGATCGTCGCAACGAATATTACCGTAAAAGCGCGCTGCAAGAAGTCTTTCGCTTTGTCCCATAAAAGCCGCGCGACGTTTTTTGCGCCCGGCATACGGTAGTTGGGAAGCTCCATTACGAACGGTACAGCCTCGCCCTTGAACAGGATCTTACGCGATATCAGCGCGAAAAGTATTCCGACGAGTATACCGATAATATACAGGCTTATCATTACCAGACCGCCGTATTTCGGAAAAAACGCGGCTGTCAGAAACGCATAGATGGGCAGCTTCGCGGTACAGCTCATAAACGGCGTCATCATAATCGTCATTTTTCTGTCCCTCGCCGACGGCAGAGTGCGGCTTGCCATAACTCCCGGGACTGTGCAGCCGAAGCCGATAAGCATAGGAACTATACTTCGGCCCGACAAGCCTATGCGTCTGAGCAGTTTGTCCATAACAAACGCCACGCGCGCCATGTAGCCGCTGTCCTCCAAAAGAGACAGGAAGAAAAACAGCGTCACGATAATCGGAAGGAAGCTCAATACGCTTCCAACGCCGTTGAAAATGCCGTCCACTATAAGCGAGTGCAACACCGTGTTTACATGCCACGCCCCGAGCGCTTGGTCTGCGAGATTTGTAAGCAAATCTATTCCGCTTTCGAGTGCGCTCTGCATCCACGCGCCTATCACGTTGAACGTAAGCCAAAATATCAAAGCCATGATCCCGATAAACGCGGGCAGAGCCGTGTATTTGCCCGTCAGAACAGCGTCGATTTTGCGGCTTCGCTCGTGCTCCTTGCTCTCGCGCGGACGGACTACGCATTTTTCGCATATGCTCTTGATAAATGTGAAACGCATATCCGCTATCGCCGCCGCTCGGTCAAGCCCGCGCTCAGTTTCCATTTGACATATTATTTCCTCTACGATTTCCTTTTCCCTGTCCGAAAGCTTCAGCGCTTCGGTGACTATCTCGTCGCCCTCTACGAGCTTGCTCGCGGCGAAGCGCGGAGGTATTCCTGCGTTTTCCGCGTGATCCTCGATAAGGCTCATAATAGCGTGCAGACAGCGGTGAACTGCCGCCGTGTTATTTTCAGGTCCGCAGAAGTCTGTCGGACGCGGCTTTTCCTGATACTGCGCGACGTGCATCGCGTGGCTTATAAGCTCGCCGATACCCTCGTTTTTCGCCGCCGATATCGGGATAACGGGTATTCCGAGCATTTCCTCCATCTCATTTATGTAAACCGCGCCGCCGTTCGAGCGTACCTCGTCCATCATGTTGAGCGCGAGAACCATAGGTATGTCAAGCTCCATAAGCTGCATTGTGAGGTATAAATTGCGCTCGATGTTAGTCGCGTCGGCGATGTTTATAATGCCGTAGGGCTTTTCGTCGAGAATGAATTGACGCGTCACGATCTCCTCGCTGCTGTAGGGCGAAAGCGAGTAAATGCCGGGCAAATCCGTCACGAGCGTATGCGTGTCGCCGCGTATTGGACCGCTCTTTTTATCTACCGTTACGCCCGGGAAATTGCCGACATGCTGATTTGCGCCGGTGAGTTGGTTAAAAAGCGTGGTTTTGCCGCAGTTTTGGTTGCCCGCGAGCGCGAATGTCAGCACCGTCCCTTTCGGAAGCGGATTTTCGCTTTTCTTTTCGTGAAAGCGTCCGCCCTCGCCGAGACCCGGGTGCTCGCGTCTGCGTCTGTCGCTTTTGTCCGCGGCTTTTTCCGTTGTTGTATCTACAGGCTTTATTTCTATTTTTTCCGCGTCGTCAAGCCGAAGCGTAAGCTCGTAGCCGTGTATCAAAAGCTCCATAGGATCGCCCATAGGCGCGTATTTTACTAGCGTAACCTCCGCGTCGGGAATAACGCCCATGTCAAGAAAGTGCTGCCTGAGCGCGCCCTCTCCGCCTACGGCGGTTATGATTGCCGATTTTCCGATTTCAAGTTCCTTTAATGTCATTTTTCCGCCCCCAATATCAGATAATATAATTATACTAAATAATACTCGAAATGTAAATACCGTCCGTTATTTTTTGGACGGTATTTTCTCTGTTTTTTGTTTTTCCTTTTTCTTGTTTTTTCTGCACGGCATATGACAGCCGGGGTACAAATGTCCCACCTCTATTTCAAAGCATTCATCGACCTCGCCGAGCGTGTACAAGCTGTAATCCTCCAAAATCCGCAGAAGAACCTTCGCGCACGCGTACGCGTCGTCGTATGCCTGATGGTGTTCAAAAGTGACTCCGAGAGCCGCGCAGAGGTTGTTTAGCTTATGGCTTTTAAGCTCGGGGTACGCCTTTTGCGAAAGCTTTACCGTGCAAAGATAGTCGAACGTCGGGTATTCTATTCCGAAGTAGTCGAGCGTAGCGCATAGCGCGCCCACATCGAAGCCCGCGTTATGCGCGATTACGGTCTTTCCCTCAAGATACGGCTTCACCTCGTTCCAATACATGTCAAACGTGGGCTTGTTCGCAACCATTTCGGGCGTTATGCCGTGTATTTGAATGTTGTATTCGTGAAATTCGAACGGTACGGGGCGAATATATATTTCTTTACGGTCCGTTATTATATTATTTTCAACCACGCATATACCCATACTGCAAATACTTGTGTAATTTGACGTGGCTGTTTCAAAGTCTATAGCGACAAAATCCATAATATTATCTCCAAATCAAAACTCATTCCAAGATATTATACAACTTTTTCCTACGAATGTCAAAGAAATATTACATTTTTTATAATATTTTCTAAGCTTTAAATTTTTCCTTGCAATATGCGGTAAAATGTTGTATAATAGACAAAGTTGCTGAAACGCAAAATATTAAGAAAGACTAACTATTAAAAGTCAATAGGAAAAGGAGAAAAAGATGAAAAATTTTGAAACAGGATAAAAAATAA